>NZ_CP139992.1:2400000-3000000 GCF_034424155.1 Hafnia alvei | reverse complement strand
GGAACGGTATCCTGAGGTCGAGCAGCCGTTAAGGTCATGGATTGATGAGGTAAAAAACGCTGAATGGACAATGCCAAGTGATATTAAGCGCCTCTATTCGACGGCCAGCGTACTGAAAGGTCGCCGAGTTGTTTTCAATATTAAAGGGAATGAATATCGTTTAGTCGTTGCGATTGCCTATCAGTACCAGTCAATTTATATCAAATTTATCGGTACACATCGGCAATATGATGCAGTTGATGCTAACAGTGTAGAAATGGAGTGGTAGATGAATATTCGCCCCATCCGTAATGAACAAGATTACAAAGCTGCGTTGAAAGAGGTATCGCCCCTTTTTGATAATCCTCCAAAACCGAACACGCCTGAAGGGGATAGTTTTGAAGTTATGCTTACTCTGATAGAAGCATATGAGTCTAAACATTTTCCAGTTGATCTTCCCGATCCTGTTGAAGCAATCAAGTTTCGCATGGAGCAATCTGGTTTGACAGTTCGCGATCTGACTGCGGCGATTGGCAACCCAAATCGAGTGTACGAAGTATTAAATCGTAAACGTAATTTAACGTTACCGATGATCCGACGGTTACACACGCTGTTTGGCATTCCTGCCGAATGCCTGATTAAATCTGCAAAAGTAGGCCAACACTCATGAAACGTTTAATTATTGGTATCTCTGGTGCCAGCGGTGCAATCTACGGTGTGCGTTTACTGGAAGTGCTGCAGGGTGTGCCTGATATCGAAACTCATCTCATCATGAGTAATGCCGCTCGCCAGACGTTGGCATTGGAAACCGATCTGCAGTTGCGGGACGTGCAGAGCTTAGCCGATGTAGTTCACGATTCGCGTGATATTGCCGCCAGCGTTTCCTCGGGATCGTTCAAAACAGCGGGTATGGTTATTCTGCCTTGCTCAATGAAAACCCTATCAGGTATTGTTCATAGCTATACGGACAATCTGTTAACCCGTGCAGCCGACGTGGTGTTGAAAGAGCATCGTCGCTTAGTGCTTTGTGTGCGAGAAACGCCGTTGCATCTGGGGCATTTGAGAATGATGACGACCGCTGCCGAATTGGGGGCCATTGTTATGCCACCGGTCCCCGCGTTTTATCATCGCCCGCAAACGCTGCAAGATATTATCGATCAAACCGTCAATCGTGTTATCGATCAGTTTGATATTGAAATGCCTGAAGATCTGTTCACCCGCTGGGGCGGTGAGCATAAATAATAGTAACACTCGTGCAACATTAGTGCATTTTTGCAACATTGATCACCTTTGGTGCATAAAGTCTGCTTTTCCCTCTCCTGAACCTGTCGTTTTGCTATTGCTGCTCTATCTTTGCTAAAGCGAGGCAGAGTAGCTCACTCCTCTGAAGACGGTTGTGTCGCGTTGTGCTGCGTATTCTCAGCGTCATTCGTGCTGAACGTTTCGCCGTGAAATGCGGTATGGCATGAAACCTGCTAAAGATTTCGGTGCACGCCTCGCTTGCAAGCCTATAACAATTTTAAGTCTAACCATTGAGTTCGACACGCTGCCTCACTGCGATGCAGTCAACACAAAAACATCACGACCATAAACCGTTTTCTTGAGGGTAAAGTATGAAGAAGCATGTCCTAGCGGTATCTCTGTTTTTGGCGATGGTAGGTTCTTCCAGCGTGTTTGCTGCGGTTCCCGATCATATCCGTGTGGGTACCGATCCAACCTATGCACCGTTTTCCTCTAAAAATCCGCAAGGTCAGCTCGTTGGGTTTGATATTGATTTGGCTAAAGAGCTGTGCAAACGAATCAATACTCAATGTACTTTCGTGGAGAGCGATTTTGACGCGCTGATCCCTTCACTGAAAGCCAAGAAAATTGACACCATCATTTCCTCCCTGTCGATTACCGAAAAACGCCAGAAAGAAATCGCTTTCACTGAAAAGCTCTACGCGGCAGATTCTCGCCTCGTGGCAGCAAAAGGGTCGCCGATTCAGCCTACCTTGGAATCTCTTAAAGGTAAGCATGTAGGCGTATTGCAAGGCTCAACGCAAGAAACCTATGCCAACCAGCATTGGCGTCCGCAAGGCGTTGACGTGGTGCCTTATCAAAATCAGGATTTAATCTACGCTGACTTAGCCGCGGGCCGAATTGATGCCGCGTTTCAGGATGAAGTTGCTGCAAGCGAAGGCTTCTTGAAACAGCCAGCCGGTAAGGATTATGCGTTTGCGGGGCCTTCTGTAAAAGATAATGCCATTTTTGGCGTGGGTACCGGAATGGGCCTGCGTAAAGATGAAACGGATTTGAAAGTCGCCTTGGATAAAGCCTTCGATTCAATGCGTAAAGATGGCACCTACGATAAGTTCGCCAAAAAGTATTTTGATTTTAACGTTTACGGCGGTTAATCCGAGGTTAGGCACCCTCCGCTTTGAGGCGGGTGCCTATGGGTTAAGTGGTACGCTATGAAATGGCAGGTTGAATAATGCTACAAGGCTACTCCCAACTAATTCTTAATGGTGCCCTCGTTACGCTGGAGCTGGCCGTGAGCTCGGTGCTGCTTGCCGTTGTAATCGGTTTAATTGGGGCCGCCGCCAAGCTCTCTCGTTCATCCGTCCTTGCGACGATCTTTGAAGGTTACACCACGCTAATTCGCGGTGTTCCCGATCTGGTATTAATGCTGCTGATCTTCTACGGCCTACAGATGATGTTAAATCAGCTGACCGATTCATTGGGTTGGTCGCAGTTTAATATCGATCCGCTGGTTGCCGGAGTGATCACGCTGGGTTTTATCTATGGTGCCTATTTTACCGAAACTTTTCGCGGCGCATTTATGGCGGTGCCAAAAGGCCAGATAGAGGCTGCGACCTCACTCGGTTTTTCCAACAGCAAGATTTTCCGGCGTATTTTGTTTCCTGCGATGATGAGATATGCCCTGCCAGGGATTGGTAATAACTGGCAGGTGATCCTGAAAGCGACGGCGTTAGTTTCATTGCTTGGCTTAGATGATTTGGTCAAAGCCACTCAGATTGCAGGCAAGGGAACTTGGCAGCCGTTTTACTTCGCTATTGTGGCTGGCGTGATCTATCTGCTCTTTACCACGCTATCGAACGGCGTGCTGTTGCTGCTTGAGAAACGTTATTCAGCGGGCGTGAGAAGGGCCGAGCTATGAACGAGATTATTCATGAGTATTGGAAATCATTGCTCTGGACCGATGGTTTTCGTTTTACAGGGATCGCCATCACGCTGTGGTTGCTGATTGCCTCGGTAGTGATGGGGGGCGTACTTGCGGTTTTGCTTTCCGTGGCGCGAGTTTCACCGAACCGTTGGGTTTCAACGCCGGTTTGGTGCTTCACATGGGTATTTCGCGGTACGCCGCTGTATGTTCAGCTGTTGGTGTTTTATTCAGGCATGTACACGCTGGAGATTGTGAAAGGAACCGAACTGTTGAACGCGTTTTTCCGCAGCGGGCTTAACTGTACGCTGCTGGCATTAACCTTGAATACCTGTGCCTATACCACGGAAATCTTTGCTGGAGCGATCCGTGCGGTGCCGCATGGGGAAATTGAAGCCGCTAACGCTTATGGGTTTTCACGTTTTAAACTTTACCGCTGCATCATTTTGCCATCGGCATTACGCACGGCGTTACCCGCGTACAGTAATGAAGTCATCCTGATGCTGCATTCAACGGCGCTGGCGTTTACTGCCACTGTGCCGGATTTGCTCAAGGTCGCACGGGATATCAACTCTGCAACTTATCAACCCTTTACCGCATTCGGTATTGCCGCAGTGCTGTATCTGACCATTTCTTATGTGCTCATTCGGCTGTTTCGTAAAGCGGAAAAACGCTGGATGGCGCACGTGAATCCTTCGTTAACTCACTGAGCTGCCGTTTATGAATCCAACAAAACTTAACGTTATCGAATTGCATAAACGCTATGGCGATCATGAAGTGCTTAAAGGCGTGTCACTGACCGCTCAGGCAGGCGATGTGATTAGCATCATCGGATCTTCCGGATCGGGGAAAAGCACATTTTTGCGCTGTATTAATTTTCTGGAAAAACCGAGCGAAGGATCGATTGCTATCAACGGTACTGATATCGGCTTAGTAAGAGATACTGACGGTCAATTAAAAGTGGGTGATAAAAAGCAATTACGCTTGCTGCGTACGCGTTTGACGATGGTATTCCAGCATTTCAATTTGTGGAGTCACATGACGGTGTTGGAAAACGTGATGGAAGCGCCGATTCAAGTACTTGGGCTTAGTAAAGCAGAAGCACGCGAGCGGGCTATTCGCTATCTGGAAAAAGTGGGGATTGATGAAAGGGCGCGAGGTAAATACCCGATTAATCTTTCTGGCGGTCAGCAACAGCGAGTGTCCATCGCCCGTGCATTAGCAATGGAGCCTGAGGTGCTTTTGTTCGATGAGCCAACGTCTGCGCTCGATCCTGAATTGGTTGGTGAGGTGTTGCGTATTATGCAAAAACTGGCCGAGGAAGGAAAAACGATGGTGGTTGTGACGCATGAAATGGGTTTTGCCCGTAATGTCTCTAGCCACGTCATCTTTTTGCATTAGGGCGTGATTGAAGAACAGGGGCCACCGGAGTTGGTATTTGGCAGCCCGAAGAGTACGCGGTTGCAGCAGTTTTTGTCGGGGGCAATGAAGTAGGGGCAATGATTGTTTATATGGCTAAGGTGAAAGGCTTCGTTTGCTGATGACATCCAGACCCTTTTATGTAATCGCTGTGAAAGGTTTCGTACGCCTCTTAACATTTGCGTTTTTATGAAGCAGTTGGCGTAGGCGTCCGACGAAAGGTTGCCAGCGCGCAACCTCTCGACTCTCGCGCTTTTTACCGAGTTGTTTGACCGACCGGTTTCGGAGCGTACATCCTGTACGCCCTCAACCTGCCACCAGCGTCCCTGCTGGTGGCTCTAAAATGTATCCTTTCAACATGAAAAGACGAAAGGCATTTTTGCCTTCTTGTCTTCTTGTCTTCTTGTCTTCTTGTCTTTTTTATTTTTTTGATAGTTTAAGTCTTGGTAGTGAGAGCGGTGAAAACAGGATGTTTTCACTAGGGGAGGAGGCGCCAAGGATGGCGCATGCCGACCCGGCGCGGAGATAGCATCTCGGATAAAAGCGCGAGGATTGAAGGGGCGCGCGCTGGCGCCCCTCATCGGTCGCCTACAACTCAGTTTATATGTGAATGCCGTTATGAAAAGGCGAACGAAACCTTACACAATAGCAGCATACACACTTGGCAGATGAAACCATTCAGAGTTCTAGAAAGTATTTTTACGCCTAAAACTCCTTCCCCAACACATTCCTTAACGCATCTTCCAACTCGAAATACCTGAACCTAAATCCAGCTTCTTCCAGCCGTTTGGGAATAGCTCGCTGTCCGCTGAGGACTAGCACGCTGGCTTCACCCATGAGGGTTTTTATCGCAAATGCAGGGGTACGGACCACCGTAGGGCGACCCAAAATCTCGCCTAATGTGGCGATAAATTGTTCATTGTGAACGGGATAGGGCGAAGTCATGTTGAACGGGCCGTTGAGCGTTGGGCACTCCAACAAATAGAGAATGGCGTTGACCATGTCATCAATGTGGATCCACGGCATATACTGCCGGCCATTGCCCATTTCACCGCCTAAACCGAGGCGGAAAAGAGGAAGCATTTTACTTAATGCGCCGCCGTCGGGCGCAAGAACGATGCCCGTACGCATTAGACAGACGCGTGTTTTGTCGCTGGAAGCTTGTAACGCAATGCCTTCCCAGCGTGCGCAGAGATCGTGGGTAAACTCATGATGCGGGGTATCGTCTTCGGTGACCAACGCTTCACCTTGGTTGCCATAATATCCCACGGCCGAACCTGATAGCAGCGCAGAAGGTGGCGTAGCGCTGTTATGAATCAGTTCAACAAGACGCTCGGTAATATCCCAACGGCTATGACAAAGACGCTGCTTTTGCTCTTCCGTCCAGCGTTTATCTGCGATGGGCTCACCGGCCAGATTAATCACAGCGTCGTAGCCGTCCAGCGTTGAAAGCGCTTCCAAAGACGTTACGTAGTGAACGTTATCGCCGAGCTTTTCCCTCGCTTTCTGCGGATCGCGGGTTAAAACCGTGAGCTCGTGGTGCAGCGTCAACAGACGTTGGCAAAGAGGTTTGCCGATAAGCCCCGTTCCGCCAGTGATAAAAATACGCATAAGCCTTCTCCAAGATCAGGGATATGTCTATCCTTCACCCTTGATATAACACGAGTTATTTAGGGTATATGTCGCTATTCACTCGCTTTACGGTAGCGCATGGTCATCGAGACGGAATCTGCATAGCGCAGGGCGTAAAGCTTATCGACCTCTACTTCAGCATAGGTGACCCAGTGGTGTTCACAAGCGATGTTGAGGACATCCTGAGTTAATTTTTCCAGCAGTGCGAAACGATTATCCTCAACGTGGGCAATGATGCGTTTCGTGATCGTACGATAGTTAAGCGCGTCGGCAATATTCTCGCTTTTCCGCGCCTGTTCTGCTGGGTAATGGATCACAACGTTGATAACAACGTCTTGTTTATTCTTGATTTCTTCTTCTTTTATCCCAATGAAAGTGCGCAGCCGCAGGTTTTTAATACGAATAATGGCATCAGGCTGTAAAAAGCTCATAGGGTGTCCTTATCAAATGCGATGTCGCATTCAGCATACAGGGAAAGCATAACAATGATAATAGAGAAGAAGCGGCCAGCATGAGCGCTGGCCTCTGTCGGTTAGTCTTGCGACAAACTGTAAGCTTTCTTCGTTGCAGGACGGGCGGAGATGCGTTCAAACCAGTTACGTACGGCAGGAAAATCTTCTAAGTCAATACGCTGACGGGCGTGTGGTACCACCCACGGATAAATCGCCATGTCTGCGATGCTGTATTCATCGCCCGATACATAGGCATGCTTTTTCAACTGTTTGTCGAGAACGGTATAGAGGCGTTTAGTTTCAACCTGATATCGTTCAATAGCATAGGGAACGGGCTGAGGCGCGTAGTGATTGAAGTGATGATTTTGCCCCAGCATTGGTCCAAAACCGCCGACTTGCCAGAACAACCACTGTAGCGTGGCGGCACGTGAGCGTAATTCTTGGCTCATGAATCTGCCGGTTTTTTCTGCGAGATAAAGCAGTATTTCACCTGATTCAAACAGGCTCAGGGGGGCGCCACCATCTACGGGTTGTCGGTCTACGATGGCCGGAATTTTGTTGTTAGGAGAAATGGCCAAAAACTCAGGTTTAAACTGATCGCCAGCGCCAATGTCGACGCGATGAATTTGATAGGCAAGGCCAGATTCTTCGAGGAAAAGAGTAATTTTATGGCCGTTTGGGGTTGGTGCGTAATACAGGTCGATCATGATGTCTCCCAGAAAAATCAAGCGGTAAGAGGAAGCTTATCTCTCTGACTATAGTCCAAAAGGCTCGGTGGCGAAAGCGGTGATGTTGCAAAAATGTATAATTCAGACAGTGTGAAATATCACCTAAACCGGGATAACTTCAGCGCTGCAAATATACACAAACGTGTAATACTGAGATCCCAATGATTGCCAAGTGCCGACAGGAGAGAAGATGAGCCAGCCGAAAATTACGCTGTATTCTGATAGTCACTTTTTCAGCCCGTATGTGATGTCTGTTTATGTCGCTTTAAAAGAAAAGGGCGTTAGGTTTGAGCTGGAGCCGGTTGACTTAGCTGAGAGCGAGAACCAGCAGGAGGCATATGCCGAGCTCTCACTAACGCGCAGAGTGCCGACGCTATTACATGAAAACTTCTCTCTTTCTGAGTCTTCAGCTATCACTGAATATCTTGATGAGGTTTTTGCTGCGCCTGACTTTGCTTCTCTTTATCCAATAGATACGCAAAAAAGAGCTAAGGCGCGTGAAATCCAAGCGTGGCTGCGCAGCGATCTGATGCCAATTCGGCAAGAGCGTTCTACTGAAGTTATTTTTGCTGGGCTCAAGCCGCCCGCATTGAGCCTAGAAGGCGAATATGCGGCAGCCAAGCTAATTGCAGGCGTTGAACGGTTGTTGATTGATGGGCATCAGAACTTATTCGGAGAGTGGTGCATTGCGGATACAGACTTAGCTTTAATGCTAAATCGTTTAGTGATGGCAGGAGATCCAGTACCAGAACGTATTGCGGATTATGCGCATTTCCAATGGCAGCGCGCTTCAGTGTGCCAATGGCTGGCGTTATCGGCGACCAAGCGACGTTAAAAGCAGCAACCGATGGACCAATCAGGTTAAAAGTAGGCAAACAGTGCGTTGTATGCTGGCGGGCGACGATAGCCATCGTTACACTATGGTCATTCGCTACACTATGGGCTTTTGTAACGCCATAGGGATTATTCTTATTTAACGAGAACCGTATATGAAGCTGATGTTTGCCTCTGATATCCATGGATCTCTCACCGCGACCCAGCGCGTGCTTGAGTTGTTTGAACAAAGCGAAAGCCAATGGCTGATTATTCTGGGGGATGTGCTCAATCACGGCCCACGAAATCCGCTACCGGAAGGCTATAATCCGCCGCAGGTCGCAGAGCAGCTAAATAAGTTTGCTGACAAGATCATCGCTGTTCGCGGCAATTGCGATAGTGAAGTCGATCAGATGCTGCTGAAATTCCCGATGATGGCGCCTTGGCAGCAAATTTTGCTCGATAATCAAAGATTGTTTTTAACCCATGGTCACCTTTATCATCCTGCTGAGTTACCGCCATTAAGTCCAAAAGATGTGCTGGTCTACGGACATACACACCTGCCGGTGGCAGAACAACGTGGTGATATCTACTGTTTCAATCCTGGCTCAGTTAGCTTACCCAAAGGCGGAAATGTGCCGAGTTTTGGGTTATTTGACAACGGGGTCCTAAAAGTCTGCGCCCTGTACGGTACAGAGATACTGGCAGAAGTCGCAATCGACTGATTGTTTTATTTTATGGCATTTTCGGTAGGATCTGCTTTCACCGCTGTCGCGTGTACAGATGTGAAACATAAAGCAGGTGCGATGAACAAACCGCGTACAGCAGTACGCTAAGAAAAAGGTTTCAGAGGATGGTGGAACAAACGCTCAACACCGGGTTGGAGTGGGTTGATATTGTTGATGAAAACAATGATGTCATCGCGCAATCAACTCGCGCGCAGATGCGCGCGCAATGTCTGCGTCACCGTGCAACCTATATCGTGGTTCACAATGGAATGGGGCAGATCCTAGTTCAGAAACGTACTGAAAACAAAGATTTTTACCCAGGATGGCTCGATGCTACCGCCGGTGGTGTGGTGCAAAGTGGTGAAAATATGTTGGAGTCAGCGCGCCGAGAAGCAGAAGAAGAGCTCGGTATTGCTGGCGTTCCCTTTGCCGATCACGGCATGTTCTATTTTGAACAAGACAATTGCCGCGTATGGGGAGGGTTGTTTAGCTGTGTCTCTCACGGCCCGTTTGCGCTACAGGAAGAAGAAGTTGAGTCGGTTCGCTGGATGACCCCTGAGGAAATCACGGCGGAGTGCGACAGCTTCACTCCTGATTCACTGAAAGCGCTCTCTCTGTGGATGACGCGTAACAGCGATAAACACTATCAGCCGATGTGTATCCAAAAGACCACACCATCGGCGAAAGCACCTAGCGAAGCTGAAGCGGAAAGCGATGCGCCGCAGAACGAAAGCGAAGAGTAGCGATCTATAGACTGTCAGCTTAGCAACTGTTCCGTTTGCATAGCACTGAGCTGACAGGGATCGTCGCTTTGGTTGTCTGTTGATTCAGGCGGGCCAACAGAGCGTTGGCAGCCTGAATGCCAATCTCTTTAAAAGGTACGGCTGTGGTGGTTAACGGCGGCTGACATACCTGACTGACATCTCGATTGCCGAAACCCACCACGGCTAGCTGACTTGGCACGCGAATATGCCTTCTCTGGCATTCATACAACACTCCGCAGGCTAATTCGTCAGACGCGCAAATCAGCGCATCAATTTCCGGCCAAGCCAGAATAAATTCAGGTAATACGTTTGCGCCGGTGGAGAAATTGGCGGGTTCAGCGGCGTTAATGACCCGATGTGGTGAGAAATGGCTGCGTAGCAGCGCCTGATGCCAACCATGAAGGTGCTGCTGAAATATCCACGGCTCTTGATTCGCACATAGCAAACCAATGTTTTCATATCCTCGATCGATGACATAGCGCGTCAGATTAAACATCGCATCGGCATAATCTATCCCGATATTGATATCGATAGGATCTTCGCGCATGGCGCCGATTTCCACCACCGGAATTTCTGCATTTTTCAGCCACTGACGGGTGTTATCGCTTTGCTCGGTGCTGAGTAAAACCACCGCGGCCAGACTGGCTGAGAGCAGGTTTTCTAGCATGCTAGCTTCGCGTTCTTCATCACGTTGGGATTCGGAGAGCGTCAGCTGGAATCCTGCCGGTTGTAGTACGCTTTGCAGCCCTGCCAGCATCTGGGCGCAGCCTGCCTCGGTAAACGAGGGAACCACCACCGAAATCGTGCGTCCAGCCCCAGATGCTAAAGCGCTGGCGGCAAGATTTGGCACGTAGCCCAGTTCGCTAACGGCAGACTCAATTTTTTCTCTTAGCTTGTCCGAAACCTGATCGGGCGTACGTAGAGCACGCGATACGGTCATTGAACCAACACCGGCATGGCGGGCTACATCGGCCAGCGTGACTCTGCCGGTACTACGTCGTTTTTTAATGATGGGCATGCTTGTTCCTAACGGAGCCTAGGCTGCAATGGCGCTATTTTAGCTAAAAAAAGCGATTAATCATAAAACTACTACGGGCTTTGTTAGCGATATTGCCACGCTATGGGCGTTATGAGATGTACGTCATCTCTGGTCATAGAATAAACATCTATTTTTGATAGCGCTATCACAAATCCAACAGATAGCGTTTTTGGTAGCGCTATCTTTAAAGGTAATGTCTCTTTACACCACCCCATTTGCTGATAATCGACGGTCAAACAGACTGGCAGCTATGGTTATCGACAGAGGTCATCCGCTTAGGAGAGACAATGCTGAATACTTGGTTAACTGATGACACCATACAAATTCGCGACAGTGTGGATACGTGGCAAGAGGCTGTGAGGCTCAGTGCGCAGCCGTTATTACAGAAGGGTATTATTACTCCTGATTATCTTGCCGCTATTTATCAGCAACATGAAAAGCTGGGCCCCTATTATGTCTTGGCTCCGGGTATTGCGATGCCACACGCAAGGCCAGAAGAAGGTGCTAAGTCTTTAGGACTTTCATTGCTGAGCGTGAAACAAGACGTTTTATTTCATTCTGCTGACAACGATCCGGTTAATTTAGTCGTGATGCTCTCAGCGCCTGACAGCCATAGCCATATTGAATTAATCTCTCATCTGGCAGAATTTTTCTCAGATGATGATGCGGTAAAAAAAATTCATAGTGCCGCTACCCTAGAGGAGATTAAATCCATCATCGAGAAATTTTAATACTTATTTAAATCAATCACTCTATAAAAATAACAGGACTCCCTGTGGGATCTCTGTTTTTAAAAAACTCACCGAGGATTAAATAATGAAAATTATGGCGATATGTGGTTCAGGTTTAGGCAGCAGTTTTATGGTGGAAATGAATATCAAAAAAGTGCTCAAGAAGATGGGTGTTGAGGCAGACGTTGAGCACTCTGACCTCTCATCGGCGATCCCTAGCGAAGCCGATCTGTTTGTGATGGCGAAAGATATTGCTGCCAGTGCTAGCATTCCAGATAACCAGCTAATCGTTATTACCAATATTATTGATATTAATGAACTTGAAACAAAGCTACGGGCTTATTTCAATAAATAAAATAATCGACAACTTATCTTAGATAATTAGCGAGGCGGATATGTTTATCCAAGAAACGCTGAAGTTCATCGTTGATATATTGAAAGTTCCTGCGGTTCTCGTCGGGATTATTGCTTTGGTCGGTTTATTGGCTCAGAAAAAATCTTTCAGCGATGTCGTGAAAGGAACCGTAAAAACAATTCTTGGCTTCATTGTTTTAGGCGGTGGGGCAGGGGTTCTTGTCAGCTCACTTAATCCGTTGGGAGGTATGTTTGAACATGCCTTTAATATACAGGGCATCATTCCTAACAATGAGGCAATTGTTTCTATTGCATTAGAAAAATATGGCGCTGCGACTGCGCTAATTATGGCATTCGGCATGGTTGCCAATATTGTGGTGGCACGTTTTACCAAGCTTAAATACATATTCTTAACGGGGCACCACACGTTTTATATGGCGTGTATGATCGGCATTATATTGACCGTTGCCGGATTTGAAGGTGTGCAATTAGTCTTTACGGGAGCATTGACGCTCGGTTTAGTCATGGCCTTTTTTCCTGCCTTGGCGCAGCGTTATATGCGGAAAATTACCGGCAATGACGATATCGCGTTTGGTCATTTTGGTACATTAGGCTATATCCTTTCCGGTTGGATTGGCGGGCGAGTAGGTAAAGGATCGCGCTCAACCGAAGAGATGAACCTGCCTAAAAACCTCAGCTTCTTGCGCGATAGTTCCATTTCCATCTCTCTGACCATGATGGTGATTTACCTGATTATGGCGGTGAGCGCAGGTTCCGATTTTGTCGAAGCCACCTATAGCGCCGGCCAGAACTATTTGGTTTATTCCATCATTATGGCAATCACCTTTGCGGCTGGCGTGTTCATTATTCTGCAAGGCGTGCGCTTGATTTTGGCTGAAATCGTTCCTGCATTTACGGGGTTTTCTGAGCGTTTGGTCCCTAATGCACGTCCCGCGCTTGATTGCCCCGTGGTTTACCCATATGCCCCTAATGCAGTATTGATTGGCTTCCTATTCAGCTTCCTCGGTGGGCTGGTCGGGTTGTTCCTCTTAGGCCAGTTTAATCTGGTGCTGATTTTACCTGGCGTCGTTCCTCACTTCTTTACGGGGGCAACGGCTGGGGTCTTCGGCAATGCGACCGGTGGCCGTCGTGGTGCCATGATTGGCGCATTTGCTAATGGCCTGCTGATTACCTTCCTGCCGGTTCTCTTGTTGCCGGTATTAGGCGCGCTCGGCTTTGCCAATACCACCTTCTCAGACGCCGATTTTGGCGGCATCGGTATTGTGCTAGGCAACATGGCGCGCTTTATGAATAAAGACATGATTATGGCCGTCATTATCGCCATCTTCGTGGCGCTTGTAGCACATAACTACTTCTTCTCTCGCAAGATTTCTCCATCCACCTCCGCTGATAGCGCCAACAAATAAGGGGTAACTATGCTTAACCTGAAAGAGGTTCAACGTTACGCGACAGAAATTCGCGTAGAAACCTTAAAAGCGTTAACGAATCTGGGTTTTGGTCACTACGGTGGCTCAATGTCGGTGGTTGAAACGTTGGCGGTACTGTATGGGGCAGTGATGAAGGTTGATCCTGCTCAGCCACAGTGGCCAGAGCGCGATAATTTTGTGCTGTCAAAAGGCCATGCGGGGCCCGCACTTTATAGTGCTTTGGCGTTAAAAGGTTATTTCCCACGCGAAGATCTAGCCACGCTAAACGAAAACGGAACCCATTTCCCCAGCCATCCTGACCGCTTGCTCACTCGTGGCGTCGATGCGACAACCGGCTCGTTAGGGCAGGGTGTTTCAATTGCGACAGGGATGGCGCTGGCACATCATCTGGCAGGGCGTAAAAACCGCGTATTCTGCATTTTGGGCGATGGTGAACTGAATGAAGGTCAGTGCTGGGAAGCCTTCCAGTTCATCGCTCACCATAATCTGAATAACTTGACGCTGTTTATTGATTACAACAAGCAGCAGTTGGATGGCACCTTAGATGAGGTCATCAAACCATTCGATCTCAACGCGAAATTTAGCGCATTTGGTTTCGATGTGCTCAGCGTGAAAGGCGACGATATTGCCGCTATTTACGAGGCCATTGCTCCAGTTCGAAGCGGTGAACAGCGTCCGAGAGTCGTGCTTCTCGATAGTATCAAAGGTCAGGGCGTTCCCTATATTGAGCAACTGCCCAATTCTCATCACCTGCGCTTAACTGACGATATAAAAGCGGAAATGCAGAAAGCGATCGCAACACTGGAGGCAACGCTATGAGCCATGAATTCCTGCCGTTACAGAAAGACAAAATGGAAATGCGCAAGGTGTATGCCCAAGCGATGCGCGATCAGTTCATCGCAAATACGCCGGTGATAGCTTTAGAAGCTGATTTGATGAGCTCTATGGCCATGGACAGCGTTCACCGTGATTTCCCCCAACAGGTTATCAACTGCGGAATTATGGAGGCTAACGTTATCGGTACTGCGGCGGGGCTCTCTTTAGCCGGACGTATTCCGTTTGTGCATACCTTTACCGCTTTCGCGAGTCGCCGCTGTTTTGATCAGCTGTTTATGTCGGTTGATTATCAAAAGAACAATGTGAAGGTGATTGCATCAGATGCTGGCGTTAGCGCTTGTCATAACGGTGGAACCCACATGTCGTTCGAAGATATGGGGATCGTGCGCGGTCTTGCTCACTCCGTGGTGATGGAAATGACGGATGCCACGATGTTCCAAAACATTCTGCACCAGCTGGTGGATTTAAAAGGTTTCCACTGGGTGAGAACCATCCGTAAGCAGGCATACACGATTTATCCTAGCGGTACAGAATTTACCATTGGTAAAGGCAAGGTTTTACAAGATGGCAAAGACATCACGCTGATCGCCAATGGGATTATGGTAGCTGAGGCTCTGCAAGCTGCACAAATGCTTATTGAGCAAGGTTACAGCGCTGCGGTTATCGACATGTTTACGCTTAAGCCTATCGATAAAGATTTGATTATTGAATACGCGGCGAAAACAGGGCGAATCGTTACCTGCGAAAACCATAGCATTCATAACGGGCTTGGTTCAGCCGTGGCAGAAGTGCTGGTGGAAAACCATCCGGTGCCGATGCGGCGCGTAGGAGTTAAAGAACGCTATGGGCAGGTAGGAACGCAGGATTTCCTAATGCAGGAATATGAACTGACGGCAGAGGACATTGTGAAACAGGCGATGGGATTGCTGGAAGATAATCCTATCAAACGCTGATCCGCTTGCTACCAGAATAGCGGACTGTTCCAACAATAAAAAAGGCTCCCAAGTGGGAGCCTTTTAACGTGTAATCAGAGATTACTTAGCAGCAGCGGCAGCTTGCGCAGCCTGAATCGCAGTCAGAGCAACGGTGTAGACGATATCGTCAACCAATGCGCCACGAGACAGGTCGTTAACCGGCTTACGCATGCCTTGCAGCATTGGTCCGATAGAGACCAGGTCAGCAGAACGCTGTACCGCTTTGTAAGTGGTGTTACCGGTGTTCAGGTCTGGGAAGATGAACACGGTCGCTTTACCCGCAACTGGAGAGTTAGGCGCTTTAGATTTAGCAACGTCAGCCATGATAGCCGCATCATACTGCAGCGGACCATCGATGATCAGGTCAGGACGTTTTTCCTGAGCCAGACGAGTTGCTTCGCGAACTTTCTCAACGTCGCTACCCGCACCAGAGTTACCGGTTGAGTAGGAGATCATGGCTACGCGAGGTTCGATACCGAATGCAGCCGCCGAGTCTGCAGACTGGATAGCGATTTCAGACAGCTGTTCTGCGGTTGGATCTGGGTTGATCGCGCAGTCGCCGTAAACCAGAACCTGGTCAGGCAGCAGCATGAAGAACACAGAAGAGACCAAAGAACTGCCCGGTGCAGTTTTGATTAGCTGCAACGGTGGGCGAATGGTGTTAGCCGTGGTGTGAACCGCACCAGAAACCAAACCGTCAACCTGGTTTTGTTCCAGCATCAGCGTACCCAGAACAACGTTGTCTTCCAACTGTTCGCGAGCAACAACTTCGGTCATGCCTTTGCTCTTACGCAGTTCAACCAGACGTGGAACGTATTGCTCACGTACTACGTTTGGATCAACGATTTCGATGCCTTTACCCAGAACAACGCCCTGAGCTGCTGCAACGCGCTGGATTTCTTCTGGGTTACCCAGCAGAACACATTCAGCGATGCCGCGTTCAGCACAGATAGCTGCTGCTTTAACGGTACGTGGCTCATCACCTTCTGGCAGAACAACGCGTTTGCATGCTTTACGCGCCAGTTCGGTCAGTTCGTAACGGAACGCTGGAGGAGACAGGCGACGTGAACGCTCAGAAGCCGCAGACAGGGAATCAATCCACTTGCTGTCGATGTGGCTTGCGACGTAGTTTTGCAGTTTCTCAACGCGCTGATGGTCGTCAGCAGGAACTTCCAGATTGAAGCTCTGCAGGCTCAGCGAGGTCTGCCACGTGTTGGTATCAACCATGAAGACTGGCAGACCGGTCTGGAATGCACGTTCGCACAGCTTAGCAATGCGTTCGTCCATATCGTAGCCGCCGGTCAACAGGATTGCGCCGATTTCCACGCCGTTCATTGCTGCCAGACAAGCGGCAACCAGAACGTCAGGACGGTCAGCGGAAGTCACCAGCAGTGAACCCGGGCGGAAATGTTCCAGCATGTGAGGAATGCTGCGCGCGCAGAAAGTCACAGACTTAATACGACGGGTTTTGATGTCACCTTCATTCACGACGCGTGCTTTCAGGTGATTTGCCATAT
Source organism: Hafnia alvei (assembly GCF_034424155.1). Taxonomy (NCBI): domain Bacteria; kingdom Pseudomonadati; phylum Pseudomonadota; class Gammaproteobacteria; order Enterobacterales; family Hafniaceae; genus Hafnia; species Hafnia alvei. The sequence goes on along the minus strand of NZ_CP139992.1, from coordinate 2,983,422 downwards.
CGATGGCACGTGTTGCAATCAGCTCGAAGCTCCAAGGCACACAGCCCAGAACTGGCAGCGGGCTATTTTCGATCAGCTGTGCAGTATCCAGATTAGCAATGCTGGCTTTGTTGGAATCATCGAAGATTTCAGACAGGTCTGGGCGAGTACGGCCCTGATCGTCAACCGGTGCATTCAGCTTGTTGATGATAACGCCGGTGATGTTTTTGTTTTTGCTGCCACCGAAGCTAGAACGAGCCAGTTCGATACGCTCTTTAACCTGAGAAGCGGAGTCGTTGCCCAGCGCCATAACGAAGACGATTTCAGCGTTCAGGGTTTTGGCAATTTCGTAGTTCAACGCGTTAGCAAACTGGTGTTTGCGGGTTGGAACCAGACCTTCAACCAGAACAACTTCTGCGTCTTTGGTATTTTCGTGGTAACGAGCAACGATTTCTTCCATCAACACGTCTTGCTGGTTAGAGCTCAGCAGCGTTTCAACGTAAGACATGCGCAGCGGTTCAGCGGCAGGAATAGAAGAGTTAGCGCGGATAATGGTAGTGGTCTGGTCTAAAGAATCGCCGCCGGTACGTGGCTGTGCGATAGGCTTGAAGACGCTCAGACGAACACCTTTTTGCTCCATAGAGCGAATGACACCCAAGCTAACGCTGGTCAGGCCAACGCTGGTGCTGGTGGGGATCAGCATAATTGTACGTGACACGATAAAACCTCTTTACGGTTGTTCAACAGGCCGAACGAACGACGGTTGGTACAGCGCGGTGAACTTGGTCGGATAGGTTAGAATTTCTACGCTTGATTTAAACTTTGGAGCTTAAATAACACCGCCAGCCTTGGCTGACGGTGTTGAGATGCGTCTTATGCAGTCAGACGAGAGGCGTCTTGTGCAATAACCAACTCTTCGTTGGTTGGGATAACTACGGCCAGACGGCTGCCATCTTTAGTGATGGTGCCAGATTTGCCGAAGCGTGCAGCCAGGTTGCGTTCGTGATCGATTTCGAAGCCCAGCAGACCCAGTTTATCCAGAGTCAGTTCACGTACCATTGCCGCGTTTTCACCGATGCCGCCGGTAAATACGACTGCGTCCAGACGACCATCCATCAGCGCAGTGTAAGCACCGATGTATTTAGCCAGACGGTGGCAGAATACGTCCATTGCGCGCTTAGCGTCAGCTTTGGTTTCGTAGTTATCTTCAACATAACGGCAGTCGCTGGTGACTTCGGTCAGACCCAACAGGCCAGATTCTTTGGTCAGCAGTTTGTTGATTTGCTCAACGCTCATACCCAGAGAGTCATGCAGGTGGAAGATGATAGCTGGGTCGATATCGCCAGAGCGAGTACCCATTACCAGACCTTCCAGCGGAGTCAGACCCATAGAGGTATCAACACATTTACCGTTACGAACTGCAGTCACAGAACCACCGTTGCCCAGATGGCAGGTGATAACGTTCAGTTCTTCAACGGGCTTGTTCAGCATTTTCGCCGCTTCTTGGCTTACGAAGAAATGGCTGGTGCCGTGTGCGCCATAGCGACGTACACCGTGGTCTTTGTACAGGCTGTACGGCAGGGCGTACAGGTAAGACTCTTCCGGCATAGTGGTATGGAAAGCAGTATCAAATACCGCAACGTTTTTGTCTTTCAGGTTAGGGAAAGATTTGAATGCTTCAGCGATACCGATCAGGTGAGCAGGGTTGTGCAGAGGCGCAAACGGGATTGCATCTTTAATACCTTGCAGTACTTCATCAGTAATCAGTGCTGATTCAGTGAATTTCTCGCCGCCGTGCACGATACGGTGACCGATAGCGGTCAGAGATGCAGACAGTTCTGGCTTCTGTGCCAGAATAGTATTAACGATGAAGTTCAGGGCTTCGCTATGAGCTGCACCAGCGCCTAAGGCTTCTTCGTGCTTAGCGCCGTCCATTTTCCATTTAATACGGGCTTCAGGCAGGCTGAAACATTCAGCTAAACCAGACAGGTGTTCTTCACCGTTGGCTGCGTTGATGATAGCGAATTTCAGTGATGAACTGCCGCAGTTAAGAACCAGTACCAGCTTCGACATGGAAGTACCTACTTGTTATGCGTGGTTAGAAATTGAGTCAATCAGACATTAAGCGTAGCGTAATATGTCGTCGACATTTATGATTAACATCATGCGTAGTGCTAATTCGTCATGATGAAGAACATCGCATTAAAAAACCGCGGTGCTCGAAAAAGCATTGCGTTGCCGGCAAGGTTTTCGCCAGACGCTGTCAGATTGTACAGGGTCTTAATGCTGAAAACTTAGCTTTAAGAAGCAGTCGTTAATGAAACACTTTATTAACGTTGTTTTTGCTTCTACAGGCCTCAAGGCCGCGCTAGGATACCGATTGCGGATGCCAAAAACAAAATAAATTTAAGACCGCTAAGTATACGTTGTGATTTTACACTGTTTTTTGATTTTTTATAAATGAAGTTGAGGTTCCTATGACATCTAAGCCAACCGGCCACGTAGGGTGGTTCCAGATTTTTCAACGCGGCCAGACATATATGAAGACGTGGCCGAGTGATAAGCGCTTGGCACCGATGTTTCCTGAAAATCGTATTGCGAAGGTGACGCGATTTGCCGTGCGCTTCATGCCGCCGATCGCCATTTTCACGTTAACGTGGCAGATTGCTCTGGGTGGCCAACTGGGCCCTGCGATTGCCACCGCGCTGTTTGCCTGTAGTTTGCCGATGCAAGGGCTTTGGTGGTTAGGTAAACGTTCTGTGACGCCGCTGCCGCCAACCTTATTGCAATGGTTTCATGAAATTCGCGCTAAGCTGGTGGAAGCCGGAAAAGCGCAGGCGCCGGTAGAAGGGACACCAACCTATCAGTCACTGGCCGATGTTTTGCAGCGCGCATTTAAGCAGCTGGATAAAACTTTCCTGGATGATATTTGAACAATAAGAAGTGTGTTTTTTGCGCGCCAGAGTTATCGATTTGTAGCTAAAACACACTTCTTTTGCTAAAAAAATACTCAGTCAGCAATTTACCGCAGTTTCTCGTTCGTGAAACCCCGTTCCAAATCAAAAAAGTAATGTTCAGCACTATTTAGAATGTCAGGCTTATGCCATGCTGCGAAACATACAGTTCACCTTTTACATGACTTGACCCCGGCCTAGGTAGACCTTCGCCGCTCGATGAGGATATCAAAGATGGAAATGACTAACGCGCAACGCCTGATTCTTTCTAACCAATACAAGATGATGACCATGATGGATCCGGATAACGCCGAGCGTTATCGTCGTTTGCAAACCATCATCGAACGCGGTTTTGGCCTACAAATGCGCGAACTCGATCGTGATTTTGGCGAGCTAAGCGAAGATACCTGCCGCACGATTATCAATATTATGGAAATGCACCATGCACTACAGGTGTCTTTCAATAATTTAAAAGAAAAACAAGACCTTGATCCGCGTCGTCTTGAGTTCTTAGGCTTTGATGCGGCTACGGAATCACGCTATCTCAGCTATGTACGCTTTATGGTGGGTACCGAAGGGCGTTACACTCACTTTGATTCAGGTACGCACGGCTTTAATGCCCAGACTAAAATGTGGGACAAATACCAGCGTATGCTGTCAATCTGGCAATCATGCCCGCGCCAGTATCATCTGAGCGCAGTGGAAATTGCACAAATTATTAACGCGTAAAACAGAGGAATGCCTGTGAAGTGCAAAGGTTTTTTGTTTGATTTGGATGGAACACTGGTAGATTCGCTGCCGGTCGTTGAACGCTCGTGGATAAACTGGGCGAAACGTCAGGGCGTGGACCCACAAGAGGTTCTAGATTTTATCCATGGCAAACAGGCCATCACCTCGCTGCGGCATTTTATGTCTGGTGAGAGCGAAGATCGTATTCAACAAGAATATGATTGGTTGGAAGAAATTGAATCACGCGATACGGATGGCGTTACGGCGCTGCCGGGCGCGAAGGCATTGCTGGATCGTTTAGATGAGCTCAACATCCCATGGGCGATTGTGACATCGGGATCGATTCCTGTGGCCTACGCCCGCCGCGCTGCAGGCCAGTTGCCAAAGCCGGACGTGTTCATCACGGCAGAGCAGGTCGCTCGCGGCAAACCTGAACCTGATGCTTATCTGCTAGGGGCGCAAAAATTGGGTCTGGCGGTGAGTGATTGCGTGGTCGTTGAAGATGCTGCGGCAGGGATCCTTTCTGGGCTGTCAGCGGGTTGTCAGGTGATTGCGGTTAATGCACCTCAGGATGCACCCAAACTGGATTTAGTCGATCTCAACCTCACTTCGCTTACGCAAATCCGTATTGAGAAGGAAGGGGATTACGCGGTAATCCATACGTTATAAATAGTAATTGATCGAAATATGATTAAGCCCCGTGATTACGGGGCTTTTTTTATGGCATTCTTAAGCTGTTTTATCCCATGTCATCGGCATTGCAGTCCATCGTTGCGGCCTCTGACGTACAAAGTTTACCGGAGTAAATTCACAAAGGGAGATGTCGTGAACGGCGAATTATTGTGGGTTTTGACGTTATTGCTGATTGCCATTGTTCTTTTTGCTACCAACAAGTTACGCATGGATGTCGTAGCATTGTTGATCATTATTGCCTTTGTGCTAAGCGGAACGCTTTCCCTTAGCGAGGCAACCGCCGGATTTAGCGATCCCAATGTTATTTTAATTGCTGCATTGTTCGTTATCGGTGATGGGCTTGTTCGCACCGGTGTTGCCTACCAGGTTGGTGATTGGCTGGTGAAAGTTGCGGGCGATAGCGAAGCTAAAATGCTGGTTTTGCTGATGATCACCGTCGCCGCATTGGGGGCGGTAATGAGTTCTACCGGCGTGGTGGCGATATTCATTCCTGTGGTGCTCAGCGTAGCTGCGCGGATGAAAATATCACCGGCACGTTTACTGATGCCACTGAGTTTTGCTGGACTGATTAGCGGCATGATGACGCTGGTGGCAACGCCGCCAAACATGATCGTTAGCAGCGAGTTAGTTCGTGAAGGATTTCACGGCTTAAGCTTCTTTAGCGTCACTCCGGTAGGGATTATCGTTTTGCTGATGGGCGTGGGCTACATGCTGGTGGCGAGGAATTGGCTGGCAAGTGGCAAGGACGATAACGATAAAGACAGCTGGAAACGCCGTACCTTCCGTGATCTTATCCGTGACTATAAACTTACAGGGCGAGCCCGCCGTTTAGCGCTGCGCAGTGGCTCACCGCTTATCGGTCATACGCTGGATGAGCTGCACTTACGTAGCCGCTATGGTGCCAACGTGGTAGGCATTGAGCGCTGGCGTAAATTTCGTCGCGTGATGGTGAGCGCCATTGGTAACACCGAACTGAAAGACCGCGACGTATTGCTGATTGACATGTCAGATTCAGAAGTGGATTTACGCGAATTTTGCGCCGAGCAGATGCTTGAACCGATGGTGCTGCGTGGCGAGTATTTTTCTGAGCAGGCGCGTGACGTTGGCATGGCTGAAGTTACGATTGTGCCGGACTCTGATCTGATTGGAAAAACGCTGCGTGAGATGACTTTTCGTACCCGTTATGGGCTGAATGTGGTCGGTATTCGCCGCGACGGCGTGCCGATGGAAGGTAAGCTAGTGAATGAACCGCTCCAGCTCGGTGATATTCTACTGGTTATCGGCAATTGGAAGCAGATACGCCAGCTCCAGCTACAACCTCGTGATTTCATTGTGTTGCATCTTCCGGCAGAGGTGGATGATGTTGCTCCGGCGATAAGTCAGGCACCGCATGCGCTATTTTGTTTGGCGCTGATGATTGCCATGATGCTGACGGATGAAGTGCCGAACGCCATCGCTGCGCTGATTGCCTGTATGTTAATGGGCAAATTCCGCTGTATTGATATGGAAAGCGCCTATAAATCTATCCACTGGCCAAGCCTGATATTAATTGTGGGAATGCTGCCGTTTGCTTTGGCTTTACAAAAAACCGGCGGTATCACGCTGGCGGTTGATGTGCTGATGGATTTAGTCGGCGGCATGGGGCCAAGGATTGTGCTGTTAAGCCTGTTTGTGTTCTGCGCGGTGACGGGGCTATTTATTTCCAACACGGCAACCGCGGTGCTTATGGCGCCAATAGCGATTGCAACGGCGCATGCGATGCACCTTTCGCCGTATCCTTTTGCCATGATCGTGGCGATATCCGCGTCGGCCGCGTTTATGACACCGGTATCCTCGCCGGTGAATACGCTGGTGATGGGGCCGGGGAATTACAGCTTTGGTGATTTTGTTAAGATCGGTGTGCCGTTCACTATCTTGGTGATGATTGCCAGCGTGATTGTGGTGCCGTGGTTGTTTCCGTTTTGATGGGGGATGATATTGTTTGGTGGAGCAAGTGATCATTTAGATACGGTACATATTACGTCCGCTCAAAATACCGAGTCTTGCATATACATCGTGCAGGCGCCCGTGTTAGGGGGCCATTCGCCGCCCCCTAACAACCCGGCTTGGCACCCCCTTCCTGCCCGCTACGCGGGTGCCCTCATTTCATCATTCCGGTCTTAACGGAACGAACGGCAATCGCGGATATTCGGCGCATCCTTGCGCCTCACCCCTACGGGGCCAACGCAAGCGTTGTTCAAATTTGCTCCCGGCAAATTTGTCCATGCCTCCTCCGTTCTTTCGCCTACATCCCTGTAGGCGAATCCTAACCTGCATGATTCACTCGGCTGTCCGGTAACGTGCCGGATAAGCTCAAACCCAAAAGACAAAAGACAAAAGACAAAAGACAAAAGACAAAAGACAAAATCTTATCTGTTTTAAGTTTAAGTATTGGTATTTAGAGCAGTGAAAACAGGATGTTTTCACGAGGGGAGGAGGCGCCAAGGATGGCGCATGCCGACCCGGCGCGGAGATGGCGTCTCGGATAAAAGCGCGAGGATTGAAGGGGCGCGCGCTGGCGCCCCTCATCGGTCGCCTTCGATTTAGCTATATGTGATAGCTGTTATTGATAGGCGAACGAAACTTTACACCAAGGCCGCATAGGCACTTGGCAAATGAAACCCTACATCACCTCATCCTGACTAATCTCATCCAGCGACAGGCTAAAACTCGGAATAAAGACTTCCATAAAGTATTCCATCTCAGGGCTTGAGCGCATATCCAATGTTTTCTCGAGGCGTGCTTTGGCCAGCTTAAATTCATTATTTCCGGCTGACAGTTCTTCCAAACATTTGAGATAGGCGCACAGCGCATCAGCCTGTTTGACGACTAACTTTTCATCTTCGGTGTAGTAGTGCTCATCCAGCAGCGGGCGGAAATCGTTTTGTAACTCTGCTGGCAGCATTTCGATCAGCTTTTGCTGCGCGACTTTCTCAATTTTTTTGTACTCGTGCGCTATTTGCGGGTTGTAGTATTTGATAGGCGTAGGCATATCGCCCGTCAGCACTTCGCTGGCGTCGTGGTACATCGCCAGTAGCGCGACGCGTTCAGGGTTCACATTGCCATTGAACTTGCGGTTTTTAATGATGGCGAGGGCATGAGCGACAAACGCGACCTGCAAACTATGTTCAGAGACGTTCTCGGTGCGAACGTTGCGCATTAGCGGCCAGCGGCTAATCAGTTTTAAACGGGACAGGTGGGCAAAAAAGTGACTTTGATTCTGGCTCATAACGCTCTCTCAATAAAACAGGTAGTGGAAAGACGAAGTCTATTGTGGGCGGTGATGGGGGAGGATGCAAATAAGAAACGGCACCAAAAGGTGCCGTTAGGTGATGCGAAAAAATCAATATTTCTGATGGTAGCCAGAGAAGAAACGGCCCAGCTTGTGGATCGCCATATCTAGGTCATCCACGCGAGGTAGCGTGACGATTCGGAAGTGATCCGGCTCAGGCCAGTTAAACGCGGTACCCTGAACTAATAACACTTTCTCTTGCAGCAACAGGTCGAGAACCATCTTCTGATCGTCGTGAACGTTGAAGCGCTTAGCGTCAATTTTTGGGAACATATAAAGAGCGCCGCGTGGTTTCACGCAGGATACCCCTGGGATTTCGTTAATCAGTTCCCAAGCACGGTTACGCTGTTCATATAAACGACCGCCCGGTTGGATAAACTCATTGATACTCTGGTAGCCGCCGATAGCGGTTTGAATCGCATGTTGCATTGGAACGTTAGCGCACAAACGCATCGATGCCAGCATTTCCAGACCTTCAATGTAGCCTTTGGCGTGCTTTTTCGGCCCGCTCAGAACCATCCAACCCTGACGGAATCCCGCTACGCGGTAGGTTTTGGATAAACCATTAAAGGTGACAACCAGCAAGTCAGGTGCTAATGAGGCGATAGAAATATGTTCTGCGTCGTCGTATAAGATCTTGTCGTAAATCTCATCGGCGAAGATGATCAGGTTGTTTTCACGCGCGATAGTGACGATCTCTTCCAGCAAAGCTTTGCTGTAGACCGCACCGGTTGGGTTATTCGGGTTGATAATAACGATACCACGCGTGCGCGGGGTAATTTTGCTGCGAATGTCGTCCAGATCGGGGAACCAGTCGGCCTCTTCGTCACAACGGTAGTGCACGGCATTGCCGCCTGACAACGAAACGGCTGCGGTCCATAATGGGTAATCTGGTGCGGGTACTAACATTTCGTCATCGCTGTTGAGCAGTGCTTGCATCGACTGCACGATCAGTTCTGAAACGCCGTTACCAATATAGATATCTTCAACGGTAACATCATGGATATCACGCGCTTGATAGTGCTGCATGATCGCTTTACGCGCGGAATATAGCCCCTTGGAATCACAGTAGCCCTGCGCCGTTGGTAGATTGCGAATGACGTCCACCAGAATCTCATCGGGCGCTTCAAAACCGAACGGTGCCGGATTGCCGATGTTTAATTTCAGGACTTTATTGCCTTCTTCTTCGAGTCGTTTTGCTTCTTTCAACACTGGCCCACGAATGTCATAGCAAACGTGATCGAGCTTGCGGGATTTTTCAATAGGGGACATAAAACAGCAGCCTTAATAATACGTAGCCAGAATAAAATTCGGCATTGCGCGTGGAAATGCGTGTCCATACGAGTAGAACACTGCGATGTAAAATAATGTACTCCCCACTGCAGGGGTTTTGAAGGGTTCAGGCGGTTTTTGGTGCAAAACGTTAGCTTATCCGTTAGCCATAACCGATAACGCGTAATAATGGCTTGTTTGTTAGCGTTTAAAACTTAACAATAATAAAAATGCAGTTAAAAACTCCATGAAAATTCATTGGGGTTGTAAAAATAACGCCACATAACAGGAGATGTTGGGTGAAAAATAACGATAACCAGCCGTGGATCTCACCGCTGAAAAAAATCCCTACGGTCTTAACGCCTATCGTTCGAGCACAAGAGAAACATTATGGGCAAATTTTGAACCCTACGCGTTGGTGGGGGCGATTTCCTTTTCTATTCTGGCTGGTGGCTTTTTTCGTTGGTTTTTTGGAAAGAAGAGGCTCGGGGATAACGCCTACGGTACGGGCTTTGGTGATGACGCGCGTATCCCAGCAGTGTGATTGCGCTTTTTGTATTGATGCGAATAGTTTGAGATTAGCCGAGCGCAGTGGTTCGCTAGATAAAGTAATGTCTGTTCAGAACTGGCAGGCCGCGGATTGTTTTGACGAGCAGGAACGAGCCGCGTTAGCGTACGCCGATGGAATGACGGCGACGCCGCCGCGCATTGACGATAGTCTGAAAACAGAGCTGAAATCTCATTTCAATGAAAAAGCGATCACCGAGCTTACGGCGCTGATTGCGTTTCAGAATTTATCAGCGCGCTTTAATGCTGCGCTGGACATTCCTTCACAGGGGCTTTGTGTGCCTGAAACCGCGGTAAAACGTAAGGGAGCACCACGTGTTTGACCGTTATTTACATCCTCGGGTTAAGCCACTGCTTAATCAGATGGTTGCGCATCTTGATCGTCCTGCGATCACGCCGGATCGAATAAGTCTGGGCGGATTTGTGGTTGGTGTCTTGGCTCTGCCTTTTCTGGCTATGCAGTGGTACTACGCCGCTTTAATTGTCATTGTCATCAACCGGCTATGTGATGGACTGGATGGCGCTTTGGCGCGTCGAAGAGGACTTTCAGACGCCGGTGGTTTTTTAGATATTGCGTTAGATTTTTTGTTCTACGCATTGGTTCCGTTCGGTTTTGTGCTGGCTTCTCCCGAGCTGAATGCGGTTGCGGGGGCTTGGCTATTATTCGCCTTTATCGGCACCGGCAGCAGCTTTTTGGCTTTTGCGGCAGTGGCAGCTAAGTATCGGTTAGAAAATCTGGATTACCCGCATAAGTCATTCTATTACCTCGGCGGGCTCACCGAGGGAGCGGAAACCATATTGGTGTTTATTCTTTTTTGTCTGTTCCCCGCTTATTTTCCGCTGATTGCATGGCTATTTGGTGGCCTGTGCTGGTTTACGACGCTGACTCGCGTTTGGGGGGGATATAACACGTTGAAGAGAGTGGAGAAGATTTAGGTTTCATTCTGGTAGCCCCATCCCCGGCATAAGGGATGGGGAAACATTTTACGACTTACTTCCAGCTACTATCCGGCCCACGTTCTCCGGTAACCACTGGGTTCTTCGGATTTGCGCTCCATTCATACCAACCGCCATCGTAAACGCTAACGGAAGGCCAGCCCATCGCGCGGGCATACATGAAGGTTTCTGACGCTCTCCAGCCTGTGCCGCAATAGAAAGAGACGTGTTGATCCGGCGTGATATGCCACTCTTTCCACATTGCAGCAATATCATCGGCTGAGCGCATGGTGCCATCTGGGTTATGGAAATCTTCCATATGCGTGGAATCGCTGCCAGCATGTCCCCAACGCGCGCCAGCAATTTCACCTTTTGGCTTGATGTAGCTGTAACCGCTGGTTTCGCCGGTAAATTCAGGCCATGAACGAATGCTGACTAAAGAAGCATCTTTACGATGTAATAATCCACGCGCCTGTTCTTCATTCAGCATGATCTGAGGCTGTCCAGGAATAGCTGCACCGAAATCTGGCGCTGGTTTTGCCTCTTTCGGCAGTCCGCGCTCAACCGGTAATCCCGCCGCTGACCAAGTCTGCCAACCGCCGTCCAGTAAGCGAACGTCTTTGACTCCCGCATAGAGCAGAATTTGAGCTACACGGGCCGCAGCGTAAACGTCGCGACCGTATAGGATCACGGTGGTATCGTGCTTGATGCCCTGTTTAGCCATTAGGGCTTTCAGTTTGTCATCAGAGACTTTGTTCCATAACGGTTCACTTTCAACGTCATTGGTATCGATGTAGCCTGCGTTGGGAATATGGCTGATGAGGTATTTTTTAGGTGCACCCCATGCCGCCTCAATCACTTTCCATTCACCAGCCGGTTTGGCGGCAACGGCTTTACCCTGCTGGAGATCGTAAATCCACTGTGGGTAAACTAATTGTTCAAAGTGCGACATGCGCTGCAAGCGCTTAGGCTGCGCTAATGCATCGCTAAGTAATGTGATATTGGCATAGCCGAGTTTAGCTAAACGTTCTTGCACCGCAGACGTTTGTGCTGCCGTCCCGTAAAGGGCCACTTTGCGGTCAGACGTGATTTGGTGTTGAGTTGCCCATTGCTGCAACTGCTGATCGTTCATTTCGCTTAACCAGCCAGCCGAGAGATTGACTGCCTGAGGCTCATGGCCGGAGGCACCGTCAACGCCCTGTGGCCAACCGTTATAGAATGCGCTAGGGCGAGTATCAATAACCGCACCTTTTTGAGATTGGACATCGGCCAGCGTGGTTTGGGTCATGGGGATGGCAGCAGCGTTTGCCACCTGTAGCCAGCCGAGCAAAAGCGCAGAAGTGGCTAACTGGAAAGAGAATTTCATTAAGTTTCCTAGCGAAGAAAAGGTGAGAGACCTATTTTGGCTGAATATTTTGTCGCGTTCTTTGTGCGAACGCACAATGTTTTACATTATTACGTAGGTGATAATATAAATTCGCTGTTCTATTAATAGTTTAACTAATGAGGAAATGAAGTCGCCATGTTTAAGCGCCGTCAGAGGAATATCGTCATTTTATTGTGTCTGATAGGGGGCGCGATGATGTGGTTTGAGCCTGTACGCCACCAGCTGAAAGCGTTATGGGGACTTTTTTCATCATTGGACGTGAATGTGATGATGGAATATTTGCGCAGCTTCGGGCCATGGGCAATGGCTGTCTCATTTTTGTTGATGATTTTTCAGGCAGTTGCCGCGCCGCTACCGGCCTTTTTGATCACGTTTGCGAACGCTGCTCTGTTTGGCTGGTGGCAAGGTGCTTTATTGTCATGGTGCAGTTCAATGGTCGCGGCGTGGCTGTGCTTTGTGTTGGCGCGATGGTTGGGCCGAGACACTATCGAGAAATTCGTCTCAGAAAAGGCTTTGGACAGCAGCGATCGTTTTTTTGAACGTTACGGCAAGCACACCATCTTGATATGTCGGCTGTTACCTTTCATCTCGTTTGATATTATTAGCTATGCAGCAGGTTTAACCTCAATTAAAGTAAGTGTATTCCTAATAGCCACCGGAATAGGGCAGCTACCTGCAACCCTTGTTTACTCTTATGTGGGCGGGATGCTTACGGGAGGTCTACGGTGGTTTATCACAGGGCTATTAATTATGTTTTCTTTGAGTATTCTGATTTTTGCATTAAAAAACAAAAAACACTCTCGAGGAAACAACAGCTAAGCTTAATGAAACCGGTCTCTGTTATTTTATTTACATTAGATTTATTAATTTATTTATTAGTCACGGTAGATAACCACAAGAAGAATAAAACTACTGTCATTATAAAGCCATTGTAAAACAATCTTTTAGTTGATTGATAGTTAACTATCTGACCTAATTAATAAGGGATCCTCAACAATGTAAATCTTTTCGCGTATTTTATGCTTTAAATTTGTTTTTAAGCCATAATTAAACTTGCGGAAAATTTGAATTAAGTATTTTCAGTTGCAGCTAACAGTAATGAGGGGAGGATGACGTTTATCTGAGTAGTAATACGTTTTAAATACCAGGGTTTATAGTCGCTGACTAATAATGAGAAATAGATATGATAAACACACATCGTCCTACGATTAACTTAGATTTAGATTTGCTACGAACTTTTGTAGCTGTTGCCGATGTGAAGACTTTTGCTGCAGCTGCCATTGTGGTGCAAAGAACACAATCGGCGGTGAGCCAGCAAATGCAACGTTTGGAGCAACTGGTGGGTAAAGAGCTTTTTGCTCGCCATGGGCGTAACAAACAACTGACTGAACACGGAGTCCAGCTATTAGGTTATGCGCGTAAAATTTTGCGCTTCAACGATGAAGCCTGTAGTTCATTGATTTACAACCATCTACAGGGCTCACTGATTATCGGCGCCACTGATGATACTGCCGATAGCATCCTGCCATTTCTTCTAAGTCGCTTTACCAGCCTGTATCCTAAGCTGGAAATCGACGTTAGGGTTAAGCGCAGTCCAGACATGAGGCAATTACTAAAAGACAGAGAAATTGATCTTGCCGTTACTACGATGGGGTTTGATGAGTTCTCTTATGAAACTTTAAGACGCTCTCCGACCGTATGGTTCTGCGCAACGGATTATGACTTTCAGCCCAGCGAACCCGTACCATTGGTGGTGCTGGATGAACCAAGTCCTTTCCGTGCGCTTGCCATTAAGCATCTCAATGAGGCGGGAATCCCATGGCGTATTGCCTATGTGGCTTCCACGCTTTCAGCGGTACGCGCCGCAGTGAAAGCGGGCTTAGGCGTAACCGCACGTCCTATTGAGATGATGAGCCCAGAACTACGCGTTCTTGGTTTGTCTGAGCGTTTGCCTAAGCTACCTGAAACGGAATATGCGCTTTGCTTAGCACCAAACTGTACTAATGAGTTAGCGACGATTTTGTTTAGTTCATTAAAAGCAGGTTCCGATCCTTATATTGAGGGGGGACCAGGCGTAACAGTACAAACAGTACAGGAAGGCTCTTTTTCAAGCGGACCAGAAGATGTGGCTTGAATTTGAAATCTCTCCGCTCATCTGAGCTTAATTTCACACACCGGTAGAAGTGCATAAAAATGCCGGTGTGTGACTATTCCCCTTTTGAAAAATAAATTTAACATCTCTCTGCTGACAAAACCTATTCCGTATGACTGAACCGATTCCGCTTTGCCATCAATTAGTTAAATGAAAACCATTCTCACCAAATGGGGTCTGTGCAAAATACGCACAATTTTTGTTAAGCAATCTTCCGGCCATCCCTTCCTGAATGAATATTCATTTGTCTGCTTATCATTGTTAATGTGATCCGCGTCATAAAAATGCCCGAGATACCCACGATGATGAACGGGTAATACCTAAGAAAATGGTATAGTGGCTACCAAACATTCACTTTTGTTTACATAATCGACACGTTACTGATGCAACTTGCAAACCTTATGAAGGATGCTAATACGTCGTGCAGATGCATCAAATGTTAAGTAAAATGTGGTGTTGTAAATTAATGTGTTGTTACCTTTGTCAAAGTTGACAAAAGGTTATAGAAAGGAGTAAAAAGCCCACAGTAAAACTCTGTTTAATCACTAAAAACAGGTGTTTTCTTGTGGTCCTTTTCCTTCCCTTAGTCGTTGTGGTGCACCTGCATTTCTTCAATGCAGAGAGACGTACCACGTTTGATGAGTAAGCATAAGAGTATGTCAACAGCCACTGAAGTAATCGCTCATCACTGGGCATTCGCCGTATTTATCATCATCGCACTCGGGCTATGTGGGGTTATGCTTCTTGGAGCATATGCACTCGGTGGGAGAGCTCGTGCGCGCTCGAAAAATACGCCTTATGAATCCGGTATCGACTCAGTAGGTTCGGCGCGTTTGCGTCTATCTGCTAAGTTTTATCTGGTCGCCATGTTCTTCGTCATCTTCGATGTGGAAGCCTTGTATCTATATGCATGGTCTGTCTCCATCCGGGAGAGTGGATGGATTGGCTTTATCGAAGCGGCAATTTTCATTTTGGTGCTGTTAGCAGGCCTGTTCTATTTGGTGCGTATTGGCGCGCTTGATTGGACGCCGGCACGTTCCAAGCGCCGTGTAGAACACGAAAGTACCGTTACGAATACCGATAGCCGCCCGCAGTAAGCCTGGCCTATTAGTCACCATTTATAGAGAAAGAATTGAGGCATAAAGATGGATTATACGCTCACCCGCATCGATCCGGACGGTGAGAACGACCGTTACCCCCTGCAAAAACAGGAGATCGTATCCGATCCTCTGGAACAACATGTTCACCGCAGTGTTTACATGGGCAAACTCGAAAATGCCCTGCATGACATGGTGAACTGGGGGCGTAAAAACTCGCTTTGGCCGTATAACTTCGGCCTTTCTTGTTGCTATGTGGAGATGGTGACGTCATTCACTGCGGTGCATGACGTTGCGCGTTTTGGGGCGGAAGTACTGCGTGCTTCACCGCGTCAGGCTGACTTTATGGTGGTTGCAGGCACCTGCTTCACCAAAATGGCACCGGTCATCCAGCGTCTTTATGACCAAATGCTGGAGCCAAAATGGGTGATCTCAATGGGTTCCTGTGCGAACTCCGGCGGCATGTACGACATCTATTCTGTGGTGCAGGGCGTGGACAAATTTATTCCGGTTGATGTGTATATCCCGGGATGTCCGCCGCGTCCAGAAGCCTATATGCAGGCATTGATGCTGTTACAGGAATCTATCGGTAAAGAGCGCCGCCCATTGTCGTGGGTTGTTGGCGATCAAGGTGTTTACCGCGCCAACATGCCATCAGAAAAAGAACGTAAGCGTGCTGAACGCATTGCAGTAACCAATCTGCGTTCACCAGACGAAATTTAATTTGCGCCTTGTGCAGTCTACTGAAGATGTGAGCGTCAGAAGATGGATTGCAGTTTTGAGTAGCGAATGATTTAGCCCGTTAGTTTGCTGGTTTCCCGGCAAGTAAAGTAAAAGCGTGGTGATAAAAATTATGACAGATTCGACGACGCAAGATCTGAATTTGCCTGCTTGGCAAACCCGCGATCATCTCGATGATCCGGTGATCGGTGAATTGCGCAACCGTTTTGGGCCCGATGCCTTTACCGTTCAGCCCACCCGCACTGGAATGCCTGTTGTTTGGGTGAAGCGTGAGCAATTACTGGAAGTGATGACCTTCCTGAAAAAACTGCCTAAACCGTATGTCATGCTGTTTGACTTACATGGTATGGACGAGCGCCTGCGTACTCATCGTCAGGGCCTGCCAGAAGCAGATTTCTCGGTCTTCTACCACATCATCTCTATTGAACGAAATCGTGACATCATGCTCAAGGTGGCATTGTCTGAAAAAGACATGCACCTGCCGACCGTGACTAAGATTTTCCCTAACGCTAACTGGTATGAGCGTGAAACGTGGGAAATGTTCGGTATGACCTTTGATGGCCATCCTCATTTGACGCGCATTATGATGCCGCAATCTTGGGAAGGTCATCCGCTGCGTAAAGATTATCCAGCGCGTGCAACGGAATTTGATCCGTTTGAACTGACCAAACAGAAACAAGATCTGGAAATGGAGTCGTTGACCTTCAAACCTGAAGATTGGGGAATGAAGCGCAGTACTGAAAACGAAGACTTCATGTTCCTGAACTTGGGGCCTAACCACCCATCTTCTCACGGTGCGTTCCGTATCGTGCTGCAGTTGGACGGTGAAGAGATTGTCGACTGTGTGCCAGACGTGGGTTATCACCACCGCGGCGCAGAGAAGATGGGCGAGCGTCAGTCGTGGCACAGCTATATTCCGTATACCGACCGTATTGAATACCTCGGCGGGTGCGTGAATGAAATGCCTTACGTGCTTGCGGTTGAAAAACTGGCGGGCATCGAAGTGCCAGAACGCGTGAAAGTGATCCGCGTTATGCTGTCTGAACTGTTCCGTATCAACAGCCATCTGCTGTATATCTCGACCTTTATTCAAGACGTTGGCGCAATGACGCCGGTGTTCTTCGCCTTCACCGACCGTCAGAAAGTGTATGACGTGGTTGAAGCGATTACCGGTTTCCGTATGCACCCAGCATGGTTCCGTATCGGCGGTGTGGCACACGATCTGCCGCGTGGATGGGAGCGCTTGCTGCGTGACTTCCTCGACTGGATGCCAAAACGCCTAGATTCATACGTGAAAGCCGCGCTGAAAAACACCATCCTGAAAGGGCGTTCTGTCGGCGTTGCTGCTTACAATTCCAAAGAAGCATTGGATTGGGGCGTAACGGGCGCAGGCTTGCGTGCGACGGGTATTGAGTTTGACGTGCGTAAATGGCGTCCATATTCAGGCTACGAAAACTTTGATTTTGAAGTGCCTGTCGGCCACAACGGTGACTGCTATGACCGTGTGATGCTGAAAGTGGAAGAGCTTCGTCAGAGTCTACGTATTCTTGAGCAGTGCTACAAAAACATGCCGGAAGGTCCGTTTAAAGCCGACCATCCACTGACCACGCCGCCGCCAAAAGAGCGTACGTTGCAGCATATCGAAACTCTGATCACCCACTTCCTGCAAGTGTCGTGGGGCCCGGTTATGCCTGCAAATGAATCGTTCCAGATGGTCGAAGCGACTAAAGGGATCAACAGCTACTATCTGACCAGTGACGGCAGCACCATGAGCTACCGTACGCGTATTCGTACTCCGAGCTATGCGCACCTGCAACAGATCCCAGCGGTAATTCGTGGCAGCCTGGTATCCGACCTGATCGTATACCTCGGCAGTATTGATTTCGTTATGTCAGATGTGGACCGCTAATCATGTCAGATCAATCTTTAGCAAAAGAAGAGGTTTTCGTGCTCAGCGATAGCGCCCGTGAGGCCATTGAGCATGAAAAACATCACTATGAAGATCCGCGCGCCGCGTCGATTGAAGCACTGAAAATTGTGCAGAAAGAACACGGTTGGGTTCCCGATGGTGCGATTTATGCCATTGCCGAAGTGCTGGATATTCCGGCCGCAGACGTGGAAGGCGTGGCCACATTTTACAGCCAGATCTTCCGTCAGCCGGTTGGTCGCCACATTATTCGCTACTGCGATAGCGTGGTGTGCCATATCAATGGGTATCAAGGTATTCAGGCCGCGCTGGAGCGCAAGCTGAACATCAAACCGGGTCAAACCACGTTTGATGGACGCTTTACGCTGCTGCCAACCTGTTGTCTGGGTAACTGCGACAAGGGGCCGAATATGATGATCGATGAAGATACTCATGCTCACCTGACGCCGGAGAACGTCGTCGAATTGTTGGAGCAGTATAAATGACAATTCCTTCAGCTTTAGTTCCAACACGTTCAGCGGAAAGCCATCCGCTGACGTGGCGTTTACGCGATGACCGCCAGCCAGTATGGCTGGATGAGTATCGCAGTAAAAGTGGCTATCAGGGCGCTGAAAAAGCGCTTAAAGGCATGGCTCAGGATGAAGTCGTTAATCTGGTTAAAGACGCTGGCCTGAAAGGGCGCGGCGGTGCAGGCTTCTCCACCGGTTTGAAGTGGAGCCTGATGCCAAAAGATGAGTCCATGAACATCCGTTACCTGCTGTGTAACGCCGATGAAATGGAGCCAGGCACTTATAAAGACCGTCTGCTGATGGAACAGATGCCGCACCTGCTGGTGGAAGGCATGCTGATCGCGGCATTCGCGTTGAAATCCTACCGTGGTTATATCTTCCTGCGCGGCGAATATGTTGAAGCAGCGGTAAACCTGCGTAAAGCGATTGAAGAAGCCAAAGCGGCTGGCCTGCTGGGTAAAAATATCCTCGGCAGCGGTTTTGACTTCGAACTGTTTGTGCACACCGGTGCGGGTCGTTATATCTGCGGTGAAGAAACCGCATTGATTAACTCGCTAGAAGGTCGTCGTGCAAACCCTCGTTCAAAACCACCATTCCCAGCCAGCTCTGGGGTATGGGGTAAACCAACGTGCGTTAACAACGTTGAAACCCTGTGTAACGTGCCAGCGATCATCGAGCACGGCGTGGACTGGTACAAAGGTCTGTCTGCCGGTAAGAGCGAAGATGCGGGTACTAAACTCATGGGCTTCTCTGGCCGCGTTAAGAATCCAGGACTGTGGGAGCTGCCGTTTGGCACCACCGCCCGTGAAATTCTGGAAGATTACGCCGGTGGCATGCGCGATGGTTTAACGCTCAAAGCTTGGCAGCCAGGCGGGGCAGGGACTGACTTCCTGACCGGCGATCATCTGGATCTGCCGATGGACTTCGCCAGCATCGGTAAAGCGGGTAGCCGTTTAGGTACCGCGCTGGCAATGGCCGTGGATAACGAAATTGGCATGGTGCCATTGGTACGCAACCTAGAAGAATTCTTCGCTCGCGAATCCTGTGGCTGGTGTACTCCATGCCGTGATGGTTTGCCGTGGAGCGTAAAAATCCTGCGTGCCCTTGAGCGTGGTGAAGGTCAACCGGGCGACATTGAAACGCTAGAACAGCTGTGCCGTCATTTAGGCCCAGGTAAAACGTTCTGCGCGCATGCGCCAGGTGCGGTTGAGCCACTGCAAAGCGCCATTAAATATTTCCGCGAAGAGTTTGAAGCAGGTATTGCCGCGAAAGATTACGGCAACTTGAATGCCATTAAGGGCATTCAGCCGAACCTGCTGAAATCGCGCTGGTAATTTTAGCCCCACCCCAATCTGCTTGATAGAAGGCAGGTTTGCTCCTCCGCTGCGAAGAGGGAGGTCGGGAGGGGGTTTAGGGTCAAAGTTTTCTTATTTTGGAAGCATGCTAATGGCTACAATTCATGTAGACGGCAAAGAATATGAAGTTAACGGGGCGGAGAACCTGCTACAGGCATGTCTCTCTCTCGGGCTTGATATTCCTTACTTTTGCTGGCACCCGGCGCTGGGCAGCGTCGGTGCTTGCCGCCAGTGTGCGGTTAAGCAATACCAGAACGCGGAAGATACCCGTGGTCGTCTGGTAATGTCATGTATGACACCCGCGCAGGATGGAACCTTTATTTCCATCGATGATGCAGAAGCGAAAACGTTCCGTGAGAGCGTTGTGGAATGGTTGATGACCAACCATCCACATGACTGTCCTGTGTGTGAAGAGGGCGGTAACTGCCATCTGCAAGATATGACGGTGATGACCGGCCATAGCTTCCGTCGCTATCGCTTCACCAAACGTACGCACAACAATCAGGAACTGGGGCCGTTTATTTCTCATGAAATGAACCGCTGCATCGCCTGCTACCGCTGTGTGCGTTACTACAAAGATTACGCTGATGGCACCGATTTCGGTGTGTATGGCGCGCACGACAACGTCTACTTTGGTCGCCCAGAAAGCGGCACACTGGAGAGTGAATTCTCCGGTAACTTGGTCGAAGTGTGCCCAACCGGCGTATTCACCGATAAAACGCACTCCGAGCGTTATAACCGTAAATGGGACATGCAGTTTGCCCCTAGCGTCTGCCAGCAGTGCAGCGTGGGTTGTAACACCAGCCCGGGTGAGCGCTACGGTGAAATTCGCCGTATCGAAAACCGTTTCAACGGTACCGTTAACCATTACTTCCTATGTGACCGTGGCCGTTTCGGCTATGGATATGTCAACCTGAAGGATCGTCCTCGCCAGCCGCAGCAGCGTCGTGGCAACGACTGGATCCACTTGAATGCCGATCAGGCCATGCAAGGTGCGGCGGATCTGCTGCGTCAGGCGAAGAAAACCATCGGTATTGGTTCTCCACGTGCCAGCCTTGAAAGCAACTATGCTTTGCGTGAACTGGTCGGCGCGGAAAACTTCTACAGCGGCGTTGAAGCCGGTGAATTAAGCCGTTTGAATCTGATGCAAAAAATCCTGCGCGAGGGCGGTATCTATACCCCAGCTCTGCGTGAGATGGAAAGCTACGATGCGGTGCTGATCCTCGGTGAAGACGTAACCCAAACCGCTGCGCGTATCGCGTTGGCGCTGCGTCAGGCTGTAAAAGGCAAGGCGCGTGCGATGGCTGCGGCTCAGCGTGTGGCTGACTGGCAGATTGCGGCGATTCAGAACATTGGCCAACGTGCCAAGTATCCGCTGTTCATAACCAGCATTGACGACACCCGTTTGGATGATATCGCGGCGCTGAACTATCGCGCACCGGTTGCCGATCAGGCACGTTTAGGCTTCGCTGTGGCTCATGCGTTGGATAACTCAGCCCCTGCGGTTGAAGGTTTATCAGACGACGTGCGCAAGCAGGTTGACGTGATCGTTCAAGCGTTAGCGGGAGCGAAAAAACCGCTGATCGTAACGGGCAGCAATGCCGGTTATACACCGCTGATTGAAGCCGCCGCGAACGTGGCTAAAGCGTTGAAAGCGCGCGATCTGGATGTCGGTATCACCTTTATTGCCGCCGAAGCGAACAGCATGGGTCTGGCAATGATGAATGCACCGTCGATTGATGATGCACTGGTTGAGCTCGAACAGGGTAACGCTGATGCAGTTGTGGTGCTGGAAAACGATCTTTATCGCCATGCGCCAGCTGCGCGTGTCGATGCCGCTTTGGCGAAAGCCCAAAGCCTGATCGTGGTCGATCATCAACGTACAGAAATCATGAACAAAGCCGATCTGGTGCTCTCAGCGGCAAGCTTTGCCGAAAGCGATGGCACCTTGGTCAACCAAGAAGGCCGCGCACAGCGCTTCTTCCAAGTTTACGATCCGGCTTACTACGACGATCCGAAGAAAAACACGCCGTCGATTATGCTGGAAAGCTGGCGCTGGTTGCACTCCCTGCACACCACCGTCGAAAGCCGTCATATCGACTGGACGCAGCTGGATCACGTGATTGAATCTTGTGTGAAAGCCTATCCTCAGCTGCAAGGCATCGTGGACGCAGCGCCGGACGCAAGCTTCCGTATCAAAGGTCAGAAACTGGCTCGTGAACCGCATCGTTATAGTGGCCGCACCGCAATGCGCGCCAACATTAGCGTACATGAACCGCGCCAGCCGCAGGACAAAGACACCGCGTTTGCGTTCTCAATGGAAGGGTACAGTGGTCCATTGGAAGATCGTCAGCAGATCCCATTTGCATGGGCTCCGGGCTGGAACTCACCGCAGGCATGGAACAAATTCCAAGCCGAAGTGGGGGGCCATCTGCGCCACGGCGATCCGGGCGTGCGTTTAATCGCGGCCGGTGAAGGCTCATTGGCTTACTTTGACGCGGTACCTGCTGCCTATCAGAATGCGGGCTGGGTAGTTGCGCCTTACTACCATCTGTTTGGTAGCGACGAGATGACTCAGCGTGCACCGGTTATCCAAACCCGTATGCCAGAAGCATATGTGATGGTGAATCCGGCGGATGCGGCGCAGTTGGGCGTTAACAGCGGAACGGTTCTGGAGCTGACTGTTGCAGACCAGAAACTGACGCTGCCAGTGCGCTTAAGCGATAATTTGCAGTCAGGTCAAATCGGTCTGCCTCTGGGTCTGCCAGGTATCTCACCGGTGTTGAACGGAAGCAAAGTTGACGCTATTCAGGAAACGAAAGTGCGGGAGGCAGCATTATGAGTTGGCTGACGCCAGACGTGATCGACATCATTCTCACCGTGCTTAAAGCGGTGGTGATTTTGCTGGTGGTGGTCACCTGTGGGGCATTTATGAGCTTCGGCGAACGTCGTTTGCTCGGCCTATTCCAGAACCGTTATGGACCAAACCGTGTTGGCTGGGGCGGCTCGCTCCAGCTGGTTGCGGATATGGTCAAAATGTTCTTCAAAGAAGACTGGGTTCCACGCTTCTCCGATCGCCTGATCTTTACCTTGGCGCCGATGATTGCGTTCTCCTCTCTGTTGCTGGCTTTCGCGATTGTGCCGGTAAGCCCAACGTGGATGGGTGCCGATCTGAACATCGGTATTCTGTTCTTCTTGATGATGGCAGGTCTTGCGGTTTACGCCGTGCTGTTTGCCGGTTGGTCGAGCAACAACAAATACTCTTTGCTGGGTGCGATGCGTGCTTCTGCGCAGACGCTGAGCTATGAAGTGTTCCTCGGTCTTTCGGTGATGGGCGTGGTTGCGCAGGCTGATTCCTTCAACATGCAGGCTATCGTGGAATCGCAGTCTCATCTGTGGAACGTTATCCCGCAGTTCTTTGGATTCCTGACCTTTATTATCGCCGGTGTTGCGGTATGTCACCGTCACCCATTTGACCAACCGGAAGCCGAGCAGGAACTGGCCGACGGTTACCACATTGAATATTCCGGTATGAAATTCGGTCTGTTCTTCGTGGGGGAATATATCGGGATCGTCACCGTATCAGCGCTGATTGTGACGCTGTTCTTCGGAGGCTGGCAGGGGCCATTCCTGCCGCCGGTTATCTGGTTTGCAATTAAGACTGCCTTCTTCATGGTGATGTTTATTCTGGTGCGTGCGTCACTGCCGCGTCCTCGCTATGACCAGGTGATGTCATTCGGCTGGAAAATTTGCCTGCCGTTGACGTTGTTGAACCTGTTGGCGACCGCCGCCGTGATTTTGTATAACGCTCAATAAGGGGTGAATGTAACCATGACATTGAAAGAGTTAGTGGTTGGTTTCGGCACCCAAGTGCGCAGCCTGTGGATGATTGGCTTGCATGCGTTTGCTAAGCGCGAAACCCAAATGTATCCGGAAGAGCCGGTCTATCTGCCGCCTCGCTACCGTGGTCGTATCGTGTTAACCCGCGATCCCGACGGTGAAGAGCGCTGCGTTGCCTGTAACCTGTGTGCCGTTGCCTGTCCGGTTGGCTGTATTTCTTTGCAGAAAGCAGAAACCAAAGATGGTCGCTGGTATCCAGAGTTTTTCCGCATCAACTTCTCTCGCTGCATCTTCTGTGGTCTGTGTGAAGAAGCGTGTCCAACGACCGCTATTCAGCTAACGCCAGATTTTGAACTGGGTGAATTTAAGCGTCAGGATTTGGTATACGAAAAAGAAGATCTTCTGATCTCGGGCCCGGGTAAATATCCGGAATATAACTTCTATCGTATGGCCGGTATGGCTATCGACGGCAAAGCGAAAGGCGAAGCCGAAAACGAAGCGAAGCCGATTGACGTTAAAGGTCTGCTACCTTAAGGAGCCAAGCATGGAATTTGCATTCTACATTGCAGCGCTGGTGGCCGTGGTGGCAACGATCCGAGTGATCTCGCATGCCAATCCGGTTCACGCCTTGCTGTATTTAATTGTGTCTTTACTGGCGATTGCGGCGGTGTTCTTCTCTCTTGGCGCTTACTTTGCGGGTGCCTTGGAGATCATCGTGTATGCCGGTGCGATTATGGTTCTGTTCGTCTTCGTGGTCATGATGCTTAACCTCGGTAATTCGGTGGTGGAGCAAGAACGCGCATGGCTGAAACCAACGCTGTGGATTGGGCCGAGCATTTTGTCTCTGATCCTGTTAGCGGTGCTGGTTTACGCCATTATGAGCGTCAACGACCAAGGGATAAGCGGCGACATGATTGACGCGAAAGCGGTCGGTATCGCGCTGTTTGGCCCGTATGTTCTGGCCGTTGAACTGGTATCTATGCTGTTGCTGGCGGGTCTGGTGGTGGCGTTCCATGTGGGACGCGAGCACAAGCAGGGCGAAGTCTTCAGCAAAGCGCCAGAAGCGGATGCCAATAAAGCCAAGGCAATGGCGGTAAAAAATAAGGCGGAGGAGCGAGCATGATCCCGTTACAACACGGTTTAATTCTGGCGGCCATCCTGTTTGTTCTGGGACTGACCGGCCTGTTAATCCGGCGCAATCTGCTGTTTATGCTGATTAGCTTGGAAATCATGATCAACGCGGCTGCTTTGGCATTCGTGGTGGCGGGGAGCTATTGGGGACAAGCAGATGGTCAGGTGATGTACATTCTGGCGATCAGCTTAGCCGCGGCGGAAGCGAGTATTGGCTTGGCGCTGTTGCTGCAATTGCATCGTCGTCGCAACACCCTGAATATCGATACTGTCAGTGAGATGCGCGGATGAACCTACTCTACTTAACAATATTGCTACCGTTAATCGGGTTCTTGCTGTTGGCATTTTCCCGTGGTCGCTGGTCAGAAAATACGTCGGCCATCATCGGCGTCGGTTCTATCGGACTGGCTGCGCTGGTTACCGCCTATGTGGGTTTTGATTTCTTAAGTCAAAAAGCCGACGGCGTACAGGTGTTCAACCAACATCTGTGGAACTGGATGGCCGTGGGTGACTTCGGTATTCCTGTGACCTTAACGCTGGACGGTCTGTCGCTGACCATGCTGTCTGTGGTTACCGGCGTGGGCTTCTTCATTCATATGTTCGCCTCATGGTATATGCGCGGTGAAGAGGGCTACTCGCGCTTCTTCGCTTATACCAACCTGTTTATCGCCAGCATGGTGGTATTGGTTCTGGCGGATAACCTGCTGCTGATGTATCTGGGCTGGGAAGGGGTAGGGCTGTGCAGTTATCTGCTGATCGGCTTCTACTACACCAATCCGGCTAACGGTGCGGCGGCAATGAAGGCGTTCATCGTGACCCGCGTGGGTGACGTGTTCTTGGCGATTGGCCTGTTCATTCTTTACAACGAACTGGGCACGCTGAACATCCGTGAACTGATGATTCTGGCTCCGCAAAAACTGGAGATAGGCTCGACTGCGATTACGTGGGCGACGCTGATGCTGTTGGGCGGTGCCGTAGGTAAATCTGCACAGTTGCCGTTGCAAACATGGTTGGCGGATGCGATGGCGGGTCCAACGCCGGTTTCTGCTTTGATCCATGCTGCGACCATGGTTACCGCCGGTGTTTACCTGATTGCACGTACGCACGGCCTGTTCCTGATGGCGCCTGAAGTGCTGCATCTGGTGGGTATCGTTGGTGCGGTGACGTTGGTGCTGGCCGGTTTCGCCGCGCTGGTACAAACCGACATCAAACGCGTGCTAGCTTACTCAACCATGAGTCAGATCGGCTACATGTTCTTGGCGCTGGGCGTTCAAGCATGGGATGCGGCAATCTTCCATCTGATGACGCATGCGTTCTTTAAAGCGCTGCTGTTCCTCTCTTCTGGTTCGGTGATTTTGGCCTGCCACCACGAGCAGAACATCTTCAAAATGGGTGGATTGCGTAAATCGCTGCCGCTGGTTTACATCTGCTTCTTGGTCGGTGGTGCTGCGCTGTCTGCGTTGCCAATCGTCACCGCGGGCTTCTACAGTAAAGATGAAATCCTGTGGGGGGCGTTGGCTTCTGGCCACGTTAACCTGATGACTGCGGGCTTGGTGGGTGCGTTCCTGACGTCGCTGTATACCTTCCGTATGATTTTCATTGTGTTCCATGGCGAAGCACATACCAAAGCACATGCGGGCAAAGGCATTGCGCATAGCCTGCCGCTGATTGTGTTGCTGGTGCTTTCTACCTTCATCGGTGCGTTGATTACGCCACCGCTGGCGGGTGTGTTACCAGAAAGCCACAGCGGTGAAGCGGGTAAAATGACGTTAGAAATTATCTCCGGCGTCGTGGCTATCGTTGGCATCCTGCTGGCTGCTGTCTTGTACCTTGGGAAACGTCAGTTTGTGAATAGCGTGGCGCAGAGCGCGCCGGGTCGCTTCTTCTCAACGTGGTGGTTCCATGCATGGGGCTTTGACTGGCTGTACAACATGATCTTTGTTAAGCCGTTTAAAGCGATTGCTTACCTGTTACAGCGCGATCCGCTCAACAGCCTGATGAACCTGTTCGCCGTCTTTGCGCGCTGGGGTAATCGTGGTCTTGCGGTGAGTGAAAACGGTCAGTTGCGCTGGTATATGGCATCTATGGGTGTGGGCGCAGTGGTCGTATTGGCTCTGTT
This sequence comes from Hafnia alvei, assembly GCF_034424155.1. Lineage (NCBI taxonomy): Bacteria > Pseudomonadati > Pseudomonadota > Gammaproteobacteria > Enterobacterales > Hafniaceae > Hafnia > Hafnia alvei. Next base: position 2,956,703 of record NZ_CP139992.1, on the reverse strand, counting down.
GTTATTGGTTAAGTGAATTGAGTTGTCGCCAGCCGGGGGCGGATGCCCTCGGTAACGTGAAAACCGCATTCAATTTTAAGGGACACAAAGCGCCATGTTATTACCTTGGCTAATTCTTATCCCGTTCATCGGTGGCTTTTTAAGCTGGCAGAGCGAGCGCTTCGGCACCAAAGCTCCACGCTGGATAGCACTGATAGCAATGGGTCTGACGTTAGTGTTGTCTGTGCAACTGTGGTTGCAGGGCAGCTATTCTCTGACACAGGCGACGGGTCTGCCGCAGTGGCAGTCAGAGTTCTCCGTGCCGTGGATCCCACGTTTCGGGATTGAATTCCACCTAGCACTGGATGGTTTATCACTGCTGATGGTGGTATTGACCGGCTTGCTGGGCGTTCTGGCGATCCTCTGTTCTTGGAACGAGATCCAGAAGTATCAGGGCTTCTTCCACCTGAATCTGTTATGGATTCTGGGGGGCGTCATCGGTGTGTTCTTGGCCATCGACCTGTTCCTGTTCTTCTTCTTCTGGGAAATGATGCTGGTGCCGATGTACTTCTTGATCGCTCTTTGGGGTCATAAAGCATCAGACGGCAAAACCCGTATCAGCGCTGCCACCAAGTTCTTCATCTACACCCAGTCCAGCGGCTTGATTATGCTGATTGCGATTCTGGGTCTGGTATTTGTTCACTTCAACGCTACCGGCGTGTGGACATTTAACTATGAAGAATTGCTGAACACGCCAATGAGTCACAACGTTCAGTATCTGCTGATGTTGGGCTTCTTTATTGCATTTGCCGTGAAGATGCCGGTGGTTCCATTGCATGGCTGGTTACCTGATGCACACAGTCAGGCACCGACCGCAGGTTCCGTTGACTTAGCCGGTATTTTGCTGAAAACCGCAGCCTATGGTCTGTTGCGTTTCAGCCTGCCGTTGTTCCCAGAAGCATCCCATGAATTCGCGCCTATCGCGATGTGGTTAGGTGTTATCGGTATCTTCTACGGTGCATGGATGGCGTTTGCTCAGACGGATATTAAACGTCTGATTGCTTATACCTCCGTTTCCCACATGGGCTTCGTATTGATCGCGATCTACTCCGGTAGCCAACTGGCCTATCAGGGCGCGGTTATCCAGATGATTGCGCACGGTTTGTCTGCTGCGGGTATGTTCATCATCTGTGGTCAGCTTTACGAACGTCTGCATACGCGTGATATGCGTCAGATGGGCGGTTTGTGGGGCCGGATTAAGTACCTGCCTGCGCTGTCGCTGTTCTTTGCCGTTGCCACCTTAGGTATGCCGGGTACTGGTAACTTCGTTGGTGAGTTCATGATCCTATTCGGCAGCTTCCAAGTGGTGCCGGTTATAACGATTATCTCTACCTTCGGTCTGGTATTTGCCTCTGTTTATTCGTTAATCATGATGCAGCGCGCTTATTACGGTGCACCAAAATCTGACAAACCTCTGCCGGGCATGAGCACGCGTGAGCTGTCGATTATTCTGCTGCTGGTGGTTCTGCTGGTTGCGCTGGGTGTTTATCCTCAGCCGATTCTGGATACGTCCAGTGCAGCAATGACGAACGTGCAACACTGGTTTAGCTCTGCTTCAACTTTAACAACAAGGCCGTAATTCGCCATGACAATAACTCCTCAACATCTGATCGCACTGTTACCGCTGTTGATCGTCGGATTGACGGTGGTGGTTGTGATGCTGTGCATTGCGTGGCGACGCAACCACTTCGTCAACGCAACGGTGACAGTGATCGGTTTGAACCTGGCGCTGCTTTCACTCTATTTTGTGGGGCAGCTTCTTTCTGCAACGGATGGCTCGTTAAACGTAACGCCGCTGTTTCGCGTTGATAGTTTCTCCATGCTGTATATCGGCTTGGTGTTGCTGTCGAGCCTTGCGACCAGCACGTTTGCCTACCCATGGCTGCAAGGCTACCCAGATAACCGCGATGAGTTCTATCTGCTGGTTCTGATTGCAACGCTGGGCGGTATCGTACTGGCTTGCGCTAACCATCTGGCGGCGTTGTTCATCGGTATCGAACTGATTTCGCTGCCGCTGTTTGGCCTGATTGGTTATGCCTATCGCCAGAAACGCTCGCTGGAAGCCGCTATCAAGTACACCATTCTGTCAGCGGCGGCCTCATCGTTCCTGCTGTTCGGTATGGCGCTGCTGTATGCTGAATCTGGCGACCTGTCGTTTGCCGGCCTAGGCAAAAGCATGAGCGATAGCATGCTGCACGAACCGCTGTTGTTAGCCGGTTTGGGCATGATGCTGGTTGGCTTTGGCTTCAAACTTTCACTGGTTCCGTTCCAGCTGTGGACGCCAGACGTGTATCAGGGCGCTCCTGCGCCGGTTTCAACCTTCTTGGCCACCGCCAGCAAGATTGCCATCTTTGCCGTGCTGATGCGTCTGTTTATGTATGCGCCGGTCACCAACAGCGAAACGGTACGTTTGGTTCTGGGCATCATCGCATTCTGCTCCATCCTGTTTGGTAACCTGATGGCGATCACGCAGAGCAACATCAAGCGTCTGCTTGGTTACTCTTCGGTGTCTCATTTAGGCTATCTGCTGGTGGCACTGATTGCGGTTCAGAGTCAGCAAATTTCTGCTGAAGCGGTTGGCGTATATCTGGCGGGTTATCTGTTCGCAAGCCTTGCCTCCTTCGGTGTGGTGAGCTTGATGTCTAGCCCATACAGCGGCCCTGACGCAGAATCCCTGTTCTCTTATCGTGGTCTGTTCTGGCATAAGCCAATTCTTTCTGCGGTGATGACGGTGTCTATGCTGTCTCTGGCGGGTATCCCAATGACGCTGGGCTTCATCGGTAAATTCTATATCGTTACCGTGGGTGTTCAGGCGCATCTGTGGTGGCTGACCGGTGCGGTTGTGGTGGGTAGTGCGATTGGTTTGTACTACTACCTGCGCGTTGCCGTGAGTATGTACCTGCATGCACCTGAAACGCTGGTGCGTGATACGCCAAATAACTGGGCACTGACTGCCGGTGGCGTTGTGGTGCTGATTTCAGGGATCTTAGTGGTTCTGCTGGGTATCTTCCCTCAGCCGCTGATTTCTCTGGTGCAGATGGCACAGCCGATTCTTTAATTGAATCGATAAGGTCATAGCCAAATAAAGCCCTATTAGTTAACGCTAGTAGGGCTTTTTACTTATACGATATTAAAGAATAACTTTACTGAATTAGTCGAAGCGTATTTTTTTGATCAAGGCTAATTAATTAGATGATAAAAATAGAAAATGCATAACAATGTTTGTTAGCCACATCACAAAATAATCTTATTTACGGTTGAAAGGGTTTAGTTTCTAAAATTACCGTGGTAACGTACTTTTAGCTAGAAACATGTTTAGGATTGTTACTGAGTAGCAGGCAAAACCTAAGCTTCTGAATGTATGGCATTGGCCAACAATCGGGAGCTTAGGTTTTTTTTTGCCTCTAGTTTGTTGGTGTTAATAAAGGGTATTAAATCGGATTTATTAAATTCTAATTATTGAGCATTAATTCATTAGGTTCTATTTTGAGCAGCTTATTCTGCTCTCGGGGATCTTTTGTCTAAAATCAGTGCCGAATTTATTCAAGGAAGGGCAGGGAATATAAGATGAGACACAGCAATATAACAATAACGTTATTTTTAATTACCACTGGAATTTTTACTCATGCCAATGCGATGGATATTTCAAGCGGCGGTTTATTTGAGGGTAGCCATTTAGATCTCACGCTCAGAAATATATGGATGCTAAACACCACAGACCAGCGTGCAGATTTCGATGTTGGCGACCAAAATGCCTGGGCGCAGGCGATACATGTAGATTACAGCAGCGGCTGGTACCAAGACACAGTGGGATTTGATGCCTCGTGGTATGGAGTGAGCAAACTATATGCCAATAAAGATTTCTACGGCCGTGATTTATTGCGTGACAACAATGGGCATGCGGAAGGTTTTAATAAGATCGGCCAGCTTTTTGCTAAGGCTAAGTTTGGCGAACAAAAACGGTTCATGAATGTGTATGGCGGCTGGAGAAAGCTGAATAAATTCGGCGCCATTACCACCAATACTAGCCGTGCAGTTCCCAGCACTTGGGAAGGGCTCAGCACTGAGATTGGTTTTGATCAGGTGCAAATAAAAGCGGCGTTGGTGAATCGTTTTTCAGAGCGTGATGAGCCGGAAAAACGTCATTTTTACACGCTGAAAAGCGATAAGAAAATCGACTATATCGCATCCGGTGATATTAGCTGGAAGCCAGAAAAGGGCAAAGGTTTCACCTATTTGGCCGGTGATAGTAAAGATTATTTGCTACGACAAGGCATTGAGGGAAGTTGGTTTTGGCCGCTCTCCGAAAACTCCCGTTTTCTGACTCGCGGCGTGGTGTATTACAACCGTGGCTTGAGCGAATGGGAAGGAACTAAAGCCTTTGAACATGATGCTGAGCACTATTTTGGCCTTATTGGTTATCAAAAAGCGGCTGCGGAATTCGGCGTTGGCTGGTCAAAAACAAAGGCACATTTAAAAGATGGACTGGGTTATTTCTATTGGCATATGGGGAAAAATACCCGTGGCACTTTCAATAGCCCAGCCGATGGAGAAGGGAATGACTACGTTAACGATGGCGAGCAGATGCTTTATGTCTATAGCCAGTATCAGGTTTCACCCGAACTGTTGGTCGGGTTATATGGAAACTATGGCTATGGCATTGAGTACAAAGGGGTTTCGTTAAAAGAGTGGGAATATGGCGGATTCTTCTCATGGTCACCACAGCGTATCGCTGGCCTCAATATTTTTGCGGGCTTTGGCCCTGCTTATACATGGAAACTCGATAGCAAAAGTAACCCATCAATAACCGATGATGGCGATAGTTTCCACCGTGCGAAAGGCGTAGGGGCCGCGGTTCGCGTTGAGTATAAATTTGGTTTGTTTTAATGGTTTCACTGATTAGGAATAACACGATGAAAAAACAACTGATTACCGCTGCTTTATTAGCGTCTACCGCGCTAGTGGCACAGGCCGCCGATCGCCCAATGCGTATTTTGATCGTTAACGACGACGGATGTGAATCCTATGGCACCACGTCGCTACAAACAAAGCTGGCCGCAAAAGGTTATGACGTATGGCTGGTTGCGCCAGCGACCAATCAAAGCGGCATCGGCTCTGCGATTACGTTTAAACCTAACAAGATTTTCGATGTAAAAAAAATAAGCGACAAACAGTACTGCTTCCCTGGAACGCCTGCTGATTCGCTTGATTTTGCTGTGCTGGGCGTGATGCAAGACACGCCGCCCGATCTCGTTATCTCTGGGGTGAACGATGGCCCAAATACTGGCGTTGCTCAACTGAATTCCGGCACGGTATCTGCCGCAGCGCGCGCTGTTCGCTATGGTTATCCTGCCATAGCCGCCAGTATCGGCTATGTATTGAGTGAAAAAGAAATGAAAGCGGGTTGGCCGAGCACCAAGCTTTATTGGCCGCAGGCGGTAGATTATATGGTTCATGTTGTCGATGAACTGGGGAAAAACTGGCAGCCAGGGCAGTCTTTATTACCGAAAGGTTCAGGCTTAAGCATCAACTATCCGCCTCTGGCAAAAGATAAAATAGCCGGTGTGAAATACGTTATCAATGAGCCGCATCCTAAAGCACAGCATCACTACAAGCTGTTACCGGATGGTAAAGCACAGCAAATTATGAACACAGACGTATTAACCCCATCTCAGGCGGATACCGATACCGGCTGGCTTAACAAAGGTTATATCACCTATACCATCATTGACGGTGACTGGAATGCGCCGCAGCTAGAGTCTGAATACCAGCATTTGTTGAATAAACCTGAGCTGCAACATCTGTAGCTAAAACGTTAGTTCGCGGGCGATCGCTATCACGTTTTAGCCATGTGTCCGTTGAGGCAAAGTTTAAAACTGATAGAGTCATCAGTGGATTGTTACTGCGTAAGCAGGCAAAACCTGATCAACTGACATTTGTCAGCGGTCAGGTTTTTTTGTTTCTGGAGTCTAAAAAGGTTAGCCCGTGAAAATCGCCAAAATACTGAATAACAATGTGGTGGTCGTGGTTGATGAACATCAGCGCGAACAGGTGGTGATGGGGCGTGGTTTGGCATTCCAGAAACGTTCCGGTGATGCGGTGGACGAGGCTAAGATTGAGAAAGTTTTCGCACTGCAAAGTGATGAGCTCATCACGCGTTTGAGCGAGCTTTTGAGCCATATACCACTCGAGGTGATGACTACCTGCGATCTCATTATTAACGCGGCAAAAGCGCGGCTCGGTAAATTACAAGATAGCCTGTATATCTCTCTGACCGATCATTGCCATTTTGCGATTGAACGGCAGCAGAAGGGGTTGGCCATTCGCAACGTTTTACTGTGGGAGACGCGGCGTCTGTATCCGAAAGAATATGCCATCGGACAGGAGGCCATTGAGCTGATTGATCGCCGCTTAGGGGTGCGATTATTGGATGATGAAGCAGGATTTATTGCCCTGCATCTGGTTAATGCCCAGCTCAATAGCGAAATGCCTGAGGTAATGCACATCACGCAGGTGATGCAAGAAATCCTGCATATTGTGAAGTACCAACTATCGCTGGAATACGACGAAGAGACCTTAAGCTATCAGCGCTTTGTCACGCACCTCAAGTTTTTTGCTCAGCGCATGCTAGGACGAAATGTGGTGCCTGATGACGATATTACCCTGCATTCGGCGGTAAAGGATAACTACCCGCTGGCATGGCGTTGTGCTGAAAAAATTGGTCGGCATTTAAAGGCGCAGTATCAACGCGAACTGAGTAATGAAGAGATTATGTTCTTGTCTATTCACATCGAAAGAGTTCGCAAAGAGTGTCCAAGCGCGGCAACGCGTTAAAAAATTCACCGTGCCAGATGTTGGCATGGACTAAAGGATTGTTACTGCTTCGGCGGGCAAAACCTGATCGCTTCTCCTGATTTATTTAGGCGAAGGGTCAGGTTTTTTTATATCAGGTTTCCGTAGCCGCTGACGGTGGCAGGCGTAGAGGGAGAGGGAATGAATTATCAAACATTAGCGGTAGATATCGTGGCGGGGGTAGGCGGTAAAGAGAATATCGCCAGTCTAGTGCATTGCGCCACGCGGCTACGCTTCAAATTAAAAGATAGCGGTAAAGCACAGGCCCAAAAACTCAAAGAGCATTCTGGCATCATTATGGTGGTGGAAAGCGGTGGGCAGTTTCAGGTGGTGATCGGTAACCACGTGGGGGATGTTTATCAGGCGGTAAGAAAAGCAGCGCAGCTCAGTGATGATACGCCAAGCGCTGAAGGTGGTGAAAAATCGGGATTACTTGGTCGCTTTATTGATGTTGTATCCGGCATTTTTACACCATTCTTAGGCGTGATGGCCGCTTCCGGTATTTTAAAGGGATTATTGGCGCTAGCCGCGGCCTGTGGCTGGCTATCCGTTACAGGGGGCACCTATCAAATCTGGTTTGCTGCCAGTGATGCTCTGTTCTATTTCTTCCCGCTTGTTCTGGGATATACCGCTGGGAAAAAATTTGGTGGCAGTCCGTTTTTAACCATGGCCATTGGTGGTGCGTTAACACACCCGCTGATGATGCAGGGGTTTAATGCTTCACTCGCCGATAGTTCTGACGCTTATTTCCTCGGTATTCCTATTACCTTTATCAACTACAGTTCGTCGGTTATTCCCATCATTTTTGCTGCGTGGGTCAGTTGCCAATTAGAAAAACGCCTTAATGCCCATATGCCGTCCGCGGTGAAAAACTTCCTCACGCCGCTGTTGTGTCTAGCGATCACGGTTCCGTTAACGTTCCTGTTGATTGGCCCAGTAGCAACATGGCTAAGCCAAATGCTAGCCATGGGGTATCAAGCAATTTATGTGTTTGCACCTTGGCTCGCGGGCGCAGTGATGGGGGGCATTTGGCAGGTCTGCGTGATTTTCGGACTTCACTGGGGATTGATCCCCTTGATGATTAACAACTTTAGCGTGCTTGGGCATGACACCTTATCACCGTTGTTGCTGCCCGCAGTACTCGGCCAAGTCGGTGCGGCTTTTGGTGTTTTCCTACGCACTCGGGATGCCAAGCTTAAAGTGATGGCCGGTTCCGCTGCCACCGCGGGGGTTTTTGGCATCACTGAGCCTGCGGTATATGGCGTAACGCTTCCGCGCCGACGTCCGTTTATTTTTGGCTGCGTGGCCGGAGCTATTGGCGGTGCGATAGTAGGCTATAGCCAAGCAGCTTCCTACTCTTTTGGCTTAGTGAGCGTCTTTACTTTTGCTCAAATTATCCCTCCCGCAGGCGTGGATCTGAGCGTGTGGGGCGCGATTACAGGGTCATTACTGGCGTTGATTATCGCCGCGGTGAGCACCGTTTTGTTCGGTCTGCCTAAAGAGCAGGCGAAGCCGGAAGTGAAGTCTGGTGCCAGGCGCTGGACTGCCGATGAAAATACCGTGCTGTCGCCGATGACCGGCACGGTACTGGCGCTAGAAAACGTGAGTGATAGTACTTTTGCCAGTGGTTTACTCGGGCATGGCGCGGCGATAGTGCCTGAGCTTGGGCGTGTGGTGGCGCCTTTTGCGGGGGAAATAGCGTCCCTATTCCAAACCAAACATGCCATCGGCATCCTCAGCGAGCAGGGGATTGAGCTGTTGATCCACATTGGCATCGATACTGTGAAGCTGGACGGACTGCATTTTACCGCACATGTAAAAGCCGGTGACAAAGTTCAGGCCGGTGATTTGCTCATTGAGTTTGATCGGCAGGCGATCATTGCTGCCGGTTACGATTTAACGACGCCGATAATTATCAGTAATAGCGACGAATTTCTGGATGTGCAGTGCCTGGCACGCACATTAACCCAAGAGGGCGAACCACTGCTGGTGGTAAGCCGCGAACATAAGGAATAACCGATGAAACTTTTTCCGCAGGATTTTCTTTGGGGAGGCGCGGTAGCCGCTAATCAGGTTGAGGGTGCGTATCGTGAGGCAGGCAAAGGCTTATCAACCTCAGACGTTCAGCCGCAGGGTATTTTTGGGGATGTAGTGGAGCGTCGTGAGGGTGACTTTGGTATTAAAGATGTCGCAATTGATTTTTATCACCAATATCCACAAGACATCGCATTATTTGCAGAAATGGGATTCAAATGTTTACGAACTTCTATTGCTTGGACGCGTGTTTTCCCACATGGCGATGAGGATCAGCCTAATGAAGCGGGTTTAGCTTTTTATGACAGTTTGTTTGATGAAATGGCTAAATACGGTATTCAGCCGGTAGTGACGCTTTCTCATTATGAAATGCCGTGGGAATTAGTTAAAAAATATGGCGGCTGGGGGAGCAGGAAAACAATTGGTTTTTTTGAGCAGTATGCGCGCACCGTATTCCAGCGCTATCAACATAAGGTTAAATATTGGCTCACGTTTAATGAGATCAATATGTCGCTGCATGCGCCTTTAACCGGTGTTGGGTTACCCGAAGGTAGTAGCAAAGCAGAAATATATCAGGCTATCCATCATCAATTAGTGGCCAGTGCTAAAGCGGTGAAAGCCTGTCATGAGATTATCCCCGATGCCAAAATAGGTAATATGCTATTGGGCGGTTTAATGTATCCACTATCGTGCCAGCCACAGGACGTATGGGAAACGCTCCAGCAAAATCGGACTTGGCTATTCTTTGGCGACGTACAATGCCGTGGGGAATATCCCGGCTATATGCTGCGTTATTTCCGTGAAAATAATATTACGCTTGATATCACCCCAGAGGATCGTCAGGCGTTAAAAACGACTATCGACTTTATTTCTTTCAGCTATTACATGACGGGGTGTGTCACGGCTGATGAAGAATTAAATCGTAAATCCCGCGGTAATATTTTGGATATGGTGCCAAATCCACATTTACCAAGCTCAGAGTGGGGCTGGCAAATAGATCCGACAGGCCTGCGCATTTTGTTGAATATGCTGTGGGATAGATACCAAAAACCGTTATTTATCGTTGAAAATGGACTGGGAGCGAAAGATAAAATTTCCGCAGATGGCGCGATTCATGACGCTTACCGAATTAGCTATCTTAACGATCATCTGGTTCAGGTCGCGGAAGCTATCGACGATGGCGTTGAGGTGATGGGCTATACCAGCTGGGGGCCGATTGATATCGTCAGCGCGTCGAAGGCCGAGATGTCAAAACGCTACGGATTTATTTACGTCGATCGAGATGATCACGGTGAAGGAACCCTTATCCGCAGTCGCAAAGATAGTTTCTATTGGTATTCTGAGGTGATAGCCAGCAAAGGGGAGAGCCTTAAAGCCTAAGCCTATCTTTCAGACGGCCTAAATGTATAGGTCGTCTGAAACCAATTAGAAAATAGTTTTTATCCTGAGAATATTTATTTTCGCCCAATTGCCTGTCTAAATTTAGTATGTTAGCCTAACTAAATTATTTCCCCTCTTCGAACTGAGTCCCCGAATGATTGACGATCTGAAAAAACTTCAGTGGCACCTCTGGTTTTGCTGGCGCGAAGTCTCGCGTCAAAGCGGCAGCATGGAGCTGACGAACAGCGAGTTTGACTATCTTTATGCGTTATTAGAACACCCGCAGGGGATGCGCCTTACGGAGCTGGCGGAGTGTATGAAAGTGAGCAAAGCTTCCGCCAGCGCCATGGTGAGCAAATTAGAAAAACGCGGTTACATTCAACGTATTTCCTGTCCTGAGGATGGCCGCGCAACGTTGCTACAGGCCACCGAGAAAGGCGCGGCGTTAGAAAAGGAAGAGATGGATATCTATGCGCAAACCACTCAGCAAATGGCGGCCTCGTTAACGCCAGAAGAACAACAGCAGTTTGAGCGTTTGCTCCACAAAGCCTGCGGCAGCTTAAAAACAGGCTGATAGCAATGAAAAATAGATAAGAAAGAGATCTGGGAAAAGTTATGTTGCAGCAAAGTATTACCCGTACATTCTGGCACTACAGTATTCCGGCTATTGCCGCCTTGTTGATCAGCGGTTTATACCAGATTGTCGATGGTGCCTTTATCGGGCATGCGATGGGCGCTGAAGGCCTTTCCGCCATTAATATGGCTTGGCCACTGTCGGGCGTTTTGCTTGCGGTGGGGATGATGATCGGCATGGGCAGCGGCGCGCGCTGTTCATTGGCGCAGGGCGAAGAAAAAATTGATAAGGCGCGGCGCATTTTAATGCAGGTATTCTGGCTGTTGATCGCCATGGGTATCAGCGTGGGTCTGTGCATCGTTTATTTCGCCCCAATGTTTATGCGCTTGCAAGACGCATCTGGCGTTATTGAAAATTATGGCATTGATTACTTAACTATTATTGGTATTTCGGGACCCATTGTCCTCGGCAGTATCGCTATGCCGCTGTTGGTGCGCAACTTAGGCGCGCCAAGGTTAGCGACTATTGCCATGCTGACGGGAGCGCTGCTGAATGTGCTGATGGATTATGTGTTCATCATTCGCTTGGGTTGGGGATTAAAAGGCGCGGCGATAGGAACGATAATCAGTGAAAGCGTGGCGGTGATTATTTGCATCGGATTTGTTTTCAGCCGCTACAACAAATTACGACCACAGCGCGAGCACATTGCTTTTAACCTGCGCCTCAGTTTGGAATCTCTAACCACCGGTTTTTCCAGCATGCTGATGTACCTTTATCTCAGCGTGGTGGTTATGATGCATAATCTGCTTTTCATGAAGCACGGTGGGCCAATAGAAGTGGCCGCCTATGGCATCGCCAGCTATCTGATTGGTTTCTATTACCTGCTCGCCGAAGGCGTATGCGGGGGAATGCAGCCGCTGGTCAGTTACTATTACGGCGCACGCCAGCCGGAGAAGGTACGTCAGGTCTTAAAGTTAGGTTTGATGACCGCAGTCGGCGGCGGCATTGCGTTAGCGGTCGCGATACTGATTCTTCCCTCGCTGTTTACCAGCATCTTTATTTCTGATGACAGCGCGCTGCACGTGGCAACCATTCACGGCCTGCGTCTGCATCTGTTTGTGATGTACTTGGATGGCTTTATCGTGCTCGCCGCAACGTTCTTCCAAGCATTAGGCCATGCCCGCTATGCTACGTTTATCACGCTGAGCAATATGCTGATCTTGTTCCCATTCCTCGGTTTTTTCCCGTGGGTATTCGGTCTGGACGGCGTGTGGTTGGCGATGCCTTTATCGAACATCTGTTTATCGATAGTGGTGGTGTTAATGCTTAAGCGGCAGCTGCGACGTCTTGGTATCCGCTTGACGCCTAAGAAAGAATCGTTAGCTAGCTGAATGAATGAGTAAGTAAAATCCAGCCTTGATATATGGCTGGATTTTTTTATCCACTGCTTTGAGAAACAAGGCCAAAAAACATTTTTCGCGAGATCCCACACAGCAATCGGCAGTAGGCGGGCGTAAGGTACGCGCATTCACGCATTGAAAAGGGAATATCATGAAAAAAATGTCGCCATTATGGCTGGTCAGCCTGATAAGCGTGGCACCGTTATATGCTGCTCAAATCCCCGCAGGGACATCGCTCTCTCCCCAACAGATTTTCCGCTACAACAACCATGCGGAACCCGCGACGCTCGATCCACAAAAAATTGAAGAAAACACCGCCGCGCAGATCGCGCTCGATCTGTTTGAAGGGCTAGTGTGGTTGGACGGCAAGGGTAAGGTACAACCCGCGCAGGCTGAAAGCTGGAAAGTGAGCGCGGACGGCAAGCAGATCGACTTTACGTTGCGTAAAAATTTGCGTTGGTCAGATGGCTCTGCATTGACCGCTGATGATTTTGTCTTTGCGTGGCAGCGAGCGGTTGATCCTGCCACAGCGAGCCCATTTGCCAATTATTTTGCCGCTGGGCATGTGGTTAATGCGGCTCAAATTGTGAGCGGAAAAATGAAACCGCAGACGCTGGGTGTACAAGCGCTAGATGTACGAACCTTACGCGTGCAGCTAGAACAACCGACACCGTGGTTTATTTCGATGTTAGCGTGGCCCACAACGTTTCCGGTTCCACATGCGGTGGTGACGCAATGGGGAGAACGCTGGACTCAGCCTGAACACATCGTCTCTAACGGTGCCTTTGTGTTGGCTAAGCGCATAGTGAATGAAAAAATCGTGGCTAAACAAAACCCTCAATATTGGAATCGTTCTGAAACGGTATTAAAACAGGTTGAGTATTTAGTGGTCGACAGCGCGGTTTCTGGTTACAACCGCTATCGTGCTGGTGATTTAGATCTCACCTGGGTGCCTGCCGATCAGATTAAAAATATTCAGCAAACTATGCCGGATGAATTACATATTATTCCGCGTTTAAACACCGAATATTATAATTTCAATATTACGCGGCCGCCGTTTGATGATGTTCGCGTGCGTCGTGCTTTATACCTCACCGTGGATCGTGAGCTGATCGCTCATAAAGTTTTAGGGCTACGAGAGCCAGCCAGTACGCTAACCCCGCCTCAGGTTGCTGATTTTAAGCCACCGGTATTTGATGAATTAAATGAACCGTTAGCTCAGCGAGCTGTATTAGCTCAAGGATTGCTACATCAGGCGGGGTATGACGAACGGCATCCATTAAAGTTTGAGCTGTTTTACAATAAATATGACCTGCACGAAAAAACGGCCATAGCACTTTCTTCACAATGGAAGAAGCTACTGGGTGCACAGGTGACGCTGCGTAACATGGAATGGAAGACCTATTTAGATGCGCGACGGGCAGGGGATTTTATGCTGTCACGTCAGTCTTGGGATGCGACCTATAATGAGCCCTCAACGTTTTTGAATACGCTACGCTCCGAAAGTGTGGAAAACGTTGGGCATTGGCAAGATGCCGAATATGACCGGCTATTGAAGCAGGCGGAGAACGTATCCGATCCCGTTATGCGTAATGTTTTATATGCGCAGGCCGAAGTACGAATCAACCAACAAGCGCCGATCATTCCAATCTACTATCAGCCGCTGATTAAACTACTGAAGCCTTACGTTGGTGGTTTCCCCACCCACAACCCGCAGGACTATGTATATAGCAAAGAGCTGTATATTATCTCACACTGATGTTATCAGTGCTTAATTCAATATATCACTATCTGGAGATCAAAATTCTTTGGTAGTGATATACCATTGTTTATTCATGATGATAATTCTCCTGAATACAATGATGTAAAGCATAGCTTTATAAGGATTTGAAATGAGCAGTGATAACAAGGATGTGGGAATGGGTATGCTAGCAGCTCACGCAATTGAAATTGAAGAGACTAATTCAATACCACGGGTGCCCAAGTATATCAATCGGGCAACCAAATGTGGTTGCTGGGTAAGCATATTTTATGCTGCTATTACAACTATATTTGTGATTGTTGGTATAATGTCAAAAGGATTTACTTGGCGTTTTTTACCGCATGAAACCACTGTTATTTTATTAACCTATGGCGGGTATAAACGTAGCAGGGCGTGCGTTATACTTTTACTGATTTATTTTTTATTAAATCAAGCTATGATGCTACAATCAGTTCCTTTTTATAATTGCTATGCTATTAATATTTCATTAATAGCCTTGGTTTTTTTATTTTCTTACGGCATTGCAGGTACGATAGCGTTTCATCAATGGAAAAAAAGGAAAAATACGACAGTTAAACAACTGAAGGTTACTACTGCGCTCTGTGTATTATTATCATTTTCATTGTATTGCGGTACGTTTATTACATGTGAGCTCTTGGCTAAGAAGGTTGCTCGGAATACACTGATTGAATTTGATAAGTATATTGCCAAAAATAAAAGTGAAAATAGATACCCTGTAAAAATAAACAATGATGTTACATTAAGAGATGTGTATCGTGATGATAGTAAAATCACTTATGAATACGTCATGAATATCAACAAAGAGAGTTTCACCCGAGTCAAACTTTATAGTTATGGTTTGTCTGCATTTAAGCGAGTCTGCGCCTTGCCTATATTTTCTGCAACTGATATCAAAGTCGAGTATTTGTTGATTCTAGATACGGAATGGATTAGCATGGTCTATGATAAAAGGGACTGTCGCTAGGCATACTCATGCTTTTTTTGTAGTCTGGTCACTGAAAATAAGAAATTACTCAGTGACCGTATAAATAACATCACAGATAAAATACGTAACGGTAAAAATACTCAGAATTGCCCATATGTTAGCTTCTCCCAGCATACTGGCTAATAGCGCCAGCGATAGGCTAAAACCAAACATAATAACCCATGTGATGATTTTGTTCGGCATGACATTCCACCTTTGTTTACAATGTACTCATTGAATACCAGTATGAACCGCAGGTGGAATAATGCCAGTTTATAAAGGTTAGCTTATATCGGGTAATGTCAGTAAGTTTCAAGAAATGTATTTTCTTGCGGTATTAATATCAGGCTATATAAAATAAATTTATTGGCGGATAGAAAAATTAAGCCTCCCTCAATGAAATAGGGAGGCTTAAGGATAGAATTAACCAGAATGCTTAAAGTAACTCAAATTCAGCTTTATTTACGCGCTGTGAATCGAGGCCAATGAATACGTTAAACGTGCCCGGCTCTGACACATATTTCATCGATGCATTCCAGAATTTCAGCTGGTCGGCATCAATTTTAAAGCTGATGGTCTTTTGTTCGCCAGATTTCAACGTGATTTTCTCAAAGCCTTTTAGCTCTTTAACAGGGCGACTCATTGACGCCGTTTTATCCTGTAGATAGAGCTGCACTACGGTGGCACCGTCACGCTTGCCGGTGTTTTTTACTGTGACGCTGGCGGTTAAGCTGCCGTCACGCTTCATCACTGGGCTCGACATTTTTACATCGGACACGCTGAAGGTGGTGTAGCTCAGTCCATAGCCAAACGGGTAAAGTGGGCCGTTGGCGGCATCATAATAGTGAGAAGTATACTTCTCTGGTTTCTCTGGATTATACGGGCGACCGGTATTCAAGTGGCTGTAGTAAATCGGGATTTGACCCACAGAGCGCGGGAAGGACATGGGCAGCTTACCCGATGGGTTGTAATCGCCAAACAACACGTCAGCGATGGCGTTACCGCCTTCGGTGCCTGAGAACCAACTTTCTAAAATAGCATCGGCCTGCTGATCTTCTTTTTCAAGCGCCAGTGGGCGACCATTCATCAGAACCAGTACCAATGGTTTACCCGTTTGCTTCAGTGCGGCTATCAGATCGCGTTGGCTCTGTGGGATGGTGATATCGCTACGGCTCGATGCTTCGTGTGCCATACCCTGAGCTTCACCCACGACGGCGACGATAACATCCGATTTTTTAGCCGTAGCTACCGCTTCATCAATCATCGCCTGTGGCGATCGAGTATCCACGTTCACGGCTTTTTCATACAGGTTCAGAAAATCAGTGATCCCCGGATCGTTCGAAACGTTGGCACCCTTGGCATATAAAATTTGTGCATTGTTACCGACCGCATTGCGCAGGCCTTGCAAGACGGTAATAGACTGATCGACCACACCCGCCGCAGACCAGCTGCCCATTACATCACGCTTGCTGTCGGCTAGAGGGCCAATAAGCGCGATAGTGCCCGATTTTTTCAACGGCAGGGTATCCAGACGATTTTTCAGCAGCACCATGCTTTCACGCGCCACGCTGCGCGCTTCTGGTCGATGCAAACGGCTTTCCGCGTTGGTATCGACAGGATCTGAACCAACAGGCCCTAAGTGGCTGTAGGCATTGGTGAATAGACCCATATCATATTTCACGTTTAGAACGTGGCGTGCCGCGTCGTCGACTTCTTTTTCGCTCACGCGTCCGCTTTTGACCAAGCCGGGTAGGTATTTGCTGTAATATTCGTCGCTCATACTCATGTCGATGCCGGATTTCACCGCCACGCGCACGGCGTCTTCAGGATCGCTGGCAACGCCGTGCTTAATGAGCTCTTTGATTGCGCCGTGATCGCTGATGGTGATGCCTTTAAAATTCCATTCGTCGCGTAGCACGTCTTTTAATAACCAACTGTTAGACGTTGCCGGTGTGCCGTTAATGGAATTGAGCGATACCATGACGCCGCCGCTGCCCGCGTCGAGTGCGGCTTTATACGGCGGCATGTAATCTTGGAACAAACGCTGCGGGCTCATGTCCACGCTGTTGTAATCACGTCCGCCTTCCACTGCGCCATAGGCGGCGAAGTGTTTCACGCTGGTCATGACCGAATTACGATCGGCCGGGTTTTTACCCTGCATGGCTTCAACCATCAAACGGCCCATTTCGGAGGTCAGATAGGTGTCTTCACCGAAGCCCTCTGAGGTACGTCCCCAGCGTGGATCGCGGGTGATATCGACCATCGGCGCCCACGTCATATTTAGTCCATCTTCGCTGGCCTCATAGGCTGAAATACGCCCAACGGTGGTGACCGCATTACGATCCCAACTTGACGCTAAACCGAGACTAATAGGGAAAACGGTACGTTGGCCGTGAACCACGTCATAGGCGAAAAACAGAGGGATTTTCAGGCGGCTAAGCTGCATAGCCTGATCCTGCATTTTGCGGATGTCTTGGCGGGTCACGGTGTTAAAAATAGCCCCGACCTGACCCTGTTTGATCATCTCGCGAATGGCTTCTTTAGGATTGTCTGGTCCCACGCTGATAAGGCGCATTTGGCCTATTTTTTCATCGAGCGTCATCTTGCTCAGCAGATCGGTTACGAAAGCATCACGCGCCTGTGTGTATTGCGGTTTCACCATTGGGTGAACGGGTTGGGTTGTGTCTGCGTGAACAGGAGACAGAGTAGTTGCAATCAGTCCTGCGACCAGACTGAGCGAGCAAAGCCATTTCATCGCGGAATTATCTCTCGTATTGGCTGCTAAGCAGCGGATGGAAGTGAGCACAGTTTGCCACAGGCTTTATTAGCACACCCTTCATATTTAAGGTGGAACCTCAAATAATAGTGAATGAACTCAAGGCTGAGCGGGGCGCTTTTAACCATAAACCCCGTCTTTTTGCACCAAGGCCTGATTTTGGCTGGTTCGGATGCGGCGAACCGAGTCGCGAGCCACCAGAGTTCCGTTCAACAATAAATTGCCCAGCGGTGTGTTTGGCTGCATGAGTCGTCGTTGCAGCATGCGCACCGCTTCCTCGCCTAATTCGTCCCTAGGTACGTGAACCGAAGTAAGCGGAATATCGTGGATAGCGGCCAGATTGAATCCGTCCATGCTCATCACGGAAATATCCTGCGGTACGCGCAGTCCGGCTTTTAAGAGGGCATTCACGGCGCCCACCGCCATATAGTCACCCCCAGCAAGGATGGCGGTTGGACGATGTTCGGCAGGGCAATGTTCAAGAAATTGAGCCACGGCAAGCTCTGCATCTGCGGCACCAAAACTGGGCGCGGTGAGCAGGGTATCGTCGCTATTAAAGGGAAGATTATGTGCTTGATAGGCTTCACGAATGCCGGCCAAGCGCAGTTCCATGGTATAGCGACGCAGGCAAAGTAGATGCAAAACGTGGCGATGCCCCTGTTCAAAGAGATAGTTTGCAGAGAATTCGCCGATGGTTTGGTGGTCGGGGGCAATACCGGGCAAACGCATTTTGCGATCGCGGCAGTTGATCAGAATACAGGGTTTGCCTAAGTCTGCGGCGAGAGAGTGGATATAGGGATCGTCAATGCCAATCAGCATCGCGGCCTCGGTGGCGGGCTCGTTCATTTTTTGCAGGAAGAGGGAGACATCGCTGTCATTTTCCTCCAAGCAGCAATAGCGCAGTCGAACCTCGTGAGGCTCCAGCGCTTGAACAATCCCTTGGATCACCTTGTAGTAAAAGATGTCAGACCGCACGTCAAATGCGCGCTGGGGAGCAAACACCACCAGCCCGTTAAGCAGCATTCTTCCCGTAGAGATCTCATCCAAGACACCCTGCTGGCGCGCTGAGGCTAAAACCCGCTGTTTAGCCGCTTCACTGGTATTCGATTTTCCGGATAGAACGCGCGATACCGTGCTGATAGAAAGCCCTGTTTGAGCGGCAATTTCGCGGATTTTTAGCTTTCCGTTCATTTTGTGATCTCGTTCAAATTCGAAAATGACAAAATTTTCATAAGCCAATAATCGCCACACAGCGGAAGTTCTTGACCGAAAACAGTGAATTCCAAGAGTCGCATGAAAATCTTTGCAAAAAAGTGCGTATCCCCACGTTTTTAACTTCTTTACTCTCAATTGGTCGACCAATTACAAGCGTTATCTTGGTCACAAAAATGGATAATTAAATTAAAAATCAAATGTATAGTCATAAATAGCGATATTCTTATTGGTAAGACACATTTCAAAAAGCTCTATACCAACAATGTGTTCAGCCGACTGCATATTGCTACTGCGACCAGGGGATCACCATGAGTCTTGATATGAATCAACCGGCTGTGGCTGTAAAGGAAAAACGCAAGATTAAGAACCTACGCTGGTGGATGTTGGCGCTGTTCCTGCTGGGGGTGACAGTTAACTACATCACGCGTAACTCGCTAGGGATTTTGGCACCAGAATTAAAAACCAGTCTGGGGATGACCACTGAGCAGTATTCGTGGATCGTGGGTGCCTTTCAGATTGCCTATACCGTTTTCCAGCCGCTGTGCGGCTGGCTGATCGACGTGATTGGCCTAAAGCTTGGATTTCTGATTTGTGCGGGGATTTGGGCGTTGATGTGCATGCTCCATGCGGGAGCCGGTAGTTGGATGCAGCTGGCGATCCTACGCTTCTTTATGGGCGGAGCGGAAGCCGCGGCAACGCCAGCCAATGCCAAAACCATCGGTGAATGGTTCCCGAAAAAAGAGCGCCCAATCGCAGCGGGATGGGCCGGAGTCGGTTTCTCGATTGGCGCAATGCTTGCACCGCCGATTATCGTGGTTGCCCATGTTTCATTTGGCTGGCAGGGCGCATTTATGTTCTCTGGGGTTCTGGCCATGCTGTGGGTGGTGCTGTGGTGGCTGTTCTACCACAATCCCGATCAACACCCGAATTTAAGCAAATCTGAGCTGGATTATATCAAGCAGGATAACGAGCCTGCGCCGGTTAAGCTGCCGTTCTTCAAAGCGCTAGCCACAGTGTCTAAAAATAAACGCTTTTATGGTATCGCCATTCCGGCATTTATGGCTGAACCGGCATGGGCCGTGCTGAGTTTTTGGGTTCCGCTTTATTTACTAACGAACGCGGCATGGATCTTAAACAGATTGCGATGTTTGCCTGGCTGCCGTTCTTGGCTGCGGATTTAGGCAGCGTAGCCAGCGGATATCTCACGCGTATTTACGCCAAGATCTTTGGCACCTCACGCGTGAACTCTATCGTAGCCAGCTCGGTCACCGGTGCATTCCTGATGATCTCACTGGCGCTGGTGGCAATCACCAAAGACCCTTATATCACCATTGCGTTGATTTCCGTTGGCGGCTTTGGTCATCAGGTGATCTCCTGCATGTTGAGCGCCTTGGTGGTTGAATCTTTCGACAAAGGCCAAATGGCCACCGTAAACGGGATGCGTGGTTCCTTTGCGTGGATCGCCAGTTTTCTGTTCTCACTCCTGATTGGTGTGACCGCCGATAAAATTGGCTACAACCCGCTATTTATCGCCATGGGCTTCTTTGACCTGATTGGCGCCGTATTCCTGATTGCTTTTATTGCTGAACGCCGCCAGAAGCCGCGTCAGGCCTGATCCTTTAAATTTTTGGAAGAATTATAGAATGAAAACGTTGAAAAACTGGGTTCTGAATCGCCAAGCAGCCGATCACGTTGAGTTAAAAGTCGATGGTCAGCATTTATTCCGCATCTACATTTTAGAGTCAGGGCTGTTTCGCGTGCTGATTAAACAGCGCGGTGAGCTGGCGCTGAACCGTACGTGGAGTATTGCCCAGCAAACGGATGTGCCTTGGGAGGGGCGTGATCGTGAAAGCACCGAGGGTTTCGCACGGCCTGCTTTTGAGCTGGTACAGTGTGATGCTGAACTGTGTATCAGCACCGACAAAATGCGGGTGACGGTACATCAACCGCTGTGGTTAGAGTGGGAATATTGTAACGAGGCAGGTGAATGGCTGCCGCTGGCGGCAGACCGTCCAACCAGCGCTTATTTACTGAATGCGCACGGTGATGGCGTTGCTCATTATCAGCGCCGTTTCCCAACCGAAAGCTACTATGGTTTGGGAGAAAAAGCAGGCGATCTTAACCGCACCGGTGGGCGTTATGAAATGCGCAATTTGGATGCGATGGGTTATAACGCGGCGTCAACCGATCCGCTGTATAAGCATGTTCCGTTCACGATTACGCGCAAAGAAGACGTTAGCTTCGGCCTGTTTTATGACAACCTCAGCAGCACTATGTTGGATCTGGGCAACGAGCTGGATAATTACCATTTAGCCTACCGTCGCTATCAGGCGGAAGCGGGTGACTTAGACTATTACATGTTCGTTGGGCCAAAGGTTCTGGACGTCACTAAAGCCTTTGTGCGACTGACCGGTAAAACATTTTTTGGGCCAAAATGGAGCCTCGGTTATAGCGGCTCAACCATGTATTACACCGATGCACCGGATGCCCAAAATCAGCTGATGAAGTTTATCGAGCTGTGCCGCGAGCACGATATTCCATGTGACTCATTCCAACTGTCGTCGGGTTACACCTCGATTAACAACAAGCGTTATGTCTTCAACTGGAACTACGACAAAGTGCCTCAACCAAAGGTGATGTCACAGGCTTTCCTCGATGCAGGGATCAAACTGGCAGCAAACATCAAACCGTGTTTGTTGCAGGATCACCCTAAATATCAGGAAGTGGCGCAGCAGGGATTATTCATTCGTGATTCAGAATCGGACTGCGCGGAGCGCTCGGTATTCTGGGATGACGAAGGCTCCCACCTTGATTTCACCAACCCCGCTACGGTGAAGTGGTGGCAAGATAACGTGACTCAGCAACTGCTAGAAATGGGCATTGGCTCGACGTGGAATGATAATAACGAATATGAAGTATGGGACGGCGAGGCGCGCTGTCATGGGTTTGGCCAAGAAATTGCGATTAAACAGATCCGTCCGGTGATGCCGCTACTGATGATGCGTGCTTCTTTAGAAGCGCAACAGCGTTTCGCGCCTAAACAGCGGCCTTATCTGATCTCACGCTCCGGCTGTGCGGGCATGCAGCGCTATGTTCAAACGTGGAGCGGCGACAACCGGACAAGCTGGCAGACGTTGCGTTACAACACGCGAATGGGTGTGGGGATGAGTCTGTCTGGCTTATATAATGTGGGTCATGACGTTGGTGGATTCTCCGGCGACAAACCAGATGCCGAGCTGCTTGTGCGCTGGGTTCAAAACGGCGTGATGCACCCACGCTTTACCATTCACTCGTGGAACGACGATCACACGGTAAATGAGCCGTGGATGTATCCGGCGGTGACGCCAGCCATTCGTGATGCCATCGTGCTGCGTTATCGCCTGCTACCGTATTTTTATACCTTGCTGTGGCAGGCGAGTGAAAACGATGAGCCGATGCTGCGTCCGACCTTCCTCGATCATGAAAATGATGCGGCGACCTTCGCAGAAACCGATGATTTTATGTTAGGTAAGGATTTGCTGGTGGCGAGCGTGGTGGAACAAGGACAGCGTCAGCGTGAAATCTATCTGCCTGCCAACGAAAGCGGCTGGTATGATTTCTACACCGGACAATGGTTTAGCGGCGGTCAGTCTATCACCGTGGAGGCTCCTTTAGAGCGCTTACCGCTGGTCGTGCGTGCAGGGGCGATGTTACCGCTGTCTGGACGTACCGCATTCGTAGATGCTGCCGCAGATGATTCTCGCGAACTGATGCTGTTCCCTCCGATGGGTAAAGGTTGCGATCGCGGCATGCTATTTGATGATGATGGTGAAACCTATGCTTGGCGAGAAGGGCAGGCGCTGTGGCTTAACTGGGAGATCGCTTCCGATAACCAACGTATAGACGTGACGTTTACCCGCAAAGGTGATTTCCAGCCCGCGTGGAAGGAAATCGTTATCCGTCTGCCGCAAAGCGAACAACGTAAGCTGTATGTGAACGGCGTGCAGTGCACAAGCTATAGCCTTTAAGCCTGTTTAAACCCAACCCCACCCTAACCCTCCCCTTCGCAGGGGAGGGAACCGTTCGGTGATGTTTGTAAGATCCTCAATTTGCTCCTCCCCCTGCAAAGGGAGAGGTTGGGAGTGGGTAAGTCAACTCGTTGCTAAAGGAAGGTTGGGAGGTAATACTATTTCCGCGCCGCTTCCTAAATAATTATTTAACTAAATAAATAAAACTAAATGAATTTAATTTATTTAATTCTAATTTACCGTCATTAATACAAACTACTCTCATTTAGGTATTCCTCTAAATTAAGAAAATTCATACGAAAGTAATCTGAAATCCTATATTTTCAATTTATAGAAATAATATATTGTGGAATATTTGTGCTATTTAATTTCCGCTGAATCGGTTTTATTCACATTATTGGTGTTGACCTTCCACTAATCCTTCTCAACTTGATAAAGATCAACCACAACTAGTAGGGTTAATCCTTAGCATTTCACTACCTAAGCATTCCGCCAGACGAATGCGCATCTAAGGAATACTACGAATGGCTGAGGATAACTTTCTATCCGCTCACGGTGTGAACCGTCGTGACTTCATGAAGTTGTGTGCGGGTATGGCCGCTACACTAGGGCTAAGTTCCAATGCGGCAGCAGAAATGGCTGCGGCAATCACAAATCCACAGAGACCACCCGTTATTTGGATTGGCGCTCAAGAATGTACCGGCTGTACTGAGTCCCTGTTGCGTGCCACGCACCCAACAATTGAGAACCTGATCCTCAATACTATTTCACTCGAATATCATGAGGTGCTATCTGCGGCTTTCGGACATCAAGCCGAAGAAAATAAACATAACGCGATGAAGCGTTATAAAGGCAAATATGTTCTGGTTGTTGATGGCTCCATTCCGTTAAAAGACGGCGGCGTTTATTGCATGGTCGCTGGTGAACCTATTGTCGATCATATTCGCCGTGCAGCCGCTGATGCGGCAGCGGTTATCGCGATTGGCTCCTGTGCCGCATGGGGTGGTGTTCCTGCCACCGGCGGCAACCCAACCGGTGCGGTAAGCCTTGAAGAAGCCATCGGTAAACCGGTTATCAACATCCCTGGTTGCCCTCCAAACCCGCACAACTTCCTGACGACCGTGGTGTATTACATCACCTACGGCAAGCTGCCTGAGTTAGATAGCAAGCATCGTCCGCTGTTTGCCTATGAACGTTTAATCCACGAAAACTGTGAGCGTCGTCCTCATTTCGATGCTGGGCGTTTTGCCAAAGAGTTTGGTGACCACGGTCATCGCCAAGGCTGGTGTTTGTATCACCTAGGCTGTAAAGGCCCAGAAACCTACGGCAACTGCTCAACGTTGGAATTCTGTGATATCGGCGGCGGCATCTGGCCGGTCGGTATCGGTCATCCGTGCTATGGCTGTAACGAGCAGGGCATTGGTTTCACCAAAGGGATTTTCCAACTGGCGAACGTTGAAAATCCAACGCCGCGCGTGGATAAACCCGGCGTGGCCAACCGCGAAGGTGGACATATTTCACCAACGGCAACTGGCCTGATTGGTGGCGCTTTGGGGATCCTGATTGGGGTCAGCTTGATGACGGTACGTGAGCTTGGTCGCCAGCAAAAGCGCCATGAATCGGAGCGCCAAAACGCTGAGAAAAGCCACGCTGAGCACCACGATTCACGGGGGGAATAACCGTGAATAGAAGAAACTTTATTAAGTTTGCCTCTGCGGGGGCGTTGGCTGCAGGCACGGTGACATCGAACACTGCGCAGGCAGCGGTAGAAAACAAACCGCCGATCCCCGGTGCGGTTGGCATGCTCTATGACTCAACGCTGTGCGTAGGCTGCCAAGCCTGCGTGGCTGAGTGTCAGAAGCTGAACAAAAACCAGATCAATCCTAACGGGCCACAAACGTGGTCTAACAACGATAAATTAACGCCTTACACCAACAACATTATTCAGGTGTGGCAAGACGGCAGCGGCGTTAATAAAGATCAGGTCGAAAACGGCTACGCCTATATCAAAAAACAGTGCATGCACTGCGTCGACCCTAACTGTGTTTCGGTATGCCCAGTACAGGCGCTGAAAAAAGATCCCAAAACCGGCATCGTGCATTACGACCCTGACGTTTGTACGGGCTGTCGTTACTGCATGGTGGGATGTCCGTTCGATATTCCAAAATATGATTATCACAACCCGTTTGGTGAGATTCATAAGTGCCAGCTGTGCGATCAGAAAGGGCTTGAGCGTATTACCAAAGGCCAACTGCCAGGCTGTGTAGAAGTTTGCCCAACCGGCGCGGTTATCTTTGGCACGCGTGACGAGCTGTTGGCTGAGGCTAAAAAGCGTCTGGCGGCAAAACCTGGGGCCGAATATGCCTATCCGCGCCAAACCCTGAACGGTGGTGATAACTATCTGCATCCGCTTGCCAAGTATCAGCCTTATGTCTACGGCGAAAAAGAGGGCGGTGGAACGCAGGTGATAGTGCTGGCGGGGGTGCCGTATGAAAATCTAGGCATGCCGAAACTGGCTGAACTCTCAACTGGCGCACGCTCTGAGCACATTCAGCATACCGTTTATAAAGGCATGATCTTGCCGCTGGTGGTTCTGACAGGTCTGTCGGTCATGATCCGTCGTAACACCAAAAACCACCATGATGGAGATGATGATCATGAGTGAACATAAAGCCAGTCCGTTAGGTGGTCGCCTTGTTAGCTGGCCGGTAATGGTGATGGCGCCCTTCGTGGTGCTATGCGGCATTTTCATCCTCAAACGTTTGATCTTCGGGATTGGCTCCGTTGCCGATCTGAACGGAGGTTATCCATGGGGACTGTGGATTTCATTCGACCTGCTCATCGGCACAGGTTTTGCCTGTGGTGGTTGGGCGCTTGCGTGGGCGGTATACGTTTTCAACCGAGGTGAATATCACCCGCTGGTGCGTCCCGCGCTGTTGGCGAGCCTGTTCGGTTATTCGTTAGGGGGATTATCAATCACCATTGACGTGGGCCGTTACTGGAACCTGCCTTATTTCTATCTGCCAGGACACTTTAATACCTCGTCGGTGCTGTTTGAAACCGCGGTATGTATGACGGTGTATATCGGCGTGATGGCGCTGGAGTTTGCGCCTGTCGTACTGGAGAAATTTGGCTGGAAAGTGCCAATGAAGTGGCTGAATAAAATCATGTTCTTCATTCTGGCACTCGGCGCGCTGCTGCCAACCATGCACCAATCTTCAATGGGATCGTTGATGATTGCTGCGGGGAATAAAATTCATCCGCTGTGGCAAAGCTACGAGCTGCTGCCGGTGTTCTCATTGCTGACGGCATTCATTATGGGCTTCTCCATTGTGGTGTTTGAAGGCTCGCTGGTACAGGCAGGGTTAGCAGGTAAAGGCCCGAATGAAAAGCCGCTGTTCTATCGACTGACGCAGGTTATCGATATTTTCCTGATCCTGTTCGTTGCGCTGCGCTTCGCGGAAATTGTGCTGCGAGATAAGTCAGAGTACCTCTCACAGTGGAATCGCTACTCCATTTCATTCTGGTGCGAAATTGGGCTGATGCTCTTCCCGCTGCTGGTATTCCATTGGGACAGATTCCGCCGCGATTCGCGCATGCTGTTCCTTGGCGCGCTAAGTATGCTGCTGGGTGCTGCGCTGTGGCGTATGAACTACTCACTGCTGGCGTTCAATCCGGGCAATGGTTACCACTATTTCCCAACGTCAGAAGAACTTCTGATTTCAGTCGGCTTTGTGGCGATTGAAGTCTGTGCCTATTTGTTGCTAATCCGGATTTTACCGGTGTTGCCATCGCTTGAACGTGTACATAAAGATTATCAGGCCCGAGGGAAAGCTAAAGTATGAGCCAACGTATCACTATCGACCCGATCACCCGTATCGAGGGCCATCTACGCATTGACTGCGAAATTGAAAACGGCAAAGTCACCAAGGCTTGGTCATCCGGCACCATGTGGCGCGGGATGGAAGAGATTGTCAAAGGCAACGACCCGCGCGATGCGTGGATGATTGTTCAGCGCATTTGTGGCGTATGTACCACCATCCACGCCATTGCTTCAGTGCGTGCGGTGGAAAATGCGATCGGCGCTGAAGTGCCGGTGAACGCGCAGCATATCCGTAATCTGATCGTGGCAGCCCATAGCATCCATGACCACATTGTGCATTTTTACCAGCTGTCGGCGCTGGACTGGGTGGACATCACCTCTGCGCTGAACGCCGATCCTAAAAAATGCGAAGCCATGCTGAAAGGTGTCTCAACGTGGTCGCTGAATAGTTCGGAAGAGTTCACCAAGGTACAGCAGAAAATCCGCGACTTGGTGGCCAGCGGCCAGTTGGGTATTTTTGCCAACGGCTATTGGGGCCACAAGGCGATGAAATTGTCGCCAGAAGTAAACCTGATTGCGGTTGCCCACTACCTGCAGGCGCTTGAATGCCAACGTGATGCAAACCGCGTAGTGGCGATTTTAGGCGGTAAATCCCCACATATCCAAAACTTGGCCGTGGGTGGCGTGGCTAACCCAATCAATCTGGATGCGCCAAGCGTGCTGAATCTGGAACGTTTGATGTATGTGAAGATGTTTATTGAACGTCTGGGTGAGTTCATTGAGCAGGTTTACAAAGTGGATGCGGCAATTATTGCGGCAAACTACCCAGAATGGCTGTCATTGGGCGAAGGTGCGAAGCACTATCTGAGCGTGCCAGAGCTGCCAACCGATGCCAAAGGCGGTAGCTTCCTGCTGCCGGGCGGCTACATTGAAAATGGTGATATGGCTAACTATCGCCCAATCACCAGCCATCAGGATGAATGGTTGATCGACGGTATTGCCGAAAGCTGCAAACACTCTTGGTATAAAGACGATGCAATCTTAAAGCCGTGGGAAGGTAAAACCGAACCGAACTACACCGGCTGGCAGGATGAGGGTAAGTACTCATGGGTGAAATCCCCAACCTTCTACGGCAAAGTGGTAGAAGTCGGCCCGCTGGCCGATCTGCTGGTGAAACTGGCGGCTAAGCATCCTGATACGGTGAAACACTTCAATGAAGTGAACGGTCTGTATAAAACGCTGAATGGCAAAGCATTACAAACCGAGCAGTTGCATTCCACCATGGGACGCATTATTGGTCGTGCGGTGCGCTGCTGTGTACTGAAAGATACCCTGCTGCAACAGTGGCAGGCGCTGATCGACAACATCGGCAAAGGCGATCACGTTGCCTTTATCAAGCCTGAAATTTTGGAAGATAAAGAGTATCGCGGCGTCGGTTTTGAAGAAGCGCCGCGCGGCATGCTTTCGCATTGGATCGTAATTAAAGGCGGCAAGATCGAAAACTATCAGGCGGTTGTGCCTTCCACATGGAACTCTGGCCCGCGTAACACCAACGACGAGCCGGGCCCGTATGAGCAAGCGCTCATCGGCACGCCTATCGAAGATATCGAAAAACCGTTGGAAGTGGTGCGCACCGTGCACTCCTTTGACCCATGCATGTCTTGTGCGGTGCACGTGGTGGACACGCGCGGCGGCGAAGTGACCAAGGTTAAGGTGCTGTGATGAATACGCTGATCTTAGGTATTGGCAACCTATTGCTCAGCGATGAGGCGGTTGGCGTGCGCATCATTGAGCGCCTAGAACGCGATTTCCGTTTTCCTGAAGGCGTTGAGCTGATGGACGGCGGAACCGCGGGCATGGAGCTGATGGAGTACATGGCTAGCCGCGATCATCTGATTGTGGCCGATGCGGTCCTCAGCGATAGCGCACCCGGCAGCGTCATTACGCTGTGTGACGACGAAGTTCCGGCATTTTTTAGCCGGAAAATTTCACCACATCAACTTGGGCTGTGCGACGTGCTTTCTGCGTTGCATCTCACCGATGAGTTTCCACAGCGCTTAACGCTGGTGGGCGTGGTGCCAGAGTCTCTGGAGCCGCATATTGGTCTGACGTCGGCGATTGAGGCGGCGATCCCTGTAGCCATGGATCGTATTGTCCAGCTTCTGCGTAACGATGGTTGCCAAATAGAGCATAAAGGAGCGGTACATGCCTTCTGAACATGATTTGACCGCTATCGGTGCTGATGAATTTTGGGGTTTTGAGCAAAATCCTGCCGATCTTTTGATAGAACAGTACCAACAGATTGCGCAGGAAGAGATGGCGACGCTGCCGTTCTATCGTGCCGAAATGCCGATCGTGGTTGAGATGCAGCAGCATGAAGGGCAGTGGCTCGGCACGGTATTAACGCCGTGGATGCTAAGCGTGGTGATTTTGCCGGGGCCGGATCAGGTTTGGTCTTTGCGTAAACTCGGTGAGCGAATTGCGCTTTCCCTGCCGCGCGGTGACATGACGTTTATGGTCGGTGAATTACCTAAAACCGGTCAGCTATTGTCCTGCTCATTGATGTCGCCGATTGAACCGCATATCAGCGCAGATGAAGGCAAGGCGTTAGTGGCGGATACGTTGAAGATGTTGCTGTCGTTGCCGGTGCAGGATGAAGCTACACCAGTGAGCGTTTCTCGACGAGAGCTATTTTTGCGCAAAAGGTAAGCGTCAATAATCTTATTCAAGGCCGGTATTTACCGGCCTTTTGCATTTATTTCCCACAGATTTGGTTTTTCATTGCGGGCTCGGATAAATAGTCTAAACACCATTGGCACACTTTCCCCATACCTTCTGAACGAACGGCCATAAATAGCTGAGTAGCGTGTTTGTGCTCTAGCATCGACTTTTTCACCAGAGTGCCGTCGTTGAGTAAAGGAGAGGCAAGATGATGGGGAACATATCCAATACCGGTATTTTGCTGAATTAATGCCACGGCGATAGCAAAGTCAGGAACATAAAGCGGCTTTTGCCCTTCGAGCAACCAAGCCTGCTGATGGGAGAAGTTCACCGCCGTGTCGCGAATGCATACGGCTGGATATTTCCTTAGCTCGGTATTCGTTAGTGGTTTTATCAACGTCGCTAAAGGATGCTGCGGGCCAACCACAAAGTCCCACTCTAGTACGCCCAACGATTCGCTTTTGATCCCTTCAGTGCTGGGCGGGTTATGTGGCGCACCAATCACTAAGTCGGCATGTTTTCTGTAAAGTGCATCCCAGCAACCGTTATAAACTTCAATATTTAGGGTAAGCCGAGTCGAAGGGAAAGCGCGCTCAAAAGCGTTGATAAATTGAACTAACGCAGATTGTGGCACAATGTTATTCGCTGCTATAACAAACTCTTGTTCAACGCCATTGTGAATTAATGTGGTATTTCGCTTTAACGCATCTAAATCGCTTAAAAGCGTTTTACTGTGCTGAATGAAATACTCACCTGCCGATGTTAATTCAATATTTCGCCCTTTGCGCAGAAATAGAGCGACGCCAATGCTTTCCTCAAGCTTTCTCACCGTATAGCTAATGGCGGAGGGGACCTTATTGACCTGTTCGGCGGCAGTGGTGATGCTTTTGTATTTAGCGACCAGATGAACGATACGAATACTTTCGTCTGAGATAAACATAATGAACTCCTTCGTTGCCTTTGAGAACCAACATCCATCCAAGATGCAGGCCGGCATAATGGTGAGAATTATGCCGGAGTTCAGATCATGTGGCTTATTGGGCTAGTCGTTGTTTATGTTGCATCCGGCTTAAGCAGAAATACCCTAAACAGGCGACCAGTATAGAGTCAATCGAAGGAATTGTGGTGAGTGTTATAACGTCGTTGACCGTCATAAATCCTATCGCAGACCCTAACAACCATGCGGCGAACGTCTGGAACTTAATTTGCGGTTCTCGGCTTAATACCTTCTCATCATAGCCATTTTGGCGGTAGAGAAAAAAGTCAGCGATGTAGATACCCGCTACCGGAGGGGTTGCGATTCCGAGAAACAGCAGGAAAGGAATAAACCACGTGAGTATATCCATGCTGCCAACGATAGCGGCTAAAACCCCTAAGCCTAGAGTAATTTGCCACTTGGGAATATTAGGAAGCAATGTGGATACCACTAAGGAGCCTTGAAACATATTGCCTGCATTTCCAGTAATACAGGCGAAAATCAACAGGAGTGCAGCGGGTAATATTGCCCCGAAGACCGCCATGGCTCCCAACAAAGAGTTTTGCCCACTGAGTGCGCTCGGTGTTGCCCCAGCCCAATACAACAGAGGGTAAGCCACCAGAAAAGTCATACCCGCAGCGATGAGTGCATGTTTACGGTTATGCACAAAACTACCAAAATCCGGCAGTGTAGCAACCAGTACGATAATGGTGCCGACGACGGTTGAAACCGCGACGCCGATACTCATTTGCTTTACGCCATCTAAAGCAGGAGCTTGCCCATGGGTGGCGACGTAAAGTATGTAGCAGAGTACCAGTGCGATAACGGGCACGGCAATCTGGGCAATCTTACCTAATACTGCAAAACCAAAGGCAGTCGAGGCGATAAAAATGATGCATCCGAGTGCGACCCAGAGTGGGATGGGTAACTCCACGCCGTGCTGGGCGAATAAATCATGCACGGAATGGCCGAACATGTTACCCGTTACGGCAATCCAGCCAAATAGGCTGATGGCCATCAAAATATTAATCGCCACCGCCCCTCGTTCACCAAAGGCATATTTCACAATCCCGTAAGTCGGCAACCGTGCCTTTTCTCCCACGCAGATAGTGATAGCGGCAAGAAGAGTGAGGATGAGTCCACCAATTGCTACTACGGTGATGAGGCTAGTATGAGAAAGTTGGTTCCCTAGACTGGATGATGAAAGCAGTACCGGAGTGACCGCAATCCCAAGCAAAATCATAGCAATATGGATACCTGACGCTGTTCCTGCCGTCGTGTCTGGTTGTTCTGTTTTACGCATACCGCATTCCTTTTGATCGTAAGTATCGTGACAACGCCTAACAGGATAAAAAGTTAGACAGTGTGATGATGTCCGGTATATCGCCGCCAGCTACCGGTTTCGGTTATCTCTTTTTGGCCTTCCACTAGCCAAGGTTCAGCCAGTACGCCTAAGACCTCGCTACCGTCCTGTAGCTTTATTTTGCCGATGCTCAATCCCGCAGGCTCACTGCTGAGTAACTGCGCAAAGGATGCTGGTGGTAGTTGCCAGATTTCTAGCGCGATGTGGGCTCCACCGGTTTGTACCCGGATCATGCCAGGGTGACGATCGTTGATGCTCCATAAGCGGTAGTGTGCCTCAGTGTTGTCTTCGCGCACGAAAATGCCACCGACGTTTGTCATGTTAGGGTTCAGCTCTAAGCCGCGCATTAGGGTGCCGTTAACGGCCAGTAAAATTGGTGTCATGATTTAATCCTTTTTGTTTTTCGAGCCCGCTTGAGCCCGTTCGGGTATGGCTAACGCGTTATCCATGTGCCTGTTTGGTGTTGCAACGCCAATTTAATTGACTCTGGGCGGGTAATTAATCCGCGTGCGGTTTTACCGCGCACCGCGCTTTGGCGAATGAATTGTGTAATGGCTTCAACTTTTGGCTGCATGCTGCCTGCTCCAAATTGGCCCTGAGCGATGAGCTGTTCGGCCTACTCGAGGTCAAGCTCATTCAGCCAACGCTGGTTTGGTGTGCCAAAGTTAATGGCCACCTGATCTACGCCGGTGGGGATCAATAACAGATCGGCTGCTAGCTGTTCTGCGAGCAGCGCCGAAGCGAGGTCTTTATCAATCACGGCTTCAATGCCGCTAATTTGTTGATTCGCATCGCGTATAACAGGAATTCCGCCACCGCCACAGGCAATCACGATGCAGCCCTGAGCGAGCAAATTTTTGATCGTGGCAAGCTCAACGATTTCCTTCGGTAAGGGGGATGCCACCGTTCGCCGCCAGCCGCGGCCCGCATCTTCGGCAATCGTCCAACCTAAAGTGTGTTGACGCTGGAGAGCGGTGGCATGGTCGAGAAATGCGCCAACGGGTTTACTGGGGGCGTTAAATGCCGGATCGCTGGCGTCGACTAAGGTTTGTGTCACGATAGCGACAACGGGTTTGTTGATACCGCGGATGGCTAACTGGTTATGCAATGCTTTTTGGAACATATAGCCAATCGCACCTTGAGTATCTCCCACGGCATAATCGAGCGGTACTGGGGCAACCTCGCTCGCGGCAAGCTCCGAACGGCGTAAAATAAAGCCGACCTGTGGCCCATTGCCGTGGGTGAGTACGACATCCCAACCTGCTTCAATCATGTCAACGATAGAGATAACGCTTTGCTCTACGGCACGATATTGGTCTGGAATACTGTTCTTTTCTTCATGCGCAATCAGCGCATTTCCGCCCACAGCGACGACGGCAAGATGCTTATTCATGATGGGCTCCGTGCGGTAATTCTTGGGCTAGGGCGAGAAGTGCATCAGCAAAACAAGACATGGGGGCGGTGGTGATCCCCGCACCAATTTGCCCGATCCCCGCCAGACGATGTGCAATTCCCGTGTTGATTACGGGCAAAATCCCTCGGTCAGCGACTTTGCGTGCGTCGATACCCGCGGCGGTGGGTGAAAAGTTCAGAGCAGGCAAGGTGAATGCGGGATTTGAGCCCAGCGTAATCTTTTGCATTCTGCGACTGTTGTGGGTGGCATCTTCAGGAGTCCCTCCCACGAATTTGACTATCGCCGGAGAAGAGGCCATGGCAAAGCCGCCGACGCCCGCCGTTTCAGTAATGGCGCTGTCACCCAGATCGGCTGCGGCATCGTCAACGCCATAGCCAGGGAAGAATAAGCCTTCTACTGGGTTTGCAGGCGCTTGGAACCAGATGTCGCCGGTGCCGGAAAGCCGAATGCCGAAATTCACACCGTTACGCGCCATCACCGTTACCATTGAGCTGAATGGCACATTGGCCGCGGCATCCATCATGGATTTACAGGCTGCCATTGATAGATTGAGGAAGAAATGATCGTTGCCAGTGATAAAGGCAACGCACCGTTGTATCTGAGGCAGAGGCAACTCGCACTCCAATAACGCCGGTAGCATGCGTTTGATGAGCAAACCGGTCGCCGCCGCATTTCGGTTGTGCACTTCGTCACCCATATGTAAGGCCTGTGCCATGAGCGGTTTGAGTTCTAATCCACCTATTTTTTGCACGGCGGCTTTCAGCGCTGGACCTAGCTCTTGCTGCATCCAGCGTAGTCGCTGTAGAACTTCATCGTTGTTTGCTCCAAAGCGGAGAACTTTGCCTAGCCCTTCATTAAAATTGCTAAACGCACGCTGCCCGTTTGTTGTGTTCTCAATAACCCAAAGCGGCATTGAAGGGCTGATGATCCCCGCCATTGGCCCAACGGCTTGATGATGGTGGCAAGGTTCAAGCTTGATTTCACCGGCAACGATTAGCCGCTCTGCGGCCGCAATATCGGATGCCCAGCCTTCATACAAAACGGCACCGAGAATAGCGCCTTGTACGGGACCACACATTTTCTCCCAAGCAATGGGCGGGCCTGAGTGCAAAATCGTTTTACGCAGTTGCAAGGCGGGAATCGCTTCCGCTGCAATTAATACGTCCACTAATACTGGCTGCGCCGCGAGATAGCGGGTAAAGGCAATTTCATTGGCCTGTTCTACTAGAGGGTGGTTAAGCAATTCGGCGAGGGATAGACCCGCAGCGATATTGCCCTCCACGGGTGGCTGCCAAACGAGTGGAATAACCGAGCCGTTTGCTTGCTTAATATTGTCGGCAAAGCCGTTTAAACCAGCATTCACGACGGTCAGCGGTTGAGAAAAGAGTGAGTTCATTGTGTTGCTCCACTTTTTGCAGCTTGAATGAGTGCAATCTGGCTAGCCCAAATCGCAGCTTGGGCATTGCACTCAGCGACGAGTACGCCGCACTGGCGTAGGGCATTAATCTGATGTGAACGAATTTGAGGATCGGCTTCCGTGCCACAGATATGAGCGATCAGAATGGGGGTGTTTTTCGGATCTCTGCGGTTAAGGATATCGATCAGATCTTGCGCGGGATCCATGGCTGCGCCATACCCTAACACCAGATCAAACAGCACGACGGCGCAGGTAGGATCGTTGAGTTCGGCTTGAATTCGTTGATTACGCTGCGTGGGGTCAATCATCGGATGCGGCCGACCACGAGTGAAATCATCGTCCCCCATATCAATGAGCGTGTGGGTACTGCTTTGCCTAATATCGTTTAGCTTTTGATTACCGTGTACCGGCGTATTTGAGTTGGCAAAAAAGCCCTGCTGCTGGCATAGCAGCTGGCTTTCATAACAAAAGGTCCCTCCGGCAAATATCCCGCGAATGTATTGGCGCACGAGAGGGAGTGAGCATGCTGCTCAAGCAGATCGATGTGTGACTGAGAGAGCGTTAGATGAGAACTTGTTCTGCTTTTGCCCTCTGAGAGCGCCACAGCAATATCGGCTGCATCTGCCAGCGTTTCAGCACTGTGCACTCCGAAACGTGTTATCTCATCTGGGTTTGCGCCTAAAAAAATCACGACGACGGGTTTGCCACACGTTTGTGCCCGTTGCAGAATTTTTTCCGCAACGCTGCGGGCAGGCGGTTTAGATATCAGCACGATGGTTTGGGTATTGTTGTCCTGAGCGAGGGCGTTCAGTGCAAAGAGCATAGAAATGCCACCGATCTCTTCGTGCAGATCGTGGCCGCCAGTCCCAATCGCTTGAGATACGCCAGCGCCGAGCTGATCGATTCGACAAGTGACTTCTTGCAGTCCTGTTCCCGAAGCACCGATGACCCCGATAGATCCTTGTTGCACCACATTGGCAAAGCCAAGGGGTATGCCGTTGATGATGGCGGTTCCACAATCAGGGCCCATCACGAGCAGGTGTTTTTCTTGCGCCCGTTGTTTGATCTGTTTTTCCTGTTGCAGGCTAACGTTGTCGCTAAAGAGCATAACGTTCATGCCTAGCTGTAGGGATTTCATTGCCTCGGCAGCGGCATAATCACCGGGCACTGAAATGAGCGCCAAATTGGCGGATGGATTTTGTTCTTGAGCCATCTGTAGGCTGGTTACGGCGATAGTCTGTAGACCCGCGTTGCCGCTCTCTTCTGGCTTGCTGTTTAGCCGTTGGTCAGCTATTTCCAACGCCTGATTGCAGGCCTCGGTTTCGCCCATCACGGCGATAATTAAATCGTTGGGGCTGGCTTTAATGTGATCGGGAAAACCGGCGTCTTGTAGCTGGATGAGATTATTATCCGTTCCCATTACCACCGAGGCTTGCGTTATGCCTGCGAGCTTGCTGATTTGAGCGGAAATCTGCATCAGAGAGACTGAGTCTTGATACCTGTTCTTGAAAACTTTATACATATTTGGCTCTCATTTTGGGTAAGAGATTCCCTACCGAATAAAGGTTCGGCATGGATAAATACAATGAATGGAATTACTGCGTGGCTTTTAGCGCACGTAAGCCATGCAAGAAACCGGCTAAACAATCTGCGCCTGATGAAGCGCCAAACTGCATAACGGCTAGCGCGGCTGAATTAACCTCTACGTCGTTTTTCTTGGTTGCTAGCGCTTGGATTAGCTCACATATCGGTTCGGAGAAATGCCCTTGCACCGCGCGTTTTAGGTAGTGAGCGCTAATGTCGTTGGTTCGGGATAATTGATTCGTTAAGCCGTGACATAGCAATGTGAAATGTTCAGCCACCTTTTGGGTATATCTCCAGCGCCACAGTGCCGCGATGTAACCAAGTAAATAATCATCACCATCAGGGGTCAGGCCTCGTCCAAAACCAATGAGCTGCGCGATTTGCTGATCCAGAATAGCGGCATTGGAGTTCAGTGAAATCTCGGGCTGTTTTTGCCCTGAATCCGCACGAGGAAATAATGACAATTCGCTTCTAATACGATGGGTGGTGCAAAACAGAGTTAGTGCATGCAAAAGAATGGCGTAGTAGTGCTGTGCGTCGCTTACTAGAGACTCATGCGCGTGCGCTGTTGCTCTGTCTGGCTGCCAGCACCGTGCGCCTTTGCTAGAGATAGACCATCCCGCACCGTGCAGCACCTCATTTTTCATCCAAATCTCCTCGCCACCGATGGTTTTTTCTCGCCAGTCCCATGAAGCCGGTAGGTTCAGTCGTATGGCGTCGGCAAGGTTGGCGTAGTGGCTAGCACTGAGCAGAGTGAGTAGATAACCGTCGCTGCGTTTAAGATTCACCGCGTGTTGAAAACGGCTGTGAATCTGTAACGGGTATGACTGTGCGTTTGCGCTTTTTATAAATTCAGCAGCGAGATAGCCGATGGACACGGTTTTTAAGACGTCAGCTGTGAAAGTGTGCGTCAACATCACTCTGCTCCTGTTTGCTTAACTTAACGTTGCAAACCGTCGACGATGGCATTGGCATCGCTGACCCAACCAAAGATAGCGCCTTGAGCCTTGATCATCTCCAAGGCGTATTTTTGAAACTCTGGGAAATAGGAGCCCACACAGTCTTGCGGAATAATGCATTCATAGCCGCGATCGTTGGCTTCACGCACCGTAGTTGTCACACAAACCTCGGTAGTCACGCCGCACACAATCAGCGTTTTTATCCCGTGATTCTGTAAAACCAGATGGAGATCGGTTTGGTAAAAGGCACCTTTACCCGGTTTATCAATAACCGGCTCACCGTCGATCGGATATAGCTCGGGGATGATGTCGTGACCCGCTTCGCCACGAACTAAAATTCGCCCCATTGGACCGGCAGTACCAATAAATGTTTTTCCACCACGAGTCAGTTTGGCTGGTGGACAATCGCTGAGATCGTTGCGATGGCCTTCACGAGTGTGAATAACGAATAAACCTTGAGCGCGAGCCGCTTCTAGAACGCGCTGGCAGGGTTCAATAGCGCAGCGAACTAAAGAAACATCGTTGCCTAATGCTTCGCCGAAGCCGCTAGGCTCAACAAAATCGCGCTGCATATCAATCATGAGCAGTGCCGTAGTGGCAGGATTAAACGGCAATGCAAAAGGTTCTGCGTGGAACTGATGTGTTGTCATCTTCAACTTCCTTATTTCAGCGTTGGTTGATAGGTCGAGTATATGTAGGGGACGAGGGGGTTACAGCGAAATGATTTACTGCGTAGCAACGAATATTTTGTATTAACAGAAGTCCCTCTATGACCGCGGGGGATAAGTGTGAAGTGCTTCGAAGGATATTTTTTACCTTCAAAAACATTGATGCATGCGAGGTTGTAGCGTTTAAAAAATTGTCGTAGGAATGTGATGTAGATTGAAGAGGGCGGTGGAGCCGAATGCACTATATTAACGCCATTAACGTCGGTGATTAACGCTGACGGATTTTCTGAATGCATGGGGGACGCTGTTCAACAGGTTTTAGCCTTCTTGAACAGCGTGATCGTGAGGTAACGGTTTTTTTATTTAAAATCAGGCAGGAAGCGTTTCACATCCACCTCTTTGAAACGAGAACGCTCGAAGTGGGCTTTCAAATGGAACGGAACCGTACAGTCAAAAATGGTCTTACATGACATCCCTTCTTGCAAAATGGAGGGGCTGTAGTCTGGCATCTGTGAAGGATCGAGCGGATGGCAGCGAACGCCGGGAATGAAAATCGTATCCACATCGCCTTGATAACGGGTCTGCATTGCCCACATCACGTCGTCGCTGTCGAAAATATCGACATCTTCATCGACGAGAATAACGTGCTTCAACTCAGAGAAGGCAGCGAAAGCCAGCAACGCGGCTTGCCGCTGGCGACCTTCGTCTACGGCGGCGCTTTTCTTAAACTGCATCACCGCCAGTAACTTTCCCCCGCCCGCAGAATGGGCAAAGACGTTGAGAAGTTTGCCCGGCATGGCGCGCTCAACCATATCTAAAATGCTGGCTTCGGTGGGTATACCTGCCATGTTTACATGCTCTTCTCCCGGCCCAATGGTGGTACGCCAGATTGGGTTGGTGCGATGGGTTACGGCCTTGACTTTAATGACCGGCAGCGCGTCTTTGGCCGCGCCGGTATAGCCGGGGAATTCAGGCATTGCCTTGCCGGTATTGGTATTTTGATCTTCGCGCAGCCGTACATTGGGCAAGAGTTCGCCTTCAATCACGATCTCGGCGTGAGCAATGGCTTTTTCATTGATGGTTTTGCACTGCGCCATTTCAACGGCGTGGCCGCGCAAGGCGCCCGCAATACTCAGTTCGTCAAAACCCAACGGCGTGGTAGGGGGTTCAAAGCAGGCCGCGATCTCAATTGCGGGATCGACCCCAATGCTGATTGAAATCGGTAATGGTTTTCCCTGCGCTTCAGCCTTCATGCGGAAGGCATCGATGTGACGTCCGGGCGTGAGCCACATAGAAAGTTCGTCACGACTTTGCACGCACAGGCGATGGATGGTGATATCAGATTCATGAGTGTCGGGATCGGAGGCGTAGCACAGCCCCATAGTGATATACGGACCGGCGTCTTCTTCGGTGTTGGTCGGCGCGGGCAGCAGTTTGCGCAGGTCAAAATCCGCATCGTCGGCGAAGTGGATCACCTGTTGGCACAGCGCCTTATCCGCGCCTACCGTCACAGGCGCAACGGCATTTTTCACCGAGTTTCTCAGCAGATGTCCCAGATTTTTAGGTTCGCAGTTGAGAAAATGTCCTACGCGGCTGCGTGAACCATTCAAACCAATGGCGACACTAATATCGTTGAATCCTTTAATTTTGTTGAACACCATGGCAGGGCCATTTTTACGCGTTGGGCGCAGGCAGGTTCCACCTGCGCCTACGTAGCGATACACGCCGGATAGTTCAGCGCACGGATCGACTTCAACATCGGTAGAGACTAATTCGCCGGGCTGTGCGGCTAAAAAAGCCAGCGCGGAGCGTAAATCATGAATGGGGTTTTTGATTTTATTATTCGGTGTATTGTCCATTATTCTGCCTTGAGATAAGAGGGCGTTGGTTAGGAATAGATATATTCTTAATTGAATTTCAAGACCAATACCGTTTCGATCATAGTGGCTATACCGATACTCTCTATTCTTGCCGTGAAATATTGCCGCGGAGTATTAGTCAGTGTGGCTTTACGGTGCGAAACTTGTGGGGTGAAAATGATAAAGGGAAGCGCGTAAGTGGATCTGAAAAGGCTGAAATACTTTTGTAAGGTGGTGGAGCAGGGATCGATTAGCCAAGCAGCAAGGGCGCTGAATATGGCTCAACCGCCGTTGAGTAAAAGGATCCAAGAGCTGGAAGATGAGCTCAACGCTCCGTTATTTGTACGCAATGGTAATCGTCTAGAAACAACCGAGGCCGGCTATTATCTTTATCGCAAAGCCTGCGATATTTTACGCCAGATAGAAGATACGGCGCGGGAAACCAAACTTCTCTCGAATCGTGAAACCAAAGTTTTAAAAGTGGGGCTCACGCATCTATTTCAGCGCTATTTTAAGCCGCTGCTCTTGGAACTACATCGACGTAATCCCGATGCTGAATTACATATTTCAGTGCTCGATTCGAGCTATCTGGAATCGCATTTGAATGAGGGGTTAATTGATGTTGCGCTGATTCAAAAACCGAGAAAATTTGAGGGATTTGACTGCATCACGTTTCCTCCGATCCCCGTTGTGGCCGTGATATCTCACAAGCTGTTAGCCGAAGCGCCTGTTTCGCCCTTTCCCTATCTCGCGCTAAGCCAGTTTCCTCTGGTTTTATTGCATCGCGCTAAAGATGCCGGAACCGATGAGATTTTATTGGATCACTTTCATAAAGGCGGTAAGCATCCCCATGTGATTATGCATATTACCCAGCCGGAGGCGATTCTAGATTGGATCGAGTCTGGACTTGCCGCGGCGACGCTGCTGCCGGCGTCAGAGGTGGATGCCAGCAAACTCAGTCATAGCTATGTTGTAGAAGTTTTTCCTTCCCCCATGGTGTTTTTCCCCGCGCTGGTGAAAACGCCCGTCACGCCTTATACCCAAGAGATGATGGAAATTATCCAAAAGGGCTATCCATTTCAGAAGTGAATAAGGGCCAATATGGTGAGAGGGATGGCCGGAAACTCTCGATACGCTCCCGGCCTGATGATTCGTTGCTTGCGCCGCTGTTATGCGCCTTCGAAGTGATATTTCATATCAGTATCGTGGGTCATTTGCGTCATGACTTGGCGAGTCAGCTGTTCTGTCAGACTCAGCGCATCCTGCATCACTTTATCTTCAAACGTCTGTAGCACTTTTTGCGCCTGCTGCGGCTGAGACTGATAGAGTTTTAGATACTCTTTTTCCATCGCCGTTTGCTGAACCGCCGTATTTTTCTCAAACTCGGCATAGGCCTTTTCGACCTCAGGCGCATAGGCGTTGTAGTTTTGCATCACGAGCGTTTGCAGCTGGCGATATTTCCAACTCACTGAATCATCACTGAATTTGTTGGTACCTTTATCATAGCCGGGAAGATAATGCTCCATACCTTGGTAATAGGGAACATAAACGCTGAGCGACGGCATACCGATGGCGACGTAGGCCACTTCACCAATGGCTTTAGGGAGTTTTGGCCGTACCTGAAGTACGTGAGATTCTTGGGTGCGGAATACGGAAATTGGGCGATAAGGCTCTTTGGGATTGTTGTTGGCATACGGGTCGTGCGCCGTTCCCTGATAGTGATTACGCAGCGCGGTCTGAACATCGGCAACGGAAATTTTATGCGCGGGTTTTAAGAAGACTGGGAACGCGATGCCATCGGTGATGGTGGTTTTCAGCTCTGGATTGAACATGTGCTGCACTGTCCAAACGCGTGGGTAGTTGTAGGTGACATCGTTTTCAACGTCTTGCGAATAGGCTTTATGGAAATCAAACTCGCCGTCTTTGAGGTTGTATAAACCGTGCTGTTCGGCAAAGCTAATCAGCGTTTTTGACCCCAGATAGTTGGCTTTGTCTTCAGGGTTATAATTTCTTAAACGTCCCTGATTGGCTGACACAAAATATTGGTCGCGCGGTAGTTTGGCGGCCATCCACTGATGACCGCTGCCGGTTTCTAAATACCAAACTTCATGTTCATCAACAAAAGCTACGCCAAATCCTTCACCGGCACCTTTTTCTTCAATGATTTTACCCAGAAGTTCGGCACCTTCACGCGCACTATGAATTCTCGGCAGGATCACGTTTTCGATAGCGTCTTCGGTGATGCCGGTTTTCTCTACGTAAGGATCGAACTTAAGCACCTGCTGGCCGTTATAGATGGTTTCCGTTGCGGTCATACCAACGCCCGCTTCATTAAATCCGACTTCACCCATGGATAAATCGTTAGTGTCAAAATCTGATATCGCGCTGTAGCGCAGCGATGTTTCCGGCAACGGATAGGTAAAGCCGTTGGCGTGGGATTTAAATTCACCTTTTTGGTGCTCAGCGCGAGGATGAATCAGAAAGTGTTTCGGGTTATTAGCGGAATAGTCTTCATTGCGCGCGACGATAAAAGAGCCGTCGATGGAGGCTTCATTACCCACCAAAATGGTGGTACATGCCATTGCAGGAGGAACCAGTAGAGCAGGAATGACGGC
This sequence comes from Hafnia alvei, assembly GCF_034424155.1. Taxonomy (NCBI): domain Bacteria; kingdom Pseudomonadati; phylum Pseudomonadota; class Gammaproteobacteria; order Enterobacterales; family Hafniaceae; genus Hafnia; species Hafnia alvei. The sequence goes on along the minus strand of NZ_CP139992.1, from coordinate 2,914,280 downwards.
GGAGAGAATGTGTTTTTTCATCGGAATCGTGGCCTTTCGTCATGCGTGAGAGAAATTTTTTAGGCTTTTAACCTATGCCTCTGATTTTGATATGACAATAAATGGGCACGATTCTATTGGATGATGGCTGTCTGGTTTTATGGCCAGATTGGCCGGTTAAGTGTCCATTCTCGTGAGGCGTTACGCAGTTAGGTGGCGAAAAAAACAACTTTATTTGTGATTAAAATCACAATAAAATGTAATCATACAAACACATCACTTTGCATTTGTGATTCTGGTCAATGAATATCCTGTTCCCATCGGTAAACTACTTTTTTTGAATACGTGAGATTTCCATCATGAATGTTTTGGTTGCTATTGCCATCACTACCGGCATCCTTTCTGGCATTTGGGGCTGGGTCGCGGTGAGCCTTGGGCTGTTAAGCTGGGCGGGTTTTCTCGGTTGTACGGCCTATTTCGCCTGTCCGCAGGGCGGATTGAAAGGTTTTGGCATCAGCCTATGTACGCTGCTTAGCGGTGTATTCTGGGCTGAAGTGATCATTTATGGTGGGGCTCTACGCCCAGAGTGGACGATCCTAGGCTACGTACTGACCGGGATCGTGGCTTTTCTGATGTGCATTCAGGCGCAACAGCGCTGGCTGGCGTTTGTTCCCGGTACCTTTATCGGCGCGTGCGCCACCTTCGCAGCAAACGGCGATTGGCAGATGGTGGTTCCTTCGCTGCTAGTGGGCTTAGTCTTTGGCTACGCGATGAAAAACAGCGGATTGTGGCTGGCGGCACGTAAGCAGCGTCAGGCAGAACAACAAAAAGTGGAAGCGCAGACAGAAGCGGCGAGCCAAGAAGTTCCTTAATTCGCGTTTTTCTCCCTACAAATGTTAACAGCTGGCGGGTTTTTCACCACTTACTCGCTGGCTGTGCCGATAACTCTTCTGGTTGCTTTCCTTCTTATCAATCCACCGTATAATTCTTCACTTCTTCTTAAAGCCGCCCGAGGTTGTCGTGGTTCATCTTTCCGTCCTGGTAGAACGCATCATTCCTTTGTTACGCCAAGCCGCTGCCGAGCAATCGGGGCTGGTACGTATTGCGCTGCCTTGCAGTTTGAAAGATGGAACCCAAATGTTGGAGTGGTTGGCTTCGCAGCCGCTGTTTCCGCAATTCTACTGGCGACACCGCGATGGCGCGGAAGAAGCCGCAGTGTGTGGTGCGGTGCGTACGTTTACCGACGCCGAGCAGGCGCAGAAATTTGTTCAAGAAAATGGCTGTCCTGAGCTTCGTATCTGGGGGCTAAACGCGTTTGGTCAGGTTGAGCTGGATGGCTACGGCACGATCAACAGCCTGCTGTTTTTGCCGCGCATCGCGCTGATGCGTCATGCTGGTAAGGCGGAGCTGGTGGTGTACCTATACGGTGAAACATCACTGACGCAAGATCTGGAACTCGCGCTGCGTGATTTAGCTGCGCTGTGCGCTATTCAGCCATTGCCAACCTTACAAACCGACGTTCTCGCTGCGCGCCATCAACCCGATCATGATGCTTGGTGTAATTTACTCAATAATGCGCTGGCTGAAATTGAACATAAAGCCTTTGAAAAAGTGGTACTGGCACGCCGTACGACGTTAAAGCTTTCGCTACCGCTGCGCGCTGCTCAATTTTTAGCGGCAAGCCGCGCGGTGAATCATCGTTGCTACCACTTCATGCTGGCGTTAGCGCCGGAGCGGGCGTTTTTAGGCTCTTCGCCGGAAAGACTATATCGTCGCCAAAACTTATCGCTGGAAACGGAGGCCTTGGCTGGCACCGTAGCCAGCGGTAACAGCGATGCGCAAGCGCAAGAAAATGCGCAGTGGCTGATGTCAGACCGGAAAAACCAGCACGAAAATTTACTGGTTGTGGATGATATTTGCCAGCGTTTGCAGGGTGGGGCGCAAGCGCTTGATGTGATGCCTGCTGAAATTATTCGTTTGCGTAAGGTTCAGCATTTGCGTCGGCCAATTCATGCCACGCTGGTGCAGTCTAACGATGCTGATTGTCTGCGCCGCTTGCAGCCTACCGCTGCTGTAGCCGGATTGCCGCGCGAACCCGCGCGCCAGTTCATCATGCAAGATGAACCCTTCGATCGCGGCTGGTATGCTGGCTCGGCGGGTTATTTGGCGCAGGATCAGGCTGAGTTTGCCGTCGCATTGCGCTCGGCGTTAATTGAGCATGATCATATTCATCTTTATGCCGGAGCGGGCATCGTGGCGGGATCGGATCCTGAACAAGAGTGGCTAGAGATTGAAAACAAAGCGGCTGGTTTGAGAACGCTGCTGGAAAGTGATATTTCGCTGTAATCTGGTAAAGTTTTGCGCCGATCATAAGGGCTCTGGGTTGCGAGTCTTTAAGGCGCGCTTTGTTCCATTTCTTTGCTTCGTGCGCTTATCTTTGCTTTCCTCAAGCCATACGGATCCTCTGGTTTTATATACTCCCCTTAGCTGATTGTGGTCTTGGGCTCGCTGGTGTAACATATTGCCGCATAATCCCTTTTGATTTTCTTTCAAAAACATGAAGTTACTCTACGTTATGGTTTTGTAAGACATAGTTTTGTAAGACCTTCAAATTGCGAACAAATTAACGGCTTTATCATTCTCGAGCTCAGATGGGGGTCGGTGAATGGACTAAGCTGAGAAAACCCTTTTTAACCAGACTGCTGAGCCGCCATGTCGACAAGTGTATTTAACCGCCACTGGGCCGCGTTGTTACTGGAGGCGTTAACCCGCCACGGTGTTCGCCATATCTGTATTGCTCCCGGCTCCCGTTCTACGCCGCTAACGCTTGCGGCGGCCGCTAATCCCCAACTGATTTGCCATACGCATTTTGATGAGCGTGGTCTGGGTCATTTGGCGCTTGGGCTGGCGAAAGCTTCCGGCGAGCCGGTTGCCGTTATCGTCACATCGGGTACGGCGGTTGCGAATCTGTATCCCGCGGTGATTGAAGCAGGTCTGACCGGTGAACGTCTGGTTATGCTGACCGCCGACCGTCCGCCAGAACTTATCGACTGCGGTGCCAATCAGGCCATTCGTCAAAACGATATTTTTGCGTCTCATCCTAAACAAACCCTGAATCTGCCAAGGCCGACGCCGGATATCCCCGCTCGCTGGTTGGCTTCGACCATCGACAGCGCGATGGCGCAGCTGAGCCAAGGCGCATTGCATGTGAACTGTCCTTTTGCTGAACCGTTATACGGTGATGACGATGGTTCAGCCGATGCGTGGTCGAAAACGCTGGGTGAATGGTGGCAGGATCCACGCCCGTGGCTGCGGGAGACTGATCTGCATGCGCGCACTGCGGTAAAACAGCCTGACTGGTTTTACTGGCGGCAAAAACGCGGTGTGATCTTAGCGGGCAGAATGAGCGCCGAAGAGGGCGATCAAGTTTCACTATGGGCTGAGCTGCTCGGCTGGCCGCTGATTGGCGATGTTTTATCGCAAAGCGGCCAACCTTTACCCTGTGCGGATTTATGGCTAGCTAATCCAAAAGCTCAGTCGTTATTAGAGCAGGCGCAGGTGGTTATCCAATTCGGCAGCAGCCTAACGGGAAAACGCTTGTTGCAGTGGCAGGCAAGCTGCGAACCGCAAGAATATTGGCTGATCGATCCACTGGAAGGTCGCTTGGATCCGGTGAATCACTATGGTCGCCGCGTGATCGCCTCTATCGCTGATTGGTTAGAGCTACATCCTGCGCAGCCGCGTGCGCCGTGGGCACCTGAGTTGGAACTGTTGGCGGATACTGCCCAGCAGTGTGTGACTGAATATCTCGATGAACATTTTGGCGAGGCGCAGGTGGCGCAGCGCATCCCTGAACTATTGCCTGAAAATGGTCAGTTGTTCGTCGGTAATAGCCTGATTGTTCGCCTGATTGATGCGTTTGCTCAGCTTCCTGCGGGATACCCGGTTTATAGCAACCGTGGTGCCAGCGGCATCGATGGGCTGATTTCTACCGCCGCGGGCGTGCAGCGCGCCACGGCGAAACCGACGCTGGCGATCGTTGGCGATCTCTCCGCGCTTTACGATCTCAATGCGCTAGCGCTGTTGCGTCACTGCTCTGCGCCAACGGTGTTTATCGTGGTGAATAACAACGGCGGCCAGATTTTCTCCATGCTGCCAACGCCAGAAGCCGAGCGTGAACGCTTTTATTTGATGCCGCAGGACGTGGAGTTCCAGCATGCTGCTGCGATGTTCAAACTAGCCTATGCCCAGCCACAAAGTTGGGATGAGCTGGTTGATGCGGTGCAGCAAGGCTGGCGTCGAGCGGGGGCTACGCTGATTGAGCTACAGGTTTCTCCTAGCGAAGGCGCGGAAACGCTGCGCGATCTGCTTGCTCAGGTAAAAGCGCTGTGATTTTGGCCGCGACATACATCCTTTGCGGTTCAAACATTGCGGCTCAAACGCGTGCGGGATCTTCTCCGACTTTAGTCTGGCTGCATGGATTTTTAGGTGAGGGCAGCGAATGGCGAGATTTTGCCGCTCAGCTCCCCGAGTTTTCACATCTGCTGGTTGATCTCCCCGGCCATGGGCGTTCGGCACAACTCTCCGTAGACGGTTTTGCCGCCGTGGATGCCGCTTTGCGGGCTACCTTGGCGCATTATGATATTTCATCCTATGCGCTTATCGGCTACTCATTGGGCGGGCGTGTGGCGATGTACCACGCGGCTCAGTATCCCAAAGGATTAAAAGCCTTGCTGATCGAAGGCGGAAATCCGGGATTGAAAACGCAAGCCGAACGGGTAGCCAGAATTGAAAACGACGCGCGTTGGGCGGAACGTTTTCGCCAACAGCCGATGCCGGAAGTTCTTCAGGCATGGTATCGCCAGCCTGTATTTGCCGAACTGAGCGATCCTGAACGTCACCGGTTGGTGACACTGCGCGCGGCGCAGAACGGCGAGCCTTTGGCTACAATGCTTGAGTCAACGTCGCTGGGCAAACAGCCCTTGCTCACCGAACAGCTGAAAACGCTGGCTATTCCCTTTGTCTATTTATGCGGTGAGCGTGACGCTAAGTTTCAGCAGCTTGCCGCCGAATCTGATTTGCCGGTGCGAACGATTGCAGGCGCCGGTCATAACGCACATCGCGCGAATCCTGACGAGTTTGTTGCTCAGGTGCGTGACTTTTTTACCCCACTTCTTTAACAGGAATCTGACTATGCTGTATCCAAGCGAACAAGAGCTGTATGCACCGATTGAGTGGCAGGACTGCTCTGCTGATTTTGAAGATATTCTCTACCATAAATCGGCAGACGGTATCGCTAAAATCACCATCAACCGCCCACAGGTGCGCAACGCTTTCCGCCCTCAGACGGTTAAAGAAATGATTCAGGCCATGTCTGATGCTCGCTACGACGACCATATCGGCACCATCATTCTGACCGGTGCGGGCGATAAAGCATTTTGCTCCGGCGGTGACCAAAAGGTTCGTGGCGACTACGGCGGCTACAAAGACGCAAGCGGCACCCATCACCTGAACGTGCTGGATTTCCAGCGTCAGATCCGTACCTGTCCTAAGCCAGTGGTCGCTGCGGTAGCAGGTTACTCCATCGGTGGCGGTCACGTGCTGCACATGATGTGCGATTTGACCATTGCGGCAGAAAATGCGGTCTTTGGTCAAACCGGGCCTAAAGTCGGTTCCTTCGACGGTGGCTGGGGCGCTTCTTATATGGCACGTATCGTCGGCCAGAAAAAAGCGCGTGAAATCTGGTTCCTGTGCCGTCAGTACAATGCACAAGAAGCGCTGGATATGGGCTTGGTTAACACCGTGGTGCCTTTGGCCGATCTGGAAAAGGAAACCGTGCGCTGGTGTCGTGAAATGCTGCGCAATAGCCCAATGGCGCTGCGCTGCCTGAAAGCTGCCTTGAACGCAGACTGCGATGGCCAAGCCGGTCTGCAAGAGCTGGCGGGTAACGCCACTATGCTGTTCTACATGACCGATGAAGGTCAGGAAGGACGTAACGCGTTTAACGAAAAACGTGAACCTGATTTCTCTAAATTCAAGCGTAATCCGTAATGCGACAGGTCACACTTTACCGTTACAGCCTGCCCATGGATGCAGGCGTCATTCTGCGCAACCAGCGGCTAAAAACTCGTGACGGGTTGATAGTGTGCCTGCGCGAGGGTGAACAGGAAGGCTGGGGCGAAATTGCCCCTTTGCCTGAGTTTAGTCATGAGACGTTAGAACAGGCGCAGGAAGCGGTGTTGGCTGATTTGCAGCAGTGGGCCGCAGGCCAGCAGCCTAATGAAAATGCGCTGCCTTCGGTGGCGTTCGGTATGAGCTGCGCGTTGGCTGAGCTTTCAGGCTCACTGCCAACGGAGGCTGACTATCGCAAAGCCCCACTGTGTTCCGGCGACCCCGACGAATTGTTTGCGGTGCTGCAGGCTATCCCCGGCGAGAAAGTGGCTAAGGTGAAAGTCGGTTTGTATGAAGCGGTGCGCGACGGCATGGTGGTTAACGTGCTGCTAGAGGCATTGCCCGATCTAAAACTACGTTTGGATGCTAACCGCAGTTGGACACGGGCTAAAGCCGATGGATTTGCCAAATATGTGAATCCTGAATGGCGTAACCGTATCGCATTTCTGGAAGAGCCGTGTAAAACCCGCGATGAATCGCGTGATTTTGCACGTCAAACCGGCATTGCTATTGCGTGGGATGAAAGCGTACGTGAGCCTGATTTCCGCGTTGAAGCTGAAGAGGGCGTGGCGGCCATTGTTATCAAACCGACCTTAACCGGCAGTTTGCAGCGCTGTCAGCAGCTGATTTCTCAGGCGCATCAGGTCGGTCTGGATGCCGTTATCAGTTCTAGCATTGAATCGAGCCTTGGGCTGACTCAACTGGCTCGCGTGGCGGCATGGCTCACGCCTAACACCGTCCCCGGTTTGGATACGTTAGATCTGATGCAGGCTCAGCTTATCCGCCCTTGGCCGGAAAACACGTTGCCGCTGCAGACCGTTTCTTCATTAGATGTGGTATGGCGTTCTTAGCATGACAGCAACGATTTATCCTGCGTTTACCGACTGGCCTTGGCGGCACTGGGCCAGTCACACTCCCGAACATACGGCGTTGTTCCTCGAGAGCACGCCGGTGAGTTGGCGAGCTTTGAGTCAAAAGATCGGCCAATTAGCGTCAAGCTTTATGCATCAAGGCGTCACGTCTGATGCCATCGTCGCCGTTCGAGGCAAGAACAGCGCTGAGCTGCTGCTGACTTATTTAGCCGTTTTACAATGCGGCGCACGGGTTTTGCCGCTTAATCCGCAACTGCCAGATCTTCTGCTAAGCGAACTGTTGCCGCAGCTTAATGTCGATTATGGCTATAGCCCAGACGCTGAGTTCCGCTGGCCAAACGGCATTGCTGTGCTGAGCGCATCGGCTGGCGATCCTGTTGAATTACCGTCGTGGCAAGCGCAGCGATTGGCTACGCTAACGCTAACCTCGGGGTCAACGGGAATGCCGAAAGCCGCTGCGCATAGTTTTCAGGCGCATTTATCCAGTGCGGCGGGTGTTTTGTCACTGATGCCCTTCGTTCAAGAAGATAGTTGGCTGCTTTCATTGCCATTATTCCATGTTTCTGGGCAAGGTATCGTGTGGCGCTGGTTACTCGCTGGCGCGAGCTTGGCGGTGCGTAACATGCATCCGCTGGATGATGCGCTACGCGGCTGTACTCACGCATCGTTAGTGCCTACCCAGCTGTGGCGTTTGCTGAACCAGCCTGAAACCTCACTGACGTTGAAAGACGTTTTGCTTGGCGGCGCGATGATACCGGTTGATTTAACCGAGCAGGCGGAAGCGCGTGGGATCCGCTGCTGGTGCGGTTACGGTTTGACAGAAATGGCGTCAACCGTATGTGCCAAACGCGCCAATGCTTTACCCGGCGTTGGATTGCCGTTAAGTGGGCGTGAACTGATGCTGGCTGACGGTGAAATTCTGCTGCGGGGCGATAACATGGCGTCTGGCTACTGGCGCGACGGGCATTTATTCCCGCTAGCCGATGCAGATGGCTGGTTTCATACCCGCGATCGGGGTGAGATGCAAAATGGCGAGCTGAGAATTATAGGCCGACTCGACAATCTGTTTTTCAGCGGCGGCGAAGGCATTCAGCCGGAAGATATTGAACGCGTTCTCCTGACTCACCCCGATATTCTGCAGGCGTTTGTACTGCCGGTGGACGATTGTGAGTTTGGCCAGCGTCCCGTTGCGGTGATTGAAGCTCGGAAAGGACTGGATTTGTCTGTGCTTGCTCCTTGGACACAAGGAAAGCTCGCCCGTTTTCAACAGCCTATCCGTTACTACCTTCTGCCCGAAGATCTAAAACAGGGCGGGATCAAAATCTCACGTAAGCAGATAGCCGCGTGGTTATCTCACCTATAGCAAGCAATCTGAGCAACCGTTGCTCAGGTTGCTGTTCTGCACAAGAATGCTTTAGTTAAATTTTTCATAGCATTAATTTATTAATCTGCCTCTTTCATTTTTACTAACAAATGAATTTAATTTCCACGCATTCCAAAATTATAATAACTGAATATAATTCATCCATACTTAGTATGCATTAAGTGTTCGTTAATTCATTGCTAAATAATGGATTTTTATCGTTATGGATATTTAGGTGGATGTATGAAATTTAAACTTTTAGTTTTATCAATGTTGGCAGTAAGTTCATTACCTGCATTTGCTTCTGATGGTGATATCACCTTTATCGGTGTAGTAACGGCTTCTGCATGTGCGTTGAATGGTTTTAATGGAGGTACAACAAAAAGCGGGGCGACAATGATATTACCCCCTGTGACACCCTCTTCATTTAGTTCTGCCGGTGGTTATGCAGGGATGACGGATTTTACTATTGACCTGAAAGACTGCGATATTACTACGCTACAAAACGCGCAAGTGACATTCAGTGGTTCACCCGACACGGTTAATAATGAAATTCTCAAAAATGGCAGCAGCACAGATTCGGCAACGGGGGTAGGTGTCGCTCTGCTAGAAAATGATGGTTCGACTCTGGTTGATATTAACGGCGGTAAGCCATCCAAACAACAGGCTTTATCGACCGGAAATACAACTTTGCGCTTTAAAGTCGCCTATAAAGCGAATACCTCAACGCCAGCAGTGACTGCGGGTAATGTGAGCGCAAAAACGTTTATTGATATTATGTACAATTAATTTTTAATTTGCTTATATTACTTAGGCATACCTCATCGGTTTACGCAAAGCGGAACAGTAATAAATATGTTTCATTTTTAATGCGATTAATTGTTATTGCTTCTGCTTTTTATTATGCAAGGTTTATTAAATTCTATGACGGTAAGCTTTTTGATAAAGCTTGGTGTTTATATTAATTTTAACTGAATATTGATTGCTGTGAGCTTTATTTACTGTATTTATTCCTACTAAAAAATGAATTTAATTTTCATGTATTCCAAAATTATAATTCATACATATAATTTATTAATAGCTAACATGCACTCTAAGTTTACGCATGTATGACTAAAAAACGGATGGTTTCAACTTTATGGATATGAAGGTAATTGTATGAAATATAGATTTTTAATTTTATCGCTATTGGCTGTGAGCTCGTTCTCAGCGCTTGCTTCAGATGGTGATATTACTTTCACGGGGCTAGTGACCGCCTCTGCGTGTACACTCAATGGCTTCAATGCGGGAACGACGACCAGCGGGGCTACGATGACTCTGCCCTCGGTAACACCGGCTTCGTTTAGTTCGGCTGGTGGTTATGCGGGGATGACCGATTTCACTATTGACCTGAAAGAGTGTGATATTACTACGCAAAAAAATGCGCAAGTGACATTCAGTGGTTCACCAGACACAGTGGATAATGAAATTTTAAAAAATGGTAGCAGCACCAATCCAGCAACGGGAGTCGGTGTTGCTCTACTCGAAAACGATGGCGCGACGCTGGTTGATATTAACGGCGGTACACCGTCTAAGCAGCAAGCTTTATCAACGGGAAATACGACTTTGCATTTTAAAGTTGCCTATAAAGCTAATACTTCAACGCCAGCAGTAACGGCGGGTAATGTGAGTGCAAAAACCTTCGTCGATATTGTGTATAACTAAAAGAGCCTGTCTGCTTGTTTTGCCCTTAACATAATTCAGACGGGATATCTCTATTAGGTATCTTTGGAGCCTTTCGTTAATGAATTTATAGCGGAACAATAATGATGAGGATTCATTTATTATTAATAATGAGAATTATCATTGTTGTCTCTGCTTTTTTTTCATTGCATTCAATAGCCAGTGAAGAAATCAATCCAGCATCAATTGAGAGTTCTGAGTTTGATGCGGATTTTTTACGTAAAAACTCTCAGGAAATACCACAGCAGTTTTATCACCCGGACCAAATTGAACCTGGGACGAATGCCGTTGATATTATTTTAAACGGACATTCTGTGTTTAAAACTAAAGTCGAATTTGTTTCCATGTCAAAGACTAAAAGTGCCGAGCCTTGTTTAACATTGGCGCTACTACATCAACTGAGACTCGATCATGAACTGCCCGAAAAAGGCAAAGGCGCGAGTGAAACATGTTACGACCTCACGGCTAAGTGGCCTGATGCAACCGTAAAATATGATGCTGCCATGCAGCAACTTATTATCACGGTGCCACAGGCCGCGATGAGTGTGGCAACACAAAGTGAAATGATCGATCCCTCTTTGTGGGACAAAGGGGTTAATGCGCTACGGTTGAGCTATTCCAGCTACATTTATCATACTGAAAATCATAATAGTAATAGCTCAGGCGACGACAGTAGCGACACGGCATATTTAAGCCTGAACTCAGGTGTGAATTTGGGTGATTGGCGCTTTTACAGTTTTGATACTTTTAATAAATCCCCCATTGGCTGGGAGCAAAACCACGATCGCGCTTATGCAGAACGCGATATTGCCTCACTGGTGTCTCGCTTCACCGTCGGTGATGTTTATGCCAGTACATCAAGTGATGTGCTAGGTATTTTACCCGTGCGGGGGATGACGCTTGAGACGAATAATCAAATGCTGCCTGCCGATACTTTCAGCTACGCACCGGTTATTCGTGGTGTTGCACGAACCAACGCGCGCGTGGTGATCCGCCAGCGCGGAAATATCATTTATAGCCAAACGGTCGCGCCGGGTAGTTTTGCTATCCACGATTTAAATAATGGGCAGATTGGGGCTGATTTAGATGTCACTGTTGAGGAAAGCGACGGAAGTAAACAGCAATTCACCGTTCCTTATACCTCACTGCCGGATATGTTGCGGCCTGGAACGTGGCGCTATGGCTTGAGTGCAGGCCGATATCGCGATGATTCTCTTTCTTATGAGCCGATGGTGGTGCAAGGAGACTTGCAGTACGGCTTTGACTGGTTGACGTTGAGCGATCTTATCGTTGCGGGTGAAGGGTATCAGTCGACCGCGTTGAGTACTGCTTTCAACTTTGGTTACCTGGGGAGTGTATCGCTAGATTGGGCCTTTGAACGTCATCAACAAGCGACAGACGGAGATACCCAATCCTATGATGATACTGCCGATAGAATTGGCGATAGCGGGAGAGCGCTGCGAGTGTTGTATGCGCGTCGATTTGATAGTACGGATACCTCGTTGCAATTGATGGCCTATCGTTATCAATCTGCCAGTTTTATGGATTTCCCTGAGTACGCCAGCTGGCGCTGGGGAGATGATGACACGCGCTATCAGCGTAAGAGTGAAGTTCAAGCGACGCTAAATCAGGGGTTTGGTGAGTTTGGCAATGGGTATTTTACGCTGCAACGCGATAATTATTACGATTCAAGCGCGACAGATACCTCATTAACTATGGGATACAGCTTCAATATTGGTGCAGCAAATATCGGCATGAGCTATAGCTATCAGGTGAATTCTAGTTCAAACGGCGATGTCGATCCTGACCGCCAGTTTTCGCTAAATGTGTCTGTGCCTTGGGATTTGGGTGAAAAACGGAGCCGCAATGTGTCGTTTAGCACTAGCAGTAGCAATCATTCTGGTGATTCTCAGATGGCAACGGTATCAGGGACTGAGCTGGATAGTGCGTTGAATTACTCATTTTCTGCTCAGCATGATCGTGGTGGATATTCACCTATAGCGTCGATGGCCTATCGCAATAACATCGCCAATATGAGTGCCAGTGCAAGCATGGGGCAGGGAAGTCGGCAGTATTCTGCCGGACTTTCGGGCGGAGTCGTTGCCTATAGCGGAGGCGTTGTTTTATCGCAGATGTTGGGGGATACCATCGCCATTGTTGAAACCCCAGGGGCAAAGAATATCAGCATAGAAGGACAGCCCGGCGTAGCGACAAATCGTTGGGGCTTGGCGGTGGTGCCATCAATTTCACCTTATCGAGATAATGCATTGTCGCTAGATTCACGTCATGCCGATGATAACGTTGAGTTACTGGATGCGGGTGACAATGTGGTGCCCACGCACGGTGCCGTGGTGGTACGGCGTTTCCAGACAAAAGTTGGGCGCAGGGCGATCGTGATGTTATCACTGCCCAGCGGCAAACCCGCCCCCTTTGGTGCCAGTGTATGGCAAGGGAAGGAGCAGGTTGGCATGGTTGCCGATAATGGATTGCTGTATCTGAATGGGATCCTGGCTGATGGCGATGCAACATTGCATATGACATTGGAAAACGAAAGCCAGTGCCAATTTGTTTTACCCGCGCCAAAAGATTCTTCTGAACCTTGGTATCAACAAATCAATGCGATTTGTCGCTAATAAGAGAAATATATGAAGTTCAATAAAAAAGTTGTTGTGCCTATGCTCATAGGTCTTCTCATCGCCGCAAGCGGCGTTCAGGCTGCCGTACGTCCTGCCTTGACGCGCATTGTCGCACTTGAAAGTGATAAAGAAACACCGATTAAACTGATTAATGATGATAAAAATCATGACTATTTAGTGCAGTCGTGGATTGAAGATCAGCAAGGAAATGACAAAGGCTTGCCGCTCATTTTGACTCCGCCATTATTCAAAATTAGTGCTGGGCGGGAAGGGCGATTGCGAATGGTGATATTGCCAGGAAAAATACCGCAGGATCGTGAGTCAGTCTATTGGCTGTGGATCCAAGAAATTCCGCCCGTTAGCAAAAGCAAAGAAAATCAATTACAGCTGGCCGTCCGTACGCGATTAAAAGTATTTGTACGGCCAACCGATTTGAAAGAGAAATCAGCCGATACACTTAAAGCGCTGACATGGCAGGTTAGCCATGAAGGAGGAAAAGCATGGTTGGTGGCGAAAAATCCGACGGAATACTACGCCAGCTTCTCTGAATTATCGGTTAGCAGCGCGGGTAAAAAGTTACCTTTAGCTGGAAAAAATACGATGGTGCCAGCAAAGGGGGAAGCTCGCTATGCGCTACCTGCAGGCGTTGGTGGCAGCAGCCAACTCAACTATTCGTTGATTAACGATTTTGGTGGTGACACACCGATATTGCATCAGACGGTGACGTTCTAGCGGAGAACGACGATGAGAAAATGGTGGCGAGCTCAAACGATGTTGATGAGTGTTGTCGTATTGCTAGGTGGCGTTATCCCGCAGACGACTTGGGCAGGCGCTTTGCGCTGCACCATTAACACTGGTGGAGCAGCTCCTTTCTCGCCGTATACGCGTGAAAACCCGATAGCGGTGGATGAGGATACTCCCGATTATTCGGTATTGCTTTCTCTCGATTATGCGCAGTTTTTGCCCAATATGAGATTAAGCTGTACCACTGATGGACAAGAGGTGGCCGCCCCGGCTGGTTTTGATGGCACGGTTTCATTAAGTCTCAGTGCTATCAACGACACTGCGCTGGACTGGACTGGGGAAGCTCAAACCAATAATAACGGCGTTAAACTTAGGCTGTATATCAAAGCGGTTTCTTACAATGACGAAACGCTAGCAAATAGTTATTCACCGGCTAAATTAGCAACTAGGAAATTACTTGGCGTTGAGTACCCCGTTATTAACGGTAAAGACGATACAACGCTGTTTGAGTTTGGCGCTCAATATAATGCAGATAAAAGCTTATATAAGTTTGATGAAACGCATAATTATGCCATTGAGTCCATGCGTGCTGAGTTAGTTAAATTGGGCTGGATAGAATATAGCGCGCTTCCCGTTATTCCCGCTGGCGCACACCTTACTTTCACCGTTGATGGCATGTCCGGTGTGGCGACGGTGGATGTTCCTCTAGGCTCAGGGGTTTATATGGCTGCGCCATCATGCAGCTTAGATTCAGCGCATCAAACGGTTGATTTGGGTAATTTTAATAAGCGTAGTTCAGGGTCGTTTCCGCAAGAGGGAGCACAAACACGATTTGGTATTGGATTTACCTGTAGCAGCTATACCAATAATGTTGAATTCACCTTTGATGATGCTAATGCAATATTGAAAGGTAACGATAAATTAGTGGCTCATAGCGAGGCCGACGGGGGAAAACTCACCGGAGTCGCGGTTGCGCTCTATGACGCGCAAGGTAACCCCATCATCATGGGAACAAAGCAAAATATTGGCAGTGCACAGCAAGGAGCAAATACGGCTTATTATCAGGCCGCCATTGTGCAAACCGCTGCTGAGATCACGGATTCTTCTTCGGCTAGTTTTGCAGGAAAAATTACCGCCAAAGCCAATGTGACCATCACTTATTACTGATAATTCGCCGATAAAAAACAGGAGCCTAAAGGCTCCTGTTTGCGTTTGTAGCTACAAACATGAAAGAGAACGATTATTGGCCTAATGCCTTCATGATACCGGCTGCATAGTCAGGGTGGATCTGCGCGAAATGGCACAGAGCACGTTTCTGAATAGCTTCAGGAACCTGAGACAGCTCACCCGCGATACGGGTGTACATGCGCTGATGTTCTTCTTCACTCAGTAAGTTAAACAGTGCACGAGGCTGAGTGTAGTAGTCGGTATCTTCGCGATGATTCCAGTGATCCGCGGCACCTTCGATGCTCAACGGTGGTTCGCTGAAATCAGGCTGCTCTTGGAATACACCAAAGGTGTTTGGCTCGTAGGTTGCACCGTTGCCGCTGTTGCCGTCAACGCGCATCGCGCCATCACGATGATAGTTGTGGAACGGACACTGTGGTGCGTTCACTGGGATTTGATGATGGTTGACGCCTAAACGGTAGCGGTGCGCATCGCCGTAGGAGAACAGACGGCCCTGCAACATTTTGTCTGGAGAGAAGCTGATCCCAGGCACGACGTTGGCTGGGTTCATGGCAACCTGTTCGACTTCCGCAAAATAGTTGTCTGGATTACGATTCAGTTCGAAGTAACCGACATCAATCAGTGGATAGTCTTTGTGTGGCCATACCTTGGTGAGGTCAAATGGGTTATAAGGCGTTTGCGCCGCTTCTTTCTCTGGCATGATCTGCACCTGCAGATTCCAGCGAGGGAAATCTTTGCGTTCGATAGCATCGAACAGATCGCGCTGTGAGCTTTCGCGGTCTTTACCGACTAGCGCTTCAGCTTCATCATCCATCAGGTTTTCAATGCCTTGCTGGCAACGGAAATGGAATTTAACCCAGAAACGTTCATTGTCGGCATTGATAAAACTGAAGGTGTGGCTACCAAAACCATGCATGTGACGGTAGGACTTAGGCAAGCCACGATCGCTGAAGTCGATGGTGAGCTGGTGGAAAGCTTCCGGCAGCTGCGAGAAGAAATCCCATTTGTAGACTGGGTTACGCAGGTTGGTGCGTGGGTCACGTTTTACCACGTGGTTCAGGTCAGGGAATTTCAGCGGATCGCGCAGATAGAAGACCGGCGTGTCGTTACCGACCAGATCCCAGTTACCTTCTTCTGTATAAAACTTCATGGCGAAGCCACGAATGTCGCGCTCTGCATCGGCAGCGCCACGTTCACCGGCGACGGTTGAAAAACGCACCATCATCGGAGTTTGTTTGCCGATTTCAGAGAAAATTTTTGCGCGTGTGTATTTGGAAATATCGTGAGTGACGGTGAATGTACCGTGTGCGCCAGAACCTTTAGCGTGCATACGACGCTCAGGGATGACTTCACGATCAAAGTGGGCCAGTTTCTCGAGGAACCAGACGTCCTGTAACAGCATTGGGCCGCGTGGTCCTGCTGTAATGACGTTGTTGTTGTCAACAACGGGGGCGCCTGCGGCGGTGGTCAGTCCTTTTTTGCTCATTACTTCTCTCCTTCATCAAGAGTCAGTGAATTGCTTCAACCGGGTGATACCTTTCGTTTCAGGGCAGACGTGCTTAGGTGCCTATCACTCAGGTATTGCTCTTCAGCTAAATCCAAAATATGTAGCTGACATAAAAGATTGCTCTGGGAAAACCGGCTTTCCATAAGTGTTCCGTGAACCAATCTAATCAATATTTGTAGACCTCTTAATGATCTCACGCAAATAGTTAAGGGTTATTAACCAGATTGCTAAAAGTTATCAGACACATAATTGCTTAATTTTTTTACAAAACTTAGAGAAGTTTTCTCTGGTTCTCGTTGATGATTGGTTTAAACTCTCGCGCACCGGAACCTGAGAACCGGGCTATTTTTTTAAGGATAATCACTAGATGAAGAAGATTGTTTTGGGCTGCGCATGTGCCGCTCTTTTTTCTGCAACGGCAGCAAATGCTATTAGTATTCATGGGCAAGCGGGTGAGCACTACACGAACGTTGAAGCGGGATTTGGCACGGATTCATCCGGTTTGTATTCCACGCTGAATTGGGCGCATAACGACGACGACGGTGATGTTGCTGGCCTTGGTTTGGGCATTAATCTGCCGTTAGGACCATTCCTTGCCAACGTAGGGGGCAAAGCGCTCTACCTCAATCCGCAAAAAGATGGCAGCGATGGGTATGCGATTGCCGTTGGTGGTGGTCTACAGTGGCCATTAACCAAAAGTTTCTCTCTATACGGTGAGGGATACTATTCACCAGATTCGTTGTCCAGCGGCATTAACGATTACAAAGAAGCGAGCGCGGGTCTGCGCTGGAGCGTCATTCGCCCTGTGACGATTGATGTTGGCTATCGCTATATTGAAATGTCAGGCAAAGACGGCGATCGTAATAACGTTGTGGCCGATGGTGCTTATGTCGGGGCCGGTATCGGTTTCTAAACCATTACGATGGCTTTTCAAAAGCGCCTATTATCAGGCGCTTTTTTGTTTCAAATCGTAATGGTTTCAAAACGTAACGGGTTCAAAACATCACAGGTAAACCGAGGCCGCGTTTCACTTCGGCAAGTGTTTGTTGAGTGACTTCACGCGCTTTTTCGGTGCCTGCCTGCAAGATTTCCATCAACGCTGCTTTATCTGCGCTGAACTGAAGACGCCGTTCACGGATAGGCTCCAGCAATGCCTGTAAGCACGCCTCAAGCTCCTGCTTACACTGACGATCGCCCAGCCCGCCACGCTGGTAGTGTTCCTTCATGGCGGCAACCTGGGCGGTGTCTGGATGGAATGCGTCCAGATAGGTGAACACCACGTTGCCTTCGATTTGCCCTGGATCGCTGACGCGCAGGTGATTGGGGTCGGTATACATGGCATGAACGGCCTCGCTGATGTCATCGGCGCTGGCACCCAAGGTCAGGGTATTACCTAATGATTTTGACATTTTGGCGTTGCCATCAATGCCCGGTAAACGGCTCACCGCGCTGAGCATCGCCTGACAAGGCACCAAAGTGGGTTCCGGTAATAAACTATTCATCTTATGCACGATTTCGTTGGTCTGCTCCAGCATCGGCAACTGATCGTCACCTACCGGCACGCGGTCAGCTTTGAACGCGGTAATATCGGCAGCTTGGCTGATGGGATAAACCAAAAAACCGGTGGGCAGGGTGCGTGAAAATCCTTTCTGGGCAATTTCGGCTTTCACCGTAGGGTTGCGCTCTACGCGCGCCACGCTAACGATATTCATATACAACATGGTGAGCTCTGCCAGCGCGGGCAGAGCGGATTGCAAACAGATCGTCGTTTTTGCCGGGTCGATACCCACCGCGAGATAGTCAGCCATCACTTCGAAAATGTTGTGGGAGATTTTTTGCGGATTACTACCGTTGTCGGTTAATCCTTGCAGGTCGGCAATCAGAACAAACTGCGGATACAGATCCTGTAACGCGACACGTTGGCGCAGTGAGCCGATGTAATGCCCAAGGTGCAGTTGGCCTGTTGGACGATCGCCGGTGAGAATAGTGTGTGATGCTGAATGAGTCTGAAGGTCGGACATGGTAACGCTCCTGAAAAATCGTAGCCGGAGCGCGTCCTAAAATGTCACAAGCCGCCCTCCGGCGGCTTGTATAAGATATGTTTGAATCAACAGAATCCTGTGCCGCCGCTAGATGCAGCGCCACCAACGGGCAACCTGAGAAGTTCGGATTATGCTATTCATCTTTTTACCCTATCAAATTTAACCGACAGCTGGCAATAGCCCAGATGCAATTGATAGCTGAATGGCAATCACGCAAAGACCGCACAGGAAAACCAACACCAGCGCAGGCTTACCCCCCATAACGCGGTATCCCGCCTGAGGATGATGCTTACGCGTTTGCCACACCAGCATCGATGGGATCAGCAACGCCAATACCGCCAATGCAACCGCCGCATAGCCCAGCGCCATCACAAAGCCTTGTGGGTAGAACAGGGCAAAAGCTAACGGGGGCAGAAACGTCATTAAGCCCGTTTGCGCACGTCCAGAAGCTTTGTTGCTGCGCTGGAACAGATCGGCCAAATAATCAAACAGACCCAGCGCCACACCGAGGAAAGAGGTCGCCAGCGCTAAATCCGCAAACAGATGAACGGCAAGCTCAACATGTGGGGTTGCAACGACTTCGCGCACCGCCTGTAACAAACCATTTAAGCCTGACTGCGCGGCAAGGATACCGACGAAAGTCGAAGAACTAATCGAACCCAGCGTCGCAAGCTGCCAGAAAATATAAGCGATAAGTGGGATGGCGCTACCGGTGATGAATACCCAGCGCAGTTTGCGCAGATTGCCGTTCATGTAGCTGACAATACTTGGCACGCTACCGTGGAAGCCAAACGAGGTAAAAATGACGGGGATCGCAGAGAGTGCAAGTCCCTTTTCCAATGGCATCGTGAGAAGGTTAGCCTGATGAATATGCGGCATCATGAGCGTGAGCATGATGACCAGCAATACAATTTTGGCCGTAAACAGTACGCGGTTAAACATATCAACCGAGTGGGTGCCGATGCAGACAACGCCGCCAGCGATGAGGGTAAACAGCAAAACGCCCACGCTAGGCTTAATCTCAAGGGATAGCCATTGGCTTAGGCTGGAGGCGAGGAGTTCTCCCGCGCCGCTGATATAAGCCGCCGTTAACGCATACATTAAAAACAGCATGCTGGCTCCGGCTAACCACTGCCCAGACCGGCCCAGATAATGTTTGGCCAGCGTGCCTAAACCCGTATCCGCAGATTCGTGTTGATAAACTTCAACCAGCAGCAGGGCGGTGTAGCACATTAATGCCCACAGGCTGACCAGCATAATAAAGGTCGTGCCGAATCCTACGCCGGCTGCCGCAAGCGGCATGGCCAACATTCCCGCTCCGATTGTGGTGCCCGCAACGATGAAAATACTGCCAAGAGTGCGATTCTTCACGCTTTCCTCTGCATTAAGACGATCCATTACTATTTATGACCCGCAGATTAAGGGAAAATATTCACTTCGTCAAACTGGCGTTACATTTAGTGTAAATAAATAATTACATATAATTTCGCGCTAAATTATCTCAATAAAGCATTGTGTTGTGATAGCGCAGTTTCTAAAGTGGGGCTTTACGGTGGTCATAAATTTCAGGAGAGGCGTATGCTACGTCTAGAAATGCTCTGTACGGGTGACGAGGTATTGCACGGCCAAATCATTGATACGAATTCCGCATGGCTGGCAGATTATCTCTTTCAGCAGGGGATCCCGATGCGTGCGCGCAGCACCGTGGGTGATGCACTGGAAGATTTAGTGTCCACTCTACAGTTGCGTAGCCAATATGCTGACGTTCTGATCGTGAATGGCGGCTTAGGGCCGACCAGCGATGACCTCAGCGCGCAGGCTGCAGCAGACGCTCTAGGCGAGCGACTGGTTGAGCATCCTGAGTGGATCGCACAGATGGAAGCTTATTTTGCTTCACGCGGGCGTCCGATGTCTGATAGCAATCGCAAGCAGGCGATGATCCCAGCCAGCGCCGAGATGATTGATAATCCGGTCGGCACCGCCTGCGGTTTTGCTATCCAGCTCAACGGTTGCTGGATTTTCTTTACGCCGGGCGTGCCTTCTGAATTTAAAGTGATGGTCGAACAGCAAATTTTGCCGCGTTTGCGTCAGCGCTTTACGCTATCGGAGCCACCGCTTTGTTTACGACTGACGACGTTTGGCCGCTCCGAAAGCGGTTTAGCGCAGCAACTGGACTCATTACCTCTGCCGCCAAACACCACGTTGGGCTATCGCTCGTCGATGCCAATCATCGAATTAAAACTGACAGGCCCGTCTTCCCAGCGCGAAGCGATGGTTGAAACTTGGCAGCATGTACGCGCGGTTGCGGGCGAAAACTGTGTGTTTGAAGGCACGGCGGGCTT
This sequence comes from Hafnia alvei, assembly GCF_034424155.1. NCBI lineage: Bacteria > Pseudomonadati > Pseudomonadota > Gammaproteobacteria > Enterobacterales > Hafniaceae > Hafnia > Hafnia alvei. Next base: position 2,893,714 of record NZ_CP139992.1, on the reverse strand, counting down.
GCCGCACGACGTTGCTGTTCTTCTGCGTGAGCGCGGGCTACGTTTGGCCCTGAGCGAGCAATTTACCGCCGGATTGTTAAGTTGGCAGTTACGTTCTGCCGATGCGCCTTTGGGCAATGGCGAACTGCCGGAGCACAGCGGTAACAGCAGCTTGAAAGAGGTCGCGTCGCGGGCACGTATTTTAGCGACTCACAGCGGCGTGGATTTAACGATTGCAATAGGCGAACTGCAAGACGATTGCATCAGCGTAGTGCTGCATTCGGCACAAGATACTTTCGGCCAAACGATGGTGTATAGCTCACAGCGTCACAGCCAACGTATTCGTCAGGAAATGACGGCAATGCTAGCGCTGGATATGCTGCGCCGATGGCTCACAGGGCAATCGCCTTATGGCAATTATGAATGGTTAAAGCCGACAGAAACGCTGTGATGCGTGATTAAGGCAATGCGTTGTGGTGAAAAAAAGCCCCGAGCGGGCGTTGGGCTGCTCAGGGCTGATGTATTACTGATAATCGCAAGTTAACTCAACTGCTGTAACGCTTTCTCAATAGCCATGCGCAGAAGATCGCGGTCGTGGCGGTAGGGAATATCGCTGGCTTCCAGCGTTTCCTGCACCACCACGCGGTTTTCCATTCCTTGGATGTTGACCTTTGGTCCCACGACAACGCCGTCGATAGCATGCCCGCCGATGGCTTCTTCCATGATGCGCAGCTTATCGGGCAGGGTTAGGGCTGCCGCCGCAACGCTCAGCTCTTTTCCTAGATTACCGATGTAAATCATATGCGCGCGGGTGCGGCGCAGGGCACGCGTCAGATCTTCCAATAGCAATAAAGGCATCAGGCTGGTTAAGAAACTGCCAGGGCCAATCAGGATCAGATCGGCTTTTTCGATGGCGTCAACGGCTTCACGTGTTGCCTGTACCTGTGGTTCAAGCATCAGCTGCGCAGGCATTTCTTTAAGCTGATCGATGTTCACTTCGCCATAAATTACATGGCCATCTTGATCGATGGCGTTGAGATCGACCGGCTGTTCTGACATTGGAATAAGCGAAGCGTCAACCTTGAGCAAACTGCGGATCAGGTTAATCGCTTCCAGCGGACGCACGCTCAGGTGATCTAATGCTTTTAACATCAGATTTCCAAGGTTATGCCCCGCTAATTCACCGTTACCGTTAAAACGATATTCAAACATGGCAGAGGCCACGCTGGGCTCGGTGATCAGCTGATTCAAACAGTTACGCATATCGCCCCACGCAATACCGCCTTCCGAGCGGCGAATACGCCCGGTGGAGCCGCCGTTATCCGTGGTGGTGACAATGCCGGTTAAACGTGAACCCAGAGGAGACAAGGCTGACATGACGCGGCCAAGACCGTGTCCGCCTCCCAAAGCGACGACCTTATCGAGGTCGGCTAAAGCGCGGTTTCGCATAAAAATCCTACAAAATGAAAATAAACTGTGAGTAAAGTAACGGATCACACTGAAAAAGGCGAAACCCAGACTTATTTGCGTGATTTATATCAAGTATAGTGGGGCCGTAACTAGTGTATTCTGCACCTAAGTTACTGACATAAAAGCGTTATATATGAAATTATACAGCGAGATATGTTTGGTAAGCCATAAAATAAACGCTAGAATTTAATGAATTATTCATAGGTGTGGTGTGAGCGTTAATGCTCTCATGGCGTCTGAACTCCTAGCCCTTTTACCTAAGTTTAGTCGAAAACAGCTGTTTTCCACTTGATACGGTGTCTGGGCCGTGGCTATAAGCCACCAGGGTACAAGGTAGAAATGCCTGTGCCTCCCGAATTGGAAAGGTGTTAACAATGCTCCAACTGACTGACGCATTTGAGCGTAAGTTTTATTACTTGCGCCTTTCGATCACAGACGTATGCAATTTTCGCTGTACGTACTGCCTGCCAGACGGCTACAAACCGAATGGTCATGCCAACAAAAGCTTCTTATCTCTCGATGAGATCCGCCGCGTCAGTCGTGCATTTGCCGAATTGGGCACCGAGAAGGTGCGTTTAACCGGCGGTGAGCCCTCCTTGCGTCGCGATTTTGTCGACATCATTTCTGCGGTACGTGAAAACCCATCGATTCGAACGCTGGCAGTCACCACTAACGGCTATCGCATGGCGCGTGATATTGCTGATTGGCGCGCTGCCGGTCTAACGGCGGTTAACGTGAGCGTGGATAGCCTTGATGCCCGGCAGTTTCACGCCATCACCGGTGAAGATAAGCTCAAGCAGGTGATGCAGGGCATTGACGCGGCATTTGATGCCGGTTTTGAAAAGGTGAAAGTGAACACCGTGCTGATGCGCGACGTTAACGATCGCAGCCTGAACGGTTTTCTTAACTGGATTAAAACCCGCCCGATTCAAATGCGCTTTATTGAGCTGATGGAAACCGGAGACGGCGGCAATTTATTCCGCAAACATCATGTTTCAGGCGAAGTCATCCGCGATCAATTGCTGGCCCTTGGCTGGCAACGCCAAGAACGCTCTCGCAGCGATGGCCCTGCACAGGTTTTCAGCCATCCTGATTATCTGGGCGAAGTCGGGCTGATCATGCCTTATGAAAAAGACTTCTGCGCCAGCTGTAACCGCCTGCGAGTGTCTGCCATCGGCAATTTGCACCTGTGTTTGTTCGGTGAATCTGGCATTCCGTTACGCGATCTATTGGCGGGCGATGAACATCTTGATGAGCTGAAAATGCGTATCCAAGGCGGTTTGCGGCATAAAAAGCAAACGCATTTCTTGCATGATGGCAACATCGGGCATACGCAGAACCTTTCCTTCATCGGCGGCTAACGTTGCCTTAACTCGTTATTAATCTAAAAGAAAATTATGAGCCAACTTACCCATATCAATGCGGCCGGTGAAGCCCACATGGTCGATGTTTCTGCCAAAGCAGAAACCGTGCGTGAAGCGCGCGCTGAAGCTTATGTTGAAATGAAGCCCGAAACGCTGGCGATGATTGTTGAAGGCAAACACCATAAGGGTGATGTCTTTGCAACCGCGCGTATTGCAGGTATTCAGGCGGCAAAACGTACGTGGGAGCTGATCCCGCTTTGTCATCCACTGTTGCTGACCAAAGTTGAAGTTCAGCTTTCCGCTGAAGTCGATACCAGCCGTGTGCGTATTGAGTCCTGCTGTCGTTTAACCGGTAAAACCGGCGTGGAGATGGAAGCATTAACCGCCGCGTCGGTGGCGGCGTTGACCATCTATGACATGTGCAAAGCGGTGCAAAAAGATATGGTTATCGGCCCGGTTCGTCTGCTGGCGAAAAGCGGCGGCAAATCCGGTGATTTTAAGGCGGATGCATCATGATTAAAGTTCTATTTTTTGCTCAGGTACGTGAGCTGATTGAAACCGATGAGCTTCAATGTGAACTCTATCCGACGGTTGAAGCGCTGCGCGCTGCGCTGGCCGAGCGTGGCGACAAATGGGCTCTGGCGTTGGAGACGGGCAAATTGCTTGCTGCGGTAAACCAAACGCTGGTGGAGTTCACGCATCCTCTGCAAGTGGGTGATGAAGTGGCCTTCTTCCCACCGGTTACTGGGGGTTAATGATGGAAAATACCCGTATTCGCGTAGGTCTCGACAATTTTAGCGTCGGTGACGAATACCAATGGCTATCGCAGTGCGAAGACGATGGCGCAGTGGTGACTTTCACTGGCAAGGTGCGCAACCATAATCTTGGCGATAACGTCAGCGCATTGACCTTAGAGCACTATCCTGGGATGACAGAAAAAGCGTTAAATGAAATTGTGGCAGAAGCCCGTTCGCGCTGGCCTCTACAGCGTATTTCGCTGATCCACCGCATTGGCGCCATGTATCCCGGCGATGAAATTGTATTCGTTGGCGTGACCAGCGCACATCGCAGCATGGCCTTTGATGCCGCCGAGTTCATTATGGACTACCTCAAAACCCGCGCGCCGTTCTGGAAACGAGAAGCCACCGAGCAGGGCGACCGCTGGGTCGACGCCCGCGACAGTGACCAACAAGCGGCAAAACGCTGGTAAGTTCTTTCAACCCTTTTTTCTGCCCTCACGATAACTCATTGATTTTTCACTCCTCCAATGAACCGTAAGAAAAAAGGGTTAAATTCCCCAAAATGAGCTACCGATCTGATTAATCGACGCTTTCTGCGAATATCCTACAGTTCACTGCCGTACAGGCAGCTTAGAAAAGAATACACAACCAGCGTTTTAGATTCCCCCTGTTCACTGCCGTACAGGCAGCTTAGAAACCGATGTACGGCTATCATTAGGCACTTTGACAGTTCACTGCCGTACAGGCAGCTTAGAAAGCCTTGCAACGGCAATCGACAAGCTACCCATTGTTCACTGCCGTACAGGCAGCTTAGAAAGGGATGATGTATTTTCAAAACATTGAAACCGAGTTCACTGCCGTACAGGCAGCTTAGAAATGCGTAAGCGCTGAACCGTCGGCCATCAATGAGTTCACTGCCGTACAGGCAGCTTAGAAAATTAGGCACGTCGTATGTAGAGTTAGGCATCAGTTCACTGCCGTACAGGCAGCTTAGAAACATTCAAGAGCCCGCCGCGTGCGGGTTTTTTTGTTCACTGCCGTACAGGCAGCTTAGAAAGCTAAAAAAGCAATAATAATATGTTCCATTTAAGTTCACTGCCGTACAGGCAGCTTAGAAATTCATTACTAGTAATCGGGTGATTCTTTCTGTGTTCACTGCCGTACAGGCAGCTTAGAAAGTGCGTTAGAAGGTAATCGGTACTGCCGACTAAGTTCACTGCCGTACAGGCAGCTTAGAAATGCAATAATATATTTTTTAAACTCTGCAACGCGTTCACTGCCGTACAGGCAGCTTAGAAACGCAGAATTCGCCTCCGCTGAATTTATCTAATGTTCACTGCCGTACAGGCAGCTTAGAAATCGCAACAAGGACTACAGATGACAGACGAACGGTTCACTGCCGTACAGGCAGCTTAGAAAGTCAGGGAAAAGAAAATCTTTGCCATAAATTGGTTCACTGCCGTACAGGCAGCTTAGAAAATCCGGCGCAGCTTTGCGAAGCTTACATAACTGTTCACTGCCGTACAGGCAGCTTAGAAATGAATCCATTAGGAATTTCTGAGTAGCCTTCAGTTCACTGCCGTACAGGCAGCTTAGAAAACAAATACAACTGCGGCAGCATTTACGGCAAAGTTCACTGCCGTACAGGCAGCTTAGAAATCACCAATGGTTGGATTGGACGGTGCTACACGGTTCACTGCCGTACAGGCAGCTTAGAAATAGAATGCCTGCAATAAAATCTAATATCCTAAATTCACTGCCGTACAGGCAGCTTAGAAATACGGTTAGCGGGGATGGCTCCAGCGTTACTTGTTCACTGCCGTACAGGCAGCTTAGAAAAATCGCTGCCGCTCCACCTAATGTACTGATGGGTTCACTGCCGTACAGGCAGCTTAGAAACATCGGATAGAGCCTTTTTTCTTTTTCACTATGTTCACTGCCGTACAGGCAGCTTAGAAAAAAGCGCACATGACATCAGTGTTAGTTAAAGCGTTCACTGCCGTACAGGCAGCTTAGAAAAACGAAGGCACGTTAACGATTTGGGGGCTCACGTTCACTGCCGTACAGGCAGCTTAGAAAGCAAACTGTTCAACGCCGCGATTGTCTTTTACGTTCACTGCCGTACAGGCAGCTTAGAAATGCCAATCTAGAGGATGTGTGAGTGCGGTTGGTGTTAACTGCCGTACAGGCAGCTTAGAAATGTCAAACCTACTCAGCCACCGGCTATCCCTAGTTCACTGCCGTACAGGCAGCTTAGAAATTCAACAAAGACTTTGCTGCGATCCGATGACGGTTCACTGCCGTACAGGCAGCTTAGAAAGATACACTGGGGCACCGCTTGGTAATTCATAGGTTCACTGCCGTACAGGCAGCTTAGAAAAGCATTTGAGATTTAGCGAGAATGAGATTTGGGTTCACTGCCGTACAGGCAGCTTAGAAAACTACACGCAACGGATCATATCAGGAGGAATCGTTCACTGCCGTACAGGCAGCCTACAAACTCACCATGGTTTGTGTTTAATTTTATTGGCTATGTATCAACCTTAAGCCGTTAAGCTGGTTATATTCCAAAATTAAGAATTACTGCATCGCTAAGTGTGATTTAAGTTAAATTTCCCTAATGTGTTGGGTGGTATTTTTGCATTGTCTCCAACGATGGAATAACGATGTGAACAGCAATGATTTCTCTCCCTCTGATCTGAAAACTATTCTGCATTCAAAACGCTCAAATATTTATTACCTCCAATATTGCCGAGTATTAGTTAACGGCGGTCGAGTGGAATATGTGACGGATGAAGGGCGCGAATCACTGTATTGGAATATTCCCATCGCGAATACCACCGTGGTTATGTTGGGCACCGGAACCTCGGTCACTCAGGCCGCAATGCGAGAGTTTGCCCGTGCAGGCGTATTGGTCGGTTTTTGCGGCGGAGGGGGAACGCCCTTATTTGCGGCAAATGAGGTTGAGGTAGATGTCTCGTGGTTAGCTCCGCAAAGCGAGTATCGTCCCACTGAGTACCTGCAAAACTGGGTGAGCTTTTGGTTTGATGACGATAAACGTTTAGCCGCTGCGGTGCGTTTTCAGCGCGTGCGGACCGAGCAAATTCGTCGTCATTGGTTAGGTTCGTTAATGCAACGTGAGGAGCGCTTCAGAGTAGATGAATCACGCTTGCAGGCTTTGCTGCAACGCTATGAGCAAAATTTGGAGAAGTGCGCCAATCATACCGATTTGATGGTGCAAGAGGCGGTAATGACGAAGGCCTTGTATAAGCTTGCCTCGGATTCAACCCAATACGGTGAGTTTACCCGCGCCAAACGCGGCGGCGGCACTGATATGGCAAACCGCTTTCTCGATCATGGCAACTATTTGGCCTATGGTCTGGCGGCGGTGGCAGCTTGGGTTACGGGCTTACCGCATGGTCTCGCGGTGCTGCATGGTAAAACGCGGCGCGGCGGCTTAGTTTTCGATATTGCTGATTTGATCAAAGACGCGCTGGTTTTGCCACAGGCCTTCATTGCTGCAATGGCGGGAGACGACGAGCAAGAGTTTCGCCAACGTTGTTTAACCGGTTTTCAGCGCGCAGAAGTCTTGGATACGATGATTGAAACGTTGCAGGATACCGCCCAGCAGCTCGGCCAGAGCAAGCCATGAATATTTTGCTTATCTCCCAATGCAGCAAAAATGCGCTGGTTGCTTCGCGCCGGATCCTCGATCAGTTTGCCGAGCGCAAAGGCGACGGTACATGGCAAACGGCGATAACGTTGGATGGGGTGAATACGCTACGCCGTTTATTGCGCAAAACGGCAAGAAGAAATACCGCGGTCGCCTGCCATTGGATTAAAAGCGGCGGGCAAACTGAGTTGCTATGGATTGTAGGAAATCTCCGGCGGTTTAACGCCCAAGGAGCCGTACCGACAAATCGCACTATGCGCGATGTTCTCAAAAGCCAAGATGAAAATCAGTGGCACAGCGCTGAAGCGATTAGTTTATTGGCGGGTATTGCTGGGTTGTTTCATGATTTTGGGAAAGCTAATGCGCTGTTTCAAGGGGTGTTGCAGGGCAAAAGCGGCCATCGTTACCAGCCGTTTCGCCATGAGTGGATATCCGTGCGGCTGTTTCAGGCTTTTATTGGTACGCAAACCGATAAACAGTGGTTGGATAAATTGGGCAGGCTAGCACCACAAGACGAAAATGAGTGGCTGGCAAGCCTACAAAAAGACAGCAAAGAGAAGAGCGATAGCCCACTTGTCAATCTGCCACCGCTGGCGCGAGTGGTCGCTTGGCTGATTATTTCTCATCACCGTTTGCCGCAGTATTTAGGGAAAAATGAGCCAGAGCTATCCAGTAGTAAGACATGGCTGGAAAATCAACTTAATGTGTATTGGAGTGCGCTCAACCACGAAAAAAGCGATTGGCGCGAAAGTGATTTTGATAAAGTTTGGACGTTTCCCAAAGGTACGCCGCTGCGCAGTCAAACTTGGCGTAATAAAGCTAATCAGCTGGCGAAGCGGGCTGCTCATGCCGTGTCTCTGCCCGATTTTGGCTCACTTGATCAAACATTTACCGTGCACCTTGCCCGTTTAGCCTTGATGCTAGCGGATCATCATTATTCCTCGCAGAAACCAATGCCTGGCTGGCAGGATGAAACCTACCACGCATGGGCAAATACCGAAGAGGGTAAGCTAAAGCAAAAACTGGATGAGCATGTTGTTGGCGTTAGCCACCATGCTTTCCTGTTGGGACGAACTTTCGCCGCGCTGCGCCGTCAGTTGCCCGCTATTTCACGACATAAAGGCTTTCGAGAAAGGGCAAAAGGTGCGCGTTACCAGTGGCAAAACAAGGCGTGGGATAAGGCTGCAAGCCTACGTGAATGTTCGCAAAGTCAGGGTTTCTTCGGCATCAATATGGCCTCTACAGGCTGCGGAAAAACGTTCGCCAACGCACGTATCATGTATGCACTTGCACGTGAAGACGAGGGATGTCGTTTCACCGTTGCGCTAGGGCTACGTACGCTTACATTACAAACCGGCGAAGCATTACGCGCAAGGCTTGGGTTGGGTGAGGACGATTTAGCGGTGCTGGTTGGTTCTCGCGCGGTGCGAGAGCTGCACAACGAGCCTGATGACGATAATAACAGCGCGTCGGGAAAAGACCTTTTTGAGTCACATCAATATGTACATTACGACGGTGTACCTAATACTGGGCCACTGCGTCAGTGGCTGGAAACGGACACTAAGCTGCGCCAATTGGTGGACGCACCAGTGCTGGTCGCCACTATCGATCATCTGATGCCAGCCACTGAAGGCGTGCGTGGTGGCAAGCAAATTGCCCCGATGCTGCGATTGCTGACCAGCGATTTGGTGCTCGATGAGCCGGATGATTTTGAGATTGAAGATCAGCATGCGCTTTGTCGCTTGGTGAACTGGGCGGGAATGCTCGGTGGACGTGTGTTGCTCTCTTCTGCCACATTGCCGCCCGCGTTTGTACAGGTTTTATTCTCTGCCTACTGCACGGGGCGCCAAGCTTATCAGCAAGCCTGTGGTGAACCGGGATTGCCGCTCAATGTTTGCTGTGCGTGGTTTGATGAAGATGACGCCTGCACGGGTGAATTTGGTCGTCCTAAAGATTTTTATGATGCTCATTGTAATTTTGCAGGACAGCGTGCAAAACGGCTACCGGTCAAACCTGTGCTGCGCAGGGCAGAGATTGTTACGGTTTTACCACCGTCGTCTAAAACCGAGGTGGTCATTGATGCGATAACAAAGACTCTCCACGACAATATGTTCGCGCTGCATGCGAAGCACCATGAAGAGCATGCGGATAAATCAGTCTCACTAGGGCTGGTTCGCATGGCGAATATCAATCCGTTGGTCGCCACCGCTAAAGCGTTGATGGCGATGTCTTCGCCTGATGGATTTTGCGTTCACTATTGTGTTTATCACAGTCAACATCCGTTGGTGATGCGTTCATACATGGAAAAACGGCTCGATGCCGCGTTTTCCCGCTCGGGAGAGAATAACTCACTCTGGGATAAGCCGGAGATCCGGCGGGTGGTAGAACAAAGCACAGCCAAACATCATTTATTCGTTGTGCTGGCTACTTCCGTGGTCGAAGTTGGCCGCGACTGGGACGCCGACTGGGGCATTATTGAGCCAAGCTCGATGCGTTCACTGATTCAGTTTGCTGGGCGTATTCAGCGCCATCGGCAGAAACCTCCACAAAGTCCAAACTTGCTCATCCTCAATAAAAACGTGCGTGCATACCGCCAGAGAACCCCAGCGATGTGTCAGCCCGGTTTTGAAACAAAACTCTTTCAACTCGTCAGCCACGATCTCAATGAGATCCTGCAACCAGAGCAATATCAGCATATTAATGCGGTGCCGCGGATTTTGGATATGTTATCAAAACCCGTCGAGGGTCAGTGTTACACCAGTCTGGTCGATCTTGAGCATGGGCGTTCACAGCTGGAGTTAATGGGCAACGAGAGGAAATATCCTGTTGCCGTGCACTGGTGGCGGCTGCCGGTTAACTGGAATGGCGAACTGCAACGCCGTACGCCGTTTCGCCGTTCGCAGCCGGAAAGACAATATTTTCTGCGCATGGAGGATGAGTTTGATGAGCCGAAATTTTTCTTCCGTGATGACGATAGTGCCGCAGGCTGGAAAGCCGCCGGAGAATTCACTTATCAGCAACTGAATATGGCAGAAGGCGTCTCTGCATGGATGGCAATGGATTATGAACAGGTATTACAGAGCGTAGCCGACGCTCGAGAGATGGCGCTTGCTAATGTCTGCGAGCGGTATGGCGAAATCAACCTGCGCGTGAGTAAAGAACAGGAGGCCGAAGTGTGGTTATGGAACCCCGTGTTGGGTGTGTTTAGGCATATTTAATTCATATCAGGGACAGGAGTGTGTATGTCATATCAAAGGTTGGCCGTTTTTATCGAAGATTACATTGCCGGACGACGGCAAGCAAAACTCGATGCATTTGATAAAGAAATGACTAAACGGCAGGCGGCAGGGGAAGACGAAAGCACCTTGCTACAAGAGCGACGCGAAGTGGCGTTGCGCTATGAAACACGTAACTGGTTAACAGATGCCGTCAACCGTATTGGGCAAATCAGTTCGGCTACTCATGTTGCCAAGTTTGCTCATGGTGATTCAAAAAGTAGCAGTGTTATCAGTGAAGCAACAGAAAACGAAGGCTATCTCTCTACCGCAACGATTTTGAATCAGTGTATTGATTTTACAGGAAATGCGGCGGTTTTTGATGTCGCAAATCTGCTGAAAGCTGAAGTAGAGGGCGATTCGCTGCTAGCCTGTTTACAACGCGGTGATAGCTCTGTGCTGGCTGAACTGTCGGAAGACGACGAGCAGCTTGCGTTTTGGATGACGGGGTTTACTAGCGTCCTTATAGCCAAGCCACCTGCGTCTCATAAGCTGGCAAAGCAGATCTATATTCCTGTTGAAGGGGGATACCATCTGCTTGGACCGCTGTTTTCCTCATCTCTAGCCCAGATTTTGCATAACAAATTGATCGCGTTACGTTTTAGCGAAGAAAGCAAAGAGATTAGGGCGGCGTATAAGGCTGGGACATGGCATCCGAAGCCTCTGGTGAAATTTCCAAACTTAGCGGTAATGGATTTTTGCAGCGCTAAACCTCAGACGAGATCCTTGCTAAACGTTGCGCGTAATGGGCGTGTGTGGCTTCTATCCTCAGCGTCACCACAGTGGAAAACTCAGGACAAACCGCCAGTGGCATTGAAGAACCTTTTCGGTAGAGGTCCATATGAACGTGCAACCCACACGTTGCGCCGTCGACTGATTCAACTATTGGTCAGTGCGGGAGAAAGCAATAATCACGCTATTCGCCAGCAGCGCGACCGTTACATCGACGAGCTTATCGACTTGTTATTCAACATCGCGGCTGATCTACAACGTAGGGAATTTGAGGGCTGGACAGCAGATGAAAATTGCCAGCTCAAACCTCACCAGCAGCTTTGGCTCGATCCGTGGCGGGCAAAAAAAGATGAGGCATTTTTTAACGAGCGCGAAAAAGGTGACTGGCAAGATGCGGTAGCCAATGATTTTGCCCAGTGGTTAAACAGCCATTTGTGGTGTGACAAACTCAAGGTCGGGGAAACCGAGCGCCGAGAATGGCAGACCCAGCCACTCTTCAAGCGTCGTCTGCACGAAATGGAGCAGGCTATAAGGAGATGCCGCAATGAGTAATATCATTATATTACCGTGGATTATGGTAGAAAACGCCAACGCAGTCGCCGGACTCACATGGGGATTTCCCTCCATTACCCATTTTTTGGGTTACACGCATGCATTATCTCGAAAACTGCAAATCAGCCACGGACTCACGCTAGAAGGTTGCGGTGTCATTTGCCATCGTCATCAGACCCATGCTTATTCATCTGGGCGTGATTATCAGTTTGCTCTCACTCGTAATCCGTTGACCAAAGAGGCCAAAACCGCCTCGTTCAACGAAGAGGGACGTATGCATATGACGGTTTCTCTCGTGATTGAGTGTCATGGTGAAATTGCCAATGGTGATGTCGGTATGCAGGCGCTGGCCGAGCATCTACAAAATCTTTGTCAAACGCAAAAACTAGCGGGTGGCACCATTACGCAATTGCGTGAGGTTCGGGTATGTAGCGCTGGCAACTTAAGCGCCAATCTCTACAGCTTGATGCCGGGCTTTGCGTTGTATGACCGTTCACTTTGGCTTGACGAGCATTTCCAAGCACTAAAACAGCAAAACCCTGATGTGGAAATGATGGACGCATGGCTTGATTTTGCCGCGTTGAAAATGGCGGCGAAAAAAAATGAAGATCAGGAAGACAGCGCAACATGGGAATATTTGAAAAAACCTCGCCCTGGATATCTGGTTCCGCTGATGATCGGCTGGCAGCGAATTTCCCCGCTTTACGAACCCGGCACCGTGATTAATGCTCGAGACAACGAGACACCGTTCTGCTTTGCCGAACCGGTATATGGCATCGGAGAGTGGCGGGGGGTACATCGCATTAAAGAACCGGATGAGCTGTTCTGGCGTTATCACATTACTGACACTGGATATTACTGCCGTGGGCAATCCTTGCCTGACGACATTATGCCAGATGATTCACATTACTCAGACGAATTTTAAGGGATGAAAAATGGCTAAAACTTCAGTTATTAAAACCGCTTCGGTACTCGCTTTTGAACGTAAACTGGCTAATTCAGACGCGGTAATGTATTCGGGTAATTGGCATGGAGATGTCTGGCAGCCAGTACGTATTCAAGAAAAAGCGGTGCGTGGCACTATCTCCAATCGATTAAAGAACGCGATTGCCAGCGATAGAACAAAGCTCGATGCCGAAATTCAAAAAGCTAACCTACAGCGAGTTGACGTTGCCGCTTTGCCAATGGATGCGGACACGCTGAAAGTGACGTTTACGCTGCGCGTGCTGGGTAACTTGTCTACGCCGTCGGTGTGTAACGATCAAGAGTATCAGGCCGCCTTGCAGGAGGTGATTGAGGGCTATATCGCCGAGCACGGTTTTACTGAACTGGCAGCGCGCTATGCCGAGAATCTGGCAAATGGTCGCTTCCTATGGCGCAATCGTATTGGGGCGGAAGCGATTGAAGTGCATGTTTCATCTGGCGAACAGCATTGGAAATTCGATGCGCAAAATTATAGCCTGCGCGAGTTTAGCCAGCCGAAAGGCGACTTGAAGGCGCTGGCACAGGTGATTGAAGCCGGGCTGCGCGGAGAAAGTTTTGCGCTGCTGACTGTGAATGCTTTTGTGCATTTAGGCGCAGGGCAGGAAATTTTCCCATCACAAGAATTGGTTCTCGATAGCAATAGCAAAAAAAGTAAGGTGTTGTACCAAGTCAGCGACGTTGCCGCCATGCATTCACAAAAAGTGGGTAACGCGCTACGTACTATCGATACCTGGCATCCGATGGTTGAATCTCTAGGCGCAATTGCCGTGGAGCCCTACGGCTCCGTAACCAGCCGCGGCGTCGCTTGTCGTCAGCCAAAAGAGAAAATGGATTTTTACACGCTGCTGGATAAGTGGGTAACTAAAGGTGAAAAGCCTGCGACGGAGCAACAACACTATGTCATGGCGGTTCTGATCCGCGGCGGTGTATTTGGCGAAAAAGAGTGATAAGGGGCTGATATGAATTTTTATCAGGATATCCGCGTGTTGGAAGACCCTGAGTTTAAAGAATCCATGCTGATGGCTGCGCTGTTTGCCAAGCTGCACCGTGCCCTAGGCGCTTATGGTGAAGGCGATATCGGCGTCAGCTTTCCGCGAGCGGAGAAAATCCTTGGAGATACCATCCGGTTGCACGGTTCACAGCAGGCACTATCGGCGATAGCAGCTACGCCATGGCTGAAAGGGCTGCGAGATTATACCCAGTGTAGCGACATTTTAGCGGTGCCAGAAAAAGTGGCCTACCGAACGGTTAGTCGCGTGCAGGTAAAAAGCAGCGCGGAGAGGCTACGGCGCAGATCGGTGAAAAAAGGTTGGCTCACCGAAGAACAGGCTCGCCTGCAAATTCTCGATGTCAACGAACAAAGAACCTCGTTACCTTTTGTCGTGCTAAAAAGTTTGTCTACTGGTCAAATGTTCCATCTGTTTATTCGTCAGGGCGAACTGCAAACGCAGCCAACGGCGGGCAAATTTAGCAGCTATGGATTAAGCGCAACGGCAACGGTGCCGTGGTTTTAGTTTGTCATCCGCGTTGATATCCCCGTGCTCATCAACGGCGGGGATATGTTTTATCTCACTGTCGATTAAATCCAATGAACCCTTTTTCAGTAGATGCACATAACGTATAGATTTTAAATATTAGTGGCTAGCGCGCAGAGAAAAAAGGACAAACTTTGCAAAGGGATTAATGACTTGATTAGGCATAATTTATAGCTCGTTTTCAACGTTCGCCGCCCTACAGATAGCAGCAAATTATCATCTGCCCCATTTTCACTATACTTATTTCAGCGCTGCATCTTTGTGGCAGCATGCGAGCTAACTTTCGCTGAGTTAAGGAGCTAATTTGATTTGGTTTGAGCAAGGTCTTTATTTGCGGGTTGAGGAGTTGGAGAATGGGCCACGGCCTTTGCCGCTGCGTAGCGGGTTTAGTCGTGAAATAGCCTATCGGGCGCTAGGCGTGTTTAATCCCTCTGAATCATCGGATGCTTACTACATATTATCTAACGATCGGGATGAAATATGGTTTATCTGCAATCGACACCTACGGACGGTTGCGCTTTTACCTGATACCACCGACTTTAGGCGTCCGATTGTCTATTGAGTATGGGTGTGGTTGTAGTAATTTTATCTGTTTTAATTTGGATATAACTTTTTGTTAAGGACTTTAACGATACAAAAACTGCTCATTGTCACCTTGTACTCGAGTTATTTTCCAACCGTCCTGCCAGACGAGCCAGAGAATGAGATGTTGCTGGATATCATTAGCAGCGCCTAATGTTACTTCGACGGTAGTACCGCCGATTGCTGGCGTTGGAGTTGAAACAGCGATATGGGTTGGCCATGAGCTGCCAATATCTTGTGATTGGGTAAAATAGTCAGCATCAAGCGTATCTGGCTCCGGCTCTTTGGCTATTTTCTGTAATTGGGCAAAAGTTTGTTTTTCCAGATAAGGTTGTAGCGATGCTGAGCTATCAAAGGTATCTGGTGTGTTGAGGTACAAATGATAAAAACTAGCGACTTGTTCCGCTGGGTTTTTATTTGAAGATGTGCATCCCGCGAGTATTGTTATTGCCAGTAATAATAGAGTTTTTATCATCAGCGGTTATACCTATAAAGTTTGTATGGCGGATGATTTTTACGATAGCCAGAGCCTGGGTAGAGGTCATGCTGCTTGAAGTCTGAAACCCATCCTCTCCCATTAAACATGGCCATATGACCGGATGAGTTTCCACCGACATAAGGTTGGATAACAACAATATCACCATATTCTGGCTCGCTTCCTGTGACGTCGACAAATCCAGCATAGGTCAGTGAGTCACCATAGTCTTTCGCATCTAAATGATGATTAAGCCGGATACCTCCAGCTTCAATAGCTTCACGTGTGTATTCCGCACATCTATGTTGGCTGTGCGAGCCCGCATGGCTATTTAGATAAATAACGGAACGATCCTTATCCCACATATATATGCTCTCCGTAAAACTTACGTCTTAGTTGAATAGTACAAGCTTTACTACGGGAGCATTAATTCTAATATCCACATGAAAAATAACAACTATTTAAAACTAATGATATTTTCGTAAACAATAAAATGCAGTGATGGTCTGGCTTTTTCCTGTTGCGATGCAACATGACGTCATCGCCCTAGACGCCATCCTATTCCCGACGTATAAATATTCTCAGGCGTATAACGAATTAACCAACGTGTGAGGAGTTATTTGATGACAGCATTAGCCGTGGTTTTTCATAGTGGATACGGGCATACCGCCAAAGCCGCTGAGGCGGTAGCCGCGGGCGCCCAGCAGATCGACGGTGTGAGCGTTGAGGTGTTGGCCATCGACAGTGAAGGCAACTTGCCGGAAGGGGGATGGCATCTGTTAGCGCAGGCCGACGCGATTATTTTTGGTAGCCCGACCTACATGGGCGGGCCATCTTGGCAGTTTAAAAAATTTGCTGATGCCTCTTCCAAGCCTTGGTTTAGTCAAGAGTGGAAAGATAAAGTTTTTGCTGGGTTCACTAACTCGGCCAGCATGAACGGCGACAAACTCGGCACGCTCGATTATATGTTCCATCTCTCGCAGCAGCATGGTGGTGTGTGGGTAGGGATGGGAATGTTGCCGTCCAACACTAAAGCGGCAAACCGCAATGATGTGAACTATATTGCTGGCTTTTCTGGCTTGATGACGGTGTCGCCTTCCGATGCCTCGCCGGATGAAGCGCCGCTGCCGGGCGATTTAGAGACCGCGCGCAAGTTCGGTGAGCGTGTAGCACATGTTACCAAGCGCTGGTCGAGTGTTTGACGCATAAGTAAATATTACTTAAATCTGAAATATATCGGCACACTCAGCCCGCAGCAAAAACACGGTTCTGTGGTAGGCTTATTAGGAGAACTGTCTGGTTGTTTTATCCATTCAGATAATATTGTTATTCCTAGCTTAAGGTGATCTTCATGGATCGATATCCTCGTGATAATGGCTCGATCGTAGAGCGCGCAAATTCGGGCCTACAGGCGTATATGGCGCAAGTGTATGGCTGGATGACCTGTGGGTTATTACTGACGTCTATCGTGGCGTGGTATGCCGCACATACGCCAGCCGTGCTGAATTTTATTTTCTCCAGCAAAATTACCTTTTTCGGTTTAATCATTGTGCAGTTGGGCTTGGTGTTTGTGCTGTCGGGTATGGTGCAGAAACTGAGCGCCGCCGCCGCAACATCGCTGTTTATGCTCTATTCGGCACTCACCGGATTAACGCTGGCCAGTATTTTTATCGTTTATACCTATTCGTCTATCGCGAGCACGTTCGTGGTAACGGCTGGTATGTTCGGGGCCATGAGCCTTTACGGTTACACCACCAAGCGTGATCTAAGCGGCATTGGCTCAATGATGTTTATGGGGCTGATCGGTATCATTCTGGCGTCGTTGGTAAATATCTGGCTGAAAAGCCCAGCGCTGACGTGGGTGATTACCTATGCGGGCGTGATTATCTTTGTTGGTTTGACGGCGTATGACACTCAGAAGCTGAAAGCTATGGGTGAGCAACTGAACCCTGAAGATAAAGATAACTTCCGTAAATACTCGATTTTGGGCGCGTTAACGCTGTATCTGGACTTCATTAACCTGTTCTTGATGCTGCTGCGTATTTTCGGCAACCGCCGCTAATCGCTGATTTGCTCGACTGATTATTCAGTTACATAAAGCCCCCTGAGCCTTTATCCGCTCAGGGGGCTTTTTCATATCAATCAGCGTTAGTCGAAACGATGCTCGCCGCGTGCTAACGCCGCACGGTTAAACTCCCGCATAATTTTTCCATCCTCCATCAGCGCCGCGCGTTGCGACATATGGGCAATCACGTCGGCGTCGTGGCTGACGAGTAGGTAGGTCATGGAATGCAGCCGCTTTAGCAGGTTAAGCAGGTTAAGGATTTCAGCCTGAACCGACATATCGAGCGCAGAAGTGGGCTCATCGAGCAGTAAGATTTTAGGCCGCAACAGCAGGGCGCGGGCAATGGCGACGCGTTGGCGTTGCCCTCCCGAAATTTGGTGAGGAAAGCGCTGCGCCGCATCGGCGGGGAGCCCTACCTGTTGCAGTGCTTCAGCCACCCGCTGTTCTACGTTAGGTTCGCGATGAATCTGCAGCGGTTCTGCCAAAGAACGATATAGGCGATGCTGAGGATGCAGCGAGGCATAGGGATCTTGAAATACCATCTGCACATTGCGGCGGATTTCGCCGTTGAGCCGTTTTTGTGGGCGCAGAGGCGAGCCTAATAAATCAATCTGTCCCTGCCATTCACGCTGCAAACCGGCGATGACGCGCAAAATAGTCGATTTCCCACAGCCGGATGCGCCGATCAGGCTAAAGGTTTCTCCCTCATTGACCTGAAAATGCGCCGACTTCACCACGTGTTTACGCTGTCGTCCGTCAGAAAAACTGACGTGTAAATCTTGAATATTAATCAGCGGCACGAGGTGCTCCTTCAAAAGTGCGTGAGCGATCCAGAACCGGCAGCAGGGAACCGTAGGTTTGGGCATTCGGCCGGCAGGTCCAGAGCGTTCGGGTGTAAGGATGTGTGGCTTGCGGTAGCTCAGCCGCCCGCAGTTCATCAACGCACTGCCCTTGATACATCACCATCACGCGGTCGCAGTGTTCGGCCACCAACGGCAGATCGTGGCTAATTAGCAATAGCCCCATCTGGCGTTGTTCGCACTGTTCCACCAAAAGAGAAAGAATTTGATGGCGCAGCCGAGCATCCAGCGCAGAGGTGGGCTCATCAGCAATCAGCACCTTGGGATTGTTGATCAGCGCTATGGCGATCATGGCGCGCTGCCCCAGCCCGCCAGATAGCTCACCCGGATAGCGTTTTAGGCTATGAACTGGCAGCCCGACCGACTCAGTGGTGTGCAACACCAACTCATCGCGCTGACGGCGCGACAGACGCTGGTGCAGCGTAAGCGCCTCTTCAATTTGGCGGTAAATGGTATGCACCGGATTGAGCGCGTAGCGAGGATCTTGCAGCACCATGGCGATGCTGTTACCGCGCAGTGCAGACCATTGTTTAGGTTTCAAAGCCAGTAAATTTTGCTGTTCAAAACGTAGCGTGGTGGCGCTGACTTTGCCCGGCTGACGAATTAGCCCCATTAGCGCGCGAGCGGTCATTGATTTGCCGGAGCCGGATTCGCCCACTAAAGCTAACCGTTCATGGCCCAAGGAAAAATTTAGCTGGTTGACGACGCACGCCTGACCAAAATGAACCGATAAATCCACGGCTTCAATCAGCGAATGGTTCTGTGAAATATCAGTCATGATCGGACTCCAAAATATCACGCAGGCCATCGCCCAGCAGATTGAACGCTAAGCTGCTGAGCAGAATGGCCGCGCCGGGAATGGCGGCAATCCACCACTGATCGAAGATCACCTGCATGCCGTCGGCGATCATCGCGCCCCATTCAGCCATCGGCGGGCGAGCGCCTAATCCTAAGAAGCCCAAGCCTGCGGCCGCAAGGATGATACCCGCTAAATCCAGCGCTAAGCGCACGATGGCGGAAGGTAGGCAGAGTGGCAAAATATGTCCCCACATCAGCCTGAAACCGCGAATGCCCAGCATTTCTGCGGCGCTGAGATAATCGCTGTTCCTCAGTTTTTGAATTTCAGTTCGAGCCTGACGGGCATAGGCGGGCCACGTGGTGAGCGCCAGCGCCAGCGCGCCATTGATAAGCCCTGGGCCAAGCATCGCGACAAAGGCAAAGGCTAGAATTAAGCGCGGCATCGACATAACAACATCGGTAAATCGCATCAGCACGCGCTCAGTCCAACCGCCGTAATAGCCGGATAAAATACCGATCAGCAGGCCGAGAGGGAGGGTAATTGCGGTCACTAACAGCACCATACCTAACATCGGGCGGGTGCCATACAGCAGCCGAGCCAACATATCTCGCCCATAGGCATCGGTGCCGAGCCAATGTCCCTGTTCGGGCGGTAGCAAACGCGCCGCTGCGTTTTGCCAATTGGGATCTTGCCCCGCTAACCACGGTGCAAAAAGGGCGCAGAGTATCAGCAGCAGGATAATCACCAATCCACAGCTGGCCGCTGGTGAGCGGAGAATTTTGCGTAATAAATTCATTAGTGCACCCTCGGATCGGTGAGACGTACCAATAGATCCGTCAGGTTATTAATCAACACAAAACACACGCCAATGACCAATGTGCCACCCATCACCGCCGTGGTGTCACCGGCAAAGAGGGCGGTTGTGAGATAACGCCCAATGCCCGGCCAGGAAAATACGGTTTCAGTCAGAACTGCGCCTTCCAGCATGCCGGTATAGGCCAGCGCAATCACAGTGAATAACGTACCGCGAATATTGGGCAGCACGTGGCGTATCAGAATAGTGGTTTCGTTTGCCCCTTTGGCGCGTGCAAGTGTGACGTATTCTTTTTTCATTTCGCCTAGACACGCCGAACGGGTTAGCCGAGTGATACTGGCCATCGAAAAGTAGGCCAATAGCAAAACCGGTAGCGTCAGGTGATTAATGGCGTTGAGAAACGCGCCGCTGTCGCCGGAGAGTAAGGTATCGATAAGCACAAAGCCGGTTTTGGCTTCAACGCTGTATTGATAAATATCGTCCAGCCTTCCCGGTCCTGCGCTCCACTGTAAACGTGCATAGAACAGCAACAGCATTAGTAGACCAAGCCAGAAGATAGGCACCGAATTACCAAGCAGGGTGAGCGTGCGGATGGTCAGATCCCACGCCGTTCCCGTATAACGTGCGCACAGCACGCCCAGCAGAACGCCGAGGGTGGCGCCG
This sequence comes from Hafnia alvei, assembly GCF_034424155.1. Classification (NCBI taxonomy): domain Bacteria; kingdom Pseudomonadati; phylum Pseudomonadota; class Gammaproteobacteria; order Enterobacterales; family Hafniaceae; genus Hafnia; species Hafnia alvei. Next base: position 2,873,152 of record NZ_CP139992.1, on the reverse strand, counting down.
ATAATGAGCGCCAGCGTCGCTAGCTCCAGCGTGGCAGGAAATACCGTGAGTAAATCTTGTAGCACAGGTTGGCCGGTTGCGCTGGCGGTGCCCAGATCGCCATGCCCAAGCTGAATCAGATAGTGCCAGAACTGCACCGGCAGCGGCTGATCTAGCCCTAACTGATGACGAACCTGATTGTAGGTGGAGACGCTGGCATGATCGCCAACGATTTGTAATACGCGATCGACGGGAGAGAGCGCGGAAAGCAAAAACGTAATCAGCAGCAGCCCGAAAAGCGTTAATGCGAGCGTAAGCAGACCCTGCAACAGGGTCTGTAAATGACGCCGGAAATTATTCTCCGGCGTGAAGTCAGCAGCCATAGTTTCTCCGCTTACTGTGGATAAAAAGCGGACGAATTACTTGGTGACGCGATCGTAATAAACCATATCGGCGTTCAGCCCTTGCTGATAGCCTTTCACGTTGTCGCGTAGCACAACCTGAGTTTTGGCCTGATCGATAAACACATACGGCGAGCTACGCTGTAGCTCTTGCTGCATTTTGGTATACATATCCAAACGTTTAGCGCTGTCGGCTTCGGCTACGGCGGCAAGCGTTTGCTGGCTTAGCTCAGGGATTTTCCAGCCGTTTAGCCACGCGACGGTGCTGCCTTTGTTATCGTTGTAGGCAAAAGCGCTGGCGTTGGAATGCGCATCGAAATAGTCCGGCAGCCACATGCGGATCGCGGCCTGATGCTGACGCGCACGCACGCGTGCATAAACCTGACTGCCTGCCGCAGGCAGCAGATCCACTTTCACGCCGCCTTGCGCGAAGCTGGCTTGAATGGATTGAGCCACGGTGATAAACGGCGCTTTGTTTTCAACATCCAGCGTAAAGGCGGCATTTTTGATCCCGGCTTTCTCGAGAATGGCTTTCGCTTTAGCAGGATCGAAGCTAAACGGATTATTCTCCAGCGCGCCGTTAAAGCCGACCGGCAGGAAACTCTGATGCACAAAATATTGGCCCTTGAGTAAGTCCTGCGTGATGCCTTTGTAATCGACCAGATAGCGCGCCGCTTCCCACAGTGCAGGATTTGCCAGTAACGGATTCGCGGTATTGCCGGTGTTGAACGCTAAATAGTTTTGCTCGGCCGAAGGAATGCTCATCACGTTAATACCGGCTTGATTCTGCAACGCCGAGGTTTGGTCTGCGCCCAGCCCACGGGCAATATCGGCGTCACCCTGCTGGATCAGCAAACGGCGAGACGCCGGATCGGGCACGTTTTTAATAATGATATTGGCGATTTTAGGCGCGTCGTTTGATAGCGGATTGGCATCCAAAACGATGGCCTGATGCGGTTGATAAACGCGCATTTTGAACGGCCCACTGCCCGCTGAGTGCATTTTGAGCCACTCATTACCAAAGTCGCCTTTTTTGCTATTAGGCGTGACGGTTTTTTCATCAACGATGGAGGCAATCGGCGTCGAGAGAATGTTCAGCGCCACGTCAGGGCTTACGTTGGCGGTCCACGTGAGCTGTAGCGTATGGTCGTCAATTTTCTTAAGATGACTGGCGACGTTATCCGCTTCCCAGCCTAATACGTTCAAAATGAAGGCTGGCGATTTATTGAGGGTTACGGCGCGGGTATAGGAAAAGATAACGTCTTCAGGGCGCACCGGATTACCGGAAGAGAACTTGGCATTGGGGCGCAGCTTAACGGTGAGCGTTTTATTGGCTGCGTCGCCTTGCCAGCTCTCGGCAAGTACGGCATCAATCTTGGCTGGATTATCGCGATTGGCTTGGATCAGGCGTTGGTAAAGACTCGGCACCGTTTGAATGCTGGAAAGTTCGTTGCTTTCTGCGGGATCAAGGCTGGCAATATCATCCAGAGTTTGCACCACGACCAGCGTTTTCGGTGGCGTCGCCGCCCATGCGTTGGCGCTTAACGTTCCGGCGGAAAGCGAGGCGAAAATCAGCACAGGTAATAGTTTGGCTTTCATTGTTATTGTGTTTTGCATCGTTGAACAGCTCCGTGATAAGGCTCGATTCGTACTACTTGGCAATATAAATAGCTGACACCACACTAAAAAAGCGCAGCTAAGCATGCAAAGTCCCAAAAGGAGTTTGCTAGAACCAAATAATCTATGATCAGTCGCTGATTATTTATAAATCGGCTGCCAGCACACGTCTGAGCCAAACCGAGTCCTTATCACATAAAAAGCTGGCTACATCATACAATTGATTATGCGCGGTTTGAAATAAACATGCAGAAATGTGGGAGCAAGAACAGATTCTTGTGTGAATTATCAGTGTGATAGGGGAAGGGATTGCAGGTAAAAAATCGCGGTGGAGGCGATTAAAGCTCCACCTCGATGTCTCCGTCTGGATGGCAGCAACAAGGTAAAATTTCACCTTCGTTGATGAAGGCCAGCGGCTGTTGGCGATACACCACGCGGCCCTTGGTCATTTTGCAACGGCAGGAACCGCAATAGCCTGAGCGGCATTGATATTCCACCTGCACATTATGATGCTCAAGGGCTTCAAGCAGCGAGGCTTTGCCATGTGTGAACGCAAGCTTAGCGCCAGAAAGGGCGAGTGTGATGGTGGGCGTAAGTGGCTCAGCGCTGGCATTTTCAGCCTCGATGCTAGCGGCGTCGTCTGCCGCCAGCGTCGAGTCTTGGTAGGGTGAAAAGCTCAAGGGATTACAGCTCGAAGTCGCTCAGGTCATCAGCGTTGACTTCCGAGTCAATCTGACCAACCAGATAAGAGCTCACTTCCACTTCCTGCGGTGCCACTTGAACGTTATCAGACACTAACCAAGCATTGATCCACGGAATTGGGTTAGAGCGCGTTTGGAACGGCAGCCCCAAGCCAACGGCCTGCATGCGGATATTGGTGATGTATTCCACGTACTGGCACAGGATATCTTTGTTCAAGCCAATCATGGAGCCATCGCGGAACAGATATTCTGCCCACTCTTTTTCCTGCTGCGCAGCGAGAACAAACAGGTCATAGCACTGTTGTTCGCACTCTACGGCGATTTCGGCCATTTCAGGATCGTCCTGACCTGAACGCATCAGATTCAGAATGTGCTGGGTGCCGGTCAGATGTAGGGCTTCATCGCGGGCAATCAGTTTGATGATTTTAGCGTTACCTTCCATCAGTTCGCGCTCGGCAAAAGCGAAAGAGCAGGCGAAGCTGACGTAGAAGCGAATCGCTTCTAGCGCGTTGACGCTCATCAGGCACAGATAAAGTTGCTTCTTCAGGGTACGCAGATTCACGTTGACGGTTTTGCCGTTAACGGTGTGAGTGCCTTCACCCAGCAGGTGCCAGTAACCGGTCATCTCAATTAAATCATCGTAGTAGCCGGAAATGTCTTTCGCACGCTTGAGGATTTCTTCGTTGGTGACGATATCGTCAAACACCACCGCCGGATCGTTAACGATATTACGGATAATATGCGTGTAAGAACGTGAGTGAATAGTTTCGGAGAACGACCACGTTTCGACCCAAGTTTCGAGCTCAGGGATAGAGATCAGCGGCAACAGCGCGACGTTCGGGCTGCGTCCCTGAATGGAATCCAGCAGGGTTTGATATTTCAGGTTGCTGATAAAAATGTGTTTTTCATGTTCTGGCAGCGCTTGATAGTCGATACGGTCGCGAGACACGTCAACTTCTTCGGGACGCCAGAAGAAAGAGAGCTGTTTTTCGATCAGTTTTTCAAAAATTTCATGCTTTTGCTGGTCGTAACGCGCCACGTTAACCGGCTGACCGAAGAACATGGGTTCGAGTAACTGATCGTTTTTGTTTTGAGAGAATGTGGTATATGCCATAAAACTATAATCCTACCGTTTAGGATAAAACCGCCGATGGATATCGGCGGTTTCGTGCTGGTCTTGGTTAAATCTTGCAAGCACCGCTTTCGCAACCGTCTTCTTCGGCAACGGCCTGCAAATCGTCTTGCACATCTTCTGCGCCATCACGGGTGTTTTGATAATACAGGGTCTTAGCCCCAAATTTGTACGCCGTCAGCAAGTCTTTTAACAGCTGCTTCATCGGAACCTTCCCAGATGGGAAGCGAGACGGATCGTAGTTGGTATTGGCGGAAATCGACTGATCGATAAATTTCTGCATCAGACCGACGAGCTGCAAATAGCCATCGTTATTTGGCATTTCCCACAGGAGTTCATAAGCGTTTTTCAGGCGCTCATACTCTGGCACCACTTGGCGCAGGATACCGTCTTTCGACGCTTTAATGCTGATGTGGCCACGCGGTGGCTCAATGCCGTTGGTCGCGTTAGAAATCTGCGAAGAGGTTTCAGACGGCATCAGCGCAGACAGCGTGGAGTTACGCAGGCCGTGTTCTTTAATCTCGCGACGCAGCGTTTCCCAATCGTAGTGCAGCGGCTCGTTGCAAATCGTATCCAAATCTTTTTTATAGGTGTCGATTGGCAGGACGCCCTGTGCGTAGGTGGTTTCATTGAACCACGGGCACGCGCCTTGCTCTTTTGCCAGCTCGTTAGACGCTTTCAGCAGGTAATACTGAATGGCTTCGAAGGTTTTGTGCGTCAAATTGTTCGCGCTGCCGTCGGAGTAACGTACGCCGTTCTTCGCCAGGTAATAGGCGTAGTTGATCACGCCGATTCCCAGAGTGCGACGTCCCATCGCACCGCGCTTAGCCGCCAGAATCGGATAGTCTTGATAGTCTAACAGGGCATCAAGGGCACGAACGGCTAACACCGCCAGCTCTTCTAAATCGTCCAGCGACTCGATAACGCCGAGGTTAAACGCTGACAGCGTACACAGCGCAATTTCGCCGTTTTCGTCGTTCACGTCGCTCAACGGTTTGGTTGGCAGGGCGATTTCCAGACACAGGTTTGACTGACGCACCGGTGCAATTGCCGGATCAAATGGGCTATGGGTGTTGCAATGGTCAACGTGCTGGATGTAGATACGACCCGTTGAGGCGCGCTCTTGCATCATCAGCGAGAACAGTTCCACCGCTTTAACTTTTTGCTTACGAATGCTGTCGTCGGCTTCGTACTGCATATACAGACGTTCGAATTCATCCTGATCGGCAAAGAAAGCATCGTACAGCCCCGGAACGTCTGACGGGCTGAACAGCGTAATGTCGCCGCCTTTAATCAAGCGCTGATACATCAGGCGGTTCAACTGCACGCCGTAATCCATGTGGCGAACACGGTTACCTTCAACGCCACGGTTGTTTTTCAGTACCAGCAGGCTTTCAACTTCCAAATGCCACAACGGGTAGAACAACGTTGCCGCGCCACCGCGCACGCCGCCCTGAGAGCAGGATTTAACCGCGGTCTGGAAGTGTTTGTAGAACGGAATACAGCCGGTGTGGAAAGCTTCACCGCCGCGAATTGGGCTACCTAACGCACGGATACGGCCGGCGTTGATGCCGATACCGGCACGCTGGGAGACATATTTCACGATGGCGCTGGACGTGGCATTGATCGAGTCCAAGCTGTCGCCGCACTCGATCAGCACGCAAGAGCTGAACTGGCGGGTAGGGGTGCGCACGCCCGCCATGATCGGCGTAGGCAGTGAAATTTTGAACGTTGATACCGCGTCATAGAAGCGTTTTACATAGCTCAGGCGGGTTTCACGCGGATAGTTAGAGAACAGGCACGCGGCGACCAGAATATACAAGAACTGGGCGCTCTCGTAGATTTCACCGGATACGCGGTTCTGAACCAGATATTTCCCTTCTAGCTGCTTAACTGCGGCGTAAGAGAAATTCATGTCGCGCCAATGGTCGATAAACTCGTCCATCTGAGCAAACTCTTCGGTGGTGTAATCTTCCAGCAGATGTTTGTCATATTTACCCATTTCGACCAGTTTAACTACGTGGTCGTACAGTTTAGGCGGTTCAAACTGGCCGTAAGCTTTTTTACGCAGATGGAAAATAGCCAGACGCGCAGCCAGATATTGATAGTCTGGAGCGTCACGGGAGATCAGGTCTGCGGCGGCCTTAATGATGGTTTCGTGAATATCCGCGGTGCGGATCCCATCATAAAACTGGATGTGAGAACGTAATTCCACCTGAGAAACTGAGACATTACTCAAGCCTTCAGCAGCCCAATCGAGTACGCGGTGGATTTTATCAAGATTGATACGTTCTTTGCTTCCGTCACGCTTAGTGACCAGCAGACTTTGATTCATAGGGCTATTTACCTGTCCGTGTGCGATCTCATGTTCAAGCCGTCATCGTGTCTATAAAAGCCATGCGCGTTAAATCAATGCAAAATCATTGTTGCATTAACTTGACGTGTAGTGTCGATTTCGTGTTGTGAACACAAGATATGGTGTATTAATCAAGGAGTGATAACAAGATAGTGTTCTTAGCTTCCTTTTGCAAGTGAACAAAACGGCGCATAATTGTGGATAACTTGGGGGTGAATTGTTAAGTCAGGCGCTCACGTACCGTCATTACTGGCGGCAGCGGTTGAGAGGTGAGGGGGATAAGATTCCACTTAAAAATAAAATAAATTGATCGACTGCTGGTTTCTTATTCGTTACTTAAAAAGGCGATATTGATCACGGTTAATATCATAGGCAGATGCATTTTAGGCAAGCGTCTTATCTCTAACGAGAGAGGATGCTAAGAGTTTGGCGTTATAACCCCCTCCCAGCCTCCCCCTTGACAGGGGGTGGGGCCGATCGAGGATCTTTCAGCAAACTCCAAACGGCTCCCTCCCCTGCGAAGGGGAGGGTTGGGGTGGGGTTGTTGATGAAGGTAGTAAGAGTTACTCCTCACACACCGTATGCACCATATAATTCACATCCACGTTCGGTGCCAGCTTGAACTTATCCGTTAACGGGTTGTAATGCAGGCCAATCATATTGCGTTCGCGCAGCGGGGTTTCATCGATCCAACCGATTAACTCAGCAGGGCGAATGAATTTTTTCACATCGTGAGTTCCCTTTGGCACCATTTTCAATACGTATTCAGCACCAATAACCGCCATTAGCCAGGCTTTGTTATTGCGATTAATCGTCGAGAAGAAAACGTGTCCGCCGGGTTTTACCAGCTTGGCGCATGCCAACACCACGGAGCGCGGATCGGGAACGTGTTCCAGCATTTCCATGCAGGTGACAATATCGTAGAGACTCGCATGCTCGTCGGCGTGCTGCTCAACGGTTTCTTGAACGTAGGTGACTTTGATGCCGGTTTCCAGTGAATGCAAACGCGCGACCTGTAAGGGCTCCGCGCCCATGTCTAAGCCGGTGACATCGGCGCCCTCGCGCGCCATGCTTTCGGCCAGAATGCCGCCGCCGCAGCCAACATCGAGGATTTTCTTACCAAATACACCGTCGGCGCGTTGCTGGATATAGTTCAGGCGCAGAGGGTTAATACGGTGCAGGGGTTTAAATTCCCCTTCGAGATCCCACCAGCGCGATGCCACGGCTTCAAATTTAGCAATTTCCTGATGGTCTACGTTTTGTTCAGACACCGAACACTCCTTCTAAGATATTTCTGGTGGCGTGAATCATTCACCCGAAAATAATTTTTTGAGAAAAGTACTGCTGTGGATTATACAGATTCTTGGCTCAATGAGGTTAATTCCGCCGTGCATTGAAAAGCGCACAGGGTTTCGCACTAAATCCGGCTTTATGATATAATTCGCGGTCTTTGTCATCGTGTATGCGCTTTGATCTATTCGATGAATATACCCAAGGGTGTCTGTTAGGGTAGCGGCAGCAGATGAATCATCAGAAGTCAGTAGAGGGATAGCAGCTCCATGAGCGACCTTGCCAGAGAGATTACGCCGGTCAACATCGAAGAAGAGTTGAAAAACTCGTATCTGGATTACGCCATGTCCGTTATCGTCGGGCGTGCGCTGCCGGATGTTCGTGATGGACTGAAGCCAGTTCACCGTCGCGTTCTGTTCGCGATGAATGTATTGGGCAATGACTGGAATAAAGCATATAAAAAATCGGCCCGTATCGTCGGGGACGTTATCGGTAAATACCATCCACATGGTGATAGCGCGGTATACGATACTATCGTTCGTATGGCTCAGCCGTTCTCGCTGCGTTACATGTTGGTTGATGGACAGGGTAACTTCGGTTCTGTTGATGGCGACTCCGCCGCAGCAATGCGTTATACCGAAATCCGTATGTCCAAAATTGCTCACGAACTGTTAGCGGATCTGGAAAAAGAGACCGTTGATTTCGTGCCTAACTATGACGGCACCGAGCAAATCCCAGCGGTGTTGCCAACCAAAGTTCCAAACCTGCTGGTGAACGGTTCTTCCGGTATCGCCGTAGGTATGGCAACCAATATTCCTCCACACAACCTGAATGAAGTGATCAATGGCTGCTTGGCCTATATTGATGACGAAAACATTACGGTTGAAGGCCTGATGCAGCATATCCCTGGCCCGGATTTCCCAACTGCCGCGATCATCAACGGTCGCCGTGGTATTGAGGAAGCGTATCGCACTGGGCGCGGCAAGGTGTATATCCGTGCCAAAGCCGAAGTTGAAGCGGACGAAAAAACCGGCCGCGAAACCATCATCGTGCATGAAATTCCTTATCAGGTGAACAAAGCTCGCCTGATCGAGAAAATTGCCGAGTTGGTTAAAGAAAAACGTCTGGAAGGCATCAGCGCCCTGCGCGATGAGTCTGATAAAGACGGTATGCGTATTGTTATTGAAATCAAACGTGACGCCGTGGGCGAAGTGGTTCTGAACCACCTGTACTCACTGACGCAAATGCAGGTGACGTTTGGTATCAACATGGTGGCGCTGCATCAGGGACAGCCTAAACTGCTGACGCTGAAAGATTGCCTACAGGCATTCGTTCGCCACCGTCGCGAAGTTGTCACGCGTCGTACCATCTTTGAACTGCGCAAAGCTCGCGATCGTGCGCACATCTTGGAAGGTTTGGCGATTGCGTTGTCGAATATCGACCCAATCATTGAGCTTATCCGCCGTGCGCCAAACCCTGCAGAAGCGAAAGCGCTGCTGGTTGCACGCGGTTGGGAGCTGGGCACCGTTGCAGCGATGCTGGAACGTGCCGGTGATAACGCTGCGCGCCCTGAATGGTTGGAGCCAGAATTCGGTATTCGTGACGGTCATTACTATCTGACTGAACAGCAGGCTCAGGCCATTCTGGATCTGCGTTTGCAGAAACTGACCGGTCTTGAGCATGAAAAACTGCTCGACGAATACAAAGATCTGTTAGAGCAGATCGCTGCGCTGATCTTCATTCTGGAAAGTCCAGATCGCCTGATGGAAGTGATTCGCGAAGAGCTGATCGCGGTCCGTGACCAGTTTGGCGATGCGCGTCGTACCGAAATTACTGAAAATACTGCGGATATCAACATCGAAGATTTGATTTCGCAGGAAGACGTAGTGGTGACCTTGTCGCATCAGGGCTATGTGAAATACCAGCCTCTGACCGACTACGAAGCACAGCGTCGCGGTGGTAAAGGTAAGTCAGCCGCCCGTATTAAAGAAGAAGACTTCATTGACCGCCTGCTGGTGGCCAATACGCATGACACTATTCTGTGCTTCTCAAGCCGTGGTCGTTTGTACTGGATGAAGGTCTACCAGTTGCCTGAAGCGAGCCGTGGTGCGCGTGGTCGTCCGATCATCAACCTGCTGCCGCTGGAAGCCAACGAACGTATTACCGCCATTCTTCCGGTGCGTGAATACGAAGAAGGTCGTCACGTCTTCATGGCAACCGCGAGCGGTACCGTGAAGAAAACGGCGCTGACCGATTTCAGCCGTCCTCGCAGCGCGGGTATTATTGCCGTGAATCTGAACGAAGGCGATGAGCTGATTGGTGTTGATCTGACCGACGGCAGCAACGAAGTGATGCTGTTCTCTGCGGCCGGTAAAGTGGTGCGTTTCCCAGAAAGCCAAGTGCGTTCTATGGGCCGTACCGCAACGGGCGTACGTGGTATCAACCTCAACGGTGAAGACCGCGTTGTATCACTGATCATTCCTCGTGGCGAAGGCGATATTCTGACCGTGACCGAAAATGGCTACGGTAAGCGTACCGGCGTTGCAGAGTACCCGACCAAGTCCCGTGCGACTCAGGGGGTTATCTCTATCAAGGTCAGCGAGCGTAATGGTAACGTGGTTGGTGCTGTTCAGGTCGACGAATGCGATCAGATTATGATGATCACCGATGCTGGCACGTTGGTACGTACCCGCGTTGCTGAGGTGAGCGTTGTTGGTCGTAACACCCAAGGTGTTACGCTGATCCGCACCGCCGAAGACGAACACGTTGTTGGCTTGCAGCGCGTTGCTGAACCAGAAGAGGATGATGAAGTTCTCGATGGCGAAGAGAATGCGGCGGTTGACGGCGATGTTGCTGATGTCGTTGACGATGCTGAAAGCGTTGATGATGCGTCAGAGTCTGATGATGAAGAGGGCGACGAAAACGCCTAATTACTAGCGTTTCGTTGACTCGATAAAAAGCCAGTGCAGATGTTTGTACTGGCTTTTTTTATCTCTAGTGACTAGTGTGATACTTGAATGTAGGCCTTTCGTTTAACAGTCCGTTTTCTGCTATGGTAATCCTTTGAAATATCTAGCCTCTTTCCGAACAACGCTGCGAATTTCACGCTATCTATTCCGATCGCTGGCGCTGATGCTGTGGATCTTGGGCGCTTTGCTGACCACGTTTTATATTCTCAATGAATTTCATGAGAAAGAGTCGGACATCCGCCAAGACTTTAACCTGAATTTTGATCAGGCGCAGGGGGTGATCAAGCACTCCTCAAGCATCATGCGGGATATCCGCTATATTGCGGAAAATCGACTGAGCTGGTCTGTGACTGGGCTAGATATGATCAACGGCGTATTCAGTGGAAAGAATACGCTCCCACCGCTGACGCCGATTTTTCCTGAGTCAGACTGCCAGCTACTGAGCGATAATTACCAGAACTCGTTAGAGTCGCTGAGTAATTTCATTAATTATTGGAAAGAGAATTTCGTTGCCGCATATGACTTAAACCGAATCTTCTTTATCGGTGGTGAAAGCTTGTGTCTGGCTGATTTTGGCATTCGTAATACGCCACTTGACCAAAGCAATGTGTTCCGCAATCTGCATCAGCGGATTTTGATGTTCCAAAACAGCAATAATAAAGAGAAAGAACACACGCTGTTCTGGGTGATCCCTGGTACTCAAAATGACGTGGGGGCGCTTTATGTTATTACGCCGGTTTACATCGCCAACAAGCTGGAAGCACTGCTAGGCACCGAGCAAAACATTCGCTTAGAGGATTTTACTAATCCTTCTACGCTGCCGGTAGGCGTCACATTGCTGAATGAAAATAATGACGTATTAATGACCTACACTGAAAACGGCGGTGAGCAACCCGCCCTTTCAGGTATTCCGAACGACGATAACTATTTTGGCTATAACAGCGGCTATGACACCCTGTTGCTGAAAAAGAAACTGAGCCCGTCGGGATTAAGCATTGTCTATTCACTGCCGACCAGCGTATTGCTCGAACGTTTTAATTTACTCCTGATTAATGCGGTGATCCTAAACTTAATCAGCGCGCTTATTCTGTGTGTATTGACGTGGTTATTTGAGCGAAAAATGTTTTCTCCGGCAGAAAATAATGCGTTTCGTCTTGAGGAACATGAGCAATTTAACCGTAAAATTGTCGCCTCCGCGCCGGTGGGCATTTGTATTCTGCGAATTAAAGACGGTAGCAATATTCTGAGTAATGAACTGGCGCATAATTATATCAGCCTGTTTACCTCTGAAGACCGCCACCGGATTACGCGCATTATCTGCGAGCAACCCAGCAGCGTGGTCGACGTCATCACCAGCCAGAATCAGAATCTACAAATTAGCTTTGTTCATTCCCGCTATCGCAATGAGGATGTGGCGATTTGCGTCATGATCGACGTGAGTGCGCGCGTTAAAATTGAAGAGTCATTGCAAGAGCTCGCCAATGCCGCCGAGCAGGCCAGCCAGTCGAAATCAATGTTCTTGGCGACGGTCAGCCATGAGCTGAGAACCCCGTTGTATGGCATCATTGGTAATCTCGACCTGCTGCAAACTAAGTCTCTGCCGGAAGAAACCCAGCGTCTGCTGGCGGCGATGAGTAACTCCTCGGGGCTGTTGCTTAAAATCATCAGCGATATTCTTGATTTCTCCAAGATCGAATCCGAACAGCTCAAAATAGAGCCGGGAACCTTTGAGCCGCGTAAGGTGATCCCGCATATCATCGGCAACTACTTGCCGCTGGTGGTTCGCAAGCGCTTGGCGATGTACTGCTTTATTGAGCCAGAAGTGCCAGATTCCGTTTCTGGCGATATCATGCGTATTCAGCAGGTGCTGTCGAACTTGCTGAGCAACGCGATCAAATTTACCGATACCGGCTGCATTATCCTTCAGGTGCGGGTACAGGATTTCTATCTTGAGTTCCGCGTACGTGATACAGGCTTGGGTATCCCATTCCGCGATGTGATGAAGCTGTTCGATCCATTCTTCCAAGTAGGCACCGGCGTGCAACGCCATTTCCAAGGAACCGGTCTGGGGCTGGCCATCTGTGAAAAACTGGTCAGTCTGATGGATGGCGACATTGCCGTGGAATCGGAGCCGGGAATGGGCAGCATATTTACCGTACGTATTCCGATGTATCAGGCAGTGGAATCAGCGCCTGAAATTGCCGCACTAGCACAAAAAACCGTTTGGCTTGAGATCCACAATGCGCGCTTGGAAGCTTATCTGCTGAAACTCCTGACCATGGCCGGTGCGGATGTTCGTCTATGCAGCGCCAGCGAACATTGCGATGAGCAGGGGATTTTGATTTCAGATCATGACGTTACTCTGAGTACTCCGGTTAAGACCCACATCCGCCTATCCGCAGAGTATTTAGGCCATGCGAAACGCAAAGAGGATGGCTCATGGGTGCTCAGCACGGCGGCACCGCTAGAATTGTTGAGTATTCTACGCCGCATCTTTGTGCCAGAAGACACGGCATTACTCCCCGATCTTTCTGAAGATAATGGCCCTATTGAAGTCAAAGATTACAGCGATGTGCATATTCTTATCGTCGACGATCATCCGATCAACCGTCGTTTACTGGCCGATCAGCTGATTTCATTAGGCTATCAGTCGGTGTCAACCGCGAGCGATGGTTTGGATGCGTTAGGCGCATTAGCGAAACAGCAAGCCGACATCGTGCTTACTGACGTTAACATGCCAAACATGGATGGTTACCAGCTCACTGCGCGTCTGCGTCAGCAGGGCCGCACCGCGCCAATTATTGGCGTGACGGCTAACGCGCTGGCGGAAGAGCGGGAGCGCTGTATTCAGGTTGGAATGGACAGCTGTTTGTCGAAGCCGGTGACACTGGAAGAGTTACAAAAATCGCTGCATCATTTTGCTGAGGTAGTGAGGAAGGGAAGAGACAAAGGGGTTTAATACCCCACCCCAACCCTCCCCTTATCAGGGGAGGGAGCCGTACGGCGCTCAATGTTGATGTTGAGTGCAGAATGCTCCTCCCCCTGACAAGGGGGAGGCTGGGAGGGGGTAATACAGCAATAACTTAGTCTTTATCTACCGACATAATATTGACGGAAGAAAGATAGTTCAGCAGCGCAATGTCGTTATCAACGCCCAGTTTCAGCATGGCCGATTTCTTCTGGCTACTGATGGTTTTAATGCTGCGATTCAGCTTTTTAGCAATTTCTGTTACTAAGAAACCTTCGGCGAATAAGCGCAGGACTTCGCTTTCTTTTGGTGATAAGCGTTTGTCACCGTAGCCGCTGGCGCTAATTTTTTCCAGCAGTTTGGACACGCTTTCTGGGGTAAATTTCTTACCTTTCTGCAATGCAGCCAGCGCTTTCGGTAAATCAGCCGGCGCGCCTTGCTTAAGAACAATCCCTTCAATATCCAATTCCAGAACCGCACTTAAAATAGCAGGGTTATTGTTCATGGTCAGAACAATAATGGACAGGTGCGGATAATGGCGCTTGATATATTTAATCAAGGTGATGCCATCGCCGTATTTGTCGCCCGGCATGGAAAGATCGGTGATCAGTACATTCGCATCCAGCTTAGATAAGCTATTGATTAATGCCGTTGAGTCTTCAAATTCCCCGACAACGTTAACCCATTCGATTTGTTCAAGTGACTTCCTAATACCGAATAGGACAATTGGATGGTCATCAGCAATAATTACATTTAGGTTATTCATGTTGTTGGCTACCTAGTAGAAGCAGTCGGCTGACAAAAGTATCAATCTGACTGATCAAAATCTTTATATTTGTTACATCGCTTTCTTTAATGGCGAGTTCTAACTGTTCACATAGAGTTTTGCCGGTGGGGATATTAAGCATGGCAAAAACACCTTTAAGTCGGTGTGCAGTCAGAGAAAGCGGGGATAAATCACTCTGTTCGGCTTCAGTATACAGTTTCTGTACATCTTCCGGTACTGTTTCCATAAACAGAGAAAAGTAATCCTTTGATTTAAAAGGAGAGCCATCAGATGAAGGATCTGCATTTTCAGCATATTCCGCATCGATTGGCGATTCTGTGACCGCAATCTGTTGCTCAATCAGCAGCAAAATGGCGTCAATGAGCGGCTCGGTGAGGTTGAAGTTAGCCTTAATGCGATGCGGCGCGTATTCTTCAAAACCGTCAATATCAGAGACCAGCAGCAGGGTGTAATCTTCTGCATTCTCTGGAGCATCGGTCAGCGTAATATCATATTCTTCGTTGGCATCGCGGCCGTCGGCAATGATGGACGCGGCACCAAAAGCGGCAAGCTTATGCATAATCAGGCTGCGAATTTCATCGGAGGTGATTTGCAGATAGGCGGTGATCCCGTCCAGCAGCTTCTCCGACTCTTCTTCTGGATGTTCCACCGGATGCATGATGCAGCTAAAGCTATAACGCGTTCCGATATCGTCTTTGCTTTGAATATCCAATCTGCCGCTCATACGTTTGCACAGCTGGGCGCACAGATAGTAAGTCATTCCCGAGCCTCTGGCGAAGCGATCGCTTTGCGGCTCACCGAGATTTGGATAGCGCAATCCATTGATCTCTTTATTGGATACGCCGGTGCCGGTATCGCTGAGCTCAAAACAAATGTGGTCAGGAGACTCAGGTTTCTGCGTCACTTTGAGAGTAATTTTTCCATACACCGTGGTAATAATGGAATAGTGCAGCAGCATGGAAAGCACTTGTTCTAGCGAACGAATATCACCGATAAACTCTTTATCTGGATCGATATCGGTGTGATTGATAAGCGTTAGCCCTTTGCGGCGCAGTTCAGGCAAGCTGCGTTTTAGCAGCTCATCAATACGTTTGTTAAGGTTGAATGTTTCGGTCACCGGACGCCAGTCCCGATTTTCAATTTCGGTGAGCAGCGTAATTTCATCGATCAAAGCCTGTGCATGACGTGTTTCGCCCAACAATAAATCTAGCAGACGAGGATCATCTTTATTATTTTGAATGTCAGCGACTAATTGCTGAATATTACTCATCGGCGCATTAAGCTCGCGGCTTAAATTGGTGGTCATGATTTTGCGTGCGGTCAGATTTTTCTCATATTCACTCTGCGCCTGTTTTAGCTTTTTGCTGACCATCATTTCTTTATCCAGATCGCGCATTAGGAACAGGGCAGATTTAATATTCTGCTGGCTGCGCACCATCTGAATTTCATACATTTCATTGTTGACCGTTGCCTGAATTCGACCCTGATGTTCTTGAGCCATGCTAGCAATTTTGCTCAGGCTAAGGTGCGGCAACAGATGATCGGCAATTTTATTGCTGGCAACCACGGTATCGGTGTCGAAACGATAAATCAGCAGGCCAATTGGTAAATGGGTAATAATTTCCTGATTCATTTCCTGCTGGGCGCTGAGCTGCGCAGCCATGCGTTTTCCCGGACGAATATATTGGTGACGCACGAAATAAAAACCGGTAAATGACAGAACGAGCACCAATAAATTAATCAGCACCAGCCAGAAATTATTCCTCAGCATATCCACGGTGAGCGTTGTCATCGGGATATTGAAATCAATCTTCAGCGGCGTGTTATACAGCGGGGCGCTGATCGTTAACCACGGCCATCTCAGCGTAGAGAAAGCCTCTGGCAGTTCTTCACGCGACATCAATTCTGATGGTGATTCAGGATTTTCAGTGATCAAGAAACGTTGAACGGGCAAATCGCGCGGCAAAATATCGCCGACAGGCAGATCAAAAGCCACGACGGTAGCTAAATGCCCAGGGTTATTAAAAGTGGTACGCAAGGTGAAATAGTAAGAATTCAGGAAACGGAACTTGCGCAACCCTGAGAAGCCTTCGCGTTCATCTAGTGAATTAGACTGTTGCAGCATTTCAGTTTTACGGGACTCGACCACGTTACCCAAATATCCCTCTTTATAACGCGCAGACAGATCTTTCATCGGCATTGTCGAGACCAAAATCAGGCTATTATCCTGCCCGTTCAGGTAATACATGGAATAGGTTTCAGTTTCTGCGCCCCATAAAATATCGAGATAGTTTGACATGCGCAGCGCTAAATCGCTGGTGCTAGCATCATGCTGACCAAAAATCAGTGCGTCGGTTTTATGGCGGCTCTTTTCCAATAGATAGATATCAGGACGTAACCGAACCTCGTTGACCGGAGAGGGCAGTTGGACAGAATTAGAGGCCGAAAGGTTGTCATACACCTGATAGGTCACAAAACGGTAGGTCTCGATACGCTTTTGCAGCTGATCGGCAACCGTCGCTAGCATAGTTTGCTTGCTGTTAATGTAGGCATTCACATAGTTATAGCCGTAGAGCAAATTAGCCATAACCAGCAGAAAAATAAACAGCATATAGCTGCGCGTGATCCCAGAAAGAGAGGCATCGGCACTATTAGATGATTCCTTCGAACTTAACATGATGCTGATCTAACCCTATCTAAGATGATGACATTGCGCCTGCGGCAAAGATGGTATGCCGCAGTATAGCAAGAGTCCTTATCCCCTTCATACTTGAAGCTGCTTATGCGTTGGCTACGCTCGCGCACCCAAATCACTTACTAAAGTAAGCTCATTGGGATTTGCTCACTTGCCGCCTTCAAGCCGCTCCAATTATTTTGGGGATACTTTCCATACTTGAAGCTGCTTATACGTTGGCTACGCTCGCGCACCCAAATCACTTACTAAAGTAAGCTCATTGGGATTTGCTCACTTGCCGCCTTCAAGCCGCTCCAATTATTTTGGGGATACTTTTCATCCTTGAAGCTGCTTATGCGTTGGCTACGCTCGCGGTGGATTTAGCTCGCTACGCAATCTTGCGCCTGAACATTGCGTAGGCGGCGCTGCCGGTGGTTAAGGTAATCACCAGAAGCGGCCATAGGCTGTGCCAGATAATATCGAAGCTCACATCCTTCAAATAGAGCTCTTTGGTGATATCGGTGAAGTGCCGAACTGGATTTATCCACGTCAGGTTTTGCAGCCAAACCGGCATATTTTCCACCGGCGATACGTAACCGGACAGCAAGATTGCGGGCATCATAAACACAAATACGCCAATAAATGCCTGCTGCTGCGTTGAGCATAGCGATGAAATCAGTAGGCCAAAACCGACCAACGAAAGCCCGTAGATCAGCATGGTGAAGTAAAACAGCAAAAGGGAACCGGCAAACGGAATTTGGTAGGCAAAAATTCCGATCAGCAATACTACAGTAGCCTGAAACGTGGCGACAATCAGGGCGGGAATGGCTTTGCCAACGAATATCTGCCAGGTATTCAGCGGTGAAACTAACAGCTGTTCTAGCGTTCCCTGTTCACGTTCGCGTGCCACCGACAGCGACGTTACAATTAACACGCCGATGGTGGTGATCATGGCAATCAGCGACGGCACCACAAACCATTTGTAATCCAGATTGGGGTTGTACCAGTTGCGAATAACCAGCTCGGAGTTTCTCTGGGCCAAATCGTGAGTGGATACAGGCTGTCCGCTGATAAGCTCTTGTTGATAGTCACGGACAATCTGCTGAACATAGTTTGCCGCGATTTGCGCGCTGTTGGAGCTGCGTCCATCCAAAACTATCTGTAACGGCGCCTGATGGCCGGACAAAATATCGCGTGAGAAATTGGCAGGAAAACGGATTAACAGCAGCGCTTTTTGGTTATCAATCGTCGGTGCAATCTCTTGCGGGCTGTGCAGCAGTATTACGTTGGTAAAGGCTTCGGCCTTGGCGAAGCGCTGGGTGAGCTCTATCGACGACTGGCCGGTATCTTCGCTATAGATCGCGATGCTGGCGTTGGTGACATCTAGCGTTGCGGCAAAAGGAAACAGCACCACTTGCAAAATGACCGGCATGATCAAGATGGCGCGAGTTTGGGGATCGCGCAGCAGCGATTGAAGTTCTTTAATGATTAATGTCCACAGCCTATAGAACATGAAAAATCCTCAATCCAGTCGGCGCTTGGTTTTCCACGCGGTAAGTCCAATAAAGACCACGGCGGAAATAATTAAAAACAGCAGGTTAACCATCAGCACGCTGCCGATATTACCGGCTAAGAATAGCGTTTGTAGGGTGCTCACAAAGTAGCGGGCGGGGATCACATAGGTCACGGCCTGAACAATGGCTGGCATACTGTCAATTTCAAAGATGAACCCTGAAAGCATAACGGCAGGCAGGAATCCCGCGTTAAGAGCCACCATTGCCGCATTAAACTGATTACGGGTGATCGTAGAGATAAGCAGTCCCATCCCGAGGGTGCTGGCGAGAAACAGCGTCGTCATCACGAATAAAATCAGTAGTGACCCTCGGTAAGGCACCCCCATCACAAAAACGGCAACCACCATGCACAGCGTCATAGCCAGCAGGCCCAATACGTAATACGGCAGCAGTTTTGACAGCAGTAATTCCGTGCGCGTTACTTGAGTAGAAAGCAGCGCCTCCATCGTGCCCCGTTCCCACTCGCGGGCGATGACCAGCGATGTCAGGATGGCGCCGATAACCGTCATAATAATGGTTATCGCTCCGGGAATAATAAAGTGCTGGCTAATGGCGGCAGGGTTAAACCAATAGCGTAGCTGCACATCGATAAGCGGCTTGAATTCGCCCCCTTTATCAACGGCGCGCTGCTGTAACCATATTTGCCAAATGCCTTCCGCGTAGCCTTGGACGAAGTTTGCCGTATTTGGCTCACTGCCGTCGGTAATCACCTGAATCGGAGATTTTCCCTGCAGACGAGCCAGTTGTTCAGAGAAATCAACCGGGATGACGATAAGCCCACGAATTTTACCCGCCTGCATTTGCTGGATCAGCGCCTGTCGGTTATCGCTGACCGTAGCGGCAATATACGGCGAGCCAAGAAACGTATTGGTGAGATCGCGAGCGTCTTCTGACTGCTGCTCCATCAAAATACCCACGTGCAGTTTGCTGGAATCCAGATTGATGCCGTAGCCAAAAATAAACAGCAATAACAGAGGGATCACCACCGCAATCAGCGCGCTGCTGGGATCGCGCAGGATCTGAGCCGTTTCTTTGCGGCACAGGGCGCGCAATCGCCGCCACGAAAAGTGAATACTGTTGGCGCTTTCACTCATGCCGTTTGCTCCTTGTCGTAGCCCTGAACCAGCTCAATAAACGCCTGCTCCATGGTCGGATTTGGATTGTCATCGTTAGCGACGCTGTGTTTTAGCTGATCGGGTGAACCTGCAGCAATGATTTTCCCACGATAGACCAACCCGATACGATCGCAGTATTCCGCTTCATCCATAAAGTGCGTGGTGACCATCACGGTGACACCTTTATCCACCATGCCGTTGATATGCAGCCAAAATTCTCGACGGGTGAGGGGATCGACGCCCGACGTTGGTTCATCCAAAAACAGGATGTCTGGTTCATGCATCAGCGAGCAGGCCAGCGCCAGCCGCTGTTTAAAACCGAGCGGTAAAGAGTCCGGCGTTTGATTCAAAATGGGGGTGAAGTTAAACGCGTTAACCATGCCCTCAATTTTTTCCTTCTGCTGTTTCCCTTTCAGACCGTAAACGCCGGAGAAAAACTTCAGGTTTTGCGCCACCGTGAGGTTGCCATAGAGCGAGAATTTCTGCGCCATATAGCCAAGATGCTGGCGAGCACGCCCGGAGTCTGTTTTCAGATCCATACCCAACACCAGCGCTTTACCGCTGGTGGGTTTGAGAAGGGCACACATCATTTTAAAGGTGGTGGATTTACCCGCGCCGTTTGGCCCCAGTAAACCAAAAATTTCGCCGCGTTTAACTTGAAAATCAACGTGATCGGTAGCGGCAAAATCACCAAATTTTTTGGTAAGCTGCTGCGCTTCAATCACGGTTTCGTTGGGATCAACTTTCACCTGCGGCATTATTTTTGCCAGCTCAGATTCGTGATCCGGCCCGCCGCCTAACAGATCGATAAAGGCATCTTCAAAGCGAGGTTCAGCCTCCAGCAATTCGGCGTCCGGCTGGTCTAAATCAAGTAACAACGCGTGGTGATCGGCGTTATCTTTGAGAATAAGGCGCAGATACTTGCCTTGGATCACGCCGTCGCTAACAGAAGGTAAGCAGATAGCGCGCTGGAGTAGTTTTCGATGTGAGATATTTTTGGCGCGCAGCAAAATGGTGCGCCCAGCCATGCGTTGGGTTAACTGCTGCGGGGCACCGCTATAGAGCAGTTTACCTTCGTTCATGAGCAAAACTTCGCGGCACTGTTCGGCCTCATCGAGATAGGAGGTGCTCCAAAGGATTAGCATCCCTTCATCGGCCAGTTCATGCACCATACGCCACAGCTCGCGTCGAGAAATCGGGTCGACGCCAACGCCCGGCTCATCCAGCAATAAAACCTTAGGCTCGCCGACCAGCGTACAGGCTAACCCTAATTTTTGCTTCATGCCGCCTGACAGCTTGCCCGCCAAGCGTTCGGTAAAGCGGGTTAAATCGGTAAACTTAAGCAGGCGCTCAAAGGTTTTGCGCCGCTCTTCGCCGATAACGCCGCGTAAATCTGCGTATAGGGTCAGGTTTTCGATAACGGTAAGGTCTTCATACAGGCCAAATTTTTGCGGCATATAGCCCAAAATGGCGTGTAATTCGCTGTCTTGCGTCAGCGGATCTAAACCCACCACGCTCACCGTGCCCGCGCTGGGCTTTAACAAGCCAGCCAACATGCGGATCAGCGTGGTTTTTCCTGCGCCGTCGGGGCCAACCAGCCCCATCACTGCGCCACTGGCGATGCGCGTGGAGAGACTCGCGACCGCCGGTTGATCCATGCCCGCAAAACGCTTTTCTACGCCGTCGAGCACGATTTCATGTTGCGCACTCATCATCACATCCCTTAGCGTTTGGCACCGTTATCGTTAAAACGTAAGGTCACAGGCATGCCTTGGCGCAAGCTGTCATCGGCGTCGGTCACAATGACGCGTAGGCGATAGACCAGCGAGGTGCGTAATTCTGGCGTTTCGACGCTTTTCGGCGTGAACTCGGCGGTGGGTGAAACAAAACCAATTTTGCCGTGATAAGGCTTATCTGGGCGGCCATCGGTGTAAATTTCAATCTCGGTTCCGGGTATCGCCCGGCTAAGGTTTTCTTCGCTGACATAGGCACGGATCCACACCGGACGGGTGAGTGACACGCTGAATACGGTGCTGCCGGAGGCCAGCATGGTGCCAGGTTCAACGGCGCGGGTGAGAACGGTGCCGGTGGAAGGTGCAAAAAGCTGGGTGTCTTTTAGATTTAGCTCAGCCTGATCGGCTGCCGCTTGTGCCTGCGCTAAAGTAGCCTGCGCCTGTTCGATTTCCTGCGGGCGATTCCCCGTCTCGTACTGAGACAGCTTATCTTTGGCAGCTTGCAGATTGGCTAATGCTTGATTGCGTGCTGTTTTCGCGTCTTCTAAATCATTGGCAGAAGTGGCTTTGCTGGCCCATAAGCCTTGCTGACGCTTTAAGTAGCTGTCGGCGTAGCTGAACGCCGCCTGTTGTTGTGCCACCGCTGCACGAGCTTGAGCGATTTCTTCCGTACGGTATCCCGCCAGCAGCAAATCGAGCTGAGCCTGCGCGGCGGCCACGTTAGCTTTGGCTTCATTAAGCGAGTTAATGAATGGGGCATCATCGAGTTTCCCTAATAGCGCACCGGGGGTGACGGTGTCGCCTTCATCCACGGCCAGTGAGGCTAAACGACCGCTAACGCGAAAACCAAGGTTAACGGTACGAATATCCACGTTACCGTACAGCGTTAAATCCCGATCCTCTTGGCTGCGGTAGTAATAAATGCCGCCAATCACCAGCGCGATAATGACTAAAACTGCAACGACTCCAACGAGCTTTTTGTTATTCATCACTCATCCCATCCGTAGTCGATTGCGCCGTTGACGAATAAGTCATACGCAATCCGTTCAGAAGTAAATCAATATGTTGTTGTAAAACTTGATTAATCAGGTCTGCCTGCTCGGGGCCGATTGACTCCCAGCCAGCCTGAATGCGGATCGTTTCACGCGCCATACGAAAAGCCAGCACTTCGCCTAACAATGCATGGGTATGCAGCGTTGTCACTGCGCTATCTGCAGGGAGGCCACTGTAACCTGCGACTAACTGCGTCATGAGCCGATGCAGTGGCGCGATGCATTGCTGATGTATCAGTGGATAGGCAGCGGTGGGGGCCAACTGCTCACGTGACATAATTTGGCTGAGGTGCAGCGTTTCTGGCTGTGTCATCAGGTGGCAAAAGATAGCAAGCCCTCGATGAATGAAAGCTAAATACGCATTAGGTTTGGGGTCTTTCTGTAAAAGAAATAGTGAACACTCTTGCTGTAGAGGGGCGAAAGCCTGAGTGATAAAGTCGCTGATCCAACGAGCTACGGCGAGATAAAGCCCCTCTTTGGACTGAAAGTAGTAGGTAATCGCGGCAATGTTTTGCCCCGCGTTTAAGGCAATATCGCGTGTTGTGGCACCTTCCAACCCTCGCTCACCAAACAAGGCAATAGCGGAGTCGATCAGTGCTTGCTTCGCTTGCTCGCCGCGAGAAGTCATCGGCGTATCTGATGGCTTTGTTGATGGTTTCATTTCACGCTATAAAGTTAATCATATGATTGATTAACTTTAGGCGCTAAAGATATCGCTGTAAAGACCGATAATAAATAATTAGAAATTATGATTAGTGTGGCTAATGATGGATTTTGTGAATGAATAAATTTACTAATCATTAACATTAAGTATTTCCTTTCCCCCTCCGAATGTTTTCTTTTAACTATATGTATTAAATGATAATAATTTTTGTCATAAAAAATTCATCCAATGGCATATCGCTTAATTGTGCCTAATTTGTGAGTTATAGTTAAATTTATGTAAATATCGGATTGCCTTAATATCAATCGTTGTTTATATATTTCTAAGTAAGAATTTTTAATTTAGAAAGTGTCTACACGTTTCGATTCGCTGTTTTTAATTTTTTAACCAGGTCAATGATTTCACAGCACGGCTTCTCAGCCGAGCTGCGGCTAAGTTTGCGCTGCATTTAGGCGCGCTTTATACACGGCAAAGTGATTGAAAGGAGTGGTTATGGCACAGTCAAATTTATCTTCTGGCGCATCTGCGGGTTCAGGAAGCGTTGATATTGTTACTCGTTCCAATGGGAAAGAAATTGCTCAGTATGCTCAAGGAAATCGAGTCATAACGTTAACGGAGTCCAGCGTGGTGAAAATCCACGGTGACACTTCCTTAGTGGCTAGCTATGAGCGGCAGGGCAATGATTTGATTGTCCACATGAAAGATGGATCTACCGTGCGCTATCAGCGCTTTTTCTTTATTGATGAGCACGATGAGCACAGCGAGTTAGTTTTCGATGATGGCAAAACGACACACCATGCCATTTTCCCATTTGCAGACATGGCAGGTTCTTCTACCGCGCAAACAGTGATCCCGACTTATGAGACGCTGGGTGACGGGATCACGACGTTAGTTGGGCATGATGGCATCTCTGCTGGCGTGATTGGCGGAGTTCTCGGGGCATTAGCTATCGGCGGCGGTATTGCACTGGCCGCAGGTGGGGGAGGCGGAGGGCATGGAGACAGCAGCTCAGGAAATGGAAATGGTGGAAATGGCAATGGAAATGGCAATGGCAATGGCAATGGAAATGGCAACGGCGGCAATGGTAATGGCAATGGAGGAACAACCAATCCAACCTTAAAAGTGAATGCCTTTGCGGGCGATAACATTCTTAATCACAACGAAAGTTTAGCCAGCCAGGTGCTCAGCGGCAGCACAACGGCCTCGAATGCGGGGCGCACGGTAACGGTTACCCTGGGTGGCAAAACCTATACCGGACTCGTGGGCAAAGACGGCAGTTGGAGCATCAATATTCCCACCGCGGATTTACAAGCGCTACCGCAGGGTAGCCTAAATATCAGCGCTACCTTGACCGACAGCGCAGGCCACAGCACCACGACGCAACTGGGGATCAACGTTAAAACAGTGCTGCCTGATTTAACCCTCAATGCCTTTGCGGGTGACAATATTCTGAGCAAGCTAGAGAGTTCGCTAACTCAGAGTTTGAGCGGAAAAACCAGCGCGGATAACGCCGGTCAAAAAGTCACGCTGACGCTTAACGGGAAAAGCTATACCGCTGTAGTCGGGGCCGATGGCACGTGGAGCATTGGTGTCACCAGCGGCGATCTACAGCATCTGCCGCAGGGGCAGAATAATCTATTGGTCTCCATTACCGATAAATACGGCAACACCAGCACCAAGACCGAACAGTTTGATGTAAAAACTACCACGCCAGCCATTAGCGTTGCGCAATTTGCCGGTGACGACACCCTGAGCGGTGCGGAGGCAAAAACTGCCCAAGTGCTCAGCGGAAGTACGCTCAACGTTGAAGCAGGTCGTGTGGTCACAATCAAACTCGACAGTGGCAAAACTTATCTCGCTACCGTTCAATCTGATGGTTCTTGGAAAGTTTCTATTCCTTCCAGTGATTTAAGTTCCCTAACGGTAGGCAACCATAGCTTCACCGTCAGCGTGAGCGATTTGGCAAACCAGACTGCGAATAGCACCCACAGCTTTAAAGCCGCGGGCGACAACTCATCCATCGCCATTTCTATTGTTTCTAGCGACGATTATTTAAGCGCCAACGAGGCGCTACAGCCGCTGGCGATTAACGGCACCACCGTGGGCGTGAGCGCTGGAGCACATGTTACGGTGCTGCTCAACGGCAAAACCTATGGCGCAACGGTGGGTATAGCAGGACACTGGACGGTCAGCGTACCGCCAGCCGATCTTGCTCTGCTGGCTGACGGCTCGATTAAGATCACCGCGTCGGTGACGGATTCACAGGGTAATGTGGTTTCTAACCAACACACGCTTAATGTGTTAACGCATGATTTGCCAGCGCCAACCATTGATACACCATTTACCGACGGTATTTTGAACTTGCAGGAGTCTGGCAAGGTTCAGACCCTGAGTGGGACTTCCGGGATTCACGGGGCACAAACCGTCACCATCACCCTTGGCGGCAAAGTTTATAACGCCGTGGTTGATGCTCAAGGGCATTGGCAAGTGTCCGTTCCTGTTAGCGATTTGCACGGCTTCCCACAGGGCTCGCTATCGTATCAAGTGTCTGCCACCGATGTGGCAGGCAACAACGGCAAGATAAACGGTAACTTTAACGTTGATACCCTTGCGCCACAGCTGTCGATTGCCGTTTTCGCCGGTGACGATGTGCTCAATGCCAGCGAACAAAAAACGGCACAAACCGTGTCAGGCACAGCCTCTGCTTCCGAACAAGGAAAATTGGTTGATGTCCAGATTAACGGCAAGCATTACAGTGCCACCGTGGGGGCCGATGGTCGTTGGAGCGTCAGTGTTCCAGTTGCCGATCTCGCTCCGCTGACTAACGGTAATCACACCATTACCGCCACGCTGACCGACAGCGCGGGTAATAGCACCACCAGCAGCCATAACTTCGTGGTGAAAAATCTTCTGCCGACGGTCACGGTTTCCACCTTTGCCGGTGATGGCACGCTGGATAACAGCGAGGCCCAAACCGCTCAAATACTCAAAGGCACTACCACTAACGCTGAAACCGGCAGCACGATTACGGTGACGCTCAACGGGCAAACCTACACCACACATGTGCTATCCAATGGTTCGTGGAGCCTGACGATCCCTTCCGCCGATCTGGAAAAACTCCCCGATGGCATTGCCAACGGTAATGTTAGCGTTACCGACTTAGCGGGGCAAACCGTTAACGGCAAATTCAGTTTCAACGTTGATACCGATACTGCTCACGGCAGTATTGCGATTGCCATTATCGCCGGTGATGACTATCTCAGCGTTGCTGAGAGCAACGGCACTCTCAACATTCACGGCACCACCACTAACGTGAGCGCTGGCAGCTCTGTTACCGTCAAGCTGAACGGCAAAAGCTATCAAGCGACGGTTGACGCTAATGGTAACTGGCAAACGTCGGTGAGCAGCGTTGATTTAAAAGCGCTGAAAGACGGCGTAGCTACCGTGACGGCGACCGTAACAGACAAAGAAGGCAACTCAGTGAGTGCGACGCACGATCTCAATGTGCTCACGCATACCTTGCCGAACCCAACCATCAACGTGCCGTTTGGCGACGGCGTGCTTAACGCCACCGAAGCGCAGAGCGCGCAAACCATCACCGGTAAAACGGGGATCACCGGCGCAGGGCAAACTATCACCCTGACGTTAAATGGGCATAACTATACCGGCAGCGTAGATGCTAATGGCAATTGGTCAGTCGTGGTGCCACAGGCAGATGTGCAGGCGCTGCAAAATGGTAATCAGGTCATCAAAGTGACCGCTGGCGATATTGCTGGTAACCAAGTCGGGGGATCTCTCACCGCATCAGTCGATACCGTTGCGCCGGTGATTACGATTAATAATTTCGCTGGTGATAACCGCCTGAATATTCAGGAAGCCACGCAGGCACAAACGCTTTCGGGTACCGCTGTAGGTGCCGAAGCGGGTCAAAAAGTAACTATTATTCTGAATGGCAAAACGTATACCGCGACGGTAGACGCGAGCGGCAACTGGACCACCTCGATTCCTGCAACCGATTTGAAAGCGCTGAGCAATGGTGATACCACCATTAGCGTGAGCGTGGCAGATAAAGCCGGTAACGGAGCGAGCCTGCAAGAAACTATTTCGGTTGATTCTGATCCAAAATTTGCGCCGCTGCTTAGCGTTAACGTCTTTGCGGGCAATGACGTACTGGATGCTGGTGAACGCCAGAATCCGCAGACGGTCACCGGTAAAGCCCTATACGTAGAAGCTGGACAGGTCGTCACGGTCACCATCGGCGGTAGCAGCTATACCGGCACGGTGAAGGCCGATGGCACTTGGTCGGTGAACATTCCGGCAGGCGCACTAAGCGGCTTGAACAACGGTAGCTACACACTTGACGTTAAAGTGAGCGATCTGAGCGGCAACAGCGCGCAGGCTAGCCATGATTTCACCGTCAACACGACCGCCAGCGCTTTAACCGTATCACCGCTTACCGGTGACAACCTGGTTAACTCAGCTGAAGTCGCTTCAGGGCTGGTGGTTAACGGAACCTCCGTCAATATTCCGGTTGGTGGGAAGATAGAAGTGACCCTCAATGGGGTCACCTATACCACGACGATTAAAACGGGTGGCACGTGGAGCGTTACCGTGCCAGCGGATGCCGCTCAGGCGATTCCTGATGGTACTGCGACGCTGACGGTATCTGGATTAGATAACGCAGGGAATCCGGTTTCCTCTAGCCAGAACTTTGAAATTATTACCCACACGGCTCCGCATCCAACCCTCAATGCGCCGTTTGGCGATGGTTATCTGAATGCCGCAGAAGCGGGCAGTAACCAGCAACTGAGCGGAACCACCGGTGTGGCGGGCGCAGGCCAGCAGGTGACGGTCAACTTTGGCGGCAAAAACTATACCGCGACGGTTGATGCACAGGGCAACTGGACGGTGAATATTCCAAGCGGTGATTTCACCAACCTGAAGGATGGCCCGCAGCCGATTACCGTGACGGCAACCGATGCGGTCGGCAACAGCAATAACATCAGCGGCAGCGCTCAGATCGACAAAACGCTACCGGTGTTGACTATTAATCCAATCACCGGCGACAACGTGATTAACGCTGCGGAAGCGCATAGCCCGATTGTCATTTCAGGCACTGCGCCAGTTAGCGACAGCGGCCAGTCCGTGGTTGTCAAAGTGGTGGTTAACGGCGCGACTTACACCGCCAACGTGAATCCAGACGGGACTTGGAACCTTACGTTACCTGCGGGCGCGCTTAACGGTGTTAGCGATGGCAATATTGTGTTCAACGCGTCACTCACCGATGTTGCAGGCAATACCGGCACCATTAACCAAGTGGTTAAATTGGATGCCTCGGCGGCGAACCAACCAACTATTCACATTGGCACGGTCTCTGGCGATGACTATATCAACGCCTCGGAGATTAACGCTCCGCTGACGATTTCTGGTACCTCAACGAACGTTGAAGCAAACCAAATCGTCACGATTACGTTGAACGGCAAAACCTACACTACCAGCGTGAACGCAGACGGTAGCTGGAGCTACAACATTCCAACCGCTGATGTTAAGCAACTGCCAGACGGCATTGATGGCATTAACGTGTCGGTGAGTGATACCAGCGGAAACCCAGCGACGGATTCCCACAATGTGACCGTTATCGCGCAGCCCGCCGATTTGCCGACGATTCACGTGAACACCGTGGCCGGTGATAACGTGATTAACGCCAAAGAAGCGCAAAGCGACCTGCAAATTACCGGCACCACCACCCATGTGTCCAATGGACAAACGGTTACCGTTACGCTGGGCGGCAAAACCTATATCGGCAGCGTCGATGCCAATGGGCTGTGGAGCGTCACGGTTCCTGCTGCTGACGTGCAAAAACTGGATCAGGGCTCACAAAACATCGTTGCCAACGTGAGCGACGTAGCGAAAAACCCGGCCAGCGATACCCACAATGTGCAGGTAGATACACAGCCTCCATTGCTGAGCATCGATCTCTTCGTTACTGATAACGTGCTGAACTACGCTGAAGCGTTGGTTTCACAAATATTAAGCGGTAAAACAGACGCGGGCCAAACGGTCAGCGTCACCATCAACAACAAAACGGTACAGGTAACCGCTGACGGTAACGGCATCTGGAAACTGACGGTTTCAGCCGGTGATCTTCAGGCGCTGCCGGATGGCACCAACACCATCACGGTAACGGCGACCGATAGCGCAGGCAATACCACGAGTAAAGATCTGTCTCTGAATGTTGGCACTCATCTGCTGCCGACTCTCACGTTAGATACGCCGTTTGTTGATGGTATTCTGAGCATTGTCGAGTCGGCGACGGGTGGGGTGCTAACCGGCACCTCGACGCACTTGCTGCAAGGTACCAAAATCACGGTCAACATCGGCGGCGTGCAGATCATTGGCAGCGTGGGAGCCAATGGCGATTGGTCGATTCCGGTGGCTGGGCACCTTCTGGATGTTTTAGCCGACGGTAAAGCAACCATTACCGTTACCGCGACCGATACCTACGGCAACATCGGCAGCGCAACGGGGCAGTTGGATGTCTTGGCGCACCTAGAACCTACCGCGACGCTAACGCTGCCGCTGTTTGGTGACAACGTGCTGAACAATGCTGAAGCCTTACTGGGGCAAACGCTGACCGGTAATTCAGGCCTGCTGGGTGCGGGACAAACGGTGTACATCACGCTGGATGGCACCAAATATGTAGGGGCTGTAGACGCGAACGGTAATTGGACGGTGCAGCTGCCGTCTAACGTGCTCAGCGCGCTGAGCGATAGCAGCCATACCCTGAGCGTGACGCTCACGGATCGCGCAGGCAATACCGAAACCAGCAGCTCGGCAAACTTTACGGCAAAAATCACGCTGCCGATCCCAACCTTGGATACGCCGTTTGGCGACGGCATTCTGAACTTTGTGGATGCACAAACGGCTACCACCCTGCATGGTTTGTCTGGATTAGCCACCAACGTGGGCGTGAGCGTTATCGTCAACATCAACGGTACGCCGGTCACGGCGACCGTGAATCCTAACGGTAGTTGGACGCTGCCGCTCGATGCCCCAACGCTACAGGGTCTACCAGATGGTATCTGGTCACTGTCGGTGACGGTGAAAGACGCGGCGGGTAACGTGGTGACATCACCAACGCAAACCGCCGAGGTTCTGACTCACGTCTTGCCGTTGCCAACCATTAACCTGCCGTTTGGTAATGGCCTGCTGAGCATTGCCGAAGCCGGAGCGTCGCAAATATTGACGGGGAGCACCGGTATTACCGGCGCAGGGCAGATTGTTAAAGTCACCATCGGAACGCAAACGCTGAACGCTGTGGTGACGACTGATGGGCAGTGGACACTGTCGGTTCTTCCAAACGCTTTAGCCACCGTAACCAATGGTCCAGGGATTATTCACGTTGAGGTGACCGATCATGCAGGCAACGTTGGCTCGGTGAATGGTAGCTTTACCGCCAGCTTGAATTTACCTGTTCCAACTATTAACCCGCTGTTTAGCGATGGATTCTTGAATATCAGCGAGGCGAATGACACGCTGACGCTGACAGGGAAGACGGGCTCTGTCGGCCCGAATCAGGTCGTTAAGTTGAGTATTGATATCGACGGCGTGACCTATACCGGCGTTGTAGACGGCAGCGGCAACTGGACGGTAACGTTGCCACCGAAAGCATTGCTGGGTATCGGCAACGGCGAGCATGAAATTACGCTTACCGCGCAAGATGCCGCAGGTAACTCGGCTACGATAACACCAGCGCCATCCTTTGTTGCTTATCTGACGCCGCCAAGCGTGACGCTGGATACACCGTTTGTCGACGGCGCACTGAGCATTAGTGAAAGTGCAAGTACACAAACGCTGCATGGCTCGCTGACATTGAATAATTCGTCGGTTGCTGGCTCCGTCGTCACCGTCACTATCAACAATCATGATTTTACTGCCACCATAGATCCAAGCGGAAATTCATGGACGCTGAGTTTGTCTCCTGGTCAGTTAACAACGGCCAATCTGGGCAGCGGCCTGCAAGATATCAAGGTCACGGTAACTGACGAAGGATTAAACACCAACAGCTCGACCGGACAGGCGCTAATTGCGCTGACCCAGCCGACGATTACGGTGAATTCCAACTTTATCACCGACGGCGTGATCGATTACGCCGATCTGCATGCCTCGCAGACCATTACCGGCAGCTCTACGGGGCTATCGGTAGGGCAAAATATCACCATCAACATTGGTGGAAAACCATTTACGACTACGGTAAACGGCGACGGCTCATGGAGCTATACGCTGAAAATCACTGATTTGGTGGATATCCCGAATGGTTCACTGGTCGTTACTGCCACCGATGCGGCGGGTAACCCTGCCGCATCTCTGCCAACCACCTACATCGTTGACCCACTGTCAGCGGTGCCGGTGCTGACGATTGACCCTATCAGCGTGGACAACCTGCTAGGAACCAGCGATCTCATTTCAGGCACGGTGATTGTTAGCGGTCATTCTTCGGGGCTAAGCCCGTTGAGCACGCTCCAGGTGACGGTAAGCGGGGCACCGCCTTTCACAATCCCAGTTGTCATTGGCTTAGACGGGTCGTGGCAGGTGAATGTTCCAAGCGGCACATTCACTGAGGGTAGCCACACCGTTACGGCGGCGGTGACCTTGGGAGTACCGCAGCTGACGACAAATTTAGGTATCAACGTCGATCTTACCGCGCCAACGCTGACCGTTAACGCCTTTGCGGGCAATGACATACTGAATGCCTCTGAGGCGGCGGTGCCGCAAACGCTCAGCGGTACCGCGAGCGTGACGGAAATTGGCCAGAACGTACTGATCACGCTCAACAGCAAAAATTACAGCGCCGCCGTAGTGAGCGATGGCGCAGGCGGTGCTAAATGGTCGGTGATTATTCCTGTCTCCGATATGGCTGCGCTGGGGCAAAACGGCTCAACGATTGTGGCGAAGCTGGCAGATAAAGCGGGTAACAGCGTTGAAGTTGACCATCCGATTCTCGTCGATACCACTATCCCGTTAGTCAGCATTAACCCGATCAGCGTTGGCGGCTTGCTTAACTCCGTCAATATTGGTCTGGGCATACTGTTAAACGGATCGGCAGAACCGAACAGCAGCGTCACGATTAAAGTAGGAACGCTAGCGGGCGTCACTGTTCAGACGGACAACTTGGGCCAATGGTCGTTAAACGTTCCTAAAGTAGATTTACAAGGCCTGACCGACGGCCCGCAGGTGATTACCGTCACCAGCACCGACAGCGCGGGCAACGTTAGCGTTCCTGTTAACGTCGGTTTAAACGTGGCACTGAATCAGGGATTCGGCGATACGCTCAATACGCTGATTGGTGGCAACGGTGTGCTGAATCTGGCGGAGTCACTGCTGACGCAAGTGCTGACTGGCACCGTGAGTGGGAATTACACCGGTGCAAAAGTTTCGGCCACTATTCTGGGCCAACTGTTTACCGCCGACGTGGGTAACAACGGTAAATGGAGCATCAATATTGACCCAAGCTTCTGGCTTTCATCTGCGCTCGGGAAAACCTTGGATTTCGATCTGGTGCTCACCGATCCAAACGGCAATATCGTGCATACGCCGGTACATGTGGACTTGGCGCTGACCGATCTGCCGCTGATTCAAAACGTGGTTGCGATAGGTGATGGCTTCCTGAACCAATTGGAAAGCACCGCGAATAATGTGGTCACTGGAACACTCGGCAATATGGTCGCGGGTACCACGGTTGACGTACAGCTGGGGATTGGCACTTTCCATGCGACGGTGAACGCCAACGGCACGTGGAGCGCCACCATTCCGCAAAATGTCTTGGCTGGTTTGCAAGATGGCTCGGTGAAAGTGGTGATTATCGCCACCGATCCGGCGGGCAACGTGGTGACCAGCAACACCAACCTGAGCGTAATTACTCATAACCTGCCAACGTTGGTGCTAGACCCGCTGTTTGGCGACGGCGTGCTGTCATTAACCGAGGCGCTAGCGGGCGGCCTGTCGATTGGCGGTTCTACCAGCGGTATGGTGGGGCAAACGCTACAGGTATTGATTGGTGGATCTCAGGTGGCGACGGCGGTCGTGGGTGCTAACGGCAAGTGGAGCATTGTGGTCACGCCGCAAATCCTCGGCATTCTTGAAGGTGTCGTCGGCGGCAACGTGACGGTTGAGGTGAAAGGCAACGACGTTGCCGGTAACCCAGTTGACCAAACCGTTGGGCTGAAACTTGACCTGACACCACCAATCCTGAGCGGCATTTCCCTGTTCGGCGATGGTTTGCTGAACGCGGTAGACGCGACGACTAACCAACTGATTACCGGTACGGCGACCGGAGCGCCGTTGGGGTCAACGGTCAACGTGCTGATCGGTGGCAAAACCTTTACGGGTGTGACGTTAGCCAATGGCACATTTAGCATTGTGTTAACGCCAGCCAATCTCGCTCAGTTGCCGGATGGCAGCCTCACGGCAACGGTCACCGTGACCACGCCAAGCGGCAATACGTCTTCGACCACGGCTGGCGTGAAGGTGGGGCTGACCAATCTGCCAACTATCACGCTCGATCCGCTGTTGAGCGGTGACGGATTCCTCAATAAAGCAGAATCGCTGGTGGATCAAGTCATCAGCGGCAAAGTAACCAACCTGACTTCCGGTACGGTGAATATCACGGTTAACGGTACGCCGCTAACGGCGACCATCAATCCAAACGGAACGTGGAGCGCCACGCTGAAGGCTGGATTGCTGAGTGGATTAGCCGATGGGCCGCTGAATATCAACGTGAGCGTTACTGACGCGGTGGGCAATACCAGCTCGCTACCGACGATACTGACTACGCTGACGCACAACTTACCGACGATTACGCTGGGTAGCCTGTTTGGCGATGGGGTGCTGAGCGTAGGTGATTTGCTAACGTCACAACTGATTAGCGGTACCACCTCTAATCTGGCAGGCGGTTCTCTCACGCTAACGCTGGGGTCGAAAATCTACACGGTGCCAGTGGGCAGCGGCGGGGCATGGAGTCTGTCCGTTTCTCCGCTTGATCTCAAAGCGTTACTCGACGGAAATCTGACGGTCGGCATAACGGCGAAAGATGCGGCAGGTAACCCTGCGAGTGCCAGCGGCATATTGTCGGTCGTGACGCACGCGTTACCAACGCTGACTATTGGCAGCATTTTTGGCGACGGTGGCCTGAATATCGGCGATTTAGTCAGTGCGCAGGTGATCAGCGGTACCAGTACCAACGCGCAAGGCTCGCAGCTGACCGTGACGTTGGGCGGCAAGTCTTACCTCACTACCGTAGGTAATGACGGCTCATGGAGTATCAGCGTTCCTAAAACCGATTTGTCCCTGCTAGGCGACGGCAATTTGGGCGTCAACGTATCGCTGACTAACCCAATTGGTAACACGACGAGCGCTGGTGGTTCACTCAATGTGATCACCCACTTGCCAACCGTGGGGATATCGAGCGGCATATTTGGTGATGGCATTCTGAATATCGCTGAGTCCGGCGTTTCACAACTGCTTACCGGTACGGTAACGAGCGCGTTGCCGGGTGCCAAAGTGGTGGTGACAGTCGGCACCGTAGATTATCAGGCCACGGTGAATGCGAATGGAACATGGTCGCTCAACTTAACGTCAACTCAGCTGAAATCGTTGACCGATGGTTCGCTACATATCGGTGTCAAAGTCACCGACGTAGTAGGCAATACCAACAGCACCGGCGTTGATGTTGGGATCAAACTAAGTCAACCGCTATTGGGGCTCAACGTAGTGACGCTGCCTTCACTAGGCGATCTGCTGCTTGGCGGCAAACTGTTGGTGATAACCGGTACGTCTAAAAACTTGCAGAACGGCGCCGCGCTTCACGTTTCGCTGCTGAACGATACGCTTGCGGCTGATACCACGGTTGACAGTAACGGCAACTGGTCTGCGTCGCTGGGCTTAACGTTAAACCTGCTGCAACTTCTCTTGCTCAATAAAGTGGTGAACCTTAGCGCACATGACTCTGCGGGCAACGGTGTGATCGTTAACGTCGGTCTGGATGGTCATATTATCGATGTGACGCCAACTTCTGCGCCAGCACCGGCAATGATGATGGCGATGAGCATTGATGATGTTGCGGCCAGCCACTCTGGTTCTCAGGATCACCTGTCGCAAAGCCTGTCGACCAGCAGTCTTGATGATTCGGCAACGGCATCCACTTCTGGCACCTTCACCATCGGCGGCGTCACTATCGATTTGGCCGATGGCACGCATAACAGCGGTGCCTCCGTCACCGGCAGTACGGGGAGCGATAAGGTTCACGTAACCGACGCTGGTTTTACTCACATCGACGGTGGTGCGGGCACCGATACGCTGGTGCTGGACGGCAGCAACCTCAATCTGGATCTCACTTCGCTGGGGCTGAAAGTCGAGCACATCGAGATTTTCGACCTCGGCAAAGCGGGTAACAACGCCATCACCTTGGATCTTAAGGAAGCGCTGAACGTCACGGATAAACCTCAGGATGACTTACTGATCAAAGGCAGCATCGGCGATCGGGTCAATCTGGTGCATGGACAGGGCGATATCTGGGATGTCAGCGGACAACGTGAAGTCAACGGCGTGACCTACGACGTTTACCACAACTCCTCAACCGGCAGCAGTACGTTGGGAGACGTGCTGATTCAACAAGGTCTGCATGTGAACTTGATGTAGGCGTATTCACTTTCCCTCTGCGAAGGGGAGCAATAACCCCCCCCTAACCCTCCCCTTGTCAGGGGAGGGAACCGGTCTGAGGTGTCATGGTATCACGGTGCGCTCTTTCTCATTAATTGGAGGCTGAGCAACTGGAGGGAAGCAAGGTGTGCTCCTCTCTAGCTCAGGGGAGATTTTAGCAATAACCCCACCTTAATCCCCCTTGTCAGGGGAGGGAACCGGTCGGAGGTGTCATGGTATCACGGTGCGCTCTTTCTCATTAATTGGAGGCTGAGCAACTGGAGGGAAGCACGGTGTGCTCCTCCCCCTGTCAAGGGGGAGGCTGGGAGGGGGTCAGTACAGCGGTCAGCCGTAAATGCAAAATTAAACACAGAGCAGGATGAGCTCTAACACATAAAACCGATAAGCCATCATCACGATGTAAAGGTGGGGCACGATGAATAAGCGCATAAAAAAATGGCCGGTAACGGTCTGGATGTGTTGTGGTTTGGGCTGTTTTGCTGTGTTACCGGTGTGGGCGAAAACCACCACAACCAACTATCAGTGGCAATCCGCGCCTTCTGAACAGACACAAGATGAACTTACGATTAAAGAAGCGATCCTGCGAGCATTTGGCCGTCATCCGCAAATTGCTCAGGCGTCGGCTCAGATCCACGTCGGGGAAGCGAATCTTACCGTGGCAAAAAGCGCTTGGTATCCTCAGGTGTCGTTACAAAGCGCGGCGGGGCGTTCGCATCAAACGGACTCCTCCGGTTCGCTCAACAGCAATGCGTCTACGGGGGTAACGCTGAACCAGCTGCTGTATGACTTTGGTAAAACCAGCGGCAGCATTGATGAGCAACACAATCTGGGCGCGGCCTACGATTATCAGCTCTATACGGTGCTTAATAACGTGGGTCAGCAAACGGTTCAGGCGTATTTACAGGTAAAACGCTATCAAGAACTGATGGCGGCGGCAAAGCGCAATTTGGCCTCGCTGGAATCGGTGAAAGAGATGTCAAAACTGCGCGCAGACGCTGGGCTCAGCTCTCAGTCTGACGTTTTACAAGCGGAAACCCGCATCGCGGGCATGAACGCCACCTACGAACAATATCGCGCACAGGAACGCTCCGCTCAGGCCAACCTGACGGTGCTGACCGGCGTGGTATCAGAAAACCTTCCCGACCTCCCCAAAGACCTGCTCGATCAAAAGGTCACCATCAAAGATCTTCCTTATGAACAGAACAGCGCGGTGCGTAGCGCTCAGGCCAAGCAATTAGCCGCTGAGCAGCGCGTGCGACAGGCGGAGGCTCAGCATTGGCCGACAATTTCTGTGCAGGCCGGGCGAACCCGTTATGAAAACAGCGACAGTTCTTACTGGGACGATCG
Source organism: Hafnia alvei (assembly GCF_034424155.1). Taxonomy (NCBI): domain Bacteria; kingdom Pseudomonadati; phylum Pseudomonadota; class Gammaproteobacteria; order Enterobacterales; family Hafniaceae; genus Hafnia; species Hafnia alvei. The sequence continues at coordinate 2,836,076 of NZ_CP139992.1, read as the reverse complement.
GGTGCAGTTAGTGGTGCAAGCGCCAATCTATCAGGGCGGTGCAACCAGTGCCAAGGTGGATGCGGCAGAGGGCGATCGCCAAGCGGCGCTGGCGGAAGTAGAAGCCAGCAAGCTGGATATTAACCAAAAAGCCTCGGTAGCCTATGCCGATTTGATTGGCGCACAGCAGCGCCAAGAGGCGGGCGAAGAACAGTTTAGCTCGGCGGAAAATACGCGCAGCGTGTATCAGGATGAATACAAGCTCAGCAAACGTAGTCTGAACGATCTGCTCAGCGTTGAGCAAGACGTCTTACAGGCCGATAGCGCGGCGATAGTGGCTCGCTATGACGTTTGGGATGCGGCGGTTCGCTATGCGGGTGCCGTCGATAACTTATTAGATATGCTGAATATTTCTCGGCCAAAGGTCACGGGTGACACCCTGCCGGCATTATAACAAGCGCGTTAAATCCAGAAGAGGTATGTGATGGCAGCAGAGCAACATTCAGGCGCCGATAAATGGATTTTAGCGATGGTGCGCGCCGCAGGGCGCTTTGGACTTCCCTGCGATATTCCGGCGCTGCGTCAGCAGATGCGCTGGTTTGAAAATCTCCCGTTGCAGCGCCGCTTAGAGCGGATAGGCGCATTGCTGGGTTTACAGATTACCATTCGACCGAAAAACAGCGTGAGCTGGCGCAACGAAGTGATGCCGGTGATGGCGCAGCTCGAAGATGGTTCGGTGTTGATCTTGGAAAACCTCGATGCTGAAAAGCACGTTAGCTATTGGCTAAGCGACTGCGGCGATATGGTGCGAGAAGAAGAACTTGAGGTTCTGCTTGGCCGCATTCAGCCAGACGTGGTGCTGCTCGGCATCGCCGCGCGCGGGCATGATTCACGCATCGATGATTTTGTGCAGCCGTATAAACAGCATTGGTTTTGGCATCACTTTAAGCATGCAGGCCGCAAGCTTTCAGAGATCTCCATGGCCTCGGTGCTGGGCAACGTGTTGGCGCTGGCGGGGATCTTGTTTTCCATGCAGGTGTATGACCGCGTGATCCCTGCGCAGTCATATCCCACGCTGTGGGTGCTGTTTGTCGGCGTTTTGTTTGCCGCATTTTTAGAGTATTTCATCCGCCTCTCGCGTACGCATATCTCCGATTTGATGGGCAAGCATATTGACCTAAAAGTGTCGTCGATGTTCTTTGCCCGCGCGCTGGCGATTAAAAACGATGCGCGGCCAAAATCGACCGGCTCTTTTATTTCTCAACTGCGTGAAATCGATCAGGTGCGCGAGCTGCTGACCTCCACCACGGTGGGCGCGGCGATGGACATGCCGTTTGTGCTGCTGTTTTTGGTGATTATGGCGATGGTGGGGGGGCCGCTGGTGGCGATCCCACTGATAGCGATTCCGCTGATTGTTATCCCTGGCATTCTGATCCAGTGGCCGCTGGCGAAACTGGCTAAAGAAGGGATGCGCGAAAGTGCGATTCGTAATGCGGTATTGGTGGAATCGATTGAAGGTGTTGAGGATATCAAAGCGCTACAGGCTGAACCCTATTTTCAGCGTCAATGGGAGCAAACGCATCACGTGAGCGCCGCTATCGGGATGAAGCAGCGTGTCTGGGGCGCGCGCTTGAGCGGCTGGGCATCGACCGTGCAGCAGGTGACCTATGCGGGCATGTTGGTGTTGGGAACCTATCTGGTCTTAGCGGGCGACATTACTACCGGCACCATGGTGGCCTGTAGTCTGCTGTCTTCGCGTACGATTGCGCCTCTAATGCAGCTCACCATGGTGTTTTCGCGCTGGCAACATGCCAAGAGCGCGATGACCGGTTTAAACGATTTGTTGAAGAAACCGCTCGACCGCGATCCCGAGCATAAAATGGCGCACTGTCCGGCGCTGGCGGGTCATTATCAGCTTGATAATGTGCAATATAGTTACGACATCGAAAAAGGTGAACAGGCGCTATATATCCCTGAACTTGAGATTAAGCCGGGCGAACGCGTGGCGCTGATTGGCAAAGTGGGCGCAGGCAAATCGACCTTGCTGAAACTGTTGTCAGGCCAAGCCGAAGCCAGCAAAGGTAAGCTGATTATCGATGGCGTGGATATGGCGCATATCGATCCGGTCGATGTGCGACGCCAAATTGGGCTACTTTCGCAGGATTCACGGCTATTTTTTGGCACCCTGCGGCAAAACCTAATGCTTGGACATCCGCATGCGACGGATCAGGAATTGATTCAAGCGCTGCGGATCAGCGGTGCATTGAGCATGGTACAAAAAGATGCCGCCAGCCTCGATCGTATGATCAACGAAGGCGGGCGTGGTTTGTCCGGTGGGCAGCGGCAAATGGTGATGCTGAGCCGCATGATTGTGCGTAATCCACAGGTCGTTCTGCTGGACGAACCGACCGCCTCGATGGATGAACAGCTCGAAAGCTATGTGATAAGGCAGCTACAGAGCTGGATGGCGGGGCGAACCTTGATCTTGGTGACGCACCGTCCAGCGCTGCTTTCATTGGTTGACCGAATTATTGTGATGGACGGCGGAAAAGTGGTTGCTGATGGTTCGCGAGATGAGATTCTCGGCCAAACGCAGCGTAATAACAACGTGACGTCGGTTGTGGCCTAAGGGGAGTCGGTATGGCAGAGCTCACAATGCAGGAAGACATGGCACGCCAGTCGCGCTTTTACTCCTCGGTGGTGTGGTTAACGTTGGCGGGAATGACGTTCTTTTTTGTTTGGTCTTATTTTGCCACGCTGGATGAAGTGACGGTGGGCACGGGTAAAGTCACCACCTCGATCCGCGCCCAGCTGATTGAGAGCTTAGACGGCGGTATTGTTTCGGCGCTACTGGTGCATGAAGGCGATATTGTCAAAAAAGGGCAGATTTTGGCGCGGCTCGATCCGAAACGCTTTCAGTCTAACTATGGCGAAGCGGCGGCCAGAGCGCGTGCGCTGCGGGCATCGTCGGAGCGATTACGTTCAGAACTGACCGGAGAGCCGCTCAAGTTTAGCGCCAGTACGTTAGCTGAACCGGCGTTGGTCGCACGTGAGCGACAGCTTTATGACTCGCGCCGACGCAACCTCAATGAAACCGTGGCGAATCTACAAGAGTCGTACCGCTTGGTGATCGCCGAGCTAAAAATGACGCAGCCGTTGGTGGCGAAAGGCGCGGCGAGTCAGGTTGAGGTTATCCGTTTGCAGCGACAGGCCAGCGAATTGCAGGGCAAAATTGACGATGCGCGCAACCAATACGCGCTGAGAGCGCGCGAAGAGCAGGTAAAAAATAACGCGGATTTGGACGCTCAGCTTGAAGTGATGGCGGGGAAAGAAGATCAGCTCGACCGCGTTACCATGATTTCACCGGTGCGCGGCATTGTGAAAGATATTCAGGTGATGACCGTTGGCGGCGTGCTGCAACCCGGCGGCAAGCTGATGGAAATCGTGCCGCTGGAAGATCAGCTGTTGATTGAAACGCGTATCAATCCGCGTGATATCGCCTATATTCGCCCAGGTCTTCCGGCAACGGTGAAAATTACCGCCTATGACTCTTCGATTTATGGCAATTTGGATGGCACGGTTGAAATTGTGTCGCCGGATACGTTGCAAGATGAAGTTCGCCGCGATCAATATTATTACCGCGTGTACGTGCGCACCAAGAGCGCGGAGCTCAGAAATAAAGCAGGGCGAAAATTCCCGATCCTGCCCGGCATGGTGGCCAGCGTAGAGATTAAAACCGGCCAGAAAACCGTGCTGGACTATTTGATCAAGCCGTTGAATAAGGTGAAAGAGGCGCTGAGGGAGCGGTGAGGTTGGCAAGATCCCTTGTGTTGCTATGTTGATAGACCCCACCCTAACCCTCCCCTTGTCAGGGGAGGGAACCGTTTGGTGCCTGCTGAAAGATTCTCGATCGGCTCCTCCCCCTGTGAAGGGGGAGGCTGGGAGGGGGTTGCTGCATACGAGTACAAAAACCACAATAATAAAAACATATCAGACGCCGATCACATTTTCTGTTAGAATCCACCACAATTATGTTGCACTCGCAGTTTGTGCCTATCCCTCGTGGTGATTACCTATCTACCGCGTCTGATAAATCCACCCGGAAACTGCACCCGACCTTTCGGGTCAAGGTGGATTTGGAGTTTTACCCTAATATGTCTTTTGATACTCTCGGCCTGAGTGCCGAATTGTTGCGCGCTGTTGAAGAACAGGGCTATCGCGAGCCTACGCCTATTCAATCTCAAGCGATCCCGGTGGTTTTACAACGCCGTGACCTGATGGCCAGTGCCCAAACCGGTACCGGCAAAACCGCAGGCTTTACGCTGCCGCTGTTACAGCTGCTTTCTAAGGATGCGCAGCCGGTAAAAGGCCGTCGTCCTGTGCGTGCGCTTATCTTAACGCCAACGCGCGAACTGGCTGCCCAGATCGGCGAGAACGTGCGTGATTACAGCAAATATTTAAATATCCGTTCGCTGGTAGTTTTCGGCGGCGTGAGCATTAACCCGCAGATGATGAAGCTGCGCGGTGGCGTTGACGTTCTGGTGGCAACGCCGGGTCGTTTGCTGGACTTGGAACATCAACGTGCGGTTGATTTATCCAACGTTGAAATTCTGGTACTGGACGAAGCTGACCGTATGCTGGACATGGGCTTTATTCACGATATCCGTCGTGTATTGGCTAAGCTGCCAGCCAAGCGCCAAAACCTGCTGTTCTCTGCGACGTTCTCTGATGAAATCAAAGAGTTGGCTAATAAGTTACTGACCAATCCTGCTTCCGTTGAAGTGGCGCGTCGCAACACGGCGTCTGAACAGGTTGAACAGTCGGTACATTTCGTGGATAAGCGCCGCAAGCGCGAGCTACTGGCTCAGCTGATTGGCACTCATAACTGGCAGCAGGTTCTGGTTTTCACTCGTACTAAGTACGGGGCTAACCATTTGGCTGAACAGCTGAATAAAGATGGTATTACCGCCGCGGCGATCCACGGTAACAAGAGCCAGGGCGCACGTACTCGTGCGTTAGCTGATTTTAAAGCCGGTTCGATTCGCGTTCTTGTGGCAACGGATATTGCCGCGCGTGGTTTAGATATCGATCAGCTACCGCATGTAGTTAACTTTGAGCTGCCAAACGTGCCAGAAGATTACGTGCACCGTATTGGCCGTACTGGCCGTGCCGAATCTACCGGCGAGGCGTTGTCTTTAGTCTGTGTGGATGAGCATAAGCTGCTGCGAGATATCGAACGTTTGCTGAAACGTGAGATCCCACGCATTGCGATTGAAGGCTATGAGCCGGATCCAAGCATTAAAGCCGATCCGATTCAAAATGGCCGTCAAAGCCAAGGTCGTGGTCAGGGACGTGGGCAAGGCCAAGGTCGCGGTCAGTCTCAGGGACGCAGCCAAGGTAATGGTCAGTCGCGCGATGGTGCTCGTTCAGGCGAGAAACCACGCAGCAACAACGGCGGCCAGCGCCGTGCGGCGGGAGAAGGTCGTAAACCTGAAGCCCGTGGTGATGCGCCTTCGTCACAGCAGCGTCGTCCGTATCGTGGCAACAAGAAACCAGCCACCACGGCGTAATTCTTGCGTTTAATGCGTGCTAAAAGCCAACCTTCGGGTTGGCTTTTTTGTTTATGGTGCGAGACGAGCGGTATTGCGTCCTTGCTGTTTAGCCAGATACAGCGCGCGGTCGGCATTTTCGATCAGCGTTTTTGCATCCATACCGTTGCGCCACTGCGCTATGCCTTGGCTGAGTGAAACATACGGTGAAACGTCTGATTGATCGTGAGGTAGCGCTAAAGCGAAAACGGAAATTTTAAGACGTTCAGCGACCTTTTCTGCGGCGTGTTTATCCTGATCCGGCAGTAAAATAATAAACTCCTCACCGCCATAGCGGCCCACTAAATCCTGCGCGTTACGCACGGTCTGTTGGAAGCATTTTGCTAATTGGGTCAAGCATGAATCACCCGCTTGATGGCCATAGCGGTCGTTATATTTTTTAAAGTAATCGACATCAATCAAGATAATAGACAAGGGTTGAGCCGTTTTTGTCGCGGCTTCAATAGCTCGCTGTAATGCATGATCGAAATAGCGGCGATTAGCCAATGCCGTAAGCGGATCTTGCTGCGACATCAACGTGAGCTTATTGGCCAACCGAACATTTTGATGCTCACGCATCACCGCCAGCACAAACCAGCGGCGTAATAGTCGGCGTCCGGTTTCGAACAAGACGGCAAAGACCAGATATCCTGCGAGATAAACCAAGCTTAAGGTGCCGCTAAAAAACATCGCGTGTGCAACGATGATGGCCCATATCGGCGTAGTGGCGAAAAAAAGGTGGTGCGATGAAGGATAGAGCGCAATCAATGACGACAGCATCAGCAGCGTTGAAATCGCAAAAATAAGATGACCAAATTCACTGTAGAACAACAGCGATAGAATAAAGCACCATATCACCCCAATGCTTAACGTGATGACCAGCATGGCAGGCTTAAACTGTTTTTCCAAAACGCGAGTAAAACGTAAAACGATCATGTAACCGCATAGTATCGCCATGATCACGATGAGCGCGTGTTTGAGCACCGTGGATATAACGGGAGCCGCTGGAATGTTATGACTGACGTAAAAATACTCGCGACAAAAAACAAATAAGACAAACGCGATTTGCACGCTTAACAACCAGCTCACATTCATTTTTACGGCGCGGATCTCAGCGACTTTTAGCCTGTTATGCAGCGTTAGCGTTCGGGATTGCGCATTCTTTTCAGTAAGCTCGATCATTGATATGTGCCTAATAATTTGGGACGGCAACTCTAATAGATTTAAGAGAACAATTGAAATTTATTATGGGCTATCAGGAGCAAAGCGCTGGGATTTATTATGAAAAGGCGAGAGGCGGAAGGGAGAGTAAAGGGCGATGCCAAGGGAAGCAGCGCCAGCGTATTAGCAAATCAAAACCACATTACATCAAAGCTACGTTACATAAAGCAACGTTACATATAGTTGTATGCGTATACCGCGGCAGCCATGATGATCATGACGATGGTTATTTTGCGCATGGGAGCTCTCTTAGTTATTTTTGAGGGGCGGAGCGTAGCATAAGTGGCGTGCTTGCGTTATGACACAGCTAGCAATCTTGATTTAACATGCCAAAAAGTGGTGGGCTATTGGTATATAGCTCAGTGAGAGGCTGTTACCATAACGCTTTTAGCGCAGAGGGAGTTGGTGATGTCTAAGTTTCAACCTTATCTGGCGGTGTATATTATTGTTCGCCAGCAGCAACGTATTTTACTGCTTCAGCGCAAAAATACGGGATTTGACGATGGCAAATGGTCTTTACCCGCAGGGCATGTAGAAGAGGGAGAGTCAGCGCTGACTGCCGCGATACGAGAGGCCGAAGAAGAAATTGGTATTGTCATTCCCTCATCGGCGCTAAATCTGGTGTATACACTGCATCGCAAATCAGATGAAAGAACTTATATCGATCTGTGGTTTGAAACCGAGCGCTTTGACGGCGTTCCGGTTAATCAAGAACCCGACAAGTGCGCAGGGCTGATGTGGAGTGACGTACAAAACCTGCCGGAGAATACTCAGGAGTTTGTGAGAATGGCCCTGAACGATATGCAAGCCAGTCGCTATGGGAGTATTGGATTAGACATGGTGTGTTAATTTAATTTCAGACATAAAAAAACCAACCATAATAGGTTGGTTTTCTTGGGATTATTTGGTCGGCACGAGAGGATTTGAACCTCCGACCCCCGACACCCCATGACGGTGCGCTACCAGGCTGCGCTACGTGCCGAACTGCCTTTATACTACTCAAAAACCAACGGTTTTCAAGAGCATGGCGTTGTGATTGTGTGCGCTTTAGCCCATTTTAGTTGGCAATGAACCGCTTCACATCCGTCAGCACCTGCAGCAACAGTGCGAGCTGTGGTTTTTCGCCCTTCATCTCTTCATTGTCAGCGTCATAGGTACGATAGCGGCCATTCTTATCGAGAATGACGGTTTCTTTCGGCGTAACGATCACCAACTCGTTGCTATCACCTAACGCCAGCCAGTTATGTTTGCGCGTTGGCGCGAACAGATCTTCACCCTGCGTATAATCTACGGCTCGGGTGTCAACGTGGAGTAAGCGCTGCATCAGCGTTGCCATCACATCTTCATGGCTGGTGAGTTTGTTGATGGTTTGCGCAGGCGTTCCTGGCCAGTGAATAATCAATGGCACCTGAAGCTGATAACGGCTGTAGTTGGTACCGAAGCCCCAATCACCTTTGCCGCTATCGTTGAATTCAATGCCGTGGCTTGCGGTGATCACCACAACGGTTTTGTCCAGTTCACCACGCTGTTTTAGCGTATTAAGTATGGCGGCGATCTGCCCATCTACGCCTTCGGCTGCCCGTTGATATCTCACCATGTAATCTTCAGGCTTGTGCTGGGAGGCATCTGCCAGAGCGCTGCGCGTGCCGTTAAGATTCACATATGAGAACCAAGGTGACTGCGTGGTTTGGGTTGATAGCCACTGTTGCCACTGTTTTGTAGTGGCCGCGTCGCTTTGACGAATTGGCGCAGGCAGCGAGAAATCAGTCAGTAGCGCCTGACGATAGAGTGGGGCGCTGAAACCATCAGAGGAGAATAGGCCAAACTGATAGTTTTGCTGGCTGAGCGCGCTGATTAACGCCGATGGCTTACGTCCCGCCAGAATACCTTCGAGATAAGATGGTGAGATGCCATAGAACAGACCAAAGAGCCCGTTATCCAGATTATTCCCTGAGCTGTAATGCTGGGTGAATTCGAGATTATCGTTACCGAAGGCAGCAAGCTGCGGTAAATCTTGCTTGAGATCGTCAGCACGTAGACCATCGACCGCAATCACCAGCAGGTTGTAGCCTGCACCTTTATCGGCAAAGCTCAGCTTATTGAGCGGATATTCAACGGATACCGCTTCAGGGCTGCCCGTTTGCGTTAACTTGTTCTGGAACTCTTGGGCATCCAATAGACCATGCTTTTCCAAGAAACGACGCGCTGTCATTGGATATGAGAGCGGAAGATTGGAGCGTTGCATGGTTATTGGGCGATAGAAATTAGCATCGGCCCAGATGTAGATGAGATGAGATGCAAAAAACGCGGTAATAAACAAACCGGCTAACGGCTTGCCAAATTTCTGCCGATTGAGGCTACGTAGTTTCTGCCAGCTCCAAGTACCAAACAGCATTTCGACGAGAAAAATGACCGGCACGCAGATAAACATGAGCTGCCAATCGCGCGCCAGCTCACCTTGATCGGGGTTAACCACCAACTCCCACACCACCGGATTAAGATGAAGGTGGAAACGGGTGAACACTTCTGCGTCAACCAACAGTAGCGTTAGCCCTGCGGTCGCCAGCGCGGCAGAAAGAAAGCGCAGCAATCGCTGCGACATCACCACAAACGTGAGCGGGAAAATGATCAGCAGATAGGCAGCAAAGCCAATAAAGCTAAAGTGCCCTAACCAGCTGATCATCGCATAGACACGACCAAACAATGAGGATGGCCAATCGGCGACAAACAGATAACGGCTGCCCAAAAGCAGACCGAGCAGAATATTAAACAGAGCGAACCAATGCCCCCAGCTGATCATCTGGGAAACTTTTTCACGGTATCGCTGACGGTTTGTCACCATAAAAGTATGTCTATACGTCCGAGCAAAAATTAATGGGCTTTATCTTCCCGAATCGAAGCCTGTAGAGCTTCAGCAAAAGAGCGCGCAATAGCACGGCGCTGAGCGGGTGCGATGCTGGTGTTAATTAGATTCGTGACCATATTGCCCAAAACCATCAAAGAAAGATCGTTTGGCGTGTGGTGCGATTCCAGTACGTTGGCCAGCTCACTGAGCAGTTGTTCAACGTGTTCGTCACTGTAACGGGATGATTGTGGCATAGAATTAAGCTTCTCAGACTGACAAAGTGCCATATCTTACCGTATAGACGCGTGATTTTCCGCTCTTTTATACGTTTGTTGCGTTATTGATTATACCTTAGCTCTCACCATTGAATTCATCAATATGCGATGGCTGCTTGCGAGCGGGTATCAACAGTGTTTGAATACGCCATCAAATGTGTCCGAGGCGAAAGGGGAGAAGAAAATGAGTCTGGATCTCGAACAGATTGCGTTGCATCAGTTGGTTAAACGCGACGAACAACAGCTAGACGTGGTGCTGCGTGACTCTTTGCTGGCAAAAAATGCCGCAGTAGAAGAGATGATGGCCGAGCTGCACCGTGTGTATAGCGCAAAAAGTAAAGCCTATGGCACCTTCTCCGAAGAGAGCGAGTTAGCAGAGGCATTACGTAACTATCGCCGTGGCAACGAAGATTTTCTGGCGTTCAGCCGTGCGGCAACCGGCCGTCTGCGTGACGAGCTGGCAAAATATCCGTTTGCCGACGGTGGCGTGGTGCTGTTCTGCCAATATCGCTATCTGGCGGTAGAATATTTGCTGATTGCGGTGCTTAACAGCTGTAGCAGCATGCGTGTTAATGAAGAGTTGGATATCAGCAGCACCCACTATCTGGACATTATGCGTGCCGATATCGTGGCGCGTGTCGATTTGACCGAATGGGAAACGAATCCTGAATCTCACCGTTACTTAACCTTCCTGAAAGGTCGAGTCGGGCGAAAAGTTTCTGACTTCTTTATGGACTTCTTGGCAGCCAGCGAAGGTTTGGACGCCAAAGCGCAAAACCGTGGCCTGTTGCAAGCGGTTGATGATTATTGCGCTGAAGGTCAGCTCGATAAGAACGAGCGTCAGGCCTATCGTCAGCAGGTATATAGCTACTGTAATGGACAGTTGCAGGCCGGCGAAGAAATTGAACTGGAAGCGTTAGCGAAAGAAATTCCGGCCGTAGGCGAAAAAGATTTCCAGCAGTTTACCGCAGAGCAGGGCTATGATTTGGAAGAAAGCTTCCCAGCCGATCGTAGCACGCTGCGTCAGCTCACTAAAATGGCGGGCAGCGGCGGTGGTTTGACCATCAATTTCGATGCGATGCTGCTGGGCGAACGTATTTTCTGGGATCCGGCGACGGATACGCTGACCATTAAAGGCACGCCGCCGAATTTGCGTGACCAGCTACAGCGCCGTAGCGGCGGTGGAAATTAATCTTTCACGCTGAATTACAGACAAAAAAAAACGCCGCAATTGCGGCGTTTTCTATTTCAAAACGTTTTATTCAAACAAACGTGATTCAGTCGGCGATTAAGCGCGAACGAAGTCAACGTGAGTCAGTTTACGTTTGAACGGGTGACGCTGAACAGCTTGAACCTTAACTTTGGTTTCTTTGCCGTCGATCATCAGAGCGATTACTTGTTCGTAAAAGCCTTCTTTCTCTTGCATGTTCCAAGTAGTGTCGTGATCGATTTCTACGGCTACTGGCTCTTGGTTTCCGCCATAAACGATAGCAGGGAACTTACCAGAAGTACGCAGGCGGCGGCTCGCACCCTTACCCTGCTCTTTACGTGCAGTTGCTTCAATAGTGAACATAATTGTATCTCTATATAAAATTTAGACCTGTTACAGGCGACCCAGCAACAGGCAGGAGATTCTGCTTTTAATAGTAAAAGCGGGCGGCATTCTAACGAAATACGGGGCTTACGGCAAATATATCTGCCCGCTCATTGTTGCAACGCCTAACCGCTGAGAGAATCGGCTTTGCGATAGCGCCCTTGATAATCGAAAACTTTTTGTCTGATCTGCCAAAACCGGCCTTTCATTCGGGCGACAACAAAATCGGGATAACGCAGTTTATCTTGCTGCGCCACGATGTCTGTCGCCTTTTTCCAGACCAGCTCAATGCCGGGCGCGCGCAGGTGCGGGCGTAGGAATAGCTGCATAAATGCGGTACGCTGAGCGGGCGTGTTAAGGCGGAAACGTTCGCTCACGTCAGCACCGTCTTCGTCGTAGTAGGTGATTGACAGCCACTCGCCTTTGTCATCTTCCCCATGCTGAAGCTGCATACCGCCACAGCGTAGCACCAAGGCGTCTTTGAGTTTCAACGCTTCTTTCAGCATGTCGTCGGGATCGACTAACACCTGATTGCATTGATGGCAGCGCCGCGCCGCAATGTCATTTTCCGCGCCGCAGTGCGGGCAGGTTTTAAAGCGAAAACGATAGTCACACTGCTCGCGTCCACCTTCATCGTCTTCTAGCCAGCCCTGACAGCGGCGGCCATAGTGCTCGATAATATCGCCATTTTCCGTGGTCTTACCCCAGAACGTGTTGGCAAAACCACAGCCTGGACAAAATACCTGTACCGGTTGGCTGTCGCTGTGCGGTTTGGTGGTCCCGACTTCCGGGGTAAATAGATCGTGTGGATTTCCTGCGTAATCGAGGATCAAACAATCCGTTTTGCCCGGCGATAATCGCAGGCCGCGACCAACAATTTGTTGATACAGGCTGATGGATTCGGTGGGCCGCAAAATGGCGATGAGATCGACATGGGGCGCATCAAATCCGGTGGTGAGCACGGCAACGTTCACCAGATATAACAGCTCTTGGCGCTTAAACGCATTAATGATGGCGTCACGTCCGTCGCCCGGCGTTTCGGCACTGACGAGCGCGGCCTGTTCCGGCGGCAGCAAGCCGTGGATTTCGCGCGCGTGCTCAACGGTGGAGGCGAAAATCATCACGCCTTTACGCGTGGCGGCAAATTCCATGATTTGGCTAACGATATGCGGCGTTATGCGCTGTTGATCTTTTAATTCGCGGTTGAGATCGACTTCGCGAAATAGCCCATTGCTGCTCGGTTCTAATCGGCTGAAATCGTATTGCACTACCGGCATGTCTAATCGTTCCGGCGGGACCAAAAATTTGTTTTTAATCATATAGCGCAGCGGCAATTCGTAAATACAGTCACGAAATAGGCTGTTGCTATCGCCACGCGTGATGCCGTGATAGTGATACTGATAAATCCAGCCTTTGCCCAGACGATAGGGGGTTGCCGTTAGCCCTAATAAGCGCAGCTTCGGATTATTATTACGTAAATGCTGAAGGATTTGCTGATACTGGCTGTCATCGCTGTCGCTGATGCGGTGGCATTCATCCACGATCAGCAGCGAAAATTCGCCGTCAAACAGCGGAAGATTGCGCGCCACAGACTGCACGCTGCCAAACACCACTTTTCCGCTGCTCTCTTTTTGCTGTAAACCGGCTGAAAAAATATCGGCCTCTAAACCATAGGCACAATATTTACTGTGGTTTTGCGCCACCAGCTCTTTCACGTGGGCTAACACTAGAACGCGGCCACGCGCAATTTTCGCCAACTCAGCAATCACCAAGCTCTTTCCCGCCCCGGTAGGCAAGACAATAACCGCAGGTTCTTGGTGTTTTCTAAAATGCGCGATGGTGGCTTCCACCGCCTCACGCTGATAAGGACGAAGAGTAAAGGCCATTAATATGTCATCAACAATATAATCAGTGCTGGCAGATTTTGCTGCTGTGGGTATTGAAACCACTGTCGCTAGGAATAAATTTGCCGCGAGATGCTAAGAATTCCACCAACTGAGCGGCCGTTAAATCCTGCTGCGAGCACGTATGGAAACGGGCATCGGCGCCAAAACGTTGTTCGATGCTGGCAACCAGACTTTCGGTTGAAAATTGTTCGCCAGACTCAATCATCATGTTTAAAACTTCGTGGCCGTGAATAGATGACATCTGAGTAATTCCTGTGATTAATGTTCGATGAAGGGCGTCATTATACCGCATGACGCTGGGTAGCGTCGTTTAGCAATTCAGGCTGCTGGCTAACTTATCGCCAAGCAAACAAACTCGCTTGGGCTTTGCGCCGAATAGGTTGAATTAAACTACGCTTAAGATAGGCGTGAGGGTGAAGAGTCGCTATAATCCGCGGTTCTTCTTTGGTTTCCAAACGATGCCCGCATATTCAGGCCGTCCTTTTATTCAGACAGCCATGCTGCGTGCGCACAATGAAACCCTCCGATTCTTATAGAAATACAAAGCAGGTTCCATGCGACTGGACAAGTTTTTATCTCAGCAGTTAGGTATCAGCCGTGCGCTGATCGCCCGAGAACTGCGTGCTAAACGCGTCACTGTAGACGGCGAAGTTGTAAAAAGTGGTGCGCATAAGCTCACCCCAGAACAAGAAGTGGCCTTTGATGGTCAGGTGCTGGAACAGATCCACGGCCCGCGTTATTTCATGCTGCATAAGCCTGAGGGCTATGTGTGCTCCACTGACGATCCCGATCATTCAACGATCCTTTACTTCATCGAAGAACCGTTAGCGGAGAAACTGCACGCGGCAGGGCGCCTGGATCTGGACACCACGGGTCTGGTGCTGCTGACCGACGATGGCCAGTGGTCACACCGTATTACATCGCCAAAACACCAGTGCGATAAAACCTATTTAGTGACGCTGGAACATCCGCTGGCAGATGATACCGCCGAGCAGTTTGCTCAGGGCGTGCAGCTGCACGGCGAAAAAGATCTCACCAAGCCTGCCACGCTTGAGCAGCTAGATGCCAACGTGGTGCGTTTGACGATCAGCGAAGGCCGCTATCATCAGGTAAAACGTATGTTTGCCGCAGTGGGTAACCGCGTGGTGGAACTGCACCGTGAGCGTATCGGCGACATCGTGTTGGATGAAGATTTAGAACCGGGTGAATATCGTCCTCTGACCGAGGAAGAGATCGCCAGCGTAGGTTTGCCTGCTGAACTGTTAGCGAAAGATTAATTACCCGTCATACTTAACGTTGTTTCTGTGTTGGCGGCACGCGTTGGCCGCCGTGACACAATGCCAACTATTTTGGGTATAACTTTTTGATTAAAAAGGAAGATGCTGCGTGCAGACACCCCGTAGTTCCCATCTTGGGTTGATCCTGATCCTCGGTTTGTTATCAATGTTGATGCCGTTGGCTATCGACATGTATTTGCCGAGTATGCCGGTGATTGCCGAACAATTTGGTGTGCCGAGTGGTGATGTACAGATGACGCTCAGCGCCTACACGCTGGGCTTTGCATTTGGACAAATGCTTTACGGCCCCATGGCCGATAGCATTGGGCGTAAACCGGTCATTATGTATGGCACGTTGTTCTTCGCCTTGGCGGGTGCTGCGTGTGCGATGGCGCAGTCGGTCGATCAGCTGATTGTGATGCGTTTAATCCACGGTTTAGCCGCTGCGGCCGCCAGCGTGGTGATTAATGCGCTGATGCGTGACATGTTCACCAAGGATGATTTTGCGCGCATGATGTCGTTTGTGGTGCTGGTGATGACCATTGCGCCGTTGCTTGCACCGATTATGGGCGGGGCGCTGCTGATTTGGTTTAGCTGGCATGCGATTTTCTGGGCGATGGCGGGTGCGGCGCTGTTGGGTACCGTGCTGGTGGCGATTTTCATCAAAGAAACGCTACCCAAAGAGAAACGGCAAAAGTTCCGCTTACGCACGACGCTGGGGAATTTTGCCTCGTTGTTTCGTCATAAACGCGTGCTGTGTTACATGTTAGCCAGTGGCTTCTCTTTTGCAGGGATGTTCTCGTTCCTCAGCGCGGGGCCATTTGTGTATATCGATCTGAACGGCGTATCGCCGCAGCATTTCGGCTATTACTTTGCGCTAAATATCGTTTTCTTGTTCATTATGACGCTGATTAATAGCCGCAACGTGCGTCGTTTTGGCGCGATCAACATGCTGCGTTTTGGTCTGCTGGTGCAGTTCGTGATGGGCATCTGGTTGGTCATTACCGCCATGCTGGACTTAGGTTTTTGGTCGCTGGTGATTGGCGTCGCCGCCTATGTTGGCTGTATCGCCATGATCACATCTAACGCGATGGCGGTGATCTTGGACGATTTCCCGCATATGGCAGGAACCGCATCCTCGCTGGCAGGAACGCTGCGCTTTAGCCTCGGTGCCGTAGTGGGAACGCTACTGGCGCTTGCTTCTGCACGAAGCGAATGGCCGATGGTAAGCTCCATGTTCCTGTGTATCTTTGCTGCCATGATGCTGTTCCTGTATGCCTCTAGACCTGCTAAGGCCAGCAACCGTATCGATCCCGCCTAAGCGCTTTGGCTCCCCGCTGATAAAAATAGGCGGGGAGGCCATTAGCAATCGCCGCTCTTTATTTGGCATATGCAACAGACATATGTTTGCCTGTTCGCAGAGCGCTAGCAATGCAGAGATTAGATGAGCTGGAAGCGTTAATCTGCCCCCAACTTTCCTGTGAGATCCGAACGCCACTCTCTAGCGATTCCCCTAAATACGATAAGCTTCCACTAACCTTTTTTTTCGCCTATTTATAACCCTTTAATTTTATGTGAGAGTTTATCACGAAGATAAAAAAGGGTAATGCAGTGAAAAATGAGTTACAGATCTGATTATTCGAAGCTTTATACGAATATTCTACAGTTCACTGCCGTACAGGCAGCTTAGAAATGAATGCCGGCGGCGATAAAACGGGTTGCCGCGTTCACTGCCGTACAGGCAGCTTAGAAATTGGTTCACAGGCCGCGAACTAGCGATATCACAGTTCACTGCCGTACAGGCAGCTTAGAAAAACTCCATGGACAATCAGCTTAAAAAGCTAAAGTTCACTGCCGTACAGGCAGCTTAGAAAAGTTTATGACGCAACAGCAACAGCGTGGTTTGGTTCACTGCCGTACAGGCAGCTTAGAAACATTCGGGGTAGAGCCGTTGCTGGCAGGTCAAGTTCACTGCCGTACAGGCAGCTTAGAAAGTATGCAAGTCCTTTGCTATTCCCAGTAAACGGTTCACTGCCGTACAGGCAGCTTAGAAAAACTGGTTTGCTGACACAGTCCATGTCGGGGTGTTCACTGCCGTACAGGCAGCTTAGAAATATCACAACGTTCTATACGCCATGCTTATTCAGTTCACTGCCGTACAGGCAGCTTAGAAATTCTCATCACTGCCCTCGTCAGCAGGATCAAAGTTCACTGCCGTACAGGCAGCTTAGAAAACGAGTTTAGCGCAGCGGATACGCTAGCAGAAGTTCACTGCCGTACAGGCAGCTTAGAAATTATGAGCAAGTGTACTTGCTAAATCAGCAGCGTTCACTGCCGTACAGGCAGCTTAGAAATCATTTATACGCCAGCTGATGGCGATATTTTTGTTCACTGCCGTACAGGCAGCTTAGAAATGTATGCACTTCTGAAAATGCCCGTAGCAAGCGTTCACTGCCGTACAGGCAGCTTAGAAACAATATTCCATGGGCTTGTGTTGGCGTCCCATGTTCACTGCCGTACAGGCAGCTTAGAAAATCAGGTAACACCGGTTCCATGCTATTACCCCGTTCACTGCCGTACAGGCAGTCATAAAAACAAAACGGCATTTCTGCATACTTTTCTATTAATACCCATCATCGTAAACGCCTCCGATCAAATAAAAGCAAACGCTTTCCTAAATTATAAATTCCTATGAAAACATAATCATGCTAACTATATTTTTCGTGCGATTTTGTGATGGGTTTTTCATTTCGTTAACAGTATTTTTTACCAAAACAGATAGAAACCCTTAAAAACAAAGAAAACATTAAAACTATTAATTATTAACCTATTAATTAATATTGTTTTAAAACAAATGATTAGCTAATTTCTTTGATCGAGATTCAGGGAGTTATTGTATTTCTTATGTAAATTGAAAAATACGACAAAGTAATTAAAATGAAACAAAAATGGTTGTGGTAATAAAGAGAAAAGTATACATATAACCGCAGCAGCAGAAGTTCCTCCCATCGTGGTATTTCTGAAGAAAAAATGGGGTAGTGCCAGATTGATCGTTGTTTCGGTCGTTTTTACTTCGGTGTTACCGAAATGTAATAAACAAAACCACAATAAAATGACGATTAAGTCATCAAATAGCCTAAATAGTGCGATCTGTGGTTTACGATGTGAGTTTTTTGTGAAAAAATTGTAGTTAGTTTTTAATCAGGGTAAAAATGTGAATAGTTTCCAGCTTTCGATAGTCCACCGGTTGCCTCAGAGCTACCGCTGGTCATCAGGGCTCACCGGTGTGCAGGTTGAACCCATTTATTTGGCGAAAACGACTGGCGCTGAGAATACGGACGTTAATAATACTGTTATCGATAATAACGCTATTGATAATAATAGTTTGATTGGCCTGAAGCTCCTGAGTGAAGAGGGAGAAGCAGCTTGGCAAATCATGAAACGTCTGAATCAGTCTTTACAAGAGATGCAGGTAAACTGCTCTGTCGTTGAGCTTGACGGTGAACCTTGTCTATTTGTTCATCTTGAAGATGAAAGTGCGGCGATGTGTCGCCTAAAAAACGTCGGTGTAGCTATCGCTGAACCGATTGTCGCCCAGTATCCGTTCTGATCGTTGAAAGGCGCTTAGAGCAGAATACCGGCACGCCCATCAGGCTGCCGGTGTTTAAATCAACTTGCCTATTTTTCCAGCCACGGCGTGTCTGCAAATGCTAGCAGCTGCCGAGTGTAATCTTGTGCGGGGCGAGCAAAGACCTCAGCGCAATCTCCGTGCTCAATCACTTTTCCATTACGCATCACCATCACCTGATGGCACAGCGAGCGAACGACCTGTAAATCGTGGCTGATGAACAGATAGGTGAGCTGATGGCGTTGCTGAAGCTTTTTCAGCAGGGCTAAAATCTGCGCCTGTACCGATCTGTCTAACGATGAGGTGGGCTCATCCAGTATCAGCAAACGCGGCTCAAGAATAAGCGCGCGCGCAATCGCAATACGCTGACGCTGTCCGCCAGAAAACTCTGTTGGGTAGCGGTGGCGCGTTTCAGGATCGAGGCCCACTTCGGTCATGGCGCTAGTCACGCGCTGTTCCCGTTCCTGCGCGCTGAGCTTCTGATGGACCTGCAACCCTTCGGCAATGATTTGCTGCACGTTTAAACGCGGGTTCAGCGCCGAGTAGGGATCTTGGAACACCACTTGAATCTGGCTGCGATAAGGCTGAAGCTGTTTTAAATTCAACTGATGCAGCGGCGTGCCCTCAAACCAAATCTCACCCTGCGAGGGAAGCAAGCGTAACAACGCTAGCCCTGTGGTGCTTTTACCTGAGCCAGACTCGCCCACTAAGCCTAAGCTTTCACCGCGACGTAGCGTGAAATTAAGCTGATTAACAATAGCGTTGTAGCCGACCGTGCGGCGCAGAATGCCTTGCCGAATAGGAAAGCGTACGCTGAGATCTTTCACTTCCAGCAGCGTTTGCGTTGGCTGCGGGAGCGCAACAGGATCGCCCGAGGGAATAGCATCAAGCAATTGTTTGGTGTAGGGATGCTGCGGGGCGGCAAACAGCGACTGGCATTCTCCGATTTCCACAATGTTGCCATCATGCATAACGGCTACGCGATCGGCTAAGCGCTTCACAATGTTGAGGTTATGGGTGATAAACAGCATCCCCATATTAAGCTCCTGCTTGAGCTCTGCCAGCAGTTCTAAAATTTGCGCCTGCACGGAAACATCCAGCGCGGTGGTGGGTTCATCGGCAATCAACAGTTTAGGGCGGGTTAAAATCGCCATCGCAATCATGATGCGCTGACGTTCGCCGCCCGAAAGCTGGTGTGGATAATCGTTAAGGCGCTTTTCTGGTGAACGGATCCCAACTCGCTCTAAGCAGCGAAGGATTTCCGCGCGTGCCTGAGTTCGACGCATGCCTCTATGCAAAGAAAGCACTTCAGCCAGCTGTTTCTCGATGCTGTGTAAGGGATTGAGGGAAACCATCGGCTCTTGAAAAATCATGGCAATTTCATTGCCACGTACGCTGCGTAAGTAGGGTTCTGTGGCATGCAGCAAGGATTGGCCGTTAAACAGAATATCGCCTTGTGGATATTCGGCGGGAGGCGATGAAAGCAACCGCAAAATAGACAGCGCGGTCACGCTTTTTCCTGAGCCTGACTCCCCAACCAAGGCGAGCGTTTCTCCTGCGTTGATCTCAAGCGAAACGCCGTTAACCACCGGACGTGTCACTTCACCGCTGCGAAAACAAATGTTCAGATCGCGAATGCTGAGCAGTGGGGGTTGTGAATGTTTAGCCATATCAATTCACCTTCGATGGGTCGAAAGCGTCACGTACCGCTTCGAATATAAAGATCAGCAACGACAACAAAATGGCCAGCACGGCAAATGCGGTAATGCCAAGCCAAGGCGCTTGCAGGTTATTTTTACCTTGCAGCAGTAAACTGCCGAGCGATGGAGAGCCTGTAGGCAAGCCGAAGCCTAAAAAATCGAGTGAGGTGAGGGTGGTAATGGCGCCGCACAGAATAAACGGTAAAAACGTCAGCGTTGCGACCATCGCATTAGGCAGCATATGGCGCAGCATGATGGTACGATCGCTCACCCCCATGGCGCGGGCGGCACGGATATAATCGAAATTTCGCGTGCGTAAAAACTCTGCACGCACCACGCCGACTAACCCCATCCAGCCAAAAATCACCGTGATTGCCAGCAGCCACCAAAAGTTAGGCTGAACCACGCTGGAGAGCAAAATAATCAGGAATAAGGTTGGCATGCCTGACCAGACTTCAATAAAACGCTGCCCGATAAGGTCGACTTTTCCGCCGTAAAAGCCCTGCGTGGCACCCACGGTAATACCAATCACGCTAGAAAGCACCGTCAGCATCAGGCCAAATAAAATAGAAACTCGGAGTCCGTACAGCACCTGGGCTAAAATATCGTTGCCGTTCTCATTGGTGCCGAGCCAGTGCTGAGCAGACGGCGGAGAAGGAAATGGCACCTCGGTGGCAAAATTAATGCTGTTGTAGCTGTAACGAATCGGCGCCCAAATTGCCCAGCCATGTTGCTCAATATTGCTGCGGATCAGCGGATCTTGATAATCGGTAGCGGTTTTGAAATCGCCACCGAACGTGGTTTCAGGATAGTTGACCAAGAAAGGCGCGTACCAGTGTTGGTCATAACGCAGCAGAAGCGGCTTGTCGTTGGCGATCAGCTCTGAGCCTAAGCTCATGATAAAAACCAGCAGGAAGATCCACATGGACCAATAGCCACGGCGATTGGTTTTAAAACGCTGCCAGCGCGCCTGATTGATTGGGTTGAGTTTCATCAGTGGCGAGCCTCGAAGTCAATACGTGGGTCGACCAACGTGTAGGTGATGTCGCTGATGATATTCAGCAGTAATCCCAGCAGGGTGAAAATATACAGCGTGCCGAACATCACTGGATAATCACGCTGTAAAATAGCGTCATAGCCCAGCAATCCTAAACCGTTAAGCGAAAACATCACTTCGATGAGCAGCGAACCGGTGAAAAACATACTGATGAAAGTAGCTGGAAAGCCTGCGATGACCAGCAGCATGGCGTTGCGGAACACATGGCGATAAAGGATTTTTTTGTCATCTAGCCCTTTGGCGCGCGCGGTAACCACATATTGTTTGCGTACTTCATCCAAAAAAGAGTTTTTGGTTAGCATGGTTAAACTGGCGAAACCGCCGATGACGGTGGCAAGCACCGGCAACGTGATATGCCAGAGATAATCGGTGATTTTGTCATACCACGATAGCGAGCTGAAATTGCTGGAAACTAAGCCACGCAGGGGGAACCAATCCCAATAGCTACCGCCAGCAAACAGCACAATCAGCATGATGGCAAATAAAAATGCAGGAATAGCGTAGCCGATAATGATCAGCGTACTGCTCCAGGTATCGAATCGAGAACCGTTGTGAACGGCTTTGCGAATACCCAGCGGTATCGACACCAGATAAATGATTAAAGTGCTCCATAACCCGAGGGAGACGGACACCGGCAGGCTTTGCTTAACCAGCGACATTACGGAGCCGCCACGAAACAGGCTATCGCCGAAATCAAAGCGAATGTAGTTCCACAGCATATCGAAGTAACGCTGGTGGAGCGGTTTGTCGAAGCCAAAGCGCTTTTCAATTTCAGCAATAATCTGGGGATCGAGGCCTCGAGCGCCACGATATTGGCCTTCACCCACGTTGCTGGCGGCAATGCCTGTGTGTGCGGCGCCGACATGCGCGCCACCACCGGCACCAAAACCGGCGTTTTGCCCCATTTCGATATTGGCGATGGCCTGATCAACCGGGCCACCGGGGGCAATTTGCACGATAAAAAAATTAATGGTGATGATGGCCCACAGAGTGGGAATGATCAGAAGCAAACGGCGAATAAGATAAGCGGTCATCAGAACACCTCTTAACGCCGTTGTTGCGGTAGATTCGCCGCGCGGTTGATGTCATACCACCATGTATCAAAGCCGAGATCGTATGCCGGACGCAGAGCCGGCATCGAGAATTTATCCCAGTAGGCAATGCGGTCATGGTTGGAATACCACATGGGCAGCATGTAGTAATTCCATGTCAGTACGCGGTCTAATGCGCGCCCGAGTGAGAGTAGGGCGTCTGGCTGGCCTTGATGGCTAATGATGCTATCAATCAGGCTATCAACCGCGGGATCTTGCACGCCCGCGCTGTTCCACGTTGAGCTGATGTAGTCTGAGCGCCAGAGAATTTTCAGCGAAGGATCGGGATAGTTCATGCCGCCGTATACGGTAGGGAACATATCAAAATCACGAGAACGAACGCGGTTGCTGTATTGCGAGGTATCAACTTCACGCAGGTTCAGCGTAATACCGAGCTTTTCCAAATTGTGTTTAAACGGCATCACATATTGGAAATTGCTGCTGCTTGGCAGTAGCAGCTCAAAGGCGAAGGGTTTTCCGGTAGCTTTGTTGACAAGTTGTTGGTCTTTTATCGTCCAACCGGCGTCTTCTAACAGTTTGGTGGCCTTAAGCAGGTTTTCGCGGTCGTTACCGCTGCCGTCGGTAGCGGCAGGCTGATATACCTGATTAAACACTTCCGCCGGAATTTTGCCTTTCAGCGGCGCGAGCCATGCCAGCTCCGCCGAATCAGGATAACCTCGCGCGGCATACTGGGTATTTTGGAAGTAGCTGTTAGTGCGCTGATAGGCGTCGTAATACAGCGCCTTATTCATCCACTCAAAATCAAACGCCAACGAAATCGCCTCACGCACTCGCCTGTCGGCAAAAATAGGACGTTGGGTATTGAAGGCTAGCCAGCGTGTATCCTGTGCCGACTGGTTGGTTTCGTCGGATTTAACAATGTAGTTTTTGGCAAAGTTTCCGCCGCTATACTGTGTTGCCCAGTTCTTTGGTGACGTCTCCATGCGGAAATCAAAAGCGCCCGCTTTGAAAGCCTCTAAGGCCACTTTGTCATCCAAATAATAGTCGTAGCGAATGGTGTCGAAATTATATTGCCCACGGTTGACCGGCAAATTTGCCGCCCAATAGTTGGTGACCCGCGAATAGGTGACAAACTGACCGAGGCGATAATCAGAAATACGGTACGGGCCGCTGCCGAGCGGTGGCGTATTGAGTGGCTCGGATAATTTGTGATTTTTCCAGAAACTTTCTGGCATCACCTTTAAGCCGCCAATCAGGCTGAGCATCATCTCTTTGTCGGGCTTGGGAAGCTCAAAGCGTACGGTTAATCGAGAAATCGCCTTAACTTTTACGCCTTGGTAATAACTCCGATATTGCGGTACGCCTTCGGTCATAAATTTATTAAAGCTGAATTGGACGTCCTGTGCGGTGATCGGGGTGTTGTCTTGGAAACGTGCGTCGGCGTTAATGTTAACTTCTGCCCAACTGAATTTGTCGTCATAGCGTACGGTTTCGCCAATCAGCGGATAGTAGCTGCCTATTTCATCCGCTGAATTGGTAAACAGCGTGTCGTACAGCTGGTTAGCACGCACCGCCGGGTGGCCACGTGAGGCATAACTATTGAAGCTGTCGTAGGTGCCCAGCGCAGAAAGCGTAATATCGCCGCCCTTGGGAGCAGCGGGATTGACATAGTCGAAGTGAGTGAAGTCACTGCTGTATTTGGGCTCGCCTAAAATAGCAAAAGCGTAGCTTTCGTTAATGACGTCTGCGCGAAGGTTGAAACTGAAGGCGGCCACAATGGGGACCACCGTGCACAAGGTCTTTAGAAGGCGCGAGTACATGAATGTGTTAGCTCCTGCTTAACGCCTAGAATGCTCTAGGCATATATGACATATCAATCAGGTCAACAATGGCTACGCGGCGCAACTATGACTATGCGGCTATCGCGTTTTACGCCATTAAATGCTCCGCAACCCTGCGGATGTACCAAGAATAGCAATGTTATGCCAAGCAAGGGATAAAAGTTTCAATTCATTGCACTTTTTGTTCTAAGTTCTTTGCAAAGCGACGCAATTCAGACCAATTTACCGTTGACGTGCTGCTGATAGTAATCGCACAGTTGTTCCAACGGAAGAGGGCGGCAGAAGAGATAACCCTGTAAATAATCTACGTGGCGTTGGCGCAGATATTCGGCCTGCTCCTCCGTTTCTATCCCTTCGGCAACGATTTGTAGCTTCAACTTTTGTGCTAATTCCAGAACCGCATCTAAAACCGGCGCGGTGACGGTTTCTAAGCCGATAGAGTTCACAAAACCGCGGTCTATTTTTAAATAATCAATTTTGTAGCGCTGGAGATAAATCAGTGCGCTGTGGCCGGTGCCGAAATCGTCGATGGCCAGTTCAATGCCACACGCGTGCAGCCAATCGAAAATTTTCTCAGCGCCGCCGTCTTGCACCATGCTGCGTTCGGTAATTTCGAACAACGGAATGAAATGCTCGGTGGGCATCAAATCGAGGAAATGGCGCACGTCAGCTTTAAAACTGTCTAACGTCATGTGTAGAGGAGAAATATTCAGTCCTAACTTGGTGCCTTTGGGCACGAAATCGATCAGTCGATGCGCGTCTTGAGCCGCCAGCTCCATAATGTGCTGGGTCAAACGATCGATAAGCCCTTCGGATTCGCAGTAGGGAATAAATTCGTCTGGTGGAACCAACCCGAGTTTAGGGTGTTTCCAACGAATCAGCGCTTCAAATCCCCCAGGCAGCTGAGTCTCTGAATGAATGACTGGCTGGTAAACAAGGAAAAACTGACCGCGCTTGATCCCTTGTAAAATATCGCGATCGAGCCGTCTTTGCTGCGATAGTACATAGAAGGTGATGAGCCAAGCCACCATAGCAACCAGCAAAGTCACAAGACCAAGCAGGCCTAAATCGCCGGCTGATAACGGGCTACCATAAAGGCGGAAGGTAAAGCGGTTCTTTTCATCCTGCATAATGATATCGGGATGAGCGGGCAGCGCGTTCTCGGCAACGATTTTCGGCTCAAAAGTGCTGATAGCACGATCTTTTATGGTTAGCGCTAGGCCTGAGATGGTGCGCTCACGGCTAAAAAACAGCATGTAGGGCGCCGGATTGATATCCAGCGTCAGCAATACGCCGGTGCGGGTTCCATCACCGATAGAGTGCCAAAATGCAATCACGGGGCGATCGGGAACCAGCGGAGTTCCCTGCTGTAGCACCATGTCGGAATCACGATTTAGGTCAAGCTTGGGATAAATTTTTGATGCCGGTGATGACATGCTATGTGTGACGCTTGAGCAAACGGCAATGCCGTCACGAACCAGAATATAGGCCCGAACGCCGCCGCTGAATACGGCTTTGCTTGCCAAGGTGTTCACCACGCTCTCACAGTCGAGCGCGGTAAGAGGAAGAAGCGAGACCATTTTTTGGTCTAAGTCATCGGCCAAATGTGTGGCGTACATCAGCCCTGTTTTTGCCAATTCATATTGCTGGTTTTGGCGTTGGTGCTGTATAGCATGTCCAGCCAGAATAACGAAAACAATGGCCACAAGCGCCGCAATTAACGTTGATATCAAGATGCGTAATGATGTTGAAACGGGTTTTCTGTACAAGGCTGAGGGTAACACCATGCCGCTGTTCCTAGATAAAATTGGGTCCTGAGTAAATTAAGGAACACCTGTCGTTATTGATTAGGATTTTTCTAGGAAGAAAATATGATATTTCCATTAATAAATACAGGGATATTTCTTTTTGATATGAATAATTCTATTGCTAAGGGATTAATTAAAAATGAAAAATGTTTATTTAATGTGAATTATGATGACGAGAAGATGTCTGCTATTGGGCTAACTATATGAAGCCCAATATATTTAATATAAAAGGCTTCATATATCTAATTGTATTTTTTTTAACCGCTTGAAACGTTTTATTTTATTATCGGCCGGAGCATATCAAAGCGATTTTCATCGCTGATCGTGTAATAGGCCGAAGGGCCTCCGGCTCGCAAAATAGGATTTGCCGCTGCGGTTTGATATACGCCTTGATTGTTGAGTAGATTTTTCGCGATATGAATGCCGATAACTTCACCTAATATCAGCCACGAATCAAATGGCTGACCATATTGGTCTTGCAACTGAATACACTGCGTTAGCTTGCACTCAAAATTGACCGGACTTTCCGCAACGCGCGCGGCCTTCACCCATTGGCTGGTCTGCATATTCACGCCGGAAAATACAAATTCGTCTTCCCCGCGAGGGAGCGCCGCGGAGCTTTGGTTCATAGCTTCTGCCGTTTCTATCGTCGCAAGATTCCAAACAAATTCGCCGGTTTCATTGATGTTCGCCACGCTGTCTTTCCAGCCGCTGCTAGCGAAGCCAATCACCGGTGGATGGTAGCTGAAACAGTTGAAAAAGCTGTAGGGAGCCAGATTGTGTTTGCCGTCGGCGCTGATTGAACTGATCCAGCCAATTGGGCGGGGGCCAATAATGGCATTAAGCGGATCGTGGCTTAATCCATGCCCTTGGCGAGGCTGATAGCTGTAATACTCAAAGGGTGAAGACATATAACATCCTTACGCATTGAACAGAGTTAGCAACAGCTTACAGTATAAATAGGTGCAGCTTGGTGCTATCGGTGTGGCTGTGCTGGCTCTGCCCCTTAACGCAACGCCAGTCATTTAGGGTATACTCCGGCTAATTTCCCTATTTTATTCCTCTGACCGACGGCGCTGGCGGCTTTTAGGCGGCAAAGCGCATAGGGGAATACACTCATGATGTCTTAACGTTGATCGAAATCGCCGAATGAAAAATCCAAAGAAAAAGAACTTTCCTGCACAGAAAACCAACTTGCATCCTCGTAACCTTCATCGTGAACGTTATGATTTCACCACTTTATGCGAAACTTCGCCGGAGCTAAAAGCGTTTGTTTTCCGCAACCAATGGGGCGATGACAGCATTGATTTTGCCGATCCATTGGCGGTGAAAGCATTAAACAGCGCCTTGCTGAAGCATTTTTATCAGGTTGAACACTGGGATATTCCAGAAGGCTATCTGTGTCCACCGATCCCTGGCCGTGCAGATTATCTGCATTATTTGGCTGATGTGCTGGCGGCAGATCACGGCTATCAGGTTCCTCGTGGGCAGAATGTATGCATTCTTGATATCGGCGTTGGCGCAAACTGTATTTATCCACTGATTGGCCAGCACGCGTATGGCTGGCGTTTTACCGGTACTGAAGTCGATGCGGTGGCGCTAAAATCAGCGGGTGCCGTTATCAAGGCAAATCCGCAAGCAGCGAAAAATATTCGTCTGCGCCAGCAGCAAGACCCGAACAAAATTCTGAAAGGGGCGATCAAGAGCGGTGAGCATTATGCCGCCACGATGTGTAATCCGCCGTTCCACCGTTCTGCGGAAGATGCGCTGAGCGGCACCCGTCGTAAACTGACTAACTTGGGTCGTGACGCCAGCGCACCGGTGCTGAACTTCGGTGGAAAAGCCGGTGAGCTGTGGTGTGAAGGCGGTGAAGTTGCGTTCATCACCAAAATGATCGAAGAGAGCGAATCTTTTGCCAAGCAGGTAGGTTGGTTCACCAGTTTGGTTTCTCGTCAGGAGAACTTGCCTGCGATTTATGAAGCCTTGGAAGAGGTGGAAGCGCTGGACGTTCGCACTATTGAAATGTCTCAAGGGCAGAAAGTTAGCCGCTTTATTGCATGGACGTTCTTGCCAGAGAACAAGCGTAAAATCCGCTAATCTCCACGGAATCTTTAATGCCTCTCCAAATGGAGAGGCATTCTTACCCATTATTTTTCAACGTTATTTGTGTCGTTCTGCGGTGGTAACAAAGCCTGTTGTTCCGGTGCCGCATAGCTGATTTGAACATTTTGATGCGGCGTTTTAATTCCAGCCCGCTGGAAATGCTCTTTCACCAGTTTGTCTAACGCATATTGAATCGTCCACTGTTGCAGTGCAACGGTGCGAATTGTCGTGCGCAGCGTAAATGACACATCATCCAATTTCACCACGCCGTTAAACGCGGGTTCACCAATAAGTAAGCTTTTTAAGCGCGGATTATCGCGTAATTCAGCGACCGCCTGTTTCAAGACTTCGTTGGCTTTCTCGATATCTTCATCCCGACTAATCACGTAGTTGGCGCGATATACACCGAATTCACGTGCATAGTTAGCCACGGTGGTGATCGACGAGTAGGGCACCAGATGATAAACGCCATAATCGTCCCGCAGGCCGATAGAACGAATAGTCATGCGCTCGACGGTGCCGGTAATGCCAAATACGGTGACGTATTCACCGGTATTCATGCCATTTTCAAACTGGATGAATATGCCGTTAATGACGTCTTTAACCAACGTTTGAGCACCAAAACTGACGGCGAGCGTTAATGCTCCAGCGCCCGCCAGCAGTGGTGCAATGTTGATGCCGATCTGTGACAGGATGATCATCACGGTGATCGTGGTAATCACGATGGATAACACATTGCGGAATAGCGTCAGCAACGTGCGCTCGCGTGCGCCGGGATGCTTGGGATTGTCCATTTCAAGGCTGAGCCGATGCTCAATCACGCTGGCGAGCAGTGTCCATCCCAGAACCGCAATAAACATGATCAGCAGAATATGAACCAATCCGCCGATAATTTTTTCACCGGTGGCCGAGTCTAGCCATGCCCGAAGGCCGAATATGTGCCATGCATCGAGCAGGAACAGCAGGATCGCCACCACAACGATAAACCGCATGATTTGCAGCGCGCTAGGAATATAGGAGTTTACGCGCCGTTCCAGCATCGGGTATTTGAGCTTGATGTCGGCAGGCAGCGTGATGCGGCGTGAGATCCAGCGGGTGAGCAGGCCTGAAATAAGCGCACCGGAGCCAACGACGATCAGGCTTTTAATCGTGGCACTCATCATGAAAGCGAGGCTGCTGCCGGGGTCGAACTGCGACAGTAAAAACAGAACCAGAAAATAAACGATGGCCAGAATATGCCAAATGTGTGAAAGCGCATGTAAAAATACGCCGAAAAAGGCCAGCGAGCGGTTGCCAAGCGCGGTGATTTCTTTTTGTATTCGCAGGCGGTTGACCAGTATCAAGCCAATAGCATAAACGGTCAGAGCCAACATAATGCAGAAGTTCACCAGCACGGCAGATGAAGCCCCGAGCTGCACCTGAATAATAGGCACCACCACCATCAACCCATAGCCAATAAGGCCGCTTAGCCATGCGAGGCGTGTATTCCAATATTTTGCGGTTGCGTCGCTAAAAGGGAACGGGCGTAGATAGTCAAATTTAGGCGCGAATATCAGGCGCAATATGGCTTTGAAAAACTCAATCAGGGCAAAAGCGTTCAGGAAAAGGGCTTGCTGGCGCATCGTAACCGGACTGTTAGTGCCGAAGGTGGTCGCGATAATGTTTCCGGCGGTGACGCAAAACAGCAGGATCAGTAAATCAATGACGAATGCGCTGATAATGGCGGTTGGGCGTCGCGCCCAGTCTGCTCGTTTCTCACGTGCTTTGTGCCCCCAACTGCCAATTCGCTTATAAAACGGCGTAGCAAAAAAACGAATCGCTAAAAATAGCGCAAAGGTCACGGCAACGGTGAACAGGAAATGAGTGAGGGCAGGCCAAAACGTTTGGGGGTTAAACGCTTTATGCGGCGGCGATTTCAGCGCCGTAATTAACCTGTCCAATTTGCTCTGCGCGACGGTGAGGTAGCCTTGAATATTGGAATCAAGCTGGTCAGCAAAGGTTTCATCGCGGGTTTCAGCAGGGACAGTACTGGCGCTTTTTTCTGCCAGTGGTTTACCGGTTTTGGCGCTGTCACGCAGTTCAGCAATCAGCGCATCGCGGCTGTTGGTGTCAGACAGAATGTCAGCTAATGCGGAATAGGCTGCTTTAGAATCCGTTTCCTTTTGGGGTTCAACGGCATTCACGCTGGCTGAGCATGAAAAAAAGAGAACGGCGAGTAAAACGAGGTACCGAGTAAAAAAGGGGATAAGGCGGGCTCCCTGTGGCATAAAAAAGCTCCATTAAACAAGCGGAAAACAGGACTTGGCGATGGGGTTTTGAGTGAACGATATAGGCATCAAACCCTCGTTTACCGTTGCCGATAGCGGGGATGATTGAGCGATATGCGTTTAAGTATAGGAATAACGAGCAGATTTTGCTGAGTATTCGTGAGCGATTCGTGCGTAATTGAGGTGGTAATCAGATCTGAGTAAAAAAAGGGCGCTGGATATGCGCCCATTGTGGCCTATTGCAGTATTTCTTTTAGCTCGTAAAAGTGGATAGCGTTAATGTCTAATTCATCGGAAATACTCCATGAATTGATAATATCAATATCGTTAACGCAAAGATAAGGCATTGCCTGACGTTCAATGGCCTGCATGATTTCATCATCTCGGCCATAACTGGTTTGTTGGCGTTCAAATTCGCGGTATAGCGCGCCGTGTTGCTGATCAAATATCCACTTTTTGACTTGGTAGCTTCCATTTTTAAGGCCTGAAAAATCAAAGGTTAGGCGTATTTTTAAATCTTGAATGATTTGTTCTTGCATCGATAGATAGGGGTGAAAAATGACTGGGTTGGTAAGCAGGAGTTGATACCCGTTTTCAATCTGGGTTAACAAGTAGTGTTCGCTCTGAGACATGATGTTTCCACGTAGACGCGTATTTAAGCGCAGCACATGATAAATAGGCCTGCGAGTATTGCTGATGTAAAACAGTGCCAAACTGCGAATATCTATGTAGGTTGCGCTCAGCGCTTCATGCTGAATTTCAGAATTAATCCAAAATCCAACCGTACTAACCTGCGGTGGCAGCTTTAGCAGAGCACGGATGAGCAATGCACCACGAAAGAAGCGGCCATTTGTATGACGCGTATCGCCAGTTAGGGTATTCCACGAGGCGAGATAAAGCGATGCGTCAATATTATGTCGATGGAGCTGAGCTAAAATAAGTAGGGTGCGTCGCTGAATGAATTCATCGTGATTATGCTTTATCTCTTCTTGTAATTTAGCTAAATTAATTTGCTCATTTGGATTAGCCGCATAGCCAATAAAATCGACTAATTTTGCCATGCGGCTATGGAAAAATGGGTCATTGCTAAGCTCATTTTTATCGGCATGAAATGAATGGAAAATACCAATTTCCGCCTTGGGTAACCATTTTTTGATGACCTCATAAACCGATTGAAAAATTAGCGAAATATTGGCATTCTGCCTCTGTTTTTCGTCAGTGGGATAACAGATAAAACGCCATGATTGAAGATAACGCATGCCAAACATATTAATGTTGTGCTGAAT
Source organism: Hafnia alvei (assembly GCF_034424155.1). Lineage (NCBI taxonomy): Bacteria > Pseudomonadati > Pseudomonadota > Gammaproteobacteria > Enterobacterales > Hafniaceae > Hafnia > Hafnia alvei. The sequence continues at coordinate 2,804,648 of NZ_CP139992.1, read as the reverse complement.
AAATCGGCTTAGCTTAGTGAGATATTGCTCGGGCTCACAGGATATTTTATGCATGTAGAGTCTGAGTATGAGACCAATTTTATGGCGGTGCAGAAAAGCTATGGCTTCATCGGTATTATCATAGGGTGAAAATGAAGGCTTGTATTCATCTGAAATAAACTCAGGAAGAATACTATCATCGGATATGAGGTGGTAAACCTCAACGTATGCAACGCCAATTTCTTTGTGAGTCAGACTGATTTGTTGCTGAATAGAATATTTAAGTATCTGGGATATTTCACCAACCATTAAAGTAATGTTTGGGGGCTCTTTTATTGTTTTCTTTGTTCCAGATAAATGCAGTTTTTGTTCTCTAATCGGTATCCGATGATATAGGCGCCGATCGCTGTTTTCATTGACCGTCTGAGTGAGCAACTGTAGTAATTGGTGATGTTTCAATGGTCGCTCTAGGTATTGGCTTCCAGCTACACAGGCAGAGACTGCAGTGTGTTGAGAATCTAAGTACGTTGAGCTACGATTTTCTTGCCGAAGCTGAAGTGCTGATTTTCCGTATCGGCGATGAAAGAGATCGCTGAGGTGGCGTGTGCGAGTAAAACCACATTCTTCGGCGATTTGGTAGATAGGTTTAGACGTCGTTGATAATGTATGCATTGCATTTTTAAGACGTAATTGGCTAAGGTATTCAGTGAAATTAATACTGACCTCTTTTTTAAATAAGCGCGATAAATAAGCAAAAGAGACATGTTCTTGCTCGGCGATTTGGCGCAGAGAAAGAGGCCGGTGGCTATTTTTGCTAATAAACTCAATAATATTATCTATTCTTCTGCTATAAGGGGAGTGATTGAGACTATCGGTATTTTTTTTCTCTTTCTCTTTAAAATAAACCACCAGTAATAATAGTATTTCTGATAAGTAGCTATTAGCTTCTAGTTGGGAACTTTCTTGGCTGCCTCGCAACTGTGTTATAGTGAGTTTGGCAATCAGAGCTCGCAGACTGCATAAGTATTTATAATAATAATCTGGTGATTGAAAAGGTATGAGGTAGCGAAACTGATAATAGTTTGGAAAGTAACGCAAAAAATATCGGCTATTGATGACTAATTTGATCAAAATGTTATCGCTTTCCCCGCTAATACTGAAATGACTATTATGGTTAACGATTGCAATTTGATTAGCACCTAGCCGCTGAAGTTTTTCATCAATAACGATATCAATCTCTCCCTGTAATACGAAAAGTAGGCTAATACCGCTAATTGCTGCGGTGGGGTGATAAATAACATTTCCGATCTCTAATAAATAGTCATCTAACAGTGACTTGATTTTTCCATCCATGTTGATTCTCTCGGCGTTCCCTACGTTGGTCATATATTGTCATGCTTTTTTTTGCGTTTTTATTTTTAGCTTCACATAAATGAGCAAAAAAACGGATGTTCTGCCCAAGCGCCGACCTTGGATGTAGACGCTGATGCTCGAATAATAAACAGCAATATCGGATAGAAAGGGAATGGCAATGAAAAAAATAATTGATGTGTTAGAACGTTATCAGGATCGCTACATTGAGCTGCGGCGCAGCTTGCACCGTCACCCGGAAATCGGCCTAGAAGAGCATAATACCAGTGATATCGTAGCAGCCAAACTGCAGGCATGGGGTTATGACGTAGATCGTGGCATGGGTAAAACTGGCGTTGTAGGGACACTAAAAGTTGGAGGAGGAAGTAAAAGGTTAGGTTTACGAGCGGATATGGATGCACTTCCAATGCAGGAGAATAGTGGAAAACCGTGGTGCAGCGTGCTTACCGGTAAATTTCATGGTTGCGGGCATGATGGACATACCACAACGTTGCTCTATGCAGCTGAATATCTTGCCCAAACCCGCAATTTTGACGGGACGTTACATCTGATTTTTCAGCCAGGTGAAGAGTTGCTGTATGGCGGCCGCTTAATGTTAGAGGACGGCCTATTCAAGCGCTATCCCTGCGACGCTATTTTTGCCTTGCACAATATGCCTGGTTTGAGAAAAGGTCATTTTTACTTCAAAACCGGCGCGATGATGGCCTCTTCAGATACGGTGCATATCCATGTGAAAGGTGTGGGTGGGCACGGCGGTATTCCCGAATTGACCGTTGATGCGGGGCTTGTTGCCTGTCAAATTGCGGTAGCGCTGCAAACGATTGTTTCTCGTAACGTAACGCCTTTTGAGCCAGCAGTAGTAACCGTCGGCAGCATACAGTCGGGGGAAGCTCCCAATATCATCAATGCCAATGCACTGCTTAAATTAACTATTCGCACGCTAAATGCTGACGTGCGCCAACTCGTGCTAAAGCGTATTCAAGAAATTGCAACGGCGCAGGCTGTAAGTTTCGGAGCCACAGCCACGCTGGAGCATATCAATGGTAGCCCCGTATTGGTTAATGGCGCTGAGGCCACACAGTTTGCTATTTCAGTTGCGCAGAATCTGTTTGGCGAGGCTCGGGTATGCACCGATGCTAAAGCGCTGACCGGTAGTGAAGACTTTGCTTTTATGTTGGAGGCAAACCCTAATGGCTCCTACTTAATGATTGGCGCAGGAGAGGGGGCTGATGTTCCGCGAGTGCATAGCCCCGCCTATGATTTTGACGATGAGTTATTACTTCCCGGTGCGGCATATTGGTGTGAGTTAGCACAGGCCTATTTGCAATGATTTAACTAGGTACCGCTCAGTTCCATATATGGAAATGACCCTATAAATCCAACGTGTGGGGCGCAGAAATATGCATGCTGTACCTCGCATGGAGGTAATAAACAGAGGAGGTTCATTATGTCACTGGTCAGCGATGTAGACGTCGGACAGAGTTCTTTTAAAGGCAACGATCGCCTAACGTTGGGTATGGTTTTTGGCGTTCTGACCTTTTGGTTATTTGCACAGTCTATGGTCAATATCATCCCCGCAGTTCGGGCAGATATTGATATTCCTCTTGAGTCTCTAAATTTAGCAGTGAGTTTATCTGCTTTATTTTCAGGTTGTTTTATTGTCGTAATTGGTGGGCTAGCGGATACTTTTGGTCGAGTAAAAATGACTTATATCGGTTTTATACTCAGTATCCTTGGCTGTTTATGCTTGATTCTGGCGCAAGGAACGCTGTTGTTTACCTTTGGCCGTATTATTCAAGGACTCTCAGCCGCCTGTATTATGCCAGCCACTCTGGCGCTGATTAAAACTTACTATGCTGGCAGTGAGCGGCAACGGGCATTGAGTTTTTGGTCAATAGGTTCGTGGGGCGGATCTGGCCTTTGCTCCTTAGCGGGCGGCGCTATTGCAACCTACCTTGGTTGGAAATGGATCTTTATTTTTTCAATCATCTTCTCTGTTGTAGGGATGTTACTGATCCGAGGAACGCCGGAGAGTAAAATTGAAGAGTCGCAAAAACAGCCATTTGATTACTCGGGCTTGATAAGCTTTGTGATAGCGTTGATATCATTGAATCTGGTTATTACCAAAGGTGCTAAATTTGGTTGGACCAGCGCTGAGGTTGGCTGTTTGTTGGTGATCTTCGTGGTATCGCTGTTTATTTTCTTTCGTGTGGAGCAGTTAAAGAAAGAGCGTAGTTTCATTGACTTTGCTCTGTTTGATAACCGTCCTTACACTGGTGCGAGTTTTTCTAATTTTATGCTTAATGCAGTGGCTGGAACGTTGCTGGTAGCTAGTATCTATGTACAGCAAGAGCGTGGTTTCACGGCTTTTCAATCTGGCGCATTGACAATTGGTTACCTGATTGCCGTACTGGGAATGATTAGGGTTGGTGAGAAGATCCTACAAAAGGTTGGCGCTAAAAAACCGATGGTGTGGGGAACGCTGACGACTGGTATTGGGGTCGCGATTATGGCATTGACGTTTTTACCCAACACAACTTATGTCGTGGTTGTTTTTGTCGGCTATATCCTATTTGGCTTAGGGTTGGGATTTTATGCAACTCCGTCAACCGATACGGCAATATCCAGCGCTTCAGCCGACAAAATTGGCGTTGCGTCAGGTATTTATAAAATGGCGAGTTCACTAGGTGGTGCCTTTGGGATGGCGATCTCTGCTTCAGTCTATACGGCCCTATTGCCATTGGGAGGCGCTGTGGCGGCGTCTGCGGGGCTGCTGGTTAACGTGGCATTTTGTGTATTGGCAATTCTTTCAATTATGTTAATGGTGCCAGAAAATGCGGGAAAGCATGGTTAAGGTAATGACGGCCGTTCACAGATAGCTGATTTATTGCTTACGTCAAATCAGGGAAGCGAGGGCTCAGTCTATACCGAGCCCTTTTATTTTAGAGGAAATATCAGGAAACGTGTTGCAGGAATTCACGCAGGCGATCGCTTGGCGGGTTGGTGATCAACGCGTCAGGTTCACCGTCTTCGGTGATGCGGCCCTTATCGACGAAAATCAAACGCGATGCTACTTTCTGCGCAAAGCCGATTTCATGGGTAACGATAACCATCGTCATGCCTTCTTCAGCCAGATCTTTCATCACCGTCAGCACTTCATGACGCAGTTCTGGATCGAGGGCGGAGGTGGGTTCATCAAACAGCATCATTTTCGGCTTAACGGCCAACGCACGGGCAATAGCCACACGCTGTTGCTGACCGCCAGAAAGTTCAGACGGATAGTGATCGGCACGTTCAGACAAGCCGACTTTCGCCAGCAGCTCACGTGCGCGTTTTTCCGCATCTTCTTTCTTCATGTGGCGAACACGGATTGGCCCAAACATCACGTTTTCCAGCGCGGTGAGGTGTGGGAACAGATAAAACTGTTGGAAAACCATGCCAGCTTCTTGGCGAATCAAGCGCTCGTCGACTTTAGGGTCGCTCACGTCCATGCCGTCGATAATCAGCTGACCCGCGCTGATCTCTTCCAGCTTGTTGATGCAGCGCAGCAACGTTGATTTTCCAGAACCCGACGGCCCGATGATAACCACCACTTCGCCCTGATTAATATTCAGGTTAATGTCATGCAATACCGCAGTCTGACCGAAGCTTTTATCAACATGTTTAAATTCAATCATATTATTTTCAATCTTCTTTCCAGACGACGTAATACATAGCTCAGTGCCAATGTGATGATCAGATAAATCACCGCGACTGCGCTCCAAATCTCCATTGCGCGGAAGTTACCGGCAATAATTTCTTGTCCCTGACGGGTCAGTTCGGCAACGCCGATGACGATAAACAGAGACGTATCCTTGATGCTGACGATCCATTGGTTGCCCAGCGGTGGCAGCATGCGGCGTAATGCCAGCGGCATGATGACATAACGCAGGGTGTCGCGTTTGGAGAGGCCAAGAGCCAAACCCGCTTCACGAAAACCATTGTGAATAGAGAGCACTGCACCGCGCGTGATTTCCGCAATGTACGCGCCAGAGTTGATCATGATGGTGACAACCGCGGCGGTGAGCGGATCAATACGTACCGGCATGAAAGCCTGTAGCATCATCGGCAGTGCGAAGTAGATGAACATCACCTGCACCACGATAGGGGTGCCGCGAATCAGCTCAATGAAAACCAGCGCGATGTGGTTGCTTAACCAGCCGCCATAGGCACGGGCGAAACCTGCCACGAGGCCGATAACTAAGCCACCAAGCAAACCGACCACTGAAATCCACAGCGTCAGCTTGGCCCCTTCGAGCAGGATAGGAATAGCGTCCCAAATGGCGCTCCACTCAAACTGCATGTTGTATTCTCCTGGAAACTAAAAAAACCTACTAATAACAGCAATATGTTTCTATTACCCAAAATAATTCAAGTTGCTTGAAGGCGGCAAACCCGTGAATCCTCAGGAGCTTACTCAAGTAAGTGACTGGGGTGAGCGGGAGCAGCCAACGCATAAGCAGCTTGAAGTATGACGGGTATAAATGGGTCAAAGTCTGGAGGCGCTACTTAGCCAGCGCCTCCAGAGAGTCAGGCTATATTTGTGTAATAACGTGCTTATTTAGGTTCTACGCCAAACCATTTTTTGTAGATTTCGTTGTACGTACCGTTGTCACGCAGCGTTTTTAACGCGCCGTTGACCTTTTCACGTAAATCGCTGCCTTTAGGGAAAGCGATGCCGTATTGTTGGGCTTCTAAAGAGTCACCCACGGCTTTGAACTGTCCATGACCTGCGGTTTTGATGAAATACAGAATGTTTGGGGTGTCGTGTAGTACGGCGTCTGCGTTACCGGTGCCTAACTCAAGATAGGCGTTGTCGATATTTGGGAACTGACGTAGGTCTTTGGTTTTGATGTTGGCTTTCGCGTAATCAACACCAGCAGTTCCGCTTTTAACCGCGACGACTTTTCCGTTCAGATCTTTCACGCTTTTTACGTCGTTGTTATCTTTTTTCACCATAACCAGCAGACCGCTGTTGTAATAGCCATCGGAGAAGTCGATCGCCTTTTTACGTTCGTCGGTGATGCTGATCCCTGCTAACGCTAAATCAACGTTACGGGTCTGCAGACCAGGAATAATCCCGCTGAAATCCATTGGCTTGAGGGTATAAGAAAGATTCAGCTGTTTGGCAATCGCATCCCATAAATCGATGTCGAAACCAACGTACTTATCACCCTGTTTGAATTCGAAAGGAACAAATGCGGTATCGGTAGCCACGATAAGCTGTTTCTCAGCGGCATGAGAGCTCATGGCAAAAGCTAAGGCGAGAGCGGCTACAGATGCTTTAATTACAGATTTCATAAGCAAAAATTCCTTAAATTTCGGGATGGCCCATTTGTGTTTACTTGATTGGTAATAAAAAAATCATGCCAACTATTTATTTTATATGTATATCAAATGGTTATTGGATGTTGTGGGTGCAAATTAACCGATTCGCATAAGGTTAATCTGATATCTGCATTTTTATGGTGCCCCATTATGGTGCGTCAGTGACGCTTGTGGTGCACCGCAGTAGATTTAAGGGAAAAGTGTCGATTTCACAATCTAAATTTAACAATTTTGTTTCAGTTGTGATAACTAAATCTAACTTTTGCCGAGAGGGAAGAGATTTTTGCACTGAAAAAGTGCATTTATTGGGTGAGAAGCGTTTGGGGTTGGCAAACTATACGGCAAATTCAGCGTTGAAAATGCCGTAATCATTTTTCGTGTTTTTGCGTTAAACGTGTAGTGATGAAAATTATTTGGTGATGGGTGGATGATAAAACTCGCCGTTTAGCCAAAGCTGAACACCGTGACGGCACGCTTCAAAGCATGGCTCAGGCATACGCTGAGGGTTACACCAACGCCACTGCTCGCACTTTTCAGGTTCGCGCAATTGCGGTTCGCCGCGCAAATAGGTGGCAACCATAATCATGGAGACATTATGCACACCTTCGTCAATCCAGGTGCCTAAATTATTGGTGACGCCGATCAGACGAGGTTCAGCCACAATCAGCCCAGTCTCTTCTTCTACTTCGCGAATGGCGGCCTGCTCGAAAGTTTCACCTTCTTCTAAGTGTCCACCCGGAATAGACCAGAAGGGCGCGTGGCTACCGCAGCGTTTCCCAAGTAATATTTGCCCTTGTGGGTTGGCGATAATCACACCAACGCCGACTTTAACTGTCATTGATACTCTCCATCAGCAAGCTTCAGCAAATTATCTCAGCTTCATCGATTTAATAACAGCACTTCAGCAAAAGTGTGCTGTTCTTCAAAAAATAGAAAACTCCTTCTGCGAATATCTTGCTTATAAAAAGGCCAAAGGCCAAACTCATCGAAACGATTCAGCGTTGTATTCGATCTGTTATTGAAAATACAGCGCACTTTTTTCCAAAAAGAGCTGAAACGATTCAATCTTGAATTTTGCCCAGTGTGAGAGGAGCGTTTATGTTTCACCTGTCCCCACAAGATATTCATCTTGCCGCTACGGCAAGTAATAAAGAAGAAGCAATTCAACAAATTGCAGCAGCACTGACTCAGGCTGGGTATGTAAGCGAAGGCTACGTACAGGGCATGCTCAATCGTGAAAAACAAACCTCGACCTATTTGGGGAGTGGGATTGCGATTCCGCACGGAACCACCGATACCCGCGAAATGGTGCTGAAAACGGGCGTGAAAGTTTTCCAGTTCCCGCAAGGCGTTGAGTGGAGCGAAGGGCAAAGAGCCTACGTTGTGATTGGTATCGCGGCGCGCTCTGATGAGCATCTGGCCTTGCTGCGTCAGCTGACGCATGTGCTAAGCGATGACAGCGTGGCGCAGCAGATGGCGCAAACCACTTCAGCAGAAGAGTTGCGCAGCTTGCTGATGGGCGAAAGAAGCGTTGCGGCTTTCCGTTTTGATGCAACCATGGTGGCCTTAGATATTGCCGCTGACAGCCTGATGACGTTGCAAGCTATCAACGCCGGTCGTTTACAGCAGGCAGGCGCCGTTAACGCAGAGTTTGTCAGCGATGTGATTACCCGTGCGCCGTTAAATCTGGGGCAGGGTATTTGGCTCAGCGATAGCGCGCTTGGCAATCAGGCAAGCGCCGCAGCGGCTGCGCGTCCACAAACTCCGTTTGAAGTGGATGGCGAGCAGGTTGGATTGTTGCTGACCGTGGCGATGGCCGATGCACAGCCTGAAGGCATGCTGGGTTATCTAAATTCGCTGCTGCAAAACAACCAAGCCGATCGTTTGCTGAAAGCAGCTGATGCCGCATCGCTGGTGGCTTTGCTGACCAGTGATGTGGCGGAAGAAGATTCCATCGTCAGCGCTGAATTCGTGCTGCGTAACGAGCATGGTTTACACGCTCGTCCTGGCACGCTGCTGGTTAACACCATTAAGAAATTTGAAAGCCAGATCACCGTCACCAATCTTGACGGTTCTGGGGTTCCAGCAAATGGGCGCAGCCTGATGAAAGTTGTCGCGCTGGGCGTTAAAAAAGGTCATCGACTGCGTTTCACTGCCAACGGTAGCGACGCGGCGCAAGCATTAGAAGCAATTGGTCAGGCTATCAATGATGGTCTAGGCGAAGGGGCATAAGAATGAGCAGAAGAGTAGCAACAATTACACTGAATCCGGCCTATGACTTGGTTGGCTATTGCGCGGAAATTGAGCGTGGCGAAGTAAACCGCGTTCAGACCGCCGGCCTGCATGCCGCGGGTAAAGGCATTAACGTGGCCAAGGTGCTGAAAGATCTTGGTATTGACGTGACCGTGGGTGGGTTCCTTGGCAAAGAGAACCAAGACGGATTTCAGCAGTTGTTCAGTGAGCTGGGTATCGCCAACCGTTTTCAGGTCGTTGCGGGCCGTACACGCATCAACGTGAAGCTGACCGAAAAAGACGGCGAAGTTTCTGACTTTAACTTCTCTGGCTTTGAAGTGACCAAGCAGGACTGGGAGCGTTTTGTTAACGATTCTCTAAGCTGGCTGGGACAGTTCGATATGGTATGTGTGAGCGGCAGCCTTCCGGCTGGCGTGGATCCTGATGACTTCACCGATTGGATGCGTCGCCTGCGTAGCCAATGCCCGTGCATCATTTTTGATAGCAGCCGTGAAGCGCTGGTTGCAGGATTAAAAGCTGCGCCTTGGTTAGTGAAACCAAACCGTCGTGAATTAGAAATCTGGGCTGGCCGTGAATTGCCAACGCTGGATGATGTGGTGGGGGCGGCCCATGCGCTGCGCGATCAGGGCATTGCCCACGTGGTGATTTCTCTCGGTGCTGAAGGCGCGCTGTGGGTTAACGCGTCGGGTGCATGGTTGGCTAAGCCACCGGCCTGTGAAGTTGTTAGCACGGTCGGTGCCGGTGACTCCATGGTTGGCGGGTTGATCTATGGTCTGATGATGCGCGAATCCAGCGATCATACGCTGCGCTTGGCAACGGCGGTGGCTGCACTGGCCGTAAGCCAAAGCAACGTCGGCATTTCCGATCGTACCCAGTTGGCCGCCATGATGGCGCGTGTTGACCTGAAGCCTTTTAATTAATTGAGGATGGCCACATGAAAACCTTATTGTTAACCGAAGGCGCTCAGGGACAGGCTCGTAGCTATCTCGCTAAGCGCATGCTAGAAAGCGTTGTTGCAAAACAGGATATCGCTTTGGTAGAGGCGGCTCAGGACGCGGAGCTTATCGTCGTTATCGGTGATGAACAGCCTCAAGACGCTACGTTAAATGGTAAACGTCTGTTTGTCGGCAGCGCAGAAAAAGCGATTCGTGAACCCGAAGCATTCTTGGCTCAGGCAAAAGCAGAAGCTCAGCCCTATCAGTTTGCTAACGCGGCGGTGGCTGCTCCGGCCAAAGGCCAAATGCGCGTGGTAGCCGTAACGGCGTGTCCAACCGGCGTAGCGCATACCTTTATGGCCGCAGAAGCTATTGAAGCTGAAGCCAAAAAACGTGGCTGGTGGGTGAAGGTTGAAACGCGTGGTTCTGTGGGCGCGGGTAACGAAATCACACCAGAAGAAGTTGCTGCTGCGGATCTCGTGATCGTGGCTGCGGATATTGAAGTTGACCTGAACAAGTTTTCTGGCAAACCGATGTACCGCACGTCTACCGGCTTAGCATTGAAGAAAACCGCGCAGGAGCTGGACAAAGCGCTGGTGGAGTCTGAAACCTTTACGGCGATGAAATCGACCTCATCAACGTCTAGCAAGAAGAAAGAAAGCGCAGGGGCATATCGTCATTTGCTGACCGGTGTTTCCTATATGCTGCCAATGGTGGTGGCCGGTGGTTTGTGTATCGCGCTGTCGTTCGTGTTTGGTATTGAGGCATTTAAACAGCAGGGCACGCTGGCTGCTGCGTTGATGCAGATCGGTGGTGGTTCAGCCTTCGCACTGATGGTGCCGGTATTGGCGGGTTACATTGCCTTCTCCATTGCTGACCGTCCGGGTTTAACCCCAGGTCTGATTGGCGGGATGTTGGCGGTCAGCACCGGTGCAGGATTCTTAGGCGGCATTATCGCTGGTTTCTTGGCAGGCTATGTGGCGAAAGCAATCAGCTCCAAATTGCATTTGCCGCAAAGTATGGAAGCGCTGAAGCCGATCCTGATTATTCCATTGGTGGCGAGCTTGATCACCGGTTTGGCGATGATTTACATCGTTGGTAAACCTGTTGCCGCCATTATGGAAGGTCTGACACATTGGCTGCAGGCGATGGGCACGGCTAACGCGGTGATCTTGGGTGCTATTTTAGGCGCGATGATGTGTACCGATATGGGTGGTCCTGTGAACAAAGCGGCTTACGCCTTTGGTGTGGCGCTGCTGAGTACCCAGACCTACGCACCGATGGCGGCGATTATGGCCGCAGGTATGGTGCCTCCGTTGGCGATGGGCTTTGCCACATTGGTTGCACGTAATAAGTTTGCCCAAAGCGAACGCGAAGGTGGCAAAGCAGCGCTGGTTCTGGGGCTGTGCTTTATCTCCGAAGGGGCCATTCCGTTTGCTGCGCGTGACCCAATGCGCGTTCTACCTTGCTGTATCGCGGGCGGTGCGTTGACTGGTGCGTTGTCGATGTTCTTCGGGGCTAAACTGATGGCTCCACATGGCGGCCTGTTCGTATTGCTCATCCCTGGCGCAATCACTCCAGTGATTCAATATCTGATTGCGATTGTGGCGGGCACGCTGCTAGCCGGTGGTTTGTACGCCCTGCTGAAACGTCCAGACGTGGAAATTGCGGAAGAGAAATTAGCGTAACTCACGGTTATCGCTGATATGAAAATGGGTGCCCACGCGGCACCCATTTTTTTAGCTATTTCTGTGTTCGGGTCGGTTATGCGGCCTGCTCGGCGGATTCTTGCTCTTTCAACCAAGCAATTTCTTCGGCCCAGATATCAGGATTAACGGTTTCTAAAATCAATGGAATTCCGTCAAAGCGCGGATCGCGCATGATCCAACTAAAGGCCGTTTTGCCAATATTACCTTCACCTAAGCTGTGATGGCGATCGACACGGCTATCGAAGGTGCTCTTCGCATCGTTAAGATGCATACCGCGCAGGTAGTTAAAACCAACGATACGCTCAAAGTGAGCAAAAGTTTTGCTGCATTCTTCCTCGGTACGTAAATCGTATCCTGCGGCAAAGGCATGGCAGGTGTCGATACAAACACCGACGCGCGACTTGTCTTCAACCCCATCAATAATGGCAGCTAAATGTTCGAAGCGAAAACCGAGGTTGCTGCCTTGCCCCGCGGTGTTTTCAATCACCGCAGTCACGCCCTGCGTTTTATCCAAAGCAATGTTGATGGATTCAGCAATGCGTGCGAGGCATTTGTCTTCGTCAATCTGCATCAAATGACTGCCCGGATGGAAGTTCAGCAGCGTCAGCCCCAGCTCTGAGCAACGCTCTAGTTCGTCAATAAAAGCGTCACGCGATTTCTCTAGCGCTTCCTCAACGGGATGCCCAAGATTAATAAGATAGCTGTCGTGCGGCAGAATTTGCGCGGGTTGATAGTGATATTGAGCACACGCAGACTTAAATTTATCGATAACGTCGCTGCTAAGCGGGGCGGCTTTCCACTGGCGCTGATTTTTAGTGAACAGCGCAAACGCCGTTGCATTTAATTCGTGTGCGCGAATGACGGCCTGATCAACGCCGCCGGAGGCACTGACATGGGCTCCAACAAATTTCATTTTTTTCTCCTCATTTTGGGAGGCATTATGGCATTGATGGGGAGGCGAATGAATAGGTGGTGGAGGTTACGTCCGTCTAAAATCCTGAGTCCTACATATACATCGTGTAGGTGTTCGAGCAAGGCGGCTCAATTGCCTTTATAGCTTAAGTATGGGGAAAGGTTACGTCCGCCTAAAGTCCTGAATTCTACCTATGCATCGTGCAGGCGTCCGTGTCGGAGGGCTCAATCGCCGCCCTCCGACGCCTCGGCTTGGCACCCCCTTCCAGCCCGCTACGCGGGTGCCCTCATTCATCATTCCGGTCTTAACGGAACGAACGGCAATCGCCATCCTGGCTCCTCCGTTCTTTCGCCTACATCCCTGTAGGCGAATCCTAACCTGCATGATTCACTCGGCTGTCCGGTAACGTGCCGGAAAAGGTCAAACCCAAAAGACAAAAGACAAAAGACAAAAGACAAAAGACAAAAGACAAAAGACAAAAGACAAAAGACAAAAGACAAAAGACAAAATCTTATCTGTTTTAAGTTTAAGTCATGGTATTTAGAGCAGTGAAAACAGGATGTTTTCACGAGGGGAGGAGGCGCCAAGGATGGCGCATGCCGACCCGGCGCGGAGATGGCGTCTCGGATAAAAGCGCGCGGGTGTTGGGTGCGCGCGCTGGCGCACCCGACTCGGTCGCCTTCAACTTAGTTTGTATTTGAATGCAGCGGCGGATAGGCGAACGAAACCTTACACCAATTCAGCATAGGCACTTGGCGGTCGAAACCTTACGCTAAAGTATCATAGGCAAAGGCGGTCGAAACCTTACACCACCGCTTTATACAAGCGTTAACTATATCCACATTCCCACAAAATGATTAATCAACGCCCCACCAACTACCAACCAAACAAATAAAATACTCGCCAGCAAAATAGGTTTGATCCCTGCCTGACGGATTGCGCTGATATGGGTAGTTAGGCCTAACGCAGCCATCGCCATGGCTAGCAAAATGGTGTCCAAGGTAATGAGCTGGTGCACGAGCGCCGCAGGCAGCAGATCGAATGAGTTAAAACCAGCGACGACGATAAAGAGCACCGCGAACCATGGAATGGTGATGGCTGATTTTTGTTTAGTTGCACTTTGTTTGCTGCTTGGCACACTGCGTGCAATAAAGCTGGATAAAATGACGAGGAACGGCGCCAGCATCATCACGCGGATCATCTTCGTGATAACTGCCGCATTACCCGCCTCATCGCTGATAGCACGTCCTGCTGCAACCACCTGCGCAACCTCATGGATGGTGGAGCCGATGTAAATACCGAAGCCTTCTTGCGTAGTTTGCAACCATTGGTAATGTTCATTGAGCTGGTACAGCCACGGATAGAAAAAGATCGCGATAGTACCGAAAATCACCACGGTAGATACCGCAACGGCCACTTTGCTGGCATCGGCTTTCACCACGGGTTCTGTTGCCATGACGGCTGCTGCGCCGCAAATACTGCTACCGGCACCGATCAGCATCACGGTTTGGCTATCCATACCAAAAACTTTACGCCCGACCCACATGGCCAGCAAAAATGTGGATGTTAGCGTTATGGCATCAGTGACGATCCCAGTCATACCAACGTCGGCTATTTGCTGAAACGTCAGACGGAAACCATACAGAATGATCCCTAAACGCAGGAGCTTCTGTTTGGAAATATGAACCCCGACGGCGCAGGGTGTTTCAATGCTGGGGTAAATTGTATTACCTAAAATAATCCCGAAGATGATGGCCAGCGTCAGAGCACCGAAACCGAGATTTTCAACCCAAGCGATATTGCCGGCCCACATGGCAACGGCGGTGATAGCGCCAGCAAGAACGAGCCCAGGAAGCAAATTTCCAAGTGCATGGAAATAATGGGGAGAATTTTTTTGTTCGAAAGCACTGTTTGCGTGCATGGCTATCGTACCTATAGCTGTATTACTGATGCGAATAGAGTAGCGGCAGACAGCTTAAAAAAGAAATTGATTATATATTTATAACCTAACGATATAAGTGGTAATGAGGATGGATAACCGACAGAGAGAGTCTTTGTCGGTTACGCCAAATTAGCGATGATGACCGCCGTTATGGCCGCCGTTGCCATGATGATTACCATGGTTTCCACCGTTGTTATGGGAACCGTTGCCTTGGTGCCAATCGTAATGCGGTGGAGGCGACGAATGGCCATGATGGCCTCTGACAATACATCCGCTTAATGATGCCGATATTAATAATAACGCTGCTATTTTAATCATAATTTTCATTTTATAAGGCCTATTGGAATCGTTATTTCGACCGCAGAATAGTATTTGAATTTCAGCCAAAATATAGGTTTAATCTTAAATGGGTAAATTAGTAATGTAATGATTTATATGGTTAATTTATTATATTGAATGTGGAGAGAATATGGAGAAATTAAGTATTTATTGTGGAGTTTTTCGCTCAAAGCGTGGCTGGGTTAATCGCGTGCAATGCTAATTAAGCCACACCTCACACTTTCGTGGCTGAAATATCTATTGACCGTTCAAATGTGCTATTACAAGGGAAGTGAACGACACATGTTGAACAGAAGGAGAAGTGAAATGGATTACGCCTATAAAGTCATTCTGGTTCCTGTTGATATTGAAGAACCCAAGCTTACCGAAGGGGCGCTTAACCATGCGGCCCATTTGGCTAAAATGTCGCATGCCAAAATTCGCTTGATGAACGTACGTCCTTCTATCCCAACATATTATATGGGTGAGCATCCTCAGCAATTAATGAAAATTCAGGATGACGCCACAACTAAAGTGCATAAAGAGTTAGAGGCACTCGGTGCTTCCCTTGATTTGTCATCAGATCAAGTCTCCGTCATGGTGACGTGGGGTTCGATTTATGATGAAATTTTAAAAGAGGCCGAAGCGTGCAACGCGGATTTAATTGTCGTAGGCTCGCGCCGCCCAAGCATGTCGACTTATTTAATAGGTTCTAATGCCGCGCGTGTTGTGCGACATGCTAAGACCTCGGTGCTTGTCGTTCGCTAAGAGCAACTTAGCTAGGAGTTGTGCCTAGCGTTATAGATATAGAGTGCTCCGTGGTTGCTTTGCATAGTTGCGTAACTTATATGCAATCACGGAGAATAAGATTATTACCATGCTAATTCATTCATTCCACTCTCATCGCTGCCGTAAGTACTCGGTAGTCGCTAATGGCAACGACTAGCTTAAAATCTAAAATTATCGTTAAGCCTCCTATAAATAGGGGCATTCGCGTTATACTTCACATATCCCTAGCCCTCTATGTTGGAGGCTGATATATGCTGCGCAGATAGGCATAGGGCATACATTTTATAAATATATTTTGACTGCCTTGGATCTTTTTTATGCACATTACCTTGCGCCAGCTGGAAGTTTTTACCGAAGTTCTTAAGTGTGGCTCGACGACCCAAGCATCGAGCGCGCTTTCCCTTTCTCAATCGGCGGTGAGCGCTGCGTTATCTGATTTGGAAACCCAGCTCTCGGTGCGTTTGTTTGACCGAGTAGGAAAGCGTTTAGTTGTCAATGAGCACGGTCGTTTGCTTTATCCCAAAGCCATGGCGTTACTGGAGCAGGCAGGTGAAATTGAGCATCTGTTCCAAAGTGAAGCGGGTGCGTTGCGGATAGCGGCGAGCAGTACGATTGGCAACTATATTCTGCCAAAAATGATTGCAGGCTATCGCCGCGATTTTCCTGCGGTACCGCTTGAGCTGAATGTGGGCAATAGCCGAGATGTGATTAATGCAGTTGCCGATTTTCGCGTGGATTTAGGGCTGATTGAGGGCCCATGTCATATGCCTGATTTATTAACTCAGACATGGCAACAAGATGAATTGGTGGTGTTTGCCGCGCCAGACCACCCGCTTTTGCAAGCGCCAGTTACGTTAGATGCGCTAGCTCAGGCACCGTGGATCCTGCGTGAGGCAGGATCGGGCACGCGTGAGGTGGTCGAGCATATTCTGCTGTCGCACCTGTCGCACTTTGATTTAGTGATGGAGCTGGGAAACTCAGAGGCCATTAAGCATGCGGTGCGCTATGGCATCGGCATTAGCTGTTTGTCACGCCGCGTCATTGAAGAGCAGTTGCAAACGGGTGTATTGGTAGAAGTTCCCGTGCCGTTGCCGCAACTAAACCGCGCGCTTTATCTTATTCATCACCGCCAGAAGCATATGTCCAAGGCGCTCGAACGTTTCCTAAGCTACTGTAGCTAGGTACTCAGAGACGATTCATCTTTTAGCAATAGCAGATGAACAAATAGACGCTACACTTAACAGTGGATTAACAGCTGACGCTAATAATCTACCGGCAATCATGAAGCTCTCTAATAAGATCAGATTGTTACTTTATGCAGGGGCCGGATTTGTTACAATCCGGCCTCTTCACTAATTATAGAGCAGATATAGGGTTCTAATGGCTCAGACAAACACTAAGACCTCCTCCACGGGGCGAGCACCGGCGCTGCGCCGGGAATTAAAAGCGCGGCATCTGTCGATGATTGCTATCGGCGGTTCTATCGGTACTGGGCTATTTGTTGCATCAGGTGCTACCGTTTCACAAGCAGGGCCAGGCGGCGCTTTGCTTTCCTATATCATCATCGGCTTGATGGTGTATTTCTTAATGACCAGTTTGGGTGAGCTGGCGGCATTTATGCCAGTATCAGGCTCATTCTCTACCTACGGTTCACGCTACGTAGAAGAAGGTTTCGGTTTTGCGCTAGGTTGGAACTATTGGTACAACTGGGCGGTAACTATCGCGGTTGACTTGGTGGCAGCGCAGCTTGTGATGGGGTATTGGTTCCCCGATACGCCAGGCTGGATTTGGAGTGCGCTATTCCTTGGCTTGATGTTCTTGCTGAACTACATCTCCGTTAAAGGTTTTGGTGAAGCGGAATATTGGTTCTCTCTGATTAAAGTGACAACGGTCATCATCTTCATCATTGTCGGTGTTGCGATGATCGCGGGTATCTTGAAAGGGGGAGAGCAGGCCGGTTTCCATAACTGGACGATTGGTGATGCGCCGTTTGCAGGAGGCTTCGCCTCTATGATCGGTGTCGCGATGATCGTGGGCTTTTCGTTCCAAGGGACAGAGCTTATCGGTATTGCGGCGGGCGAATCTAAAGATCCGGGCAAGAATATCCCAATGGCGATCCGTCAGGTATTCTGGCGTATCCTGCTGTTCTATGTGCTGGCGATCTTGATTATCAGCCTGATTATTCCTTATACCGATCCAAACCTGCTGCGTAACGACGTGAAAGATATCTCTGTGAGTCCGTTCACGTTGGTGTTCCAGAATGCGGGTCTGCTGTCTGCGGCAGCGGTAATGAACGCCGTTATTCTGACAGCGGTGCTGTCTGCGGGTAACTCGGGGATGTATGCCTCAACGCGTATGCTGTTTACGCTGGCCTCCGAAGGGAAAGCGCCGCGTATTTTTGCCAAGCTTTCTGCAGGCGGTGTTCCACGTAATGCGCTGTATGCGACCACGGTTGTTGCGGGTCTGTGCTTCCTGACCTCGATGTTTGGTAACCAAGAAGTGTATCTGTGGTTGCTGAATACTTCAGGCATGACGGGTTTTATCGCCTGGCTGGGGATTGCCATCAGCCATTATCGTTTCCGTCGCGGCTATGTCAGAAAAGGGCTGGATCTGAACGCACTGCCTTATCAGTCAGGCTTCTTCCCAGTAGGGCCAATCTTTGCCTTTATCCTTTGCCTGATTATTACGCTCGGTCAGAACTATGAAGCATTCCTCGATGACCGTATCGATTGGTATGGCGTAACGGCAACCTACATCGGTTTACCGTTGTTCCTGATTATTTGGTTCGGCTACAAGCTAGTGAAAGGAACGCATTTTGTTCCCTATAGCGAGATGGAATTCCCAGTGACTAAGATTGACGACTGAACCTGATCGTTAATCCTTTAAAAGGCGGCCTGTGGGTCGCCTTTTTGCGTACTGGGAGAGGCTAAACATCACCAATCAAAAATGGCTAGAAAAGAAATAATAACCTTTCTAATTAAAAGACCAGTGAAATTAATAAGTTATCGGACTTAACAGTATGAGAAATAGGGGCAATAAAATAAATAAATCACATTGATAAGTATTATCATTTGCTTTACCATTTTGTGCACTTATGGAATTAGAGCAGGAGTGGTGAAGGTGAAAGACACCGTGAAAGGAAGAAAATCGCGTTGGGGTATTCAATTACTCGCTGCGGCGACTCTGATGGGAAGTATCAGTTCTTGGGCTGCCACGGTAACGGATATCGCCGGGCGTAGCGTAGAAGTCCCGGCTAAGGTTGACCGAATTCTCCTTGGAGAAGGGCGTTTATTCTATGCAGTCTCCCTGCTTGAAGGCAAAAAACCGTTCGACCGCATTGTGGGTTGGCAAGGTGACTTCCGCAAACTCGATCCACAGACTTACTCTGTCTATCAGGCTAAATTCCCTGAAATCGATAAAATCCCTCTGATTGGTAACACCACCGCAGATAGCGTTAGCCCAGAAAAAGTATTGACGCTAAATCCTGACGTGGCGATCTTCGGCCTCTCTGGCCATGGCCCTGGTCGCGATAGCCAACTGGTGAAACAGCTGGAAAAAGCTGGTGTGCCGGTGGTGTTTGTCGATTTCCGTACTTCTCCGCTGAAAAATACGCTACCGAGCATGCGTTTGCTGGGCAAAGTGCTGCACCGTGAGCAGCAGGCTGAGAATTACATCAACTTCTACCAAGACAATGTGCGCTTGGTAACCGATGTCACCAGCAAGATCCCTGATAACCAAAAGCCTAGCGTTTTCATTGAGCTAAAAGCAGCAACCAGCGATGACTGCTGCGGTACCGCGGGTAACGGCAATATGGGTGATTTCATTGATTTGGCCGGTGGTAACAACATCGCGAAAGGCTTACTGCCGGGCGCACTCGGGCAAATTAACCTCGAAAAAGTGTTGTCAGCGAACCCAGATGTTTACATCGCTAGCGGAGCAAAAGCTCCCGACGCTAAAGATCCTGGCATTAAATTAGGTGCGAAGGTCACCGAGCAACAGGCAAGAGACAGCTTGAACTCGGCGATGCAGCGCACCGGCATCAGCACGCTGAAAGCGGTACAGGATGGCAATTCTCATGCTATCTGGCACAGCTATTACAACTCGCCATATAACGTTTTGGCGGTTCAAGCCTTTGCTAAATGGATTTATCCAGAGAAGTTTGCTTCGTTGGATCCTAAAAAGACCATGGATTCCATGTATCAGCAGTTCCTTGCTGTCGACCCAAGCGGCACCTATTGGGTTGATGCTAAAGCGTCGAATCAGTAATAAGAATCAACCCTGCCAGCCGCCGCCAGCAGGGTTGACCTGTCACAGGTAACAACATGAGTTCAACCACTGAGCCAATGAGCGCTGCAAAACGTTACGATGCCAGCGAAGTCAAAGGTCACTACCAGCGTATTGTGCGCCATCGTCTGATGATAATGGGCGTTATCGTGTTAGCAATCTTAGGATCGCTAATCCTTGATTTCACTATGGGGCCTTCCGGGTTGTCATTAAGTACGCTTTGGCAAACGCTGTGGCAGCCTGAAATCGCGGATGCAGGCACCCGCGTTATTGTTTGGGATATTCGTCTGCCTTATGCGTTGATGGCTATTGTTGTCGGCTTAGCGTTGGGGTTAGCCGGTGCTGAGATGCAAACCATCTTGAATAATCCGCTGGCTAGCCCGTTCACGCTGGGCGTATCTTCGGCGGCGGCCTTTGGTGCCGCACTGGCGATAGTTTTAGGTATTGGTTTTCCGGGCATCCCCGATCAGTGGTTTATCTCCGCAAATGCCTTTATTTTCGCGCTGTTTGCGGCATTGATGCTAGACGGTATTACGCGCTGGACGCGGGTGGCGACATCAGGCGTGGTGTTGTTTGGTATTGCGCTGGTCTTTACCTTTAACGCGTTGGTTTCGATGATGCAGTTCATTGCCACGGAAGATACGTTGCAAGGCTTGGTTTTTTGGACCATGGGAAGCCTTGCGCGTGCCTCATGGGAAAAACTGGGCATTTTACTGTTGGCCTTTGCCATTCTGATGCCGATTTCAATGATGAGCTCGTGGAAATTAACCGCGCTGCGTTTAGGTGAAGATCGTGCCGTGAGTTTTGGTATTGACGTTAAGCGTCTGCGTTTAGGCACATTGCTGCGTATCAGTATCTTGTCTGCATTAGCCGTGGCGTTTGTGGGGCCGATTGGTTTTATTGGCTTAGTGGCTCCGCATATTGCCCGTTTGATTTTCGGTGAAGATCATCGGTTTTATTTACCGGCCAGCGCATTGATTGGTGCGCTGGTGCTGTCGATGGCGTCCGTGGCGTCAAAAAATCTGATCCCAGGCGTAATTATTCCTGTCGGCATTGTGACATCGCTGGTGGGCGTACCTTTCTTCCTCAGCATCATTTTGCGCCATAGGGGGAATGTATGAATCTTGGATTAGAGATTTCACATTTTAATGCGGGGTATCCGCGTCGTGCGGTGATTGAGGATCTATGTGTATCTACGCTGCCTCGCGGGAAAATCACCGTTCTGTTAGGGCCTAACGGCTGCGGAAAATCCACGCTGCTGCGCTCTTTGGCGGGGTTAAATCGCGCTTCTGGCCAGCTTTTACTCGATGGCAACGATCTGATGGCACAGCCATTCAGTGAACGAGCCAAGCAGGTGGTTTATCTGCCGCAGTCTTTACCGGCGGGCGTTCATCTTCATGTGTTGGAGTCCATTATCGTGGCGCAGCGAGCGTCCGGTGGTCTGAGTCGCCAAGGCAATGAAACGGAAGTGATGCGTTTGCTGGAGCAGCTTGGGATTTCACATTTAGCGCTGAGCTATTTGGATCAGCTGTCTGGAGGTCAAAAGCAACTGGTGGGATTGGCTCAATCATTGATTCGCCAGCCTTCGCTGTTGCTGCTTGATGAACCGCTGAGTGCCTTGGATTTGAATTATCAATTCCACGTGATGGACTTGGTACGCCGTGAGACTGCACGCCGCAATATTGTCACCGTGGTGGTCGTACACGATATCAATATCGCGCTGCGTCATGGCGATCATGTATTGATGTTAGAAAACGGAAAGCTGATTGCGGATGGCAAACCCGCTGAAGTGATTACGCCAGAAAGTTTGGCTCGCGTGTATGGCGTCCGTGGACGCATAGAACACTGTTCGCAGGGAATGCCTCAGGTTGTGATCGACGGATTGGTTGCGGAACCCTCCATCTAACCCTTTCCCTGCCAGCGCATTAATAACGGCGCTACCTGTTAATCATTTAATTGGGCTATCCGTTGCGGATAGCCCGATGCGATAGTTTTTGTCTATCACCAGAACAGATGTTTTTGTAGAAGTAGGCATTTTTATTGAAGTGAAAAAGTGGGCTGAACGGCGCCATAAGAGCGCTACACCTATTAAATAATAATCATTCTAATAATTATTTAAAATTAACCTCATGGAGATTTACCAAATGGCTAAGGCAAAACTTAACCCGTTAGCAACTTTATTGCGCGGGGGGCTTTGCGTACCGTTATTCATCGCAGCAGCACCAGTGATGGCCGCGGAAGGGGATGATGTGATGGTTGTCACCGCTTCAGCAACTGAACAAAACCTGAAAGATGCACCAGCCAGTATTAGCGTCATTACACGCGAAGACTTGGCTAAAAAGCCGATTCAGAACTTGAAAGACATTTTGCAAGAAGTGCCGGGCGTGCAGCTGACTAACGAAGGTGATAACCGCAAAGGCGTGAGTATCCGTGGTTTAGACAGTAGCTATACGCTGATCTTGGTGGATGGCAAGCGGGTCAGCTCACGTACGGCGGTGTTCCGCCATAACGATTATGACCTAAGCTGGGTACCCGCTGAGGCGATTGAGCGTATCGAAGTGGTGCGCGGCCCAATGTCTTCGCTTTACGGCTCTGATGCTTTAGGCGGCGTAGTGAACATCATTACCCGCAAAGTGGGTAAAGAGTGGCACGGTTCCCTGAGTGCCGATAGCACTATTCAGGAACACCGCGATCGCGGCGATAGCTATAACGGTAGCTTCTATACCAGCGGCCCGTTGATTGATGATGTGCTCGGGGTAAAAGTCTTTGGTAATTTGGGCAAGCGCGAAAAAGATGATGCCCAGAAATCGACGACCAGCAAAACGGGCGAATCGGGGCGCATAGAAGGATACACCACGCGTGATGCTAACGTTGAGTTCGCATGGACGCCAGAAGTGAATCAGGACATGACCTTTGGCTATGGTTTTGACCGTCAGGATCGTGATTCTGATTCTTTGGATAAAAATCGTCTGGAACGTCAAAACTATTCGATTGGTCACAACGGGCGTTGGGATTTAGCGAATACCGAAATTCGCGCCTATGGTGAAAAGATCGATAACTACAACGAAAACCGTATCACGGCGAAAAACAACGCCATCGACGGTAAAGTTGTTGTGCCCCTCGGTGAGCTGAATCAGCTATTCACACTGGGTGGCGAATACCGTAACGATAAACTGAGCGATCCGGGTAATCTGAAGGGCAGCGGTTCAACGTCGGCCAATCAATACGCGCTGTTTGTGGAAGATGAATGGCGGATCTTCGAGCCGTTGGCCTTCACCGGCGGCGTGCGCATGGATAACCACGAAGATTATGGTGTTCACTGGAGCCCGCGTGCCTATTTAGTTTATAACGCGACGGACACCGTGACGGTAAAAGGTGGCTGGGCAACTGCGTTTAAAGCGCCATCGTTATTAGAACTGAGCCCTGATTGGCAGTCAGCTTCTTGCCGCGGGGCTTGTAGTATCGTCGGTAGCAAGGATCTGGATCCTGAAACGTCCGAAAGCTTCGAACTGGGCTTGTACTATGCTGGTGATGAAGGGATGTTGGACGGTGTGAATGCCAGCGTGACGGTGTTCCAAAACAATGTGAAGGACATGATTAACGTTAATCGTACTTCTGATAAATCGGCTGCACCTTCCTATCCAAACTTTGTTGGTTTTGATAAAGAGGGTAAGCCCATTTTCCGTTACTACAACGTTGATAAAGCGCGCATCAAGGGCGTTGAAACCGAGTTGAAAGTGCCGTTTACCGATGCGATAAGCATGAGCATGAACTATACCTACAACGATGCACGTGACTTAACCAATGATCGTCCACTGAGCACTCAACCGTTCCATACGGCGAACAGTACGTTAGACTGGAAGCCAATCGAAGATTGGTCATTCTATGTATCGGCTAACTATTCTGGCAAGCGCCGCGTGGTGTCTAGCTCGGATAAACCATCTGGCGGCTATACCGTTTGGAACACCGGTGGTGCTTATCAGATGACCAAAGATCTGAAGCTGCGCGCGGGCGTGTTGAACCTGTTGGATAAAGATCTGAATCGTGATGATTACAGCTATAACGAAGAAGGCCGTCGCTACTTTGTGGCTGCAGATTACACGTTCTAATTCATTGTTTGATTGAACGTACTGTATAAAAAAACCCGCCAGATTGGCGGGTTTTTTGTTGGTTCAGGAAATTATTTAACCTGATGACCCGGTTGTGCACCGCTGTCAGGGCTGAGCAGGAAGATATCTTTTCCACCAGGGCCTGCGGCCATCACCATGCCTTCAGACATGCCGAAGCGCATTTTACGCGGAGCCAAGTTAGCCACCATTACGGTTAAACGGCCAACCAACACGCTTGGATCCGGATAGGCAGAGCGAATACCAGAGAATACCTGACGGGTTTCACCGCCGAGATCTAGCATTAACTTCAGCAATTTGTCCGAACCTTCAACGAACTCGGCGCTTTTGATTTCAGCAATGCGCATATCCACTTTGGCGAAATCATCAAAGGTGATGGTCTCTTGAATCGGCTCGTCGGCTAATGGGCCAGTCGCTGGTTTGGATGCTGCAACGGCGGCTGCCGCAGCGGCTTTACCTTCTTCAATCATGGCTTCAACTTTCGTCATTTCGATACGGTTAAACAGCGCTTTGAAAGCGTTAACCTGATGGTCGAGCAACGGTTGGGAGATGCTGTCCCAAGTCAGCTCGGTATTCAGGAACGCTTCAGTACGCTCGCTTAATGAAGGCAGAACCGGTTTCAGGTAAGTCATCAGAACGCGGAACAGGTTAATCCCCATTGAGCAGATGGCTTGCAAATCGGTATCGCGGCCTTCTTGCTTCGCGACGACCCACGGAGCTTGTTCATCAACATAACGGTTGGCCAGATCGGCTAACGCCATGATTTCACGAATAGCTTTACCTGACTCACGGCTTTCATAGGCTTGAGCAATTTCATCCGCAGCGTCAACAAAGGTCTGATAAAGCGCAGGATCGGCTAAGTGTTCAGACAACTTGCCGCCAAAGCGTTTATTGATGAAACCGGCGTTACGAGAAGCTAAGTTCACGACTTTGTTAACGATATCGGCATTTACGCGCTGTACGAAGTCTTCCAGATTTAGGTCGATATCGTCGATACGCGAGGAGAGTTTTGCCGCATAGTAGTAGCGCAGGCAATCGGCATCCAAATGGTCCAGATAAGTGCGCGCCTGAATAAAGGTGCCACGGGATTTGGACATTTTGGCACCGTTAACGGTGACATAACCATGGACGAATACGTTGCTTGGCTTGCGGAAGTTACTGCCTTCCAACATGGCTGGCCAGAACAGGCTATGGAAGTAGACGATGTCTTTACCGATAAAGTGATACAGCTCGGTAGAAGAGTCTTTTTTCCAGAATTCGTCGAAGTCCAGATCGTCACGCTTGTCGCACAGGTTTTTAAATGAACCCATGTAGCCGATAGGCGCATCTAGCCATACGTAGAAATATTTACCCGGCGCATCAGGAATTTCAAATCCGAAATAAGGTGCATCGCGGGTGATATCCCACTGCTGTAGGCCAGATTCAAACCATTCCTGCATTTTGTTCGCGACCTGTTCTTGCAGTGCACCAGAACGAGTCCATGCCTGCAGCATTTCGCTAAACGACGGCAGATCGAAGAAGAAGTGTTCGGATTCACGCATAATCGGCGTGGCACCAGAGACAACAGACTTAGGCTCGATAAGCTCGGTTGGGCTATAGGTCGCGCCGCAAACTTC
Source organism: Hafnia alvei (assembly GCF_034424155.1). Classification (NCBI taxonomy): domain Bacteria; kingdom Pseudomonadati; phylum Pseudomonadota; class Gammaproteobacteria; order Enterobacterales; family Hafniaceae; genus Hafnia; species Hafnia alvei. The sequence continues at coordinate 2,779,045 of NZ_CP139992.1, read as the reverse complement.
GCAGTTATCGCCATATTGGTCTGGAGACTTACATTTTGGACAGGTGCCTTTCACGAAACGGTCTGGCAGGAACATGCCTTTTTCCGGATCGTAAAGCTGAGAGATAGTGCGGTTTTTAATAAAACCGTTTTCTTTCAGGCGACCATAAATCAGGCTAGACAGTTCACGGTTCTCTTCGCTGTGCGTGGAGTGGTAGTTGTCGTAGCTGATATTAAAGTCGGAGAAATCTTTCTGATGTTCCTGACTCACGGCAGCAATCATCTGCTCAGGCTCAATACCTAACTGCTGAGCTTTCAGCATGATAGGTGTCCCGTGGGCATCGTCCGCGCAGATAAAGTGCACTTCGTTGCCGCGCATTCGCTGAAAACGAACCCATACGTCTGCCTGAATGTGCTCGAGCATGTGGCCGAGGTGAATTGAGCCGTTGGCGTACGGAAGCGCGCACGTCACTAGAATTTTTCTTGCGCTTGCTTGGGAGGTGACTGAAGCCATAGTGGATTTGCTGTCTCTTTTAAGAATGGAACGGTGCTAAAGATGTTACCTGATTGAGTCCGATGCCGCTAGGCTGCTGTGTTTGTTAAGCCATTTTCTTTGTTAATGCAGGGAAAGTAAGTTGCATAACGCGCAGTGAATGGAGTTCTGGTATGCTTATTAACGTTCTGTCGATAAGTAAAATGGCTGTATAAGTGAATTATGTCAGCGAACAAAAATATACCCGTCATACTTCAAGTTGCATGTGCACCGCCACCTTCATGCCGCTCGAATTATTTGGGTACAAATACGCTTTACAGCGCCATCTGAAGATAAAAATGAATGACACAAGGAGCCGGGATGAGCAATAAATCCCATGAAACGTCCACTCCCGAAGCACTGCGGACGCAGGTCAGTGAAATTCTCGCTGCCTTTACCCACCCAACACTGAATCACCCGCTGAGTGCGCTTAAAGCTCTGCATCATTGTGCACTGCTCGATAACACCCTGCATATTGAACTGATGATGCCATTTGCGTGGCAAAGTGGTTTTGCCGCATTGAAAGAGGCCACCAGTGCCGAGTTGTTGCGCGTGAGCGGTGCAAAAGCGGTTGAATGGCGTCTTTCACATAATATTGCAACCTTGAAACGAGCCAACGATCAGGCCGGAGTGAAGGGTGTTCGTAATATTATTGCCGTGAGTTCTGGCAAGGGCGGGGTGGGTAAATCCAGCACCGCCGTGAATCTGGCGCTAGCGTTAGCCGCTGAAGGCGCGAAGGTCGGGATTTTGGACGCCGATATCTACGGCCCATCGATTCCAATGATGCTAGGTACGCCAAACGAGCGTCCTACGTCACCTGACGGTCAGCATATGGCGCCGATCATGGCGCATGGTCTGGCAACGAATTCCATCGGATATTTAGTCACCGATGATAATGCGATGGTGTGGCGTGGCCCAATGGCGAGCAAAGCGTTGCTGCAATTACTACAGGATACGCTGTGGCCTGATCTGGATTATTTGGTGCTGGATATGCCGCCAGGCACCGGCGATATCCAGCTTACGCTGGCACAGAACATCCCGGTTACCGGTGCAGTAGTTGTGACAACACCGCAGGATATTGCGCTATTGGATGCGATGAAAGGCATCGTCATGTTTGAGAAAGTCCATGTGCCCGTATTGGGCGTGGTTGAGAACATGAGTATCCATGTGTGCAGCAACTGTGGATTCCACGAGCCAATTTTTGGCACCGGTGGTGCAGAGAAACTGGCAGAGAAATATAAGATCCGTCTGCTCGGTCAACTGCCGCTGCATATTTCGCTGCGCGAGGATTTAGATCGTGGTGAGCCAACCATGGCCTGTCGTCCAGACAGCGAATTCTCACTTATTTACCGCCAATTAGCAGCTAACGTTGCAGCCCAGCTGTACTGGCAGGGTGAATCAATCCCGACCGAGATTGCATTCCGCGCGCTGTAAACGTTGCAATGACATTTTGAATATAAAACGGGCATCCCAGCAGATGTCCGTATTTTCACTGATTAAAACCTGCAAAATTCTGGTATCAGCCAGCTTTACTCCCTATAATTGCCGCGTCCCAAGCACGCAGCCCTGAGCTGTCTCTGCTTAGCCTCCCGTCGAACATTTAACACCAGGTCTTAAAAATTATATGACTGACAACTCCCATCAGTGCGTCATTATTGGCATCACGGGCGCATCTGCCTCAGGCAAAAGTTTGATCGCCAGCACACTTTATCGTGAATTACGTGAACAAGTGGGTGAGGAGCACATCGGTGTGATCCCGGAAGATTGTTACTATAAAGACCAAAGCGATCTGACGATGGAAGAGCGGGTTAAAACGAACTACGATCACCCAAGCTCGATGGACCATAGCTTGCTGTTTCAGCATTTACAGATGTTAAAAGCAGGCAAAGCCATCGAACTTCCGCAGTATAGCTACGTTGAACATACCCGCAAGCAAGGCACCATTCATTTAGAACCTAAGAAAGTGATTATTTTGGAAGGCATTTTACTGCTGACCGATGCACGCCTGCGTAATGAACTGAACTTCTCCATTTTTGTTGATACTCCGCTTGATATTTGCCTCATGCGTCGAATGAAGCGGGACGTTAACGAACGTGGTCGTTCAATGGATTCTGTTATGGCTCAGTATCAAAAAACAGTGCGCCCAATGTTCCTGCAGTTTATTGAGCCGTCTAAGCAATATGCCGACATTATCGTGCCACGTGGTGGGAAAAACCGTATTGCGATTGATATTCTGAAAGCTAAGATCAGCCAGTTTTTTGAATAACCGATTTCGTTTTCTATTAAAGCCCGCTTAATGCGGGCTTTTTTGTCGGCCAGTTTTGTTAATTGTCGTAATATTTGGGAAACGATGTCTATTTTAAAAGCAACAAACCGTTTGAATCATTTCAGAATATTAGGGGTTCAGGTACTATGTCTTCTTAGTTTGCAGCCATTGCTGCTTTGCCTGTAACGGAGAGAAAACCATGAGACTTTGTGACCGCGATATTGAAGCTTGGCTAGACGCGGGAAAACTCACTATTTCACCTCGCCCACCGGTAGATCGTATCAACGGTGCCACCGTCGACGTGCGCTTGGGAAATAAGTTTCGTGTTTTCCGCGGGCATACAGCACCTTATATCGATCTGAGCGGACCGAAGGCGGAAGTTGCCGAAGCGCTAGAACGTGTCATGAGCGATGAAATTATCCTTGGTGAAGAAGAGGCCTTTTTCTTGCATCCGGGCGAATTGGCGTTAGCCGTTACGTTAGAATCTGTGACATTACCCGCTGATTTAGTTGGTTGGTTGGATGGACGCTCTTCGCTTGCACGCCTAGGATTGATGGTGCACGTTACGGCACATCGCATCGATCCAGGCTGGCAGGGATGTATCGTATTAGAGTTTTATAATTCTGGAAAATTGCCTTTGGCATTGCGCCCCGGAATGCCGATTGGCGCACTGAGTTTCGAACCGTTATCTGGCCCTGCTGCACGTCCTTACAACAGCCGCCAAGATGCAAAATATCGTGATCAGCAGGGTGCTGTCGCGAGCCGTATCGATAAAGATTGATGTGTATAATTACCGCGGGTGTGAGTTTTCGACGCAGTTTATCCCGAACCTAAACACTACGGTTTTACAACGCTTGCCTTGAGATAGAGGATGGCATGAGACGATTTCTGACGACCATAGTCATTTTACTGGTTGTGTTAGCGGTTGGTATGACGGCGCTGGTATTGCTGGTGAATCCCAATGACTTTCGTAGCTATATGGCGAAGGAGGTGCAGCAGCGTACAGGCTATGACCTACAGCTAGATGGCTCTCTGCGTTGGCATGTTTGGCCTCGTCTTAGTATTTTGTCTGGGCGGATGTCGCTGACGGCTCCAGGCGCTGCGCAACCTGTGGTCAGTGCGGAAAACATGCGCTTGGACGTTGCCTTGTGGCCACTCTTATCTCATCAGCTTGACGTTAAGCAGGTGATGCTGAAGGGTGCAGTGATTCGCTTAACGCCAGACAGCGACGCGCAGAAGCCGGAGAATTCACCAATTGCTCCCTCGGGTTCGCGAGAACCGTCTAAAGACGTTGCGTGGAAGCTGAACATTAAAAAAGTTCAGATCAAAGACAGTTTGTTAATTTGGCAACAAGATAAAGATGACCAAATTAATATGCGCGATATTAATTTGTCGATCGATCAAGACAGCGAACGTCAGGCCTATATTGAGTTTTCAAGCCGTATTAATCGTAACCAACGCGATCTCAGCTTTAAGCTGGCGGCAAACGTAGATTTGAGTAGTTACCCACAGCGCTATAGCGCCATTGTTTCCAGTTTTGACTATCATTTGGCAGGCGTTGGATTACCTACGGATGGGATTGCAGGGCAGGGAAGTGCAACGGTCAGTTATCAATTACAGCCACAGTTGCTAGATATCTCGAATTTGCAGATAACGGCTAACCAAAGCCAGCTTCAGGGGCGCGTTCAAGGCTCAGTGCAGGCCGATGGTGAGTCAACATACAAAGTTGATTTAACATCAGCGGCGCTCAACCTAGATAATTTATTGGGCTGGCAGCCGCCAAGTGATTCAGATGCAGGCAGTGCCAACACCTCTCAGCAGAGTGGCCCTCGCTCGCCCGTTACCTCTAATTCTCAAACTATTTCTCAGCCTGGCGAAATGGCATTTTTACGCGACTTTAATGCCGACGTAAAAATTCAGGCCAACCAAATTGTCTATCATGGATTGACGATCGCTGATTTTTCTCTGCAGGCGCAAAACCAGCAGGGTACAGCGACGTTGCAGGACCTTAGCGGCAAGCTTGGGCATGGAACGTTTAAAACGCAAGGGACGATTTCTGTCGTTGATAACCAACCTGCGCAAATGACGCTTACGCCGCAGATTGAAAATATCGCGATGGGGCCCGTGTTGCATGCGTTTGGGCAGCCAGAAACGTTTGTGGGCGATCTCACGCTAACCGGAAAGTTTAATGGTTCAGGCGTCACATTAGCAGACGTTATGCAACGTTGGGACGGTCATGCACATATATCGATGGCTAACGCACGGCTTAACGGTATGAATATTCAGCAGTTGATACAGCAAGCGGTTGTTCGTAGCCACTCAGAGGTTACCGCTGCAGATAGCTACACGGATTACACCAAAATTCAGGAGCTCAAAGCGGATACCGTACTGCGACAGGGTAATCTGCGTATTACTCAGTTCTTTGGCCGCTCTGAAATTTTAACCGCGGGTGGCTCTGGACTGATAAACCTTGATAAACAACGTTGTGATATGAGCTTAAATGTTCGCGTTCTTGATGGGTGGAAGGGCAAAAGCAACGTGGTTAAAACCTTGCAAAAAGCGGTGATCCCACTACGAATTTACGGCCCTTGGCAAGAGCTGAGTTACTCGCTGGATGTTGATAAGGTATTACGCAGCGAGCTGGAGCAAAAAGCCAAAGATGCATTAAATAATTGGCTTGGGAAACACCAAGATTCGAAAGAGAAGAAAGATTTAGAGCGCTTACTGAAGAAGCTTTAAAGACTTAAGGTGTGATTTCACATTAAGCCGCAGCAATTTTGCTGCGGCTTTTCTATTTTAATTTCTGATTTTTTCTTATTTCAAAAAAAGATGAAATGCAATTGAGATTCCTTGAAGCAAGCGACCAATCACAAACTTGTTACGGCAAAAACAAACACGGGAAATCGTTGACCAAAGTCAGTAAAATCATCAGCCTTTTTCGGCAGAGTTCGAGAGTTTAATTGGTTAACTGGCGCAGTGGTGGTGGTTTGTTCGTTTTTTCGCCATTGAGGCTATTCAAGTTCCGCAGAGAACTTATTTAAAGCAATACCTATAGAGGCTTTTATATGATTGAGTTGTTAATTGGTGTCATCGTGGCGACGGGGGTAGGTCGATACATCATCAAAGGCTATTCGGCTACCGGAGTATTAATGGTTGGTGGGATCCTACTGCTGATTATTAGTGCTTTGATGGGGCACCAGATATTACCGGCGAGCGCAAAACCGACAGGGCTGAGCGCAACTGACATTGTCGAATATATTAAAGTCTTGCTGATGAGCCGTGGTGGCGATTTAGGCATGATGATTATGATGCTCTGTGGATTTGCCGCCTATATGACCCATATCGGGGCGAATGATATGGTGGTGAAACTGGCATCTCGTCCTTTGCAGTACATCAATTCTCCCTATTTATTGATGATTGCGGCGTATTTCGTTGCTTGTCTGATGTCACTGGCCGTTTCTTCGGCGACAGGGTTAGGTGTATTGCTGATGGCGACGCTGTTCCCTGTGATGGTGAACGTTGGGATTAGCCGAGGTGCTGCGGCCGCGATCTGTGCATCACCGGCAGCGATCATACTTGCACCAACGTCAGGCGACGTGGTGCTGGCTGCCAAAGCCTCTGAAATGCCGCTGATTGATTTTGCGTTTAAAACCACGCTTCCCATTTCTATTGCAGCCATTATTTGCATGGCGATTGCTCATTTTTTCTGGCAACGTTATTTAGACAAAAAAGAAAATGTCTCTCATGAAATGCTGGATGTGAGTGAAATTAAAACCAACGCACCTAGCTTCTACGCCTTGCTTCCATTTACGCCTATTCTGGGCGTTTTAATTTTTGACGGCAAATGGGGTCCAGAGCTACATATCATTACCGTTCTTGTGATTTGCATGCTTGGCGCAGCAATCATTGAATTCCTGCGCGGCTTTGATGCGCAGAAAGTCTTTGTGGGGCTGGAAGTGGCATATCGCGGTATGGCAGACGCTTTTGCTAGCGTCGTAATGCTCTTAGTTGCAGCAGGCGTTTTTGCTCAAGGGCTAAGCACCGTGGGCTTTATCAGCAGCTTGATAGATTTAGCACAGTCGTTTGGCACCGGTGGAATTATCATGATGCTGGTTCTGGTAGTGATTACCATGCTGGCTGCAATGACCACAGGATCTGGCAATGCGCCTTTCTACGCGTTTGTGGAACTGATCCCTAAACTTTCAGCTCAGATGGGCGTCAATCCTGCTTATTTGACGATACCCATGCTACAGGCATCTAACCTAGGCCGTACATTGTCACCTGTTTCTGGTGTGGTGGTTGCCGTGGCGGGGATGGCAAAGATCTCTCCGTTTGAAGTGGTGAAGCGTACTTCTGTACCTGTGCTGGTTGGACTGATTGTGGTTATAGTTGCAACTGAAATCCTGGTTCCTATTCATTTGTAATAACAGTTATATATTACAGATACACAAAAGCGGGCAAAGCCCGCTTTTTTAATCGATAAATATTATCCGAGACGTAATTTAGACTTCATAATCATCGTCAGGCACCGCAAGGGGCGTGATTTTAATTTTCAGGATCCTGTGGCTGTTAATTTCTAACGGCTCGAACATATAATCACCAATTCTAATTTGCTCACCCACGTTCGGAATGCGCTGCAGATACTCCATCAACAAACCCGCTAGCGTGTGGTATTCGCGCTTCTCATCGATTGGCAATGGCATATAAAGCACTAAGTCCTCCAGCGGCATATAGCCGTTGGCGATCCACGTGCCATCGTCGTTTTGCTGGATATCATGGCGCGGGTCGATGTCTTCACCGGCAACAGGAAGATTACCGGCAATGGTCTCCATGACGTCTGTCAGCGTGACTACGCCCTCAACGGAACCAAACTCATCAACCACAAAGGCAAAGTGAGTCTGCGCCTGCCTGAACTGCTCTAAAGCCATCAACAACGACACGCCTTCAGGGAAAATCAGTGGTTGCTTCACCAACGCCCTAAGATCGAGTTTCTCGCCTTGCAGCTGTTGCCTCAGCAGGTCGATGACATGAATAACGCCCAATGGTTCATCGGCGGCATTATCATCGGTTACTACAATGCGCGTATGCAGGTTTTTTTGTAATAGTTCATCCAGCTTACTTTGCGGATCGCTGAGGTCCAACTGCTCCACATCGTGGCGGGATGTCATTATGCTACTCACGGTGCGTTGTGCCATGCCTAACACGCGCTCGATCATCATGCGTTCTTGCGGAATAAACAGGTCGGCCTCACCGCGATTATCGGCAATTAGGCTGGACGTATTGGCATCGAGCTGTGCTTCTTCATGTTTGCCACTCAACAAGCGTAAAACGGCTTCAGCGGTGCGCTCACGCAGTGGGCGTGATGACGAGAGGAATCGTCGCCGGTTATATTGAGAAAGCTGATTCAAGACTTCGATAATTACTGAGAAACCAATCGCTGCATACAGATAGCCTTTCGGAATCAGATAACCGAAGCCTTCAGCGACTAAGCTAAAGCCAATCATCAGCAGGAAGCTCAAACACAGAATGATGATAGTGGGATGGGCATTCACAAAATTGGTTAGCGGTTTACTGGCAAGCAACATCAGGCTGATGGCAATACATACGGCTGCCATCATAACGGCAAGATGTTCAACCATGCCCACGGCGGTGATAACTGAATCCAGTGAGAATACTGCATCAAGCACCACAATTTGGATCACCACTGGCCAGAACTTGGCGCCTTTGCGCTGGTTGTGGCTCTCATGGTCTTTGCCCTCCAGCCGCTCGTTCAATTCAACGGTGGCTTTGAAGAGTAAGAATATCCCACCAGTCAACATAATCAGATCGCGAGCACTAAAGCCGTGCCCGTTGAGGGTCAGGATTGGCTTGGTTAGCGTTGCCAGCCAAGAAATGGACGCCAGCAGCACAAGGCGCATCACGAGCGCCAGCAATAAGCCAACGATACGCGCTTTGTCACGCTGTTGACGAGGTAGTTTCTCTGCCAAAATCGCAATAAAAACTAGGTTATCAATACCTAGCACAATCTCAAGCACGACCAGTGTTGCCAGCCCTGCCCAAATAGTCGGATCGGCGATCCATTCCATACGCTTCGTTATACCTTCAGAGTTGTTACAATTATTCTCAGAGAATGATCGGTGGTTAGAGCGATAAATTCAAGTGCAAGCGTGCAAAGGGCTTGCACTAACTATGGATATTCAACAAAAAGTTCAATTTGTATGTCAATTTGTGCATTTCTAAAACAGCTAAACTTTTTGTGCATATTTATCCTTGTATCAGGCCGCTAGAAGTATGAGAATTAGCCCGCACTGAAAAGTGTAAGAAATAGTGAGAATAGTGAAAGTTCCTAAAAAGGGACTGGATTAAGAATTATCTGAGGTGGGGGCATCCGACAGGAGTGTACCCTGCCTGCAGCCACATAAGGCCTACATCGCCGCGAGTTTTAGCAGTGCATTGGTAGCTGACGAGCCAAGGGCGGTAGCGTGGGTGAGGTTTTTGTAACTATAGAGGATTTAAAATTATAAAGGCTGAATATGCCTATGTTAATGAGTATCGCGTTCAGATAAATTTGAATAGCCTTTAGGCCTTAACACATTAAATAAAATATCTAGACTAAGTCAGGAGGACAGATGGTTATTTCATTAGAAAATGTCAATGAGGATTTAATCTCTGAGTTAAAACGCTTTTATCTCTGTTATTACTCACCAGATAACCGGTTTTTTAGTGATGGATATCTTTCATGGATGCTTTTAAATAACCCTCATGGTGTAGGCATTAGTGTTAATGTAAGACTAGAGGGCGATATCATATCTAATATGTTCTTAATACCAGTTGAGCTTATAAAATATGGAAATGTTAAACTAGCTTACTATGTTGTAGATGTTCTCAGCCATCCAAATCATCGAGATAAAAATCTTTTCATCAAAATGATACGTAGTGCTGTGAAAATGGCTAAAGATAATGAAAGGTGTTTGATCGGTCATCCAAATTCAAACGCGTTACCTGGTTGGAAAAGAGCAAAAATGTCTTTTCAGCCTAATTTTAACTCATATATATCAAGGCCTGGAGTTAATAGACATAAAAAAAATGTTTACTCACGCTCACAGATTAGTGAAAAGGATAGGGAAGACATCTCATTATTGATTAAAAAAAACAACAAGCTGACAATAAATTCCAGCGTGGAATTTATTGCTTGGAAATATATTGATTGTCCAAGTAAAAAATACAAAATTGAGTTTTTTTATAATAAATCAAGCCTTATCGGGGTTATTGTTTCTTATAAGGTCAAAGGCTTAATCGATAGGGTTGTACACTTTATGTATGACGATCAGTATATAAGAGAGATTATTTGCTCTACTATCATACCAAAAATATTTTCTTTCGCTGATACGTGTCAGCTAGCAAGTATTGATAAGTTGTTTTTTAATACTCGAATTGGTTCTTCTGTAAATTATTTTTTCACCGATTATAGTCATGATTTAGATAATGGCTCTAATATAACTTACGCTGCATGTGATAATTGATGATTAATGTTATTAATAAGTATCTATATAAAGCTTTTGGTCAAGATGTATGGCGGATTGGAGTTTCTAATACATCTTTTTTGAAGTTTATTTCTGAGGGGGAGCTATCGATTAAGTGGCTAGAAATAAATAAAAAAAATGACTACGAGGCAGATCCATTTGTTTTTGAAATGAATGGAATGGCCTACATTGCATTTGAAAAATTTCGTTATACGCATGGTAATGCGAAGATTCATTGTGTAGACATTAACGGAAAAGAGTATAATTTTTTTAGTGAAATAAATAAAGTCAAGGGTCACAAATCATTCCCATATATATTTCATGATGGTTGTAATGTATATTGCATACCAGAAACGTCAGATTTAAATGCAATTCTTTTATATAAATTTAATAATGAAAAAGCTAAGTTTATTTTAGAAAAAAAATTACTCTTAAATGGAGAGTTTATTGATTCTTTCGTGTATGAGCATAACGAAGTTTATTATCTTTTTACATCTAGAGTTACCACACCATATCGTTTAGAACTTTATACAGCAAGCAGTTTATATGAAGAGTTTAAGAAACATACTAGCTCACCAATAACAGACGATGCTTGTCATGGAAGAAATGCTGGGGGGATAATTAAGGAAAATGACTCGCTCTATCGAGTCGCTCAAAATTGCAGTAAAACATATGGTGGTTCAATTAGTATCAGAAAGATTGAAAAATTAGCCCCTGACGCTTACCAAGAAGTAAGTTTCACTGAAATAGAACCATTACCACCATATAGTAAAGGCATACATACGTTGTCTTATATTAATAACATGGTTGTAATTGATGGTAAATGTGAAAGGTTTAGCATGAAAAACCTTTTTAGAAAGGTTATGTACAAGAATTTAAAGAAAAATGGAATTGAAATTGATTTTTAATTTAATGAGGTTTAGAGTTACTTTCATTATATAGCCTTTGAATTAACTCAACTCACGTTATAAAAGAGATAAATGAGTTATAAATACTTCAATTTTTAAATGAAATTAAATTTTCTGACAAATTTCGCATCGTAACAAATTTATAATTACGTATTTTATTCTTTAGATGCGATCAATGTCTCTTAGATATAATATTGTGTTTTATAAAAGTGACTCTGCTAGAGGTTGAGCAAATTGACTAGATCAGTTGTAGGGAAAAATATTTTTTATATGGCTCTAGTTCAATGCGCCAATTATATAGTTCCTCTTGTGATGTTACCGTATTTATCAAGGGTTATTGGTGTTGACGGTGTCGGAGTTTTAGCAATGGCATTGTCAGTGTGTGCAATTGCTGTGATCTTTACAGACTTTGGGTTTGCAATTTCATCGACAGTTTGGATTGCTAAAAATAAGGATAAATGGAAACTTTTAGAAAAATACGTTACAGCCATATTTTGTATAAAAATTATCTTTATATTTATAATATCAATTGCGATTTTTATTTATACAACAAAGTTTGGAACTGATGAAAATAAGTATAAAGTTATGGGTGTCATAGTTTCAGCAACTGTTTTTTTTCAAGCATTTCAGTGTACATGGTTTTTCCAAGGTTTGGAAAAAATGAAAAATATAACCATCTGTACCGTAACTACCAAAATGAGCTATTTGTTTTTAGTCGTTGTATTTGTAAAATCTCATGGTGATGAGGTTGTTGCTTTGATCTGTTTCTGCATAAGCAATTTAATTTCAACTGCACTGTATCTGTATTTAATGAAACATGAAGGTTTTAAATTTAGACAAGTATCTAAGCTACAGATTTTTAAAATATTTAAAGATAATTTGCCATTTTTCTATTCAAGAGTCGCAGTAGGGATTTATTCCAATGCAAGTACATTTATTGTTGGCAGTCAGGCTGGAGTAAGACAGGCCGCATTCTATTCAAGCTCAGAGAAACTATACCAGGCATCGATCAGCCTAACATCACCGATTAGCCAATCTTTATATCCACATTTAGCGAAAACAAAGGATATAAAGACACTGATTAAATTTATGGCTGTATTATTACCACTTATGGTCATTGGGGTGATTATATGTGTAATAAATTCTACATATATTATTACTCTTATATATGGCCAGGATTTTCAGTCTGGCTCAGAAATATTTAAATATTTTATTGTCATATCTGTCATAAGCTTTATCAGCATTAACTTTGGTTACCCTGCTTATTCTACAATAGACCGATTAGATATAGTGAATAAAAGTGTGATTTTAGGTGGAGTAATACAATTATTATTGTTGGGTGTATTGTATCTCACAACAAATATAAATGGGCTAAATGTAGTTAAGTCATTACTTATTTCCGAATCATGCGTGTGTATGTTTCGTGTATTTATGTTTTATAGAACATCAATGGCTATGAGATTAGTTAAATGAATATTTTAGTTAGGATTTTTGTCGCTATTCTTGATTTTTTTGTTATTAAAAACAAAAAAAAAATTGCCTTTCCTTGTATTAATGATAATGAATGGCGTGGGAATTGTGCATTTTTACATAAATATATAGACTATAATTTAAAGAAGGATTATACAGTATACGTGCTATGTGGAAAGAAAAGTATGCTGTTAATTGATTCCGATACAAAGGAAAATGCAGTTTATATTTATAGTTTTCGTGGTATTTGGCATTTACTTACTTCTGGCATCGTTATCTATCACCATGGCCCTTTAGCTGGTTTGATTCCTCTAACTTCTTTTAGACGTTTGAATTATCATATTAACCACGGGATTCATTTTAAAAAAGTAGAGCTAGCTTTAGATCCACACTCAGAAGAGTTAAAAAATCATAAGTCATTTGTTAAAACAAAATGGTTTTGTAAACATCATGCAGTTTCGTCTCATGTAGATGCATTAGCCTGTTGCGCATATTATCATGTGTTACATAGTAATATACATGTTACAGGTATCCCTAGAAATGATATTTTTTTTAATGAAAATAAAAATGAACTACCCAATTACATTAATGATGACATTAAAAAAATATCAGAAATCGCTTTAAGAAAAAAAATAATTGTATATGCCCCAACGTGGAGAAGTTCTGGAGGCGCATATACATTAACTTTAGATGATGAAAATTTACTTGCGATTTTTTTAAGAGAAAATCAGGCTGTATTTTTTTACGCAGGTCATCCTTATCTTAAAAATAGAATAATACCAAACATTGATGGTGTATATGATTTTAATATTATGTTTACTGATATACAGCCGTTATTGAAATATGCAGATGTTCTAATCACAGATTACTCCAGTATATGGATAGATTTTTTGCTAACAAAAAAACCCATCGTAGGATTTCACTACGACTACAAGTTTTATAAAGATGATAGGGGATTTCTTTATGATTTTTCTAGTGTATTTCCTGGCCCTATAGTGTCTGATTTTAATACATTATTATTGGAACTGAAAAATCTCTTAAGTGGTGATTTTACTGTTAACAATAAATATAATATTTCCTTGAGTATTTTTCACGAGCATTTTGATGGTCAGAATTGTAGGCGTATTACTGATAGTATTATTAAAGAGTCGAGATAAATGAGAGAGAATAACAAATTGTCAACCTCTTCTTATTTTTTACTGACTTGTTTGCTACTGATCTCAAATATGCAAACAACGAGCCCTTTTTCTTTATATTTTTTATGCATATTTGTATTTGGATTTTTATCCTTGTGTTTTCTTTTAATCAATAAAAAAATAAATACAGAACTGTTAGTGTGCTCTTTGATACTGATCTCATTTTTAATATTTATTACTATACTGCAAATTAAAAATTATGCTTCATATGAGGGCTTAACTGCTATAATTATTAGCAGGTTGGCTCTTGCTGTGTATTGGGGGGGGCTAGTGGGGCTTTCTTTAGGTTGCATATCAAATGTAAGTTCTTCCTCAATGTCTAAAGTTGTGAACTTTGTCATATTTATAATGTCAGTTTTTATTTTCATTCAAATTGCCTCACATTATTTTCTTGGCTTAAATATTGATTTTTCACAAATGACAGGGGGGGGGTTATCTAGAAGTTATTATGGTGAGGTATATAGGCCTAGTGGTTTCCTACCAGAGCCTGCAGTGTTCAGCGGGCATATGTGTGCTTTACTTGCATTGTCATTATATTATAATAAGAAATTAAATTTTTATTTTTATTTCGGTACACTTGCTGTTTTAGGCACACTATCGACAGTTGGGATAATTTTGTGTGCATGCCTTTATATTTCATTTATTATGTCAGTAAAGAATAATTTATTCTCATATATTATCTTCTTTTTATTTATTCTCCTTTTCTCCATTTTCATATTTCCTTCCTTAGCAGATAGATATGAGCTGTTTATAAATGGTGTTGATTCAAGCAATAATTTAAAGATAGATGCGATTAAAAATTTCTTTGGTGATAAGGATATATTTCTTTATGGCTACGGTGTAATTGGTCGAGATCATCCATTACTTCCACCATACTTCGAGGCTATTAAAGATGTGACAATATTTGGTGCTATTTTTTCTGTTTATGGTGTTGTTTTGGGGGCTGTTGTATTTTTATTGTTCGTTGTTGTTTTTATCAAATCAAGCTTGTCATTTAGGAGTAAAATAATATTGACGATACCTTTAATGAAGTTGTGTACTCCTAGTTATGCTTTTTTCTTTATTTATCTAGCAATTTATTTTTTAATCCTGAATTCGAAGCCATCTCAATTTGTAAAATAAGCATTGTGTGATTTGACATTATCAGTAGTTCAACTATTTCTATATGTAGCGAGTTTTTTGTGAAAATATTATATATCATCACTGGACTAGGGATGGGCGGAGCAGAACGCCAGTTGTGCGATGTATCTGATGAGTTATCTCATCTCAAACATGAGATTATTATTATCAGCCTTACTGGGGAAAATATTAATAAACCGGTCGATGATAATATCAAGCTAATAAACTTACAAATGGAAAAAACTTTTTTTGGTTTTTTGAAAGCATACTCAAAAGCTCGAAGGCTGATAAAGGATTTTAAGCCCGAAGTCGTCCATAGCCATATGGTCCATGCAAATTTATTTGCTCGATTACTGCGTATAACACTTAAAATCCCTAAACTTATATGCACTGCACATAGCAACAATGAAGGCGGGAGGCTTAGAATGTTAGCTTACCGCCTAACAGACTTTCTTGCTGATTTAACAACTAATGTTAGTCCAAATGCTGTCAATTCCTTTATTGAAAAAAGAGCATCTAAAAAAGGAAGAATATGTTCAATCAGCAATGGTATTAATACTAACAAGTTTGCATATAACCAGTTTTTTAGAGATGAAAAAAGAAGAGAACTGAGCTTGGAAAACTCGACGCCATTACTGTTATCTGTAGGGCGTCTGACAGATGCAAAAGATTATCCAAATTTATTAAAAGCTTTTTCTATGCTAAGTCTTCCTATTTCACCACATTTAGTAGTAATTGGGTCTGGAGAATTACAGACTACTCTTAAGACGATTTCGAGAGAGCTTGGTATTGATGAGCGTGTTCATTGGCTAGGATTGAGGACTGATGTTGCAGAGTGGTATTCGGCGTGTGATCTATTCATTTTATCGTCTAAATGGGAAGGTTTTGGTTTGGTAGTTGCCGAGGCTATGTCATGTGAGCGACCTGTTGTTGTAACTAATGCTGGAGGGGTTGCAGATATCGTAGAAAACTCTAGTTTTATTGTTCCTACGGAAAATAGTGAAGAACTTGCTCTTAAAATAACTGAAGTTATTGGCCTGTCCAATATTGAATTAGAAAATATTTGTTATAAAAACAGACAACGTATTATTGATAATTTTTCTATTACTGAAGTTTCTACGAAATGGTTATCAATTTATAAAAAGACCTTCATAAGATAAGTGTTGGTTTTCTGATATTAATTAAAACGACTATTTGCCCAATAATCTAATATATGATAGGTTTATATGAAAAATTTGGTGTTTGTTATTACAAAATCAGAAATTGGTGGTGCCCAAACTTGGGTATATGAACTTACCAAACTCCTATCAGAACAGTATAATATTTATCTAATCACATCTTCAGAAGGATGGCTAACGGATAAATATCCAAACAATAATGTTAGTATAATCCCCTCATTGGCAAAGATGAGTGGTTTCACTTCTATATATCATATTTCTAGGGAACTACGTAGGTTTCGTGCAGATATAGTTATATCTAGTTCAGCTAATGCAGGGATTTTTTCAAGACTTTCAAAGCTATTTTACAAACACAAACATATCTATGTTTCACATGGTTGGTCTTGTATTTATAATTCAGGTAAATTTAAGAAGGTTCTCTGCATGATAGAGCGCGGCCTATCTATGCTTGCTGATAAAGTTCTGTGTGTATCTGATGGTGATTTAGAGAAAGCACGGAGTATAATAAGAATTGATAAAAAGAAATTGGTTGTGATAAGGAATTCTATATCACCATTACCAGTGAAGGAAATAACACACTTACCTCTTAAAATAGTTTTTGTCGGACGTATGACATATCCTAAACGTCCAGAATTATTGGCCGAGGTGGTCGCAGAAAATAAATTTGTTGAACTATATTTTGTAGGTGGAGGAGAATACCTATCTGACTTAATAACAAGGTTCAAACACTGTGATAACATTTTTTTTGCAGGAGAGGTTCCAGAGTTTAATAATTATTTTGAATACGATATTTTTGCCTTATGCTCTGATAGCGAAGGGTTGCCTATGTCTGCGATTGAAGCAGGAAGTTCGGGTTTGCCATTATTGCTTAGTGATGTAGGGGGGTGTCGTGAGCTGATATTTGATGGTTTGAATGGGATTGTATACCAAAATTCTAAAGAATCTCTAAGTTATGCTTTGCAAAAAATAGTTAATAATTATGATGAGTATAGAAAAAATGCATCATTTGTAATGTGTGAGTTTGATATAAACAGAAATAAACAAAATTATATAGACTTAATTGGATAAGTAGGTAAGTGGTATGATAGCTATCATAGGTGGTTCTGGTTTTATTGGAAGTCGTTTGTCATTCTCATTGGCCTCGGCTGGTTTGAGCTTTCGAATTGTTGATATAAACAAAAGTATGTCTTTCCCTGATAATTGGGTGTTCGGCGATGTTACAAAACCTGACACATTGACTTCAGCGCTTAGCGGTAGCGATATTATCATTAACCTTGCCGCGGAGCATAAAGATAACGTTAGCCCAATTAGCCTTTATTATGATGTAAATGTTCAAGGTGCAAAAAATGTTTGCGATACAGCAGAAAAACTAGGAATAAAACATATTGTCTTTACATCATCTGTTGCTGTTTATGGTTTTGTAGAGAAAGAAACAGGTGAGGATGGTGAGTTTCATCCGTTCAATGACTACGGTAAGTCAAAGCTTGAAGCCGAGCATGTATATGATGCATGGCAAGCCAAGGATGCTGAACGAGCATTAGTAACAATTCGACCAACCGTCGTATTCGGTGAAAATAATCGAGGTAATGTTTACAATTTATTCCGGCAGATTGCCTCAGGTAAGTTCTTAATGATTGGCGCAGGCAATAATCAGAAATCTATGGCTTATGTTGAAAATATTGCTGCGTTCTTAAGGTTTGCTACAACATTTTCGTCCGGTCGACATGTGTTTAATTACATAGATAAGCCTGATTTTACAATGAATGAACTGACTGATGTTATCTGTACGGCCTTGCATCGGAAAAAGAATAATATTCGTATCCCATATACAGTTGGTATCACTGGGGGATATTGTCTAGATATTCTGTCGAAGATCACCGGAAAAGAATTCCCAGTGAGTAGTATCCGTGTTAAAAAGTTTTGTGCTCGTACTCAATTCAAGTCTAACAATATTGCTGCAACAGGTTTCGAGGCTCCAGTGACTCTTGAACAAGGAATTGCGAATACAGTACGCCATGAATTCTTGGAAAAACACTAAAATGACTAATCTAAAAGCCGTCATTCCTGTCGCTGGCCTTGGCATGAAAATGCTGCCTGCAACTAAAGCTATTCCAAAAGAGCTTTTGCCAATAGTTGATATTCCGCTTATTCAGAAGATTGTTAATGAGTGTGTTGCTGCGGGCATCAAAGAGATTATTTTGGTCACTAACTCTTCGAAGAATGCAATCGAAAACCATTTTGATACTTCTTACGAGTTAGAAGCATTACTGGAAGCTCGTGTGAAGCGTCAGTTATTGGCTGAAGTACAGTCAATCTGTCCGAAAGGCGTGACGATTAATAGCGTACGCCAGCACAAGCAACTTGGCTTGGGTCATGCCATTCTTTGCGCCAAACCACTAGTGGGTAATAATCCGTTTGTAGTGGTGTTGCCTGATATCCTTTTAGACGACTCTACCTATGATGCTTCGAGAGAGAATTTAGCATCGATGGTACAGCGTTTCAGTGAAACTGGACGTAGCCAGGTACTTGTACAATCTACACCGATTGAGGAGTTATCTGAGTATTCGGTTATTAACTGCGATAACGAGGTATTAGAGCCTGGGCAAACTGCTCGTATGACTTCTATTGTAGAAAAACCTGAAAATGCCGAAATGTATAATTCAGATTTATCAGCAGTAGGACGCTATGTTCTGTCAGGTTCTATCTGGCCAATTTTAGAGACTACTGGCTATGGTGCTTGGGAGCGAATTCAACTTTCTGATGCTATAGCGACACTTCTCCTACATTTACCTGTCGAGGCTTATCGAATGGTGGGCAAAGCATACAATTGTGGTGAAAAGCTTGGCTATGCTGAAGCTTTTGTCGCTTACGGATTGAATCATCCGACACAAGGCTCCGAATTTCGGGCTTGGCTGAAAGAACTACAGATGAAGTTGGATTAAATTCAGGAGTTAGTATGGCTATTCTTGTTACTGGTGGTGCTGGTTATATTGGTTCCCATACTGTCCTCGCTCTTTTAGAGCGTGGAGATGATGTTGTAGTTATAGATAACTTATCTAACTCGTCAAGAGAGTCTCTATCTAGAATTGAAGCTTTGACAGGCAAGACGTTGACGCTTTATGTTGAAGATGTTCTTAATCGTAATGCGCTAAGGGCTATTTTTGCGCAGCATAAAATAACAGATGTCATTCATTTTGCTGGGCTTAAATCTGTTGGCGAGTCGGTACAAAAGCCAATTGAATATTATGAAAACAATGTTAATGGAAGTCTTGTCCTTTTAGACGAAATGCTTTCTGCTGGTGTCAAGAGTTTCATTTTTAGTTCTTCTGCGACAGTGTATGGGAATTCGGAGATAATTCCTCTCCATGAAGGGTGCAAAGTTGGTGGAACAACCAATCCTTATGGAACATCGAAATTGATGGTAGAGCAAATCTTGAGTGATGTAGCTTCAGCAAATCCTGAGTTGCGCATTACCTGTTTACGTTATTTCAACCCTGTCGGCGCTCATCCATCAGGCAAAATTGGCGAAGATCCAAGTGGAGTACCTTGCAATTTGCTCCCTTATATTACTCAAGTAGCTATCGGTAAGTTAACTTGCTTATCTATATATGGGGGCGATTATCCAACAAAAGATGGCACCGGAGTTCGTGACTATATTCATGTCATGGATCTTGCTAGCGGGCATTTGGCGGCCTTAGATCATAAAGATAAAGGGGCATCATTTAAAACATTTAATCTAGGAACTGGTGTTGGTTACTCTGTATTAGATCTTATCGCTGCGTTTGAAAATGCTTCTGGTATTAGTGTGAACTACAAACTTGTTGAACGACGCCCTGGCGATATTGCTGAATGCTGGTCTGACTCCTCACTAGCTGCGCAAGAACTTGGCTGGAAAGCGACTCGTCAACTGGATGAAATGATGCGGGATAGCTGGAATTGGCAAAAAAACAATCCTGATGGATACACCGTTTAATTTCGCTGTATATAATCATTTCTTTATTTTGCTTAAACAAGGCTAGCTATGAAAATAGCAATCAGCGGTACAGGCTATGTTGGGCTGTCAAACGGTGTTTTGATTTCTC
Organism: Hafnia alvei; assembly: GCF_034424155.1. NCBI lineage: Bacteria > Pseudomonadati > Pseudomonadota > Gammaproteobacteria > Enterobacterales > Hafniaceae > Hafnia > Hafnia alvei. The sequence continues at coordinate 2,758,793 of NZ_CP139992.1, read as the reverse complement.
AGCATCATGAGGTTGTTGCATTAGATATCCTCGAGTCAAAAGTTAATTTGTTAAATCAGAAAAAATCGCCAATTTCTGATTCTGATATTGAAAACTATCTGATCAACAAGCCTCTCAACTTCCGCGCAACCATCGATAAAGAAGATGCATATCTAGGCGCTGACTTTGTCATCATTGCAACGCCAACGGATTACGATCCTAAAACCAACTATTTCAACACAACGTCGGTTGAGTCAGTCATTAGAGATGTGCTGACGATAAATCCTGATGCGGTGATGGTGATTAAGTCAACGGTGCCAGTTGGTTACACGCAGAAAATTCGTGAAGAGTTTGGGATTGATAACATTTTCTTCTCACCTGAATTTTTACGTGAAGGGCGCGCACTTTACGATAATCTTTATCCGTCGAGAATTGTGATTGGTGAACGATCAGAGCGGGCAGAGAAATTTGCCGCACTGCTAGTTGAAGGTGCAATTAAAGAAGATATTCAGGTTCTTTTCACTGATTCAACTGAGGCAGAGGCCATTAAATTATTCGCCAATACCTATTTGGCGATGCGTGTGGCTTACTTTAATGAGCTGGATAGCTATGCAGAAGCGCTTGGTTTGAACACGCGTCAGATTATTGATGGTGTCTGCTTAGATCCCCGTATCGGTAATCATTACAATAATCCATCGTTTGGTTATGGTGGATATTGCTTACCGAAAGATACCAAGCAGCTACTGGCTAACTATTCATCAGTACCAAATAATCTCATCGGCGCTATCGTTGATGCAAACCGCACGCGTAAAGACTTTATTGCCGAATCGATTTTGTCGCATCAGCCGAAAACGGTAGGCATCTACCGTCTAATCATGAAGAGCGGTTCCGATAACTTCCGGGCGTCGTCGATTCAAGGGATCATGAAACGCATTAAAGCGAAAGGCGTTGAGGTAGTGATCTATGAGCCGGTGATGGAAGAAGATAGCTTCTTTAATTCGCCAGTGATGCGCGATCTGGACGCATTTAAAGCACGTTCTGACATTATTATCTCTAACCGCATGGATGAGCAGTTGATGGATGTGGCGAATAAAGTCTATACCCGCGATCTATTTGGCGGCGATTAATCCTTAGTGAGCACGCGAGTTCGTGAACTAAATGTAAAAGCCCGCTTGCGGGCTTTTTTTATATTTTAAACTCACAGTTTTAGCAAACGTATGCGTACACCTTCTGAACGCTTGAAACATCTATCGCATCAATCGCTATCCCATTAACTGCAAGCTGAGTTAACATAGCTGCCACACATGTGCTGTGAGGAGAGTCCTCGCAGGTATCATCCCTTAGACAGGAGTTTCCAATGTCCAAACAACAGATCGGCGTTGTCGGTATGGCAGTGATGGGGCGCAACCTTGCGCTCAACATCGAAAGCCGCGGTTATACCGTATCCATCTTTAACCGTTCCACGGACAAGACCGACGAAGTCGTTGCTGAGAACCCGGGTAAGAATTTAGTACCTTATTATACGGTACAGGAATTCGTTGAATCCCTTGAGAAGCCTCGTCGTATCCTGTTGATGGTGAAGGCTGGTGAAGCTACCGATAAGACTATCGATTCTCTGAAGCCTTATCTGGAAAAAGGCGACATCCTGATCGATGGCGGTAATACCTTCTTCCAAGACACGATTCGTCGTAACCGCGAACTGTCTGCCGAAGGTTTTAACTTCATTGGTACCGGTGTTTCTGGTGGTGAAGAAGGTGCGCTGAAAGGGCCATCGATCATGCCTGGTGGTCAGAAGCATGCCTATGAACTGGTTGCTCCTATCCTGAAAAAAATTGCTGCAGTTGCAGAAGACGGCGAAGCATGCGTAACCTATATCGGTTCTGATGGCGCTGGTCACTATGTAAAAATGGTTCATAACGGTATCGAATACGGTGATATGCAGCTGATTGCTGAAGCGTATTCTCTGCTGAAACATGGTTTAAATCTGTCTAACGATGAACTGGCAACAACCTTTACCGAATGGAATAAAGGCGAACTGAACAGTTATCTGATCGACATTACCAAAGATATCTTCACCAAAAAAGATGAAGAAGGTAAATATCTGGTTGATGTGATCTTGGATGAAGCTGCAAACAAAGGCACCGGTAAATGGACCAGCCAGAGCTCTCTGGATCTGGGCGAGCCGCTGTCATTGATCACCGAGTCAGTGTTTGCGCGTTACATCTCCTCGTTGAAAGATCAGCGCGTCGCAGCATCTAAAGTACTGTCTGGGCCGAAAGCTCAGGTCTTTAGTGGTGATAAAGCTGAGTTCGTCGAGAAAGTTCGCCGTGCGCTGTACCTCGGCAAAATCGTTTCTTACGCGCAGGGCTTCTCTCAACTGCGTGCTGCATCAGAAGAATACAGCTGGGATTTGAACTACGGTGAGATTGCTAAAATCTTCCGTGCCGGCTGCATTATTCGTGCACAGTTCCTGCAGAAAATCACTGACGCCTATGCTCAGGATGACTCAATTGCAAACCTGCTGCTGGCTCCGTACTTCAAGCAAGTTGCTGATGAATACCAGCAAGCGCTGCGTGACGTGGTGTCTTACGCTGTACAGAATGGTATCCCAACGCCAACTTTCTCTGCTGCGATTTCTTACTACGACAGCTATCGCTCGGCGGTACTGCCGGCTAACCTGATTCAGGCGCAGCGCGACTACTTTGGCGCACATACTTATAAGCGTACTGACAAAGAAGGTGTATTCCACACCGAGTGGCTGCAAGACTAATATTTTGCGCATTTAAGCGTAGATACCTAAATCCGGGCTTGCCCGGATTTTTTTCGCCAAAAATCGATGCGTTTGCGCAAAATTGCAGCATTTAGTCATCTTTATTCACTATTCGAGGTGTTTTTATCATGTTGCCGAGTGGCTAAACTGGGTAATATAAGAATAGTGAGAGGCTATAACTCGAAGCCGTGAAACGGTATCTTGTTAGTCACAGCCTGATTTGAAGTTTTCTACTTAAGCAAAGGTATCAAGATGGAAAATGTGAATAAGCCGACTTTCCAAAACGTTCTGGAATTTGTGCGTATGTTCCGCCGTAAAAACAAGTTACAGCGTGAAATCGTGGATAATGAGAAAAAAATCCGTGATAACCAGAAACGCGTATTGCTGTTAGACAACCTGAGTGAATACATCAAGCCAGGTATGAGTGTTGAAGCGATTCAGGCGATCATTGCCGATATGCGTGGCAACTACGAAGATCGTGTTGATGACTACATCATCAAGAACGCCGATCTGTCTAAAGAGCGTCGTGAGCTTTCCAAAAAGCTTAAAGCGTTGGGCGAAGGCGAAGCTAAGTAAGATCCTATCCCACAGGCAGGGCACTCCGCTCTGCCTGCACCCCCATTAGGTTGTTCCATTCTTATCACACCATGCGTATTTTTTGATGAAATCCCTCGCTCGCTTAGATTCGGTTTGAATATAAAGTGTGTAATAAAAAGCAAAAAACCCGCTTAGTTTCCTAAGCAGGTTTCTTAAATATGGCTCCTCTGACTGGACTCGAACCAGTGACATACGGATTAACAGTCCGCCGTTCTACCGACTGAACTACAGAGGAATCGTTTGAACGAGGCGAATAATAGCGGCCTGCCATGAGACTGTAAAGCCTAAATCGCTATTTTTACGCTGTTCGCTTATCTTCTAAGCAGAATGATGAATATTTGTCTCTTTGCCACTAATTATGACTGAAAAGCGAAGCAAGCTTTTTTGCTGAAAACCAAAAAGCCCGCTTAAGTTTCCTTAAGCAGGCTTTTCAAATATGGCTCCTCTGACTGGACTCGAACCAGTGACATACGGATTAACAGTCCGCCGTTCTACCGACTGAACTACAGAGGAATCGTTTGAACGGGGCAGATATTAGCGAGCACGGCGGTGACTGTCAACGGCTAATTAAAATAGTGAGATTGATTGCTGATTAAGTGCACAAAAAGCTAAAACTTTGTTCTTTATCGCAAAGTAACTCTTTTATTTTTCTTACTATTGTGCGGTTTAATCACATACTGGAATACTTATGCGTGCTAAGGATTTAGTCTCATCGAGCCAGTTCTATCCCCTCAGACTGCTGCCGGGAACAGAGTTAATTGCCGAGTTAAGGCAGTTTATTGCAAATAATCATATTAAAGCTGGTTGGATCGCTTCGGTAGTTGGAAGCCTCTCGACCGTTTCATTGCGGTACGCTGGATGCGAGCGCACTAGCTTAATTGAAGGGAAATTTGAAGTTATCGCCCTCGGTGGAACTTTAGATAGCCAATTCGAACATCTGCATATGTCGGTTGCCGATGAAACCGGACGAATGATCGGCGGCCATGTTATGCCTGGAAATATCGTTAGAACGACGTTAGAAGTCATCATTGGTGAGCTGTGTGATGCCGATTTTTCGCGTCAGCACTGTGTTTTATCTGGCTACGAAGAGTTAGCTATCGCACCCCGCAACAATCTTAAGGATGAGCGTAAATGAAAGAGAAACGCCAATTTTCTAGCCGTAGCTTAGTTCTGATTGTCATTTGTGTCGCGATTAACATGATCGCAGGGCAGATGATTTCTATGCTTAAACTGCCACTTTTTTTAGATTCGATTGGCACGGTGCTATGCGCAGTGCTGGCGGGACCGTGGGTTGCGTTGTTTACAGGGCTAGTGACTAACTTACTCTGGGGGCTTTTAACTGGCCCGATTGCGGCTGCTTTTGCGCCTGTTTCCATGGTTATTGGCTGTGTTGCCGGTGTGATGGCGCGTGCGGGGTGGTTTAAATCGTTTGGCCGTGTCGTGATAACTGGCGTAGTAATCACATTGTGTTTAACGGTAGTCGCTGTGCCTATTCGAACTTATCTGTTTGGTGGTGCGACAGGAAGCGGTGCTGACTTCGTGGTGGCTTATTTGCATGCTGTGGGCGAAGGGCTGCAAGAGTCCGTTGCCTTCACCGTTGTCGGTGTGAATCTCATTGATAAAATCTTAACCGTGTTGATCGTATGGGCGCTTCTACGCCGCATGCCAGAGCGCACGCGCCATAATTTCCCTCATATGGCTCCGATACGTTAATGCATGCTTTCACATGGCTAGCGCTCTGGCTCTGGTATTCCGTTAGCGCGCTGTTTCTACCTCTGCCGATTCTCATGGGGTGGGGCATGGTGCCTGTGGCCATGATTATGATGTGGCCACAAGCTCGCTGGCGTATCAAAATTGTGATGGTATTTATGATCCCCATGGGGATGGGGCTGTGGCTCGTTCATAGCCACTGGCTGCAATCGTTGTTTTCTCATAGTGACAAAATCAGTTTTGCCGCTCCCATCTTTGCCGTCGAATTGTGGCTACGCCTGCTCGTTTTCTTCGCCGCTGCCCAACTGTGGCTGCAAAAGGTGCCCACTCAGCTGTTTGTTGCTGCCTTATTCTCTAGCCGTTTACCTGTTGGCATCGCTTATTTGTGCGCTGGCCCTCTGCTGCTTAAGGAGCAGCTTAAGCAGCAATTAGCCTCGATTAAAGAAGCGCAAAGCGCGCGTGGCGTGAGTTTTGATGGCACCCTTATTCAGCGGCTGAAAACGATTGTGCCATTGCTTTCACCTCTACTATTGCAAAGCCTCAATGATTTAACTACGCGAAGTTCTGCGCTAGATGCGCGGGCATTTCGTCGCTATCCACATCGTACCGTGCTGAAACCTATCTTCGAACATCGCTGGGAGCCCTTTTTACGCGTTGTTTTACTTTGCTGTTTGCTCGTCGAAGGAGGTGCGTTTTGGCTTTATCACTCGATATCGATCGGCTAGTGGTGGATGTGCACGATGTTTTTCAGCTAGGGCCAATAACCTTAAAACTAGAAGAAGGACAATGGCTTGCCGTTCTAGGGGGCAATGGTTCTGGAAAAAGTCTGCTGGCTAAATTTTTGGTTGGCGTTCTTGAGGCTCGCTCGTTGCGGCATGTTGACGGTAGGGGCGAGGTGTTGGGGAGCAACATTTTGCTTGAGAATGAGATGAAACACACTTGCCAGTGGGTTCAACAATCGCCCTATTTACAGTTCTCTGGCTGCTGCTTTACCGTTGAGGATGAAATAGCCTTTGGACCACAGAATTTAGCATTGCCTAAAGCTGAAATAATGAGTCGGGTGGAGACTGCGTTGACGCGCTTTAAGTGCCAACATCTCCGGTTACGTAACCCTCAAACGCTATCGGGTGGCGAAGCGCAGAGGGTATTACTCGCCTGTGCTTTGGTCATGCATCCAAAATTATTAGTGCTCGATCAGGCGTTAGGGCGATTAAGCCAAGAGGCAACGTACCAAGTACTGGATGCTATTCAATGCTATGTGCAAGAGTTGCAGTGTTCGGTGATTATGCTTGAACATCGTCTTTTCCCTGCGGCAGATTATTGCCCGCAGCGTGTATTACTGAAAGAAGGCAGTACTAGCTCTTTTGATGAAGCGCTTCCTACGTCATTAATGCAACAAGTGGTATTGCCCGAACAGCTGAAAACTGAATTGCTGCAAGAAACTCAGAGTCTCAATGAGATATCGCAGGTGTTTACTCCTTTTATGCGAGGCTGCCAGCGATGCTAAACATAGAAAATATGGCGTTTGGTTGGGAGGCGGAGAGTGACTGCCTTCAAGATGTGAACTTGCATATCAAGCATGGTGAACAATGGGTGATTACCGGAGAAAACGGTGCGGGGAAATCGACTCTGCTTCGGCTCGCTGCGGGCTTACTTAAACCGAGCAGTGGATCGGTGTATTTGAATGGCGTAGATCTTGCGCAATTGAAGTCAGTAGAAAAATCGGCCCAGATTGGTTTTTTATTTCAGGAAGTTGAACGTCAGTTGTTCCATAGTTCAGTACGAGATGAAATCCGGTTTGGACTGCGGTTACAGCGTTTGTCGTCGGCAATTATTGAGGCGCGAGTTCAACATGCTCTCGAAACATGTGGCTTAGCCGACGTTGCGAATAAACACCCGCTCGATTTACACAGTGGACAGCGCCGTATGGTCGCCGTTGCGTGCCTATGTGCTATGCGGCCCCCCTTACTCCTTTTAGACGAGCCGAGCCGAGATTTTGATCCGTATTGGATGGGGATTTTTGAAGCTTGGTTGGAAGAAAATCGTCATCAAGGAACTACCGTGATAGCGATAAGCCACGACCCTGAATTCTCTCTGCGTCATTTCCAACGCACTATTCTGGTCAATGAGAGAACAGCACGAATAGCTATTTAACATTCATGGCGCACAGATCGCTCGCCTGTGCGCGCTGCTGTCGAGCAAGTGGGTCCTGCTGATAGAATTTTACAAAATGCGCATACATGCAGGGAAAACGTCCGTAGAGTAGTTCCGGTGCGCTAAAAAAGTATTCAGAAAGCACTGCAAAGCATTCTGCTGGTTCGCTTGCTGCATAAGCATCAAGGCTGGTGGCTGCCTCTCCGACAACGTCCACTTCGTCTTGAATCGCGTTCATCGCCGCTTGCAGATCATATTCCCACTGAGCAACGTCTTTAAGCGCAATGGGGGGAATACCGGTAGCGACGCCAGCGTTACGCATATCGAGCTTATGTGCCGTTTCATGGATGATAAGGTTATAGCCAGAAAGATCGAAAGAGTCTTTCACATCCATCAAGTTCAAGATAACCGGTCCCTGCGCCGAACATTGTCCTGCTTGCACCATAGGGCCGGTATGAACGAGGCCGATGTCATCTTGCCATTCTTCATGAAAAATAAAAGGCTCAGGGTAGAGCAGAATCTCATGAAAGCCATCAAGCCAATCAATACCAAGTTCGAGCACGGGGAGTGAAAAGAGTAACGCGATGCGAGCCTCAAGCAAGGGGGAAAGACAGAGCTCCTGTAATGGAACAATGCGTTTCAGCTGTAAGAATTTTGAGGCAATCAGCGTTAATTTATACGATTCGGCTGGTGTGAGGGTTGCAAGCAGAGGAATAGCTAACGCCTCATCCCAGGGATAATTGGCAAGAGGGCGATTTTCACCTGCGTTCCAAGGCCACTTAATCATTAGAATGCTCGCAACATGATGGTTTATTCACCACTGTTTTATCATGAAAAAGCGTAAGGATAAAACAGTAAACTAAGGCGCGTAGATAATCACTTTTTTTACAATTAGTCTGTGATTAAGCCCACGCTGTTGCTCGCTTGAATAAATAAATCAATATGTTGCTATGTAATAATTAAAGGCTCGGGTTTGCCTAAAAGATACCCTTGCAGATACTCTACGCCCAAGGTGATCAATACATCGCGCTGTTCTTGTGTTTCCACGTATTCCGCGACGACTTTTAATTTCATTTCCCCCGCAATTTCGCAGATAGATTTTATGATCATCTGATCAACGCGGTTGCTAGTAATGTTTTTGACGAAATAACCATCGATTTTGATGATGTCGGCATTCAACTTTTTTAAACGCTCGTAGTTGGCAAATCCGGTACCAAAGTCGTCAATGGCAATTTGAAAATGATAGTCGCGTAACGTACTGATGCAATGGTGGGCAGCCGCGGCATTGATGAAGCCTTGCTCTTCGGTCACTTCAAAAACAACGGCAGAAGGGGGAACTTGGTGTTGTTCAAAAATAGCAATGATGCGCTCGGCAATACGGTGCTGCATCAACGTTAGAGGCATCAGATTAACGGAGAAGCATATTTCTTCTGTATCTAGATTTTGCGACCGTATGTATTTGACCACGTTTTCTACCATCAGCAGATCGAAGCGTGGACTCAGGTTAAATTCTGCAATTAAAGGAATAAATTTATCTGGCGTAATAATCTCATTGTTATCTTTTAGACGTGCCAAAATTTCGTAATAGCGGGTGCCATTTTTGTGCTCAATCGGCTGTGCATGCAGCATGATGTTATTTTCATTAAGGGCATTTTTGATTTTTTGTAACAGCACCACACGGTCTGAAACCTGACTTGCGACGACCTGATTGCCTTCATCGAGGCATAAGAGACGATCCTCTTCACATGCTTTTTCGCACAGATAACTTAGCTGGCCAATGCAGCGATGAAGGTTATCGGTGTCACGATTAAATTCGCCGTAAGATAATCCATAGTGCAGTTCAACCTGAATATTATTCCAGCTTAGCGGATATTCTTTGAGCTTTTGGCGGAGTGCATTTAAACGGGGAATATTCTCGTCTTCACTGCCAGATAGAAAAATAAGTAAATCGCAGCTAGGCAATTGATATACATGCTCACCGCTGTCTAAGTGGCTATGGATGATGGCAGCAATACTTTGTTTACAATGGATCCGCATACGAAGCCCATAATGACGGCTAAGCAACTCAAGGCTGGAAAGATGCAGGTGACACAGCACGCCTTTAGGATGTGCGCGGACATGATGTTCGAGCGCACGTAAATTGGGTAGCTTCGTCATGGGATCGGTCAACGCCATTAGCGCGTAGACTTTCTGCATCCAATCACTTTTCTTAAACATCATCGACAGATAAAAAATAGAAACAGTGAATGCGATAAATACCGAGGAGATAAAGGTAAGCTCAAAGGCATTATTGGCGATGTGTAAAAAACTTTTGCTATAGGTTAGTAGCATAAGAGCAGTAAACGACCACAGCATAATGATTAAGCGGGTACTAAAGCGTTTGATGCCGTAGTTAAAATGAACAAATATCGCGGGGGCAACAAAGCCTGAAAACAATACGGTATTGAAGGGTAAGCAAAATACAATCAAGAATAGGGCAAGTAATACAAACCAACAGATATTGATTAAGCGGCCTTCATTGCTCACTGCCAACTTTAGGTCAAACAAGAAAAAGGTTCGAGCATAGCGCCAATTTAGCAACATTCTTATGCCGTAATAGAATATGATGCTAAAGATAACCGCAGCGATGATCAGATTTTGAATATTGATCAGCGTATAGACATCAGCACTCAGACTAAAATAGCGCTCAAGCGTTGGCGGTGCGTCGATGAGCGTGCCGCAAGCCACAATCATGACCTTCATCCAGAATGGGGCAATTAGCCCTAGCCAAAACAGGCGTACACCGATCCCTTTATTGCCGATATTATAGCGCCAGCGTTTGCCTAAAATTATCTCAACGATCCATGAGCAGCCAGCCAAAGGGATAACGATACTCAAGGTCATTGCCACTGCCGATGAGGGCGTGAAGAAAGGGATCATCAGATAGCTGAGGCAGTACGCCGCCGTCAGCGGGATTAATACATTTCGCCCAAATAGCAGGATCATTGCCGTCGCTAAACTGACGGGTAAATAAGCTAAATGAACGTTCTCGTAATAGATAACGGCATGCGGAGAGATACTGCGAGCGATGGAGAAAAAAAGCAGAGTGACAATAAACGCCGTTATTTGTTTTCTCAAGTTTGAGCTGAATTTAAAAGCCATCGCGAGTTCGCATTAGTCGGTTAGAGTTAATGTAAAAATATAATTTCACCGCATACATTCAAGCGTATAGGAGAATGATATCTGTAGATTACAGTAGAACTGAAAATTCTCTGAATAGCTGAATTGTGACATTTATTATCTATTTTTTCAATTAAACTAATAATTTACATTATAAAAACAAATATGAAGTGGAGGCGTGTTCATTCAGGTTGTTAATCTGCGGAAGAGTTTATTCCGCAAGGGGATTAGTGCTTACAAATACAAGGCCATTATGGCGGAAGTTTTATTACCGGAGTTTCCTCTGCTCTCTAACTCTAAGGAATGTGGTGCATTTGTTATGAGTAATTTAATTCAAATAAAAAAGCCACGTTGTATTCGTGGCTTTCTAATAATTCAAATTGTGATAACGATCATCCTATTCATGGCGCTATCACGGTTTCGCTGTCCGGCAGCTTTTAAGAATATCCAAGCTAGGATCGTATTCCTTAGTCTGCACATTCATCATGGCCAGCATGGTATGGAAGAGATTATCGTGTGAATAGTCGTTTGTCTTGGCCAGCTTGGCGACACAATCACGATCGATTCCATTGGCTTGAACAAAGCCATCTGATAGCCACATTTCCATTGGGACCTTAGTTTGCTCATCAGGTGCAAACTTATAAGGTGTTCCATGTAAATACAAACCGTCTTCGCCCAATGATTCACCATGGTCAGACACATAATACAACGCAACGTTATAGTCTTTTTCGTATCCTTTAAGCCGTTGAATGAACTGGCTCACAACATAGTCCGTATACCGGATGGTGTTATCATAGGTATTCACTAATTCCTGCTGGGTACAGTTTTCAATATCACTACGCTGGCAGTCAGGGACAAAGAAACGAAACTCTTTAGGATAGCGTTTATAGTAGGTTGGACCATGGCTGCCGATAAGGTGGAATGCTAGCGTCTTATTTTTCCCATCTGCTGGAATGAGCTTATCCAAATCGTTTAATAGCACGGCATCGTAGCAGGTTTCGCCATCGCAAAGATTTTTGTCGCTGTTCGCTGGCACTATTTGTGTTGGGATGCGATCGCAGGCGCCCTTACATCCTTCATCATTGTCTTTCCAGTAAGTAGACACCCCTGCTTTTTGCAAGATATCCATCAATCCTTCACTGTTGCGGGCAATGTTATTATCAAAGTGTGTACGCGGCATATTCGAGAACATACAAGGCACTGAAATGGCCGTTGCTGTACCACATGAACTGACCTTTGAGAAATAAATCAGGTCGGGTTCTTGGCTGGTATAAGGGTTGGTTGGGCGAGCATATCCCTGTAGCTGCTGATTCTGATGGCGAGCCGTTTCCCCAACGATTAGAAAGACCAGCGTTGGTTTACTGCCCGTTTTCTGCACCAGTTTCGCATCGTCACCGATTTTACGGAACGGAATGGGTTTGGTCAGATAGCGGCGATTAATATACTGCGAAGCGCTATAGAGATAGTTAGTTGGCACAATCTCCAAATTTAGCGAGCGGTTATTACGTCCAACGGACGCGTAGTCTTGGTAATAGAGGCTAGCAACCAACGCAATAATCAAAAGTGACACCAGCATAGAAACTAAACGCAGCCCAAAGCGGGCGAGAAAGCCGTGCGCATAGATAATCTGGGTTCTCATTAATATCACGCAGGGCAGAATGCCGGTGAATAACACCCACAATACCACCGAGAAATTGTAGTACGACGAAGCTTCGGCGGGATTGGTTTCAAAAATGTTTTCAATCATCGAGCGATCGAAAATGATCTTGTATTTCAATTGCGCATAGCTAGCAAAGGCGCTGACCACCAGAATGATGCAAAAGAAAGGTTTGAAAATCGGTTTAAACGTGAACGGAGTAAAAACAAAGTTCAGGGCAGCAATCAGCACCAGTGGGATTGAAAATGCAAAGCCAAGCTTATAGTTATCTAGCGAAGTCAAAATTCGATAGAAATGCAATAAAATCGGTAAGTTAACTACGAGAGTAAAGTAAATGGCCAAAATAATGGTCAGTGATAAAAAACTGACTCTCAACGCCTTTCGCTGCAAGGTAAACGCTCCCCAAAACCTGTTAAATGACCATGTCTTATAGAACAGTGGACAAGAATTAAGCGTAATAAATAAAACCGCTTTATAGTGGGGCAGATTAGCGAGCCAAACTTAAGATAGCCTTAAGCTATCAAGGCTTCAGGTGATAAGAACTCAGCGAGTGAAAACGGCTGAGCGTTTCCATAGTGAATGATATTTTGTAATAAAAAAAACGCCGCTTGGGTTATCAATGCGGCGTTAAATCATTGGGCTGATTAGATGAAAATTTGCCAGTAATTAGCAAACGCCAAAATCACCGTCTTCTTGATAGAGGGCCAGATGGGAAGCCGTTATAGTTTCCTGTTTTTCGTTTCCTAGTTCATTCCATGAACAGGTAATCTCATTGTCGTTAACCGCGACAACAGTCATACGTGGGCCACCGCTGGTTTTTTGCACGCTATCACCAACTGAAAAACTCATGCTTCTCTCCTCAATACATCGGGCTAAAGAATAAACAGAAACTGTTTATCTTATTGAATATTTGGATATTCAAAGATATTCAAATAAGGAATGAATTATAAAATAGACTAAGCTGGCCCAGATAAATAGTGAAAAGAACCGATGTCTATGGTGATAAAAATTGAATAACTTTCCAGTGATGTCGATGCCTATTTTTCACTCGCATGGTTCTTTATTTCTCTGCAAAAAATTCCACTTAAAAAAACCATTGCTTTGTTTTTAAAAGTTATTTTCATTTCAAATACCAGAAGGTAACAACTAGCCACACTTTAATTCACAAATAATATGAGGTGAACGCTTGTTTTTTTATTAACAGTAATGATAATCGGTATCATTATTTTTACGGTTCTTTACATGCGCATTGTGCGCAGGCAAGAGAGAAAAGCATGTTTGTTCCCTTCCTCATCATGTTCCGCGAAGGCCTTGAGGCTGCGTTGATCGTCAGTCTTATCGCCAGTTATTTAAAGAGAACCCAGCGTTCGCAGTGGTTGGGCGTCGTCTGGATTGGTGTAATCCTCGCCGCTGCGCTCTGTTTAGGATTGGGGATCTTCATCAATGAAACTACTGGCGAATTCCCACAAAAACAGCAGGAATTGTTCGAGGGACTGGTTGCCGTGGTCGCGGTCTGCATTCTGACCTACATGGTTTTCTGGATGCGTAAAGTTTCCCGCTCGGTAAAAACACATCTCGAAGGGGCGATTGATAACGCACTCAGCGCAGGCAAAGGTCAGGGCTGGGCGCTGGTAGCGATGGTTTTCTTCGCCGTGGCGCGAGAGGGACTAGAGTCGGTCTTCTTCCTATTGGCGGCATTTCAGCAAGATGTTGGCGTTCAGGCGCCCATCGGCGCGGTACTGGGTTTGGTCGCAGCAATTCTCGTCGGCATGATGATTTATTGGGGGGGGATAAAACTGCACTTAGCTAAGTTCTTTAAATGGACAAGCCTCTTCATTCTGTTTGTTGCTGCAGGCCTTGCCGCAGGTGCTATCCGCGCTTTTCATGAGGCTGGGCTATGGAATTATCTGCAAGATATCGCCTTCAATCTCACCGACGTGCTTTCAACCCATTCACTGTTAGGAACCTTTTTAGAAGGCATTTTAGGCTATCAAGAGGCCCCTTCGGTGAGCGAAGTGTTGGTCTATTTCCTGTATCTGATCCCAGCACTGATTTTCTTCTTCATGCCACAGCGCACAGATGTCGCGGCGGTAAACGGTAAAGCAGGTCATTCACGCTAATGAGTTTTCAATACTATTATCCTATTTTTCAGGGAGTTATTTCTATGTCTAGCACGACTTTTCGCCGCACTGCGCTGTCTTTAGCTTTACTGACTTTACCTGCGACCGCGGCACTTGCCGCTGACGCATTGCCGCAGGTGAAAATCGCGGTCAATGACAAACAGTGCGAGCCGATGACGCTCACAATTCCTGCCGGAAAAACCCAGTTCATCGTGCATAACAACAGCCAAAAAGGTCTGGAATGGGAAATCCTTAAAGGCGTCATGGTGGTGGAAGAGCGCGAAAACATCGCCCCAGGGTTCACCCAAAAAATGACGGCAACCCTTGAGCCGGGCGAATACGATATGACCTGCGGGCTGCTCAGTAATCCGAAAGGAAAAATCATTGTTCAAGCCGCCGACGGCGCAGCCGCGGTAAAGACTGACGCAATGGCGCTGGTGGGGCCGATTGCAGAATACAAAATTTATGTCATGCAAGAAGTTAAGCAGCTGGTTGAGCAGACTAAAGCCTTCACCGATGCAGTGAAAAAAGGCGATCTGGCAACGGCACAAAAACTTTATGCTCCAACGCGTCAGCATTATGAACGTATCGAACCGATTGCAGAATTGTTCTCCGATCTCGATGGCAGCATTGATGCGCGTGAAGACGACTACGAACAAAAGGCCCAAGATCCTAATTTCACCGGTTTCCACCGTCTAGAAAAAGTGTTGTTTGGTGACAAAACCACCAAAGGAATGGACGGCTATGCGGATCGTCTGATGAAAGACGTGCTCGAACTACAAACCCGCGTGACGACGCTGACCTTTGCTCCAAGCAAAGTTGTCGGTGGCGCGGCAGGTCTTATCGAAGAAGTGGCTGCAAGCAAAATTAGCGGTGAAGAAGATCGCTACAGCCGCACCGACCTGTGGGATTTCCGTGCCAACGTCGATGGTGCGCAAAAGATTGTGAATCTGCTGCGTCCGATGCTGGAAAAAGCGAATCCTCAGCTGCTCGCCAAAATTGACGCCAACTTTAAAACCGTTGATTCCATTTTAGACAAATACCGCACCAAAGACGGCTATGAGTCCTATGAAAAACTCACCACCGCAGATCGCAATGCGATGAAAGGACCGATCACTGCGCTGGCAGAAGATTTGGCACAGCTGCGTGGTGTGTTAGGGCTCGATTAAGATCCTCGATGCGCTTAGCACGCTAGTTGCACAAAATTGGGATTCGAAATACTGGGGTTAGAGAAATGAGTGGTAAAGGATGCCCGATCACCGGGCTGACAGGGGAGGCCGAAATGCCTTCCCGCCGCCGTTTACTGTTAGGCGCTGGCGCATTAAGCGGCGCCTTGGTATTAGGTGGAGCAGTGAAGGCCGATACCGGCACCAAACCGTTAGCGACGGATAAATCCCCCGAGAATGCGCGCTGGCAGAAGCAGCCTTTCTATGGGGAACACCAGGCTGGCGTACTGACGCCGCAGCAGGCTTCAGCCATGCTGGTGGCTTTTGACGTGCTGGCGACGAATGCTCAAGATTTACAACGCTTAATGAAACTGCTCACCGAGCGGATTGCCTTTTTGACGCACGGCGGCGAAGCCCCGCACGCAGATGCCAAATTGCCACCGATGGATTCCGGCATCATGGGGCCGGACATTTATCCTGATAATTTGACGATTACCGTGTCAGTAGGGGATTCCCTGTTCGATCAGCGTTTTGGCTTGGCTGCGCTCAAGCCGCTTCAATTGCAAAAAATGACGCGTTTCCCTAATGACTCGCTGGATGCGGCGATCTGTCACGGCGACCTGTTGCTCCAAATTTGCAGCAACAGCAACGACAGCGTGATCCACGCACTGCGCGACATTATCAAATACACGCCCGACTTACTCAGCGTGCGCTGGCGGCGGGAGGGCTTCATCTCAACCCATGCGGCACAAAGCCATGGCAAAGAAACGCCGATCAATCTTCTGGGTTTCAAAGATGGTACGGCAAACCCAAACGCCGACGACAAGCCTCTGATGAACGACATTGTGTGGGTCAGCGCTGACCAAAAAGAACCAGCATGGGCGGTGGGCGGCAGCTATCAGGCGGTGCGGATTATTCGTTTCCGCGTGGAGTTTTGGGATCGCACACCGCTGCAAGAGCAGCAAACAATTTTCGGTCGTGATAAAGCGAGCGGCGCGCCACTCGGCATGACGCATGAACACGATGAACCGGATTACACTCAGGATCCTGAGGGAAAAGTGATTCCGCTGGATGCGCATATTCGTCTGGCTAATCCTCGCACTCAAGAAACGCACAGCAGCTTAATGATGCGTCGGGGCTACAGCTATTCACAGGGCGTATCCAATTCCGGCCAGTTGGATATGGGATTGCTGTTTGTGTGCTATCAGCACGATCTGGATAAAGGCTTTATTACCGTGCAAAAACGCCTGAACGGCGAAGCGTTAGAGGAATATATCAAACCGATCGGTGGTGGATATTTCTTTGTTCTACCTGGAGTGAAAGATAAAAATCACTATCTGGGCGAGGGACTGTTCCAGAAGATTTAGCTGAAATATGAATGAGATAAGAACCTAAACTCACTATTTTAACGCCAGCATCTTGCTGGCGTTTTTTGTTTTCACCGCCAAAGCTCGCAGATACTCCTCAAGGATTACCTCAAGAAAAAGTGCATTCTTTAAGTTGCATTTGAAATGCATATTAAATACTATAATTGCAAAGACGCATTTGAAATGCATATTTAAGAAAGAGCAATAATCAGGAGTGGGTCATGGCTATTCAGGTAAAAAACAACGTCTACTGGGTTGGTAAACAAGACTGGGAACTGCGCGAGTTTCACGGCAGCGAATACTCGACTCACAAAGGCTCTAGCTACAACAGCTATCTGATTAAAGAAGAAAAGAACGTTCTGATCGATACCGTCTGGACACCTTACGCCGCCGAATTTGTGGCGAATTTAGAGCGTGAAATCGATCTCGATAAAATTGATTACATCATTGCCAACCACGCAGAAAGCGACCACAGCGGCGCATTGCCTGCGCTGATGGCCAAAATTCCGAACACCCCCATTTACTGCACCGCCAACGGCGTGAACTCCATCAAAGGTCATTATCACCAAGACTGGAATTTCCGCGTGGTAAAAACCGGCGATTCTATTGATATCGGCAATGGCAAAAAATTAGTGTTCGTTGAAGCGCCAATGCTGCATTGGCCAGACAGCATGATGACGTACATGACGGAAGACGCTCTGCTGTTTAGTAACGACGCTTTTGGCCAGCATCTCGCCAGTGCGTGTTTGTTCAATGACGAAATTGACCAAAACGAACTGTATAACGAATGCATCAAGTACTACGCCAATATCCTGACGCCGTTCAGCAAACTGGTCACGAAAAAGATTGAAGAGGTGTTATCACTGAATTTGCCGCTCGATATGATCTGTACTTCGCACGGCATTATCTGGCGCGATAATCCGGCGCAAATCGTTGAAAACTATCTCAAATGGGCAGACAGCTATCAGGAAAACCAAATTACCCTGATTTACGACACCATGTGGAACGGCACGCGCACCATGTCTGAGGCGATTGCTCGCGGTATTCGTCAGGCCGATCCTAGCGTGGTGGTCAAACAGTTCAATCTGGCAAACTCAGATAAGAATGACGTACTGACCGAAGTGTTTAAATCCAAAGGGATTTTAGTTGGATCTCCAACGGTCAATAACGTGATGCTGCCGCAGGTGGCAGGGTTACTAGAAGAGATGCAGGGCCTGCGCTTTACCGGCAAAGCCGCGGCGGCGTTTGGTAGCCACGGCTGGAGCGGTGGTGCCGTCGACCGTATCTCTTCGCGCCTGCAAGATTGCGGATTTATGATGATGCGCGGTATCAAAGCAGAGTGGAAACCGACTGAAGACGCGGTTGCTCAGTGTGAAGCCTTTGGCGCTGAATTTGCCCGCCAGCTTGGTGCTCCAGCATGTTGTGACAGCGGTTGCGCAGGCGCAGAAAAATCCTCTTCAGGTAAATGGATCTGCCGCACCTGTTCATGGGTTTACGATCCTGAACTGGGTGAGCCAAATCAGGGCGTTCCGGCCGGTACCGCATGGGAAGATGTGCCAGACAGTTTCCTCTGCCCAGTGTGCCTGATGGGTAAAGACGACTTCTATCCTGCCGATTGAGGAACAGACTATGGCTGAGAATCATCCTGTCATTATTGTTGGAAGTGGTCATGCAGGGCTGCAACTGGCGCGCAATGTGCGCCGGTTACAGCCGACCTCAGGGTTAGTGATGATTTGCGCCGATGACGGCGTAGATTACGCCAAACCGCAGCTGAGCCATGCTTTTAGCCAGCAACAAAGCGCAGAGCAGTTGACGCGCAAAACCGCTCAGGAACTGCGCCAAGAGCTAAAAATGATGCTGCTCACCGAACAGCGCGTTGAGGAAATTCATCCCGCGGAACAAACGATTGTGGTCAACGGTCGTACGTTGGCCTATAGCAAACTGGTTTTAGCCACGGGGGCTCGCGCTTTTGTTCCTCCGGTAGCGGGAGATGCGAGTGATGACATCAAAACGCTCAACAGCCTGCAAGAATATCGCCACCTGCGTGAACGAATGATGCAAGGCGAGCGAGTTTTGGTGCTCGGCGGTGGTTTGATCGGCACTGAAATTGCGCACGATCTCGCCGTTGCGGGTAAACAGGTTAGCGTATGCGATCCTTCCGCGCAGCTTCTGGCGAATCTTTTGCCTGAGTTTGCCGCGCAGCGACTGGCAGAAACGTTACAAACGCTATCTTGCGAGCTTTTGCTGAACAACACGTTGGAGATGCTACAGCGTCTGCCTCACGGCGTGCGAGCGACTTTCACTAACGGAGAAGCTCGTGAGTTCGACCATGTTATTTGTGCCGCAGGCCTACGCCCAAATAGCGAGCTTGCCGCACAGGCGGGGCTGAACGTTGAACGCGGCATTGTGGTTGATAGCCAGCTTCGTACCTCCGATCCCGATATTTACGCCTTGGGTGATGTGGCGCAGATCGATGGTCGCTTATGGCCGTTCTTACAGCCGATTTCGCAGTGTGCCGCCGCGTTGGCTAAAACGATCGCGGGTGAACCGACCCACGTCACGCTGCCGGTGATGCCAGTCAATGTAAAAACGCCGCGTTTCCCGCTACAGCTAGCGGGGGAAACACGGGCTGCCGACGTAGATTGGCAGATAGAACAGGATGCCGACAGCCTGCTGGCAAAGGCCTATCGCGACGAAAAATTAGTGGGTTATATCGCGGGCGGTACCGCTCAAATGCAAGGTTTGGCGCTGCTGCGTCAGCTCTCAATATAAAGTGAAAAGGTGAAGACTATGTTCAAGATCCCAGCAAACTATCATGTTACTCGTAGCACACCGTTCTTCAATCGCCAGACCGTACCTGCGGCGCTGCTAAGCCACCACAACACCAAAGCCGGGGTGTATGGCCGACTTTCTGTGATGCAGGGCGCGGTCAAATATTATGGTTTTGCCAACGAACAGGCGCAGACGCCAGAAATTGAAGTCACTATCAATGCAGGCCAATTTGGCGTTTCACCGCCGCAATACTGGCACAAAGTCGAGCTGCTGACCGAAGACACCTATTTCAATTTGGATTTCTTCGCTCAAGATAGCGCGGATGCCGAGAAGAGCGATTTAACCAAAGTGGTTGATTGCTAACCTCTAGCACTGTGTCTCTCGTTGTTTTACCTCCTCCCCAAGCAAGGGGAGGATCAACCTCAAACGATCCCGCAATAAACCTAAATTTCTCCCCTTTATTCTCGCCATGGCTTTTTTTCTCATCTGTCATCCTATGCACTGACTAATTTTCATCTTTAGCAAAAGCCTTGGGATTGCGCGGTGTCAGAAGATAGCGATCTAGAAAAAACAGAAGACCCCACATCCCACAAACTTGAAAAAGCACGTGAGAAGGGGCAAGTACCGCGTTCACGTGAGCTCACCTCGATGCTGATGCTGGCGGCGGGTATTTCTATTCTATTGATCGGCGGAGAGCATTTGGCGCGCCAGCTTTCGGCGATGATTTCGCAGGGCTTACAGTTCGACCAGCTATTAATAAGCAATGACAAACAGATGTTGCGCCAGCTTGGCAACTTATTGCAGCAGGCCGTGGCGGCGCTCATGCCCGTGCTGTTGGGGTTGATGATGGTCGGCTGGGCCGCGCCGATGCTGATCGGCGGTTTTTTCTTTAATCCGGGTTCGATCAAGTTTGATTTAAGCAAGATGAGTCTGCTGTCGGGATTAAAGCGCTTGTTTTCCAGCCAGGCACTAGCGGAGTTGTTGAAAGGCGTGCTGAAGGTGGTTCTGGTTAGCTGGGTTGCCGGGTGGTTTATCTGGCATTACTGGGGACAAATGCTGGCCTTAATTGCAGAGTCGCCACTCGACGCGATGGGTGATGCGCTGCATCTGATTGGGATGTGCGGGTTGTTGATTGTATTAGGGCTGGTGCCGATGGTGGCGTTCGACGTCTTCTACCAGATCTGGAGCAACATCAACAAACTCAAAATGACCAAGCAGGAAATCAAAGACGAATTTAAAGAACAAGAGGGCGATCCCCATGTGAAGGGACGCATTCGCCAGCAACAACGTGCTGCCGCGCGTCGCCGCATGATGAGCGATGTACCTAAGGCCGATGTGATTGTGACCAACCCGACACACTATGCGGTGGCCTTGCAGTATCAGGAAAACAAAATGAGCGCTCCAAAAGTGTTAGCGAAAGGGGCCGGAGAAATCGCGCTACGTATCAAAGAGCTGGGGAATCAGCATCGAATCCCTCAGCTAGAAGCACCGCCGCTCGCCCGTGCGCTCTATAAACACAGCGAGATTGGACACCATATTCCCGCCACGCTTTACGCCGCGGTTGCCGAAGTTTTAGCGTGGGTCTACCAGCTAAAACGTTGGCAGAAAGAGGGCGGTTTAGCACCGAAGAAACCACAAAACTTGCCAGTGCCGGAAGCACTGGATTTTGCCGGAGAGAAGACCACCGATGAGTAATTTGGCTGCGTTATTACGCATACAGGGAATGAATGGAGCCCAGTGGAAGGTGCTGGCTGGCCCAATCCTGATCCTGATGATCCTTTCCATGATGGTGCTACCGCTGCCGCCATTCATTCTAGATTTATTGTTTACCTTCAACATTGCGCTGTCGATTATGGTGCTGCTGGTGGCGATGTTTACCCAGCGCACGCTGGAGTTTGCGGCGTTCCCCACCATCCTGCTGTTCTCCACCTTACTGCGACTCTCGCTGAACGTGGCATCCACGCGCGTTATCTTGCTGGATGGGCATACCGGTGGTGCCGCAGCGGGTCGGGTTATCGAAGCGTTTGGTCACTTCTTGGTAGGCGGTAACTTTGCCATCGGCATCGTGGTCTTCATCATTTTGGTGCTGATAAACTTCATGGTTATCACCAAGGGTGCGGGGCGTATTGCTGAAGTTGGGGCTCGCTTTGTTTTAGACGGTATGCCGGGCAAACAGATGGCGATTGACGCCGATCTTAACGCCGGTTTGATTGGTGAAGATGAGGCGAAAAAACGCCGCTCCGAAGTGACGCAGGAAGCCGACTTCTACGGTTCCATGGACGGTGCGAGTAAATTCGTGCGCGGTGATGCGGTTGCGGGGCTGATGATCATGGCGCTCAACGTGGTTGGCGGACTGCTGGTGGGGGTTATTCAGCACGGTATGCCCGTTGGGCAAGCGGCGGAAACCTACACCTTGCTGACCATCGGTGACGGGCTGGTTGCGCAGATCCCTGCGCTGGTTATCTCCACCGCGGCGGGTGTGATCGTGACGCGCGTCAGTACCGATCAAGACGTTGGCGAGCAGATGGTGAACCAGCTGTTTAGCAATCCACGCGTCATGATTTTAAGTGCTTCGGTGCTCGGGCTATTGGGCCTTGTTCCGGGGATGCCAAATCTGGTGTTCCTGCTATTTACCGCAGCATTACTGGGTATTGCCTATTGGATCAGCAAGCGAGAAGGGCGCGCGGCACCTTCGCAGGCAGAGCAAGCCATCCCTGAAGCGCCACCGGTAGTCGAAGCCACGTGGGAAGATGTCCAGCTTGAAGATCCGCTGGGTCTGGAGGTGGGCTATCGCCTGATCCCAATGGTCGATTTCCAACAAAACGGCGAATTGCTCGGGCGTATCCGCAGCATTCGTAAGAAGTTTGCACAAACCATGGGCTTTTTACCGCCGGTGGTACATATCCGTGACAATCTGGAGCTCAGTCCGTCAGGCTATCGTATTCTGCTCAAAGGGATTGAAGCGGGACGCGGTGAGGCACATCCGGGCCGCTGGTTGGCGATTAATCCGGGCAGCGCGGCGGGCACCTTAGAAGGCGAAGCCACGGTCGATCCGGCGTTCGGTCTGCCTGCTATTTGGATTGATAACGCCCTGCGTGAACAAGCGCAGATTCAAGGCTTCACCGTGGTCGAAGCCAGCACGGTAGTGGCAACGCACCTCAACCACTTGGTTGGAAATCATGCCAGCGAACTGTTTGGTCGCCAAGAAGCCCAGCAGCTGTTAGAGCGCGTTACGCAGGAAATGCCTAAGCTGACCGACGATCTGATCCCGGGCACCGTCACCCTCACGACGTTGCACAAAGTTCTGCAAAATCTACTGGCGGAAAAAGTCTCAATCCGCGATATGCGTACGATCATTGAAACGCTGTCTGAACATGCGCCAACGCAAAGCGATCCTTATGAGTTGACGTCGGTGATCCGCGTGGCGCTAGGCCGTGCGATTACTCAACAGTGGTTCCCAGGCGAAGGCGAGATTCAAGTCATTGGTTTGGACACGCCGCTTGAGCGCTTGTTATTACAGGCATTACAAGGCGGTGGTGGTTTAGAACCCGGTTTGGCCGATCGCTTATTAGAGCAGGCGCAACAGGCATTGCAGCGTCAGGAATTGCTCGGCGCACCGCCGGTATTGCTGGTCAACCACGCGCTGCGCCCACTGCTCGCGCGTTTCTTGCACCGTTCGTTGCCTCAGTTGGTGGTATTGTCAAATATGGAAATCAGCGACAACCGCCAGATACGAATGACGTCAACCATTGGTTCAGCATAATGAAACGCGTAATCTCACTCGCTCTTTTGATGATCTCATCCGGTTGTGCCAGCGCCGCGGGCGGTAGTTGGTCGGCGGATAGCACTGGTGCAACGCTCAGCCATAAGGGCGTAAGCGTCACGTCACGTTCGTTAAGTCCTTCGGTGGGAATTCCTGCTGGAGCCACGATTCAAGATGTGGTTTGGCGTTATCAACTGCTCAATCCTGCGCCAGCAGGATTAGCAGTACAGCTTTGCTCTCCGCTACGTTGCTTTTGGCTGGACAGTGCCAATGGACAAAGCTCTGCGCTACAAGGCGAATCCGCCGCATCTCCGCTGACGATGACGCTACAAATCCCGGGCAAAGGCGTGATTTACCCACCGGTGCGTGTGGTGAGTCAGCAGGTGATTGTGAATTATCGCTGAGGCGAACCATCTCACCTTTTTAAACATTGACGAGCGCTAATACTCATCCCTCCCTTTAATGGGGGAGGGAATCAAACCGTGTAGATATCTAGGAACCTCGATCTGCTTTTCTTTTAAAAAAGGAAGGTTATCTATGCCGTAGGTGGGGAAGTACAAATGCTATCTTCGAGATATAAGAATATCTTAATCTGCTCCTCCCCCTGCGAAGGGGGGGAGGCTGGGAGGGGGTATTTCTGAAAGTAAGAACTAAATACTCAACTTTCTACCCGTAATCATCCCGCTTTGCGCTTGTCCATCAGGGCCATACAGCGACTGGCCATGACGGCTTTTCAGCGTATCCAGTGCGCCTTGATTGCGAGTGAGGTGTTGGTTAAGCAGCATGCCGTTGTGCTGGTTCATATCGTGTAATCTCTTGGTGAGATCCATGATGTTTTGCCACAGCGTGGAAAGTTCGGCATCTTCTGAATAGGGGGCTTGATCGCCGGTATTATGACGATGCTGTTCCTGATGGCGAAGCGTGGCGAGCAGATTCTCTTTTTCTAACGTGGCGGCCTGTAAACGCACTGCGTCTACACGACCGGCACACAATAGTGACTGTTCGTTTTCAAGCTCAACTTCAAGCGTTTTCAGGGTGTCCAACATGTGTTGCAGCACGTCTAACGTTCCGGGCATAAATGACTACCTGTCAGTCGTTTGATTTCAGTAAATCGTGGGTGTCCTGCAACAGCGCGTCGGCAATTTTTCCGGTATCCATGCTCAACTCGCCGTTGCGGATAGCCAGCTTCAACGCTTCAACGCGTTCAACGTTGATATCTTGGCCGTTAGGCTGCATCAAGCGTGACTGCGCATCGCTTAATTTAACCTGTGCGCCGTCAACCGCAGGTTGGCTGGCTGCCTCTTTGCGTTTCTGTTGCTGAATTTCGGATGCTTCTCTTGGCTGAATCGGGCTTACACCGCTCAGCGAATGGGTGCGATCTATGCTCATTGTCATTATCTCACTGGTTAGTTGGCGCTAGCCTGTTCTGTCATTAAACACAGCGACAACGTGTTTTTCTCTGTTTGTACCATCGGCCCGGCAGCCAATAACTTTAGTCATAATTGCTTTTTTCGCTCGATTTATTGCATTTTTTTTTCAAAAAACGCTAAAAAACGCCGTCGAAGCCTGAAATGATTACATTAACAGCGTTATTGAGCCCTGCTCGGTGGCCTTACCGGTGATAATTTGCCCTGATGCTAGCCGAACCCGAACGCTGTCGGCGATAGCCGCATTGTTGAGTGCTTTCCCTTCGCTGGTGACGTTGAAGCCGTCTCCCTGAGCCAAAATCTGCACCGACTGTCCCGCTTTGATTATCCATGAACGGCGGATCATTGATGCGGTGACCGTTTGGCCTGCGGCTAAATCACGCGTTAATACCGCGCTGTCGAGCTGGCTTATTTCCATAATGCTGCCCGCCGGAAGCTTATCCAAACGTCCCTGCGTCATTTTAAAATCCGCTGGGCTGATATGCTGCCCGCGCGTCAACGGAGATTGAGCAACGGGGTATTCCCCCGTCACTTGAACTTCAACCTGCAAATAGCGTTTATCCTGCGGACATTGGGCAAGCACGCTCACGGTTCCCCAGCGACGTGCAGAAGAGGGCATGGAAAACTGTGGCATTTCACACTTCGGCCATTGTGACTGAGGAGATCGAATATTGACGTTTACCTGCTGATTCACAGCGCTGTATTGCTGGCTAAAAAATTGGTGTAACCCTTCTTCAAGCGCTGATGCCGCCTGAGCGGCTGGCAAGAATCCCCCCCCTAATAGGGCAGCATTCAGGATGAACAGCGGTTTTAATGAGCCAAAACGCATATGGCCTCCGCAGGCGATTATGACGGCATTGGGATAACTTAAGTTCCTTAGTCTAACGTCTTCACCGCAAAATAAAGGCCACAAATAGCGCCGCATTATGCGCTTATTCCTCCCATCGTCTGTATTCACCCGCGTCTATGCTATCCACTCCAAATTGTCATTCTTGACGATCTGCTGGCCCGTTGTATGCGGCGGCAGCACGTCCTAAACCACTTAGCGGAGAAGGTATGCTCGATAAACTGGATGCTGCGTTACGTTTTCAGCAAGAAGCTTTAAACCTACGCGCACAGCGTCAGGAAATCCTGGCTGCCAATATCGCCAATGCTGATACCCCTGGCTTTCAAGCCAGAGATATTGATTTTTCATCACAGCTCACGCGAGCCATTGAACAAGGCCGAGTGAACGGCAGTGGTGTCTCTCTTACCACGACTTCCAGCCGTCATATCCCAGCTCAGAATTTCCAGCCGCCTGAACTGGACATGCTTTACCGCGTGCCCGATCAGCCTTCGCTGGATGGCAATACCGTAGATATGGATCGTGAACGTACAGAGTTCGCTGATAACAGTCTGCGTTACCAAACCGATCTCACCGTTATCAGCGGGCAGATCAAAAGCATGATGTCTGTGTTGCAACAAGGATAACGACCATGTCGATGCTCAACATTTTTAATATTTCCGGTTCGGCGCTAGCGGCTCAGTCGCAGCGTATGAACGTGGCGGCCAGCAACATGGCCAACGCCGACAGCGTAACCGGACCTGACGGCGAGCCATACCGCGCCAAGCAGGTGGTATTTGAAGTTCAGGCTGCGCCAGGGCAGGAAACCGGCGGAGTGAAAGTCTCGCAGCTGGTGGACGATCCGTCGCCAGAGCGTTTGGTGTACCAACCGGGTAATCCGTTAGCCGATGCCAAAGGGTATGTGCGGATGCCTAACGTTGACGTTGTTGGGGAAATGGTGAACTCCATCGCCGCCTCACGCAGCTATCAGGCAAACGTCGAAGTCCTCAACACCACCAAATCGTTAATGATGAAAACATTAACGCTTGGCCAATAACAGGAGGCGCTATGGCAGTTTCTGTCTCGCTTAATGATCCGGTTGATATTTCTAGCGCAACCAACAAAACCAACAGCAGTAACGGGCTAACCAGCCAAAACAGTCAGGACTTAAGCAACAGCTTCCTGACGCTTCTGGTTGCGCAGTTAAAGAATCAGGACCCAACCAATCCGCTACAAAACAATGAGCTGACCAGCCAGCTGGCGCAGATCAACACCGTGAGCGGCATTGAAAAACTCAATACCACGCTGGGTTCTATCTCTGGCCAGATCAATAGCAACCAGTCTTTACAGGCCAGTAGCCTAATTGGTCATGGCGTGATGATCCCAGGCAAAAATATTTTGGCTGGTAAAAACGAAGGCGATACCACCACCAGCACCACTCCGTTTGGGTTTGAGCTGGAAAGTGGTGCGCAAAGCGTTGTGGTTAGCATCAGCGATGCCAACGGCGTGGTGGTTAAACAAATTGATTTGGGCACCCAAACCGCGGGCGTTCACAGCTATACCTGGGATGGTACGCAAACCGACGGCACCAATGTGCCAAACGGTGCTTACACCTTCAGCGTTAGCGCAACCAATCAAGGCCAGCCGATGGTGGTTCAGCCGCTGCACTTTGGCATGGTTAACGGCGTGACCAAAAACGGCAATGGTGCTTTGCTGGAACTCGGTATGGCGGGCACTGCTTCGCTTGATGACGTGCGCCAGATTTTGTAGCACTGACGGATTTATCTAATCGCTTATTTTGACCTTCAGATACAGGACCTCACATGGGATTCAACCAAGCAGTCAGCGGCTTAAACGCCGCCGCCAGTAACCTCGACGTTATTGGCAACAACATCGCTAACTCGCAAACCGTAGGGTTTAAATCTGGCTCGGTAACTTTTGCCGATATGTTCGCAGGCTCAAAAGTGGGTCTAGGCGTAAAAGTCGCCAGCGTACAGCAGGACTTTACCGACGGTATCACCACCACCACCAACCGTGGTTTGGATGTGGCGATCAGCGGCAACGGCTTCTTCCGTATGCAAGATGCCAACGGTGGCGTGTATTACTCGCGTAATGGACAGTTCACCAAAAATCAGGACAACTTCCTGACCAACGCTCAGGGCGTGTTCCTGACCGGCTATCCGGCCGCGGGTTCACCGCCAACCATTCAGCAGGGTGCGCAACCTTCAGCGATTCAGATCCCAACCGGCATGATGCCGGCCAAGGCCAGTACCTCAGGCAACATGAGCATGAACCTGAACTCGGCGCATGAAGCACCGAAGAATACCCCGTTCAAAGTGGACGACGTTGAGTCCTATACCTACGCCACTTCTATCACCACCTACGATTCGCTGGGCAACTCCCACAATATGAATCTCTATTTTGTGAAGGGTGATCCGGTTACCGCAGCCCCAGTACCACCAGCGACAACGGGTAAAACGACGACGCCGTGGACGGTATATAGCGTGGACAGCGCTGCTGCCGCGGGCTCAGCACCGCAGAACGCGGGGCAACTTGTGTTTGACCAAAACGGTACGCTGCAAAATTCTGGCACGCCTTTAGCGCTGAAGATGGCGGCGAACAACGGTGCGCCTGCGCAAGACTTCAACCTGACCTTTACCGGTTCCATGCAGCAAAACACCGGTAAAGACGGCGTGACGGCTAAAAACCAAGACGGCTATGCCGCAGGTGAGATGACCGGCTATCAGATTAACGATGATGGCACTATCACCGGCACCTACTCCAACCAGCAAACTCAGCTTCTTGCCCAGATTGTGATGGCCAACTTTGCCAACCCAGAAGGCTTGCAGTCTGAGGGCAACAACATGTGGAAAGAGAGCGGGACGTCAGGTCAGGCGATTGTGGGGGTGCCGGGCGCAAGCGGCTTGGGTGCATTAACCAGCGGCGCAGTGGAAGCGTCTAACGTCGATCTGAGTAAAGAACTGGTCAACATGATTGTTGCCCAGCGTAACTACCAGTCCAACGCGCAGACCATCAAAACGCAGGATCAGATCCTGCAAACGCTGGTTAACCTGCGTTAATTATCACTTACCCACATCTTCTGGGCGCAGAGGAAACTCGCTGCGCTCAGAGGTAACAGGCAGATGCTATGGATCACGCGATTTATACCGCGATGGGGGCCGCAAGCCAAACCCTCGAACAGCAGTCAATAACCGCCAATAACATGGCGAACGCCAGCACCCCCGGCTTTCGTGCACAGTTGGCAGCGCTACGCGCCGTG
This sequence comes from Hafnia alvei, assembly GCF_034424155.1. Taxonomy (NCBI): domain Bacteria; kingdom Pseudomonadati; phylum Pseudomonadota; class Gammaproteobacteria; order Enterobacterales; family Hafniaceae; genus Hafnia; species Hafnia alvei. Next base: position 2,730,049 of record NZ_CP139992.1, on the reverse strand, counting down.
CCGGTAGAAGGCGATAGCATTGAAACCCGCACACTGGTCGCGGCGTCAACGCCGATGCACGACATGAGTATGGGCAAGCTGGACTATACCGAACGCCCTCTGGACGTGGCTTTGCAGCAGGATGGCTGGCTGGCGGTGCGTAATGCCGACGGTACGGAAGCTTATACCCGTAACGGTAATTTGCAGATCAACACCGCGGGGCAGTTGACCTCGCAGGGCAATTTGGTGATTGGCGATAACGGCCCAATCGCGATTCCCGATCGCGCTGAAGTCACTATCGCGGCAGACGGCACCATCACCGCGCTCGGCGCGGGCGACCAGCCAAACACCACGACTCAGGTTGGACGCTTGAAGCTGGTGAAAGCCACGGCGCAGGAAGTTCAGCACGGTGACGATGGCCTGTTTCATCTCACGGCTGAGGCACAGCAGCAACGGGGTGCCACGCTGACGCTCGATCCTGAGGTTCGTCTGATGCCCGGCGTGTTGGAAGGAAGCAACGTTAAACCGGTGGATACGATGGTCGATATGATCGCCAACGCCCGTCGTTTTGAAATGCAGATGAAGGTCATTCGCAGCGTGGATGACAACGAACAAAAAGCCAACCAGCTGTTGTCATTGAGTTAATAGCCGCTGCGCGATTGGAATAACTGTAGGAGTGTTTGAATGATCCGTTCACTGTACATCGCAAAAACCGGGCTTGAAGCCCAGCAAACTAACATGGACGTTATCGCCAATAACTTGGCAAACGTCAGCACCAACGGCTTTAAACGCCAACGTGCGGTATTTGAAGATCTGATGTACCAGACGCTGCGCCAGCCGGGAGCACAATCTTCCGAGCAAACCACGCTGCCTTCGGGCTTACAGATTGGTACCGGTGTGCGTCCTGTTGCTACCGAGCGTCTGCATAGCCAAGGCAACCTGTCGCAAACCGACAACAGCCGCGACGTTGCAATCAAAGGCCAAGGCTTCTTCCAAGTACAGCAACCGGACGGCACGCTGGCCTATACCCGTGATGGTTCATTTCAGGTTGACCAAAATGGTCAGTTGGTAACCTCAAGTGGTTTCCAAGTGGTTCCTGCGATCACCATCCCTGCCAACGCCACCAAGCTGACCATCGGCCGTGACGGTATTGTGAGCGTGAATCAGCAAGGTCAAACCGCGACCACGCAGGTTGGACAGCTGACGCTAACCACCTTTATTAACGATGCGGGTTTGGAAAGCGTGGGTGAGAATCTGTACCAAGAAACAGAAAGCTCTGGCGCACCGACCGAAAGCACGCCTGGCCTGAATGGCGCTGGCATGTTGTATCAAGGCTATGTTGAAACCTCTAACGTTAATGTGGCTGAAGAGCTGGTTAACATGATCCAAACTCAGCGCGCCTATGAGATCAACAGTAAAGCCGTGACAACGTCTGACCAGATGCTGCAGCGCTTAACGCAGCTCTAAGGACTGATAGCCGCATGTTTATTGAGACGTCAGACGTACGCTATAACCCCGCCTTACCCCTAATGTCTGGGGACGGTAGGAACGCGATCGGCTCCTTCCCCTGCAAAGGGGGAGGCTGGGAGGGGGTTTCAAGCAAACTTATTATAAGTGCCGCACTGAGTGCGGCTTTACTGCTTTCCGGCTGTGCCTACATTCCTCACGATCAAATCGTGAAGGGAACCACCACGGCCTCACCGGCACCGGCGGCACCCCCCATTGCCAATGGTTCTATCTTCCAAAGCGTGCAGCCGATGAACTACGGCTACCAGCCGCTGTTTGAGGATCGCCGCCCACGCAACGTTGGCGATACGCTCACCATCGCGCTGCAAGAAAACGTCAGCGCCAGCAAAAGCTCTTCGGCGAACGCCAGCCGTAACGGCAAATCCAGCTTCGAAGTGGCGACCACGCCGCGCTATCTGGAAGGGCTGTTTGGCAACGCGCGTGCCGATATGAATATGTCGGGTGACAACCAGTTTGGCGGTAAGGGCGGAGCCAACGCGAACAACACCTTTAACGGCACTATTACCGTGACCGTGGCCGAAGTTTTAGCCAATGGCAACCTGAAAGTGGTGGGCGAAAAACAAATTGCGATTAACCAAGGAACCGAATTTATTCGTTTCTCCGGCGTCGTGAATCCTCGCACCATCAGCGGCAGCAACACCGTGGTTTCCACGCAGGTGGCTGATGCGCGCATCGAATATGTTGGCAGCGGGTATATCAACGAAGCGCAAAACATGGGTTGGTTGCAGCGATTCTTCCTCAACCTTTCACCGTATTAATAAGGTCTGACCCTATGTTGATAAGGAATGGTTTTATAAAGATGAGCTTACTGAAATATGGCTCTATGCGTGCAGCATACCGGACAAAAACGCTATTAGTTGGATTGGTCGTGTGTCTTGGTTTGGTAACACAAAGCGCGAGCGCCGAGCGAATTCGTGATCTCACGACCGTTCAGGGCGTACGTGATAACGCCCTTATCGGCTATGGGTTGGTCGTTGGGTTAGATGGTTCGGGCGACCAAACCATGCAAACTCCGTTTACCACCCAAAGCCTGAACAACATGTTGTCACAGCTGGGGATTACCGTGCCGGCGGGAACCAACATGCAGCTTAAAAACGTGGCTGCGGTGATGGTAACCGCCAAGCTGCCCGCGTTTTCGCGGGCAGGGCAAAACATTGACGTCGTAGTGTCGTCGATGGGTAACGCGAAAAGCCTGCGTGGCGGTACGTTGCTGATGACGCCGATGAAAGGGGTTGATAATCAGGTTTATGCACTTGCACAAGGCAACGTGTTAGTGGGCGGAGCCGGAGCCTCGGCGGGTGGCAGCAGCGTTCAGGTGAATCAGTTAGCGGGCGGGCGTATCACCGGCGGTGCCACCATTGAACGTGAAATTGCCAGCACCTTTGGTAACAGCAATGTCATTAACCTTCAGCTTAATGATGAAGACTTCAGCTTGGCACAACGGATCAGCGATTCAATTAACCGTTTTGGTGGAATGGGTTCGGCCACGCCGCTAGATGCTCGTACCGTGCAGGTTTTGGTGCCGCAGGGCAATAGTAATCAGGTGCGGGTGCTGGCGAATATTCAGAACATTGAAGTGTCTGTCGGCAGCTTTGACGCCAAGGTTATCGTTAACTCGCGTACCGGCTCAGTGGTGATGAACCGTAACGTTGAGCTGGATTCCTGTGCCGTTGCGCAGGGGAATTTATCGGTAGTGGTGGATCGTCAAAACACCGTCAGCCAGCCCAATACGCCGTTTGGCGGTGGGCAAACGGTGGTAACGCCAAATACGCAGATTTCGGTTCAGCAGGGGCAGGGCTCGCTACAGCAGGTTCGCTCTAGCGCCAACCTAAACAGCGTAGTGCGCACATTGAACGCGCTGGGCGCAACTCCTAACGATCTGATGTCCATTTTGCAAGCCATGCAAAGCGCCGGTTGTTTACGTGCCAAATTGGAAATTATCTGATGAATGATAGCTTCTCTCTAGGAAGTGCGGCGTATGACGCGCAGGCGCTAAACCAGCTCAAACGCCATACGGCAGCGGGATCGGAACAAGCGATTCGTGAAACCGCCAAGCAGATGGAAGGGATGTTCGTACAAATGATGCTGAAAAGCATGCGTGCGGCCTTGCCTCAGGATGGGGAGCTAAGCACCGAACAAACTAAGCTGTATACGTCGATGTATGACCAGCAGATTGCGCAGGAGATGTCGGGCAGTTTAGGCATTGCCGATATGCTGGTTCAGCAGCTTTCCGGTAGTAAAACGTCTATTCCAGACAGCGTGGGAAGTACCCCAATGGCGCTGGATGGCGAGACTATCCAAAGTATGCCGGTTCGGGCGCTTGAACAGGTGATGCGTCGAGCGATGCCGCGTATTCCGCAGCATGGCTCACCGATGCCCACCAACAACGGGGAATTTGTCACCCAGTTAAGCGGTGCGGCACGGGTCGCTAGCCAGCAAAGCGGGATTCCGCATCAGCTGATTGTGGCACAGGCTGCGCTGGAATCCGGTTGGGGACAGCGTGAAATTCCTACGCCGGATGGCTCGCGCAGCTACAACCTGTTTGGTATCAAAGCAGGGAAAAGCTGGGACGGCCCAACCACGGAGATCGCCACCACGGAATATGAAAACGGAGCGGCACACAAAGTGAAGGCCAAGTTCCGTGTTTATGGTTCTTATCTGGAAGCGATCAGCGATTACGTTCAACTGATTACCAATAATCCACGCTATGCCAACGTCGCCAATGCCAATACGCCAGAGCAGGCTGCGCACGCTTTACAGAAAGCGGGCTACGCCACTGACCCGAACTACGCCAGCAAACTGGTGCAGGTGATAGGGCAGATTAAAAATGCGGGTGCGCAGGCGGTGAAGGCCTATACCACGGATTTGGAGAAGTTGTTTTAGGGCAGCCCCCACCCTAACCCTCCCCCTGACAGGGGAGGGAACCGAACGGAGTTGCATCAAAGCTCGATGCGTTCTTCCTCAAGGAGAGCCGCTGGAGTCGCATGAAATCTCGATATGCTCCTCCCCCTGACAAGGGGGTGGTTGGGAGGGGGTATTTCATTTCAACATCGAAAGCCTGAGAGAGAAAAAACGGCAAAATAAGTTCGCTTTGAGCCACAGTTTCTCCTCAAGTTTACCTCCACCCCGCCGATAACAACTTCAACAACAAGAGCCTTGCCGCGTGATGACGTGAGGCTTTTTAAAGTTTAAAGGAACCCGAATGGCTAACTTAATCAACAGCGCAATGAGTGGACTAAGCGCCGCACAGACCGCGCTGAGCGTCGCGAGTAATAACTTGAGCAATGTTTACACCCAAGGCTATAACCGCCAAACCGTCAGCTTTGCACAAAGCGGCGGAACCAGCACGCCAACGGGCTTTATCGGCAACGGGGTTAACGTAAGCGGTATTAACCGCGAATATAACTCTTTTATCGTTAACCAACTGCGCCAAGGACAGAGTGATTACGCCTCGACCACCGCGTATTACCAGCAGGTATCGCAAATCGATAACCTCTTGGCAGACAGCAACAACAGTCTGTCGGCGAATATGCAGGATTTCTTCTCCAACCTGCAAAATTTAGTCAGCAACCCTAGCGATCCGGCAGCACGCCAAACCGTATTAGCTAAGGCTAACGGCTTGGTGAATCAGTTTAAAACCACAGATGAATATCTGAAGAATCTTGAGAGCAACGCGAATCTGACCGTCAGTAACAGCGTTGAACAGATCAATAATTACACCAAACAGATTGCCAGCCTTAACGATCAAATCTCACGCCTTACCGGCGCAAGCGGTGGCAACGCACCAAACGATCTTCTCGACCTGCGCGATCAGATGGCCACCGAGCTGAATCAGATTGCGAATGTAGAAATCACCATGCAAGAGGGCTCAATGAGCGTCTCGTTTGCCGGTGGTTTATCGCTGGTACAGGGTGGAACTAGCTACAAGCTAGAAGCTATCCCTTCGAGCGCCAACCCTCAGCGTCTGACGGTTGGCTATAATCGCGGGTCAGGAGCGGCCAGCGAAGTGCCTGAAGGCCGCATCACCGGCGGTAGTCTGAGCGGCATATTGCAGTTCCGCAGCGGCGCGCTGGATAACGCGCGCAACCAGCTTGGGCAGATCGCGCTTTCTATGGCCGACAGCTTTAATAAAGTTCAGCAAGCCGGTGTCGATCTCAATGGCGATCTCACGAGCAACGAGCCGTTCTTCACCATTGGTCAGCCTTCTTCTTACGCTAACAGCAATAATAGCCAAGCGGCGGGCGCATCTATTTCGGCCACCTACACGGACGTTAGCCAAACGAAGGCAACAGATTACCGTTTGGAATATGACAAAGATGGCAAGTGGCAGATAACGCGCCTTTCCGACAACAGCAAAATCACCAACCTTACGCCTGATGCGAATGGCAAATTGAAGTTTGATGGTTTAGAAGTCACGGTTGCGCCAGCAGCAGCGAAGAACGATAGCTTCACGCTGAAAACCACCTCAAGCGCGGTACAAGGTTTTGGCGTGGCGATTACCGACGCGGCCAAAATCGGTGCGGGTACTCCGAAGTACGATGCAGGCGGCAACTTGGTGATTGATTCCACCGGTAAAGGTGATAACACCAACGCCCAGAAAATGTTGGATCTGCAAAAAGCGCAGACCGTGGGGGGCAAATCCACCTTCAACGAAGCCTATGCAGGGTTAGTGGGCACTGTTGGTAACCAAACTAACAGTGCGAAAGTGGATAGCACCGCACAGGGCAACGTAGTGAAACAGTTGGCTCTACAACAGCAGTCGGTTTCAGGTGTAAATCTTGATGAAGAGTACGGCAATCTGATGCGTTTCCAGCAGTATTATCAGGCAAATGCTCAGGTTATTCAGACGGCGACGACGCTATTTAGCGCTCTGCTTAATATTCGATAAGAAGGATGTTATTCCATGCGTCTTAGCACCAGCATGATGTACCAACAGAATATGGGTGGTATCACCGATGCACAGTCTGAATGGCAGCGCGTTGGCCAGCAGCTCTCAAGCGGTAAGCGAGTGATCAACCCTTCAGACGATCCGCTAGCGGCATCGCAACTGGTTGGTTTGAAGCAGTCTCAGGCTCAAAACGACCAGTATACGATGGCGCGCGGCTATGCGCGTCAAGGCGTATCGCTGGAAGAGAGCGTGTTGCAGCAGGTGACTTCCTCCCTGCAAGATGCCACGCCGGTACTCGTCGATGGCGCGTCTTCAGGCAGCAAAAGTGATGATGACCGCGCTTCTATCGCCAAACAGTTGGAAGGTATTCGCGATCAGCTACTGAATCTGGCCAACAGCACCGACGGCAATGGCCGCTACGTGTTTGCCGGTTTCAAAAATGATACTGCGCCTTTCACGAAAGTGACCGATCCGGCGACCGGCAGCGTGACCGTAACCTATAAGGGCGGTGATACAGCTGTGACGCAAAAAGTTGATGCGGCGCGCGATATGACCATCAGCCACACCGGTTCCGATGTGTTCCAACAAGCATCCAGCAATCCGGTAAAAGAGCCCGATGGTTCCGTGAATAGCGATATCTTTAGCACTTTGCAAAAGGCGATTGATGCGCTGAAAACCCCGATTGCAGGCGCGGATGAAACGGTGAAAAAGGGCGTAAGTGATGCGCTTGACTCCGCCAACCGCGGTCTGCGTAACAGTTTGAATAACGTCTCACAGGTACGCGCTGAGCTTGGGACTAACCTGAAAGAACTGGATTCTCTGGATGCGGTAGGCAGCGAACGTGCCATGACTTACACCAGCCGAATCAGCCAAACACAGGACGTTGATTGGTATCAGGCCATTTCAGACTACAGCCTGCGTCAGGTGTCTCTACAAGCATCTTATAAAGCGTTTACGGATATGCAGGGGATGTCTCTGTTCCAGATGATTCGCTAATCTCCGTCATACGCTATGTAAACAAAAAGCCCCGCTAGCAATAGCGGGGCTTTTTTATGCAAGCGAGTTACGCGGAGCGGTGAAATCACAACCCCTGCATGCCGCCGATCACTTGGGTTAAACGCTCGAAAATCTCGCTGAAGAGATGTTCACTGAAGGGCACCAGCATCGGCATCATCAGGCTAAGCGAAAGCATACCGATGGTGAGCGTGAGGGGAAAACCCACCACGAAAATAGAGAGCTGTGGCGTCATGCGATTGAGCAGCCCCAGCGCGGTATTAAGTGACAATAACAAGGTAATAAGGGGAAGCGCCAGCATCAGCCCATTAATGAAAATCAGGCTACCGGCCTGAGCAAGCATCAAAAAACCGTTGCCGTTAAGCGGTTGCTCGCTGATGGGCAGGGTTTGAAAACTGTCTGCCAGAATAGAAATCATCCACAGATGACCGTTAAAACTAAGAAATAACAACATGGTCAGCAGGTTAAGCAAACGCGCCAAAATCGGCATGTTGGGGCCACCAGAAGGGTCAAAAAAGGTGGCAAATGAAAGTCCCATTTGCAGACCAATCACTTCGCCCGCGAGGCGAACGGCGGCAAAAGCAAACTGCATGGTTAAGCCAAGTGCGGCGCCAATCAAGATTTGCTGGGTAACCAGCCATAGGCCGCTAATGCTAACCACTGGCGTTGGATTACTGCCTAAATTAGGCACTAGCAGAAAAGTAATCGCCATCGCCAAGCCAACCTTGGTCTTTTTACTGATGGCTTTTTCACTCAGCAGCGGTGCGGTGCTGATTAAAGCCAGCATACGTACAAACGGCCAGAAATACTGACCCAGCCATAAGGCCAGTTGGGAAGTGTCAAATGAGATCATCGCCCGCGTTAGCCGATGATGGAGGGAATGCTGGTGAAAAGGGTGCGCATGTAATCCAGCAAAAGGCTGAGCATCCACGGACCCGCAATGACCATGGTCGCGAACACGGCCAGAATTTTAGGGATAAACGACAGCGTCATTTCGTTAATCTGGGTGGCGGCCTGTAGCAAACTGATCACCAAACCACTGATTAACGCAGCTAACAGCAACGGTGTCGCCAAGGCCAATCCCACTTTCATCGCCTGATAACCGAGCGCCATTACGGATTCTGGAGTCATATTTTTTACTCAGTGAGTGAGGCGGTTAACTGTAAAAACTCTGCGCCAGCGAGCCCAATAACAACTGCCAACCATCGACTAAGACAAACAGCATTAATTTGAACGGCAGCGAAATGGTGGCAGGTGGAACCATCATCATCCCGAGCGCCATCAACACGCTGGCAACCACCAGGTCGATAATCAAAAAGGGAATGAAAATGGTGAAGCCAATTTGGAAGGCCGTTTTTAACTCGCTGGTGACGTAAGCGGGCAGCAGGATACGCATCGGTACGTCTTCTGGGCCTGACATCTGCGGCAGATTAGCTAATTTGGCGTACAGCGCCAGATCGGTTTCTCGAGTTTGGCGCAGCATGAATTCGCGCAGCGGCTGGGCACCGCGATCCATGGCGACGTCCATGGTGATTTTGTCTTGGCTAAAAGGCTGATAAGCGTCTTGATAAATTTTATCAAACACCGGTGACATCACGAAAAAGGTGAGAAACAGCGCCAGCCCTAGCATAACCTGATTGGGTGGCGCAGACGGTGTGCCTAATGCGCTGCGTAATAATCCCAACACGATGATGATGCGGGTAAAGCTGGTCATCATCAGCAATGCGGCGGGCAAAAACGTTAAAGAGGTGAGGAAAACCAGCGTTTGAACCGGCAACGACCAGTTTTGTCCGCCGTTTGCCAGCGGCTGTGAAACAATGCCGGGCAGTTGCGCCAGCGCCAATGGGCTAGCCAGAAGTAATATTATGGCGCCAAGGCCAAGGATTAAACGCTGAGTGCGCATTAAGACTTATCTCCGCGCTTACCAAATTGTTGCTGTATCACCTGCTTGAAAATCTGGCTGAAGTCCTGTTTTTTCTCAACGGGTTCATCTTCAGCAAGGGGAGCGGTGAAAGTATGCAGATGGGTGACGTTCTGACTGGTTACACCGAGCACCAAGCATTGATTGTCCACTTCAACCACCACCACGCGCTCACGTGCGCCGAGCGAACAGCTGGCACGCACGTTAAGCATGCTATTGCGGCTGTTTTTAGGCGCAAAGCCTAAGCGTTTAACCAGCCAGCCGATAATTAAAATCAGCAGCAGTATGGCACCCAGCGTGCTGCCAACCTGTGTCAGTACGCTGCCCGTTGGCACCGCGGGTGCCGCAGGCGCGCTGGTGGATGTTGAAGTAGCGGGGATCATTAGCGGCTCAGACGACGCATGCGTTCAGATGGCGTAATGATGTCGGTGATACGGACGCCAAACTTATCGGCAACCACCACCACTTCACCTTGGGCAATCAGATAACCGTTAATCAGAATATCCAACGGTTCGCCGGCCAGACCGTCAAGCGCAACCACCGAACCCTGCGACAAACGCAGCAGCTCTTTGATCGTCATCTTGGTACGACCTAATTCCACCGTCAGTTTGACCGGAATATCTAAAATCAAATCAATATCGTGCAGATTGCCGGCTAACGGTGATGGATTATCAAGATTTTGGAAAATCTCATCCGCAGCATTTCCCGCCGAGGTATTTTCGGTGGTTTGCTGTTCGTTCATCGCTTCCGCCCACAGGTCGGCGGCGTCGTCATGACCTTCGGCAGACGGCTTGTTGACGTCACTCATTGGGCTGATCCTCGCTCAGAGCATTTAAAATAGGGTTGATTAATCGTTCTACGCGCAGTGCATATTGGCCATTTTGGCTGCCGTATTGGCAGGTTAAAACGGGAACGCCATCCACATTGGCGATAAGTTTTTCAGGTTTTTCAATGGGTAATACATCGCCAGGCTGAAGCTTAAGCACTTCGGACAGGCGTAAAGGAATATCAACAAAGTTGGCGACGAGCTCTAGTTCAGAGTGCTGAACCTGTTTGCTGAGCGTATCGCGCCAGTGCTGATCTTCTTGCTTAGAGTTCTCTAACGGTGGGTTAACCAGCAGCTCGCGCAGCGGCTCAATCATCGAGAAAGGAATACAAATATTAAATTCGCCGCTCAGCGCACCCACTTCAATCGTGAAAGGCGTTGTGACCACGATATCGTTCGGTGAAGTGGTGATGTTGGTGAATTTCACCTGAATTTCAGATCGAACGTATTCCACTTCCAGTTTGTAAATGGCGCTCCACGCATCGCGATAGGCATCCAGCGCCAAGCGCAGCATGCGTTTAATCACGCGTTGTTCGGTATGGGTGAACTCACGTCCATCGACTTTAGTTGGGAAGCGACCGTCGCCACCAAACAGGTTATCCACCGCCATAAACACTAAGCTTGGCGCAAATACCATGAGCGCGGTGCCGCGTAACGGATTGAGGTGAATAAGGTTGAGGTTGGTTGGCACCGGAAGGTTACGGGCGAACTCATGATAGGGCTGAATTTTAACCGCACCGACCGTGATATCAGGGCTACGGCGCAGCAGGTTAAATAGCCCCATACGAAACTGACGGGCAAAGCGCTCGTTGATGATTTCCAGTGCTTGCAGACGTTCACGTACCACCCGACGCTGAGTGGTCGGGTCGTAGGGGCGAACGTCGCTTTCGCTGCCCGCGAGCGGAATTTCGTTGTCAGGCTTTCCATTGTCGCTATCGCCGTTCAGCAACGCGTCAATTTCGGCCTGTGACAGAATGCTATCAGACATAGTGATTACCGCAGGATAAAGGCTGTAAACAACACGTCGCTAACGATCTGCTTTGGCTGACCGGGAGCAATTGGCGGCATGAGCACGGCTTTAATATCAGTCATTAACTGAGTTTTACCGTGTTCACTGGCCAGCGTGGCGGCGTGTTGGCGCGAAAGCAGCATCAATAAACGGCTGCGCATTTCAGGCAGATAATCGTTCATACGTTTACGCGTGGCTTCATCGGGTAAACGCAGGGTTAAACCGATATAAAGCACACGATCGGCATCTTCACCGTCGCTGATCAGGTTAACGGTGAAGGTATCGAGAGGCATAAATACCGGCATCGGCGGTGGAACCGGTTTGCTTTCGGCGAGGGATTCTTGATGCTGATAGTATTTCCAGCCATAAAAACCGCCACCAGCACCCGCAGCAATAAGAATTAACAGTATCCATACCCACTTGGCACGCCGCTTAGTGTTCTTGGGGAGTGTGGTTTCAGACATAAGGGGATGATTCCTGTTACGGTGCGAAGAAGCGCACATGAATTTTACTTGTGCTGTCTATTATCCTTGGCTCGCGGGTGTTCAATGGGGGGAATAGAGGGTGAAAATGGGGTTAATTGCGGTGGATGGCTAATGCCTTGGGCAGTTGTTGTGCAATCTTGGGTATTAGCTCGGCGGTGGGGATGAGGGAGTGTGGTGTAAGATTTCGGCCAGCTGTTCTCTGTGCGATATGGTGTAAGGTTTCGACCGCCTATCAATAACTGTTTTCATATGTAGCCCAATCGAAGGCGTCCGATGAGAGCCCCGTTGCGCGGGGGCTCTCAACTCGCGCGCTTTTATCCGAGATGCCATCTCCGCGCCGGGTCGGCATGCGCCATCCTTGGCGCCTCCTCCCCTAACGCTAACATCCTGTTAGCGTTGCTCTTTCTCCCAATACTTAAACTAAAAAACAGATAAAGTTTTTGTCTGTTATCTTTTGGGTTTGACCTTTTCCGGCACGTTGTTTTTCTGCCGAGGAGAGGAATGAAGGCTAGGATTCGCCGACAGGGACGTCGGCGAAAGAACGGAGGAGCCAGGATGGCGATTGCCGTTCGTTCCGTTAAAGCCGGAATGACGAGATGAGGGAACCTGCGAAGCAGGCTGAAAAACGGTGCCAAGCCGGGATGCAAGGCGGCGGCGATTGAGCCGCCTTGCTCGGACGCGGGCACCATATTAAAGAGTAACTCGGAGCTTAAAAGCGTACGAAATCTTACATCGCAACCACATGTAAGCTAAACGAACGAAACCTTACCCCACAACTCCACTCAATCTAATGAAATGAAATTTAAACACTGATATCCACTCCCCCAACTCTCACCGACTTAGCCGAAACGCTGGCCGTAACGATCCTATCGTCATTATTCCCATCCACACTAAATCCGCCGGAAGTGGCTTGTCGGTCGGAGGCGTTTTGCTGGCTGCCGTTCCACTGCGGTTGGGCTTCGCTGCCCACGCTGCTTTGCCCTAGCTGAATACCGCTGTCCGCCAATGCGGTGCGCAGTTGGGGAAGGGCAGCTTCCAGCGCTGCGCGCACCTGGCTGTGACCCGATGCCATGTGCAGCTGCGCTTGGTTATCATCGATGCGTAAGCTGATTTGCAGCGATCCTAAATCCTGTGGATGCAGGCGCAGTTCGGCGCTGTGTTGACCGCTGCGATTAAACATGAGGATCTGCTGACTCAATGCCTGCTGCCATTCACTGCTGCCTAACTGAGCATTCAGCACCGGCGTTGGCATCGGCGCGGCAGGAACCGCGGTTGCTTGTGGGGTAACTACTGGGCTACTCACCGCAATATTGTGCATCGCTTGGCTTAGCGTATGCGCTGGCTGCTGCGAAAGATTGAGATCGTTGCGCGGCAGGCGAGCATCCTCCATTTGAGGGGCCAGTTTTAGCGGGATCTCGGTGGTGTTTAGCGGTGTGGCGCTGGTTTCAACGCTAGATTTAAGTGCTGATGGATCACTCTTTTTACCCGGCACCGTGGCTAACGAGAGATCCCATGGTTGGGCGTCCACGTCCGCGTCGGCGGTTGGCTTATCGGATTTTAATAATGTTCCAAGATCTAGCTTGGCATCTTTTTTGTCGTCACCCGTAAGCAAATTCATAAGGGGGGCTGCGCGATCGGATGTGACTGCATTCAACGCCACGTTGATTTCAGGGCCGTTTGCGGTGTCAGACGCGGCAACTTTTGGCAAAGCATCGGGCAGCATAGCAAACAGGGCGCTGATGGCGGCTTGTCCCGCTTGTTCGGTGCCTTTGTCTGTTATTGTCTCCGTCAACGCAGGCGGGTGATCGCCTTTGCCAGCCGGTTTTATCTCTGCGAGAGAGGCACCGAGCGATGCCAGCAATTTCTGCTGCTGTTTAGGGTCTAGCGATGCTAGCAATTTCTGCTGCTGTTTAGGATCTAGCGATGCTAATTGATCGACTAGTTTTTGGGCATCTTTACCCTTAGCGGACTGATTTTGTAATGCTTTGGTCAGCGCTGCTTGCAACGTTTTAAGGTCTGTTTTTTCGGCCAAACCTGAAGTCGTTTTATTGGCTTTAGCTTGTGGTACCCGATTCTCTTTGCTCGGTGAGTGTGCCTGAGACAGCACGTCAGAGAAAGGCGCAGCCGCTTTCTTCGATGATTTGGCCGACGAGGCACTCGCATTGGTTGCTGTAGGATTTGTTATCGCAGCAGCAAGCAGTGGGGACGTCATGATTTTTCTCTCCTCATGGCGGCACGCTGGGCGTACTCATCCATCCGTTTTTGATCTTGTTTATTGAGCTGCATTTTTAGCTGATGCTCTTGGCGCTCGTGGAGCGTACAAAAAGCATTCAGGCGTTGCTGTTTTTCCTGCCAGCAACGCGTGGCGGTCGCGAGCCTGATATTGCACTGGTTTAACTGTAGGCGATGTTGGTCAATCGCCTGATCCAGTGTGCGAATAAACTGCTGATAGTTTCGCCAGCTAGATGCATCCATTCCGCCGCTCATCCCCTGATTGAGACGCTGACGGTACTCATCTTGATAATTGAGCAGCATAGTTAGCTGCTGTTCTGCATGTAAAAACGCTTGCTGCGACTTGCCTAGTGCGGTGGTGGCATCATCAACATCTTGCTGTGCAAGGTCACGTAGCGTGCCCATCGGTGAAGACATTTTTACCTCCTATCTCTGCGTGTGCGCTGAACTTATCCAGCGTACAGAGATGCCTATTGAGTACCCCTATGCGGGGAACAAAGCCTGAAGACTTGAGCAGGCATCGGCATAGCCGCTGCGCTCGAAGATCCCTTGTTGCAAAAACGCTTCCAAATGCGGATAAAGTGTAATGGCCTGATCCAATAGCGGATCGGAGCCCTTGGCATAAGCGCCCACGCTGATGAGATCGCGGTTGCGCTGATAGCTCGAAAGTAGCTGTTTGAAGCGTCTGACACGGGCGTAGTGGTCATCGCTGATAAGCGACGTCATCGCGCGGCTGATCGACGCTTCAATATCAATTGCCGGATAGTGTCCCGCTTCGGCTAGGCGGCGTGACAGAACGATGTGTCCATCCAAAATAGCGCGCGCCGAGTCGGCGATAGGGTCTTGCTGATCGTCACCCTCGGTGAGTACCGTATAAAACGCGGTGATCGAACCGCCACCGTGAGTACCATTACCCGCACGTTCAACCAGCGCCGGTAGTTTGGCAAATACCGACGGTGGATAACCTTTGGTCGCTGGCGGTTCACCGATAGCCAGTGCAATTTCACGCTGCGCCATGGCATAGCGGGTGAGGGAATCCATGATCAGCAATACATGCTGGCCGCGATCGCGAAAGTCTTCCGCAATGCGCGTGGCGTAAGAGGCCCCTTGCATACGCAACAGGGGAGAGACATCGGCCGGTGCGGCGATAACTACCGAACGTTTACGTCCTTCGTCGCCTAAAATATTCTCGATAAAGTCTTTAACTTCACGGCCACGTTCACCAATCAACCCCACGACGATGACATCGGCCTGTGTATAACGCGCCATCATGCCGAGCAGCACGCTTTTACCCACGCCGGAACCGGCAAAAAGCCCCATACGCTGTCCACGTCCCACGGTCAGCAGGGCATTAATGGCACGAACGCCAACGTCGAGCACGTCAACGATCGGCGTGCGCTGCAAAGGGTTAAAAGGCAGCGTGGTGAGCCCGCCGAGATCGGCCTCTTCCGGTGGAGGAAGTCCATCAAGGGGCTTTGCGCCGCCGTCGAGCACGCGTCCTAGTAACATGGGGCCAAGCGGAAGCTGTTTACCACCGGACTGTAAACCACCGCTTTGGGAGCAAACTCGCGCTCCAGGCACAATGCCATCAACTTCTTCTAACGGCATGAGAAACAGCTGCTGCCCATTAAAGCCAACGACTTCAGCTTCAACCTGCTGAATTTTCACGCCGTCATAGCGCTCAATCAGGCACGTTGCGCCGATAGGCAGCTGTAAACCACTGGCCTCGAGAACTAACCCCGTCGCTCGGGTTAAACGACCGTAGCGCCGCGCAGGTGGGATCTGCGGGATGCGCTTTTCAAAGGCATCTAAGGTGCCTAGCCACGTGTTGAGGCGTTGAGTCATAGTGGCAACTCCGGAGCCGCCAGTTTGCATAATTCTTGCCAACGGGTGGCGATGCTGGCGTCAAGTTCACCGCCCTCGGCGCTGATTTTGCAGCCGCCGCGGTGTAGCTGGGTATCGGCAAGTAAACGCCAGCCCTGCTGTTCTAACTGTACGCCGAGCTGTTGCTGAATAATCGGCAAATCTTGCGGATTCACCCGCAGCTGTAAATTGCCGCTAAACAGCGGTTCTTGATTGATCAGATGCTGAATTTGTTGCAGCACCGCGCTGGCATCGCACACCGGCGACTGACCGATGATTTGCTTGGCGGCGGTCAGCGCCATTTGCATCAGACGTGCGGCAATCACATTGTCCATGGCCTGTAATGAATGCTGGAACTCTTGAGCAAGCTGTCGCCAATGGTCGAGTACGGGTTGTTGCTCAGTTTGCGCCTGCTGCAATCCCTGAGAACGACCTTCGTTGAGGCCTTGTTGAAAGCCTGCATCGTAGCCCTGTTTTTCGCCTTGCTGTAATCCGTGCTGGTAACCCTGCATTTGAGCATTTTCACGTAGCTGTTCTAACTCAGCCTGCGCAATGGTTGCGGGGGTAGACTCCGCAGCAGGAGGCAGAGGCTCCATTTTAAACGCGGGCATTTTAGGCTTACGCGGCGCTGAAAAATCACGCATCTCCCAGCGCTGCCATTGCTGATTGGTTTCTTCAATGGTGGCTTTGGGGAATACCGCTTTGCGGAATCCATCTTTCGGGTTAGGAGGATTAGACATAAGCATCCTCGCCGCCGCCGATCACCACTTCGCCGCTTTCCGCCAATCGGCGAACGATCAACAGAATCGCTTTCTGTTCGCTTTCGACCAGCGATAGACGAACTGGCCCACGCGTGGAGAGATCGTCGCGCAGAATATCGGCTGCACGCTGCGACATATTGCGCATAAATTTCTCGCGCAGCGCTTCGTCGGCACCTTTGAGGGCGATGAGCAGAGATTCGGACTCCACTTCCTGCAAGATGCGCTGAATGCTGCGATCGTCGACGTCGACCAGGTTTTCGAACAGGAACATTTCGTCGATAATTTTTTGCGCCAGTTCACCGTCGTAGATACGCATGGCTTCAATAACAGACTCTTCCTGCTGGGTTTTCATTAGGTTGATGATCTCTGCCGCCGTGCGGATACCGCCCATTTTGCTGCGCTTGAGGTTTTGACCATCTAACAAACCGTTTAGTACTTCGGTCAGTTCTTGTAGTGCCGTCGGCTGAACGCCACCGAAGGTTGCGATACGCAGTACCACGTCGTTGCGCTGGCGTTCGTCAAACTGAGCCAGAATATCAGCGGCCTGAGCGCGTTTCAGATGCACTAAAATAGTGGCGATAATCTGCGGATGTTCATCGCGAATAATATCGGCTGCGGCCTGAGGTTCCATAAAGTTGAGCGTTTCGATGCCGCTGGCGGTCTCGCGCGACTCCAGAATGTCTTCCAACAGGCTAGAAGCACGCTCTTCACCTAACGCTTTAACCAATACTGAACGCAGATAGTCGCTGGCGTTGACGCTGAGCGCTTCGTACTGCTCAGCTTCGTCTTGAAACTCGTTGAGCACTTCGCCTAACTGCTGGTGAGAAACCTGACTCATGGTCGCCATCGTGGTGCTGAGATGCTGCACCTCGCGGGTAGAGAGGTGCTTGAACACCTCTGCCGCGCGGTCTTCACCGATGGTCATCAATAAAATGGCGCTTTTTTCAGTTGGGGTCATGGTCATTGCTCGTTACTCATCCATTGGCGAATGACCAGCGCAACCACGCGAGGGTCTTGCTCAGCCATATCACGGACACGCTGTGCCTGCTGTTCAGCCGTGGCACGTTGCTGTGTTTTACGACGATTCTGCACTTCTTCATTGCTTGGTTTAGCCGGTTGAACCGGCGTGGTGACAATTGGCGTAGGCTCAACTCGGCGAGCAGGCTGCGCGTTAGCCAGCTGTTTGTTCAACAGCGGTTTCACCAGTTTGCGCCACAGAATGAAGGCCACAATCAGTACCAACAGGTAGCGCCCGATCGTCATTAGCAGATCAAAGAAGCTTGCTTGTTGCCAGAATGGAACCGCATTGTTGTCTTCAACATCGGCGGTAAACGGCGTATTGACCACGTTTAACGTATCGCCGCGCGTTGCGGAGAAGCCCATGGCTTCGCGAACCAGCGAAGTGACCTGCTCAATTTGCTGTGGCGTTAACGGAATGCTTTTACCGCTAGCGTTGGTGCCATAGTTAACGACGACGGCTACGGACAGGCGATCGATGTTGCCCGCTTTTTGCTGGGTGTGACGAATCGTCCGATCCACTTCATAGTTGATGGTTTCATCACGGCGTGCATTGGATGCGGAGCTACTCCGGCGACCGTTGGTGTCAATGGTGGAGGCAGGGCGCTGGGCGTTCGCCGCATTGGCATTTGCGCCAGCCTGCGGAGGATTCGTGATATTCCCCGTCGGAGGTGGGGCAGGCTGATTGGTTAATGCACCAGGAACGCCGCCAGAGAGTTGACCGCCGGACTGAGAGCTGTCGCTCAGCTGTTGGCTGCGAACCGCAGCCTGATTAGTGCCCTGATTCGGTTTGTACTCTTCGTCGGTCTGTTCACGAACCGCGTTATCAATTTGCGCGGTAACCTGCGCATGCACGTTGCCGTTGCCGACCATCGGCTGCAAGATAGCCTCGATGCGGCGCTGAATTCGGCTTTCGACCTCGTTCGCGTATTTCAACTGCGTGGCGTTGAGATCGCGGCCAGTACCGTCTGACTGAGTCAGCAAGTGTCCGCCTTGATCGACCACGGTGACATTCCCCGCGGGTAAGCCTGCAACGCTGCTGGAGACCATATAG
The DNA here is from genome assembly GCF_034424155.1 of Hafnia alvei. NCBI lineage: Bacteria > Pseudomonadati > Pseudomonadota > Gammaproteobacteria > Enterobacterales > Hafniaceae > Hafnia > Hafnia alvei. The sequence continues at coordinate 2,711,473 of NZ_CP139992.1, read as the reverse complement.
ACAATGGCGTTGATTTGTCCTTCATCTAAAGCGCGGCCTGGTTGCAGATTTAAGGTAACGGATGCTGAAGGCTGCTTTTGTTCTCGAACAAAGAGTGAAGGTTTCGGTAATGCTAAATGAACGCGCGCTGTCTGAACGGGGCCTAATGTTTCGATGGTGCGAGAAAGTTCGCCTTCCAGCGCGCGCTGATAGTTGATTTGCTCACTGAACTGGCTGATGCCGAATTTTTCTTGATCCAGAAGCTCAAATCCAACGGCTCCTCCTTTCGGCAGGCCTTGCTGCGCGAGGCGTAGACGAGTCTCGTGAACTTTTTCCGCCGGGATTAACAGCGCAGTGCCATTATCCGTGAAGCGATAGGGAATGTTCATCTGGGTGAGTTGGGTGACAATAGCACCGCCGTCCCGATCGCTGATGTTGCTATAAAGAACCCGATAATCAGGCGATTTAGCCCACAGAGCCAGTACTGCAATAACGGCGATAGCAATCGCACCGGCAATGAGCAGTGGAATTTTGGGGTTAGCACGCAGACGATTCACTATGCTAGCGAAACCGCCATCCCCGCTTTTTGCTGTGGTGCCAGCGCTACCGTTGGCTGAAGCGTTCATGTGCTTACCTTGTCTTTCAGTTGGGCCGAGAAAGAATCTCGGAATAAATTGATGTCTTGCAAAACGAACTCCCTGACGCGCTATCAGCGAAATGTATTCAATCAGAGCCTTTTCTTGGAAGGTCTGCGGCTTACAAAAGTAGGCAGGGTATTATTCTGCGTAGAGAGGGAATTTGATGGGAGAATAAGGCCCTATTTTTGCGTCTATTTAGCGGCTTTACTCTTTGATCTCTATGTTAGGGTGATGCCTTATGGGTAAAAGCCATTTGGTAAACACAGACAAAGAGGGTATCGGCAGTGGCGATAGTGGGTATTGAAGGTGTACTTCAGCAGCTTCAGGCAACGGCTGTATCAGCTGCAAACCGCAGCCAAAACAGTGAGGCCCCACAGGGGGCATTTGCCGCTGAACTTAAAGCCGCAGTGAACCGTATCAGTGATACGCAGAATAATGCCAAGATTCAGGCGCAAAACTTTGAAATGGGCGTGCCGGGCGTAGCGTTAAACGACGTGATGGTTGATTTGCAAAAGTCAGGGATCTCGCTACAGATGGGGATTCAGGTGCGTAACCGTTTAGTTGCGGCCTATCAAGATATTATGAATATGCAGGTTTAATCGTCTTAGTTATCTGTTTGTAATGCTTAATATTAACCACTCAACTTTGTTGTGGCGCGACGCTGGCGGCGAAGTTGGGTGATTTATACGCCTTATACTTTAAGCAACTTAAATTATTTTGGGTGTATAGATTATTTAATACGGCAATTTGAATTTTAGGGATTATTATTTATATCGACTCACCGAGTTGTTTAGGTGGCGTTGTGCCGTTGATAGCTACACTTGATGTTAACAGCGTTTATCTTTGAGTCAGTATTATGTGAATGATGAACGACGTTGCAATGTTATACCGAACATAGGGAGCGGAGCCATTATCGGATTAGTATGATTGTAAGGTGTACGTTGCGTGGCTAGTATTTGAAGATAATGGTCGGAACCTATTAGGTAGGCCTCATTTCAGATAAGCATAGGCGGCAATATGGGTTATAAAATCAAACAGATGTATTTGCTATTAGCGCTAGGCTCACTTTTCGGTGTATCCGCTATCGCATTGATTAGTGTCTGTTTATCTTCCTTATAATTGTTTAGACGACGATACGCACCTAGTACACTGCGGTTCGTAGGTGTCACTTTCTGTCGATATTCTTCATCCGCAACGGACTGCTCTAAAACCATGCTAATGCTGTGGGGAAATTTTCCTCAGATTGTTTGTATGAAAAAAGAACGATAGATCTATTCTGTTTTAATCTCATTCTCATCAGAATATTCTTAATTCATGTAAGTCCACGCAGAGTATTGTAAATATATAATTCTCATCCTCACTTTAATTTTATTCATTGATTTAAAAAATAGTGATGCGCTTGCGTATAACCCTTAAGAGGGTGGCGTCTATCTCTTGGTGTAAATAGAAAGAGGTATTAGGATGACCTTTATTTTTTTGAAAAAATATATGTCTTCAAGTTAATCGTTTAACGTCGCCCAATAAAAGGTATATGATATGCATCATATTCACATGTACTGCCCATATTCTTGATGAGCGGTAGTTAATATGAGGTTTAAATATGCAACGCATCATTATACCAACCAACTATGTTCATACACGCACGACGCCCTTGTGGACGAAAGAGACGGCTCCCGCTTCAATTTGGAAACGCCATCTAGACGCGGGCACACGTCAAGGTGTCTATCCTCGCCTGTGTGTGATGCAGGGGACTATTCGTTATTACGGCTACGCAGACGAAACCAGCCCTGAAGTTATCGAAACGCTTACCATTGAGGCTGGGCAGTTTGGCGTGTTTCCTCCTGAAAAATGGCACCGGATTGAAGCCTTATCTGAAGATACGGTGTTTAACGTAGATTTTTACGTTGATCCCAATATTTTATTAGAAGAGTAAGAGGGCAGTATAATGACAGTTGAAAATACAGTTGAGAATAAAGGTTATGCCATTGCTCTCTCTAATGAGAGTAGCCAGCATAGCGCAGAGAAAACGTATCTAAAACCGATGGCATTATACATTCCAGATGTTGCGACCGGATTGGTTATTGAACTTATTAATAATCTCGATGATAAAAATAATAATGGTGCAGGTTTTACACTGACAGTCACTAATAAAAATAATGGCGTATCAGTGGATAAACATTTTTCAACACTTGAAGATTTAAAAGATCCTGCTACGTCATCTGATGCGCTTAAAGATCTCATCAATATCGTTCGCGGCTATGACTCCGACGAAGAAACTAACGTGTGTGGTTGGTAACAATATCTGTTTGGAAGAATATCATATTGTGGTTGGCGTATCGGTACCTATGCTGACCAAAATATGATATTTGTTGTGCTGTAAAATTGAATTCAGTTGTAAGAGAGTCTACATATCTAACCCGATTTTAGATGATAAAATAATGACCTAACGTGCTGTTAGATATAACAGCGGTTTATAAATCAGATAAAATATACGGGATTTGATATGAAGGTTAGCTACATTAGTTACTATGAAGGTTTAGATGTCGATGGCAAAGTCATTTTTCAAGGAAATGGCTCGCATCTTGTCAGCGCGGAAAAAGAAGAGCCATCACCGCATGAAATTTTGGCGGCGATTAATCAATACCTGATTAAAGGAGCCAAAGAAAACAATCCGGCTATTGCCAAAATTGTCATTAAAGGCTTGTTTAAACTGTAACCACGTTAGATGAAAAGACTGCGAAAGTGGTCTTTTTTCCTACAGAAAGAGCGTTATTCGTATTTATCTGGTTTATGGCTGAATCGCTTACGGCTATCATAAGAACAAACCTTGTGTGAGATTCTTATGAAGAAATATATCCTTTCTCCGTTGTTACCCGTGTCTTTACCTGCATTGTTCTCCATGTTGTTACCTGCCGTTTTGGTTGGGTGTGTAAGTACACCAAATGGTTTTGTGAGATTAGATGAGCATGAAGCCAATCAGGCCGTTATCTATCGTTACGATCCTGAAAAAGTGAATAAAGCAGCGATGGACGCCGATGCGTTAAGCTACTGCAAAGAAAATGGCTTTGATAATGCGACACAAATTCCTCCGCTAGCAAGCACTGTCCCAACGCTGAAACGCATGGCCTACACCTGCTCCTACGCAGTAAAAAAACGCTAACGCATTGAGCTTGCATTGGGTGTTTGCACTTTAAACTCACTCGCTATATAATCTTGTATACAGCGATGGGGAATCGTTCAGATTGCTCAAACCCATCGCTCATTGCTTCAGAACGTTTGTTTTCAAATTTCTAGTATGGTTTCCCGTGCCGTTTGGTGCGGGATTTTTTTTGCCTCGATGTTCTACCAACGGCAAAGGGCATAAAAAAAGCCAGCCGAGTTTAGCGGCTGGCTATAAAAGTTCTGTCTTACTCGCTGTGATGAATTATTTCACATCGAACATGGTGGCGTCGGTTGCCATGTTATCAATGACAGTTTTCAGATCATCTACGGTCAGCAGCTGATTAGAATTAGACAATTGTTTGCCTGAACCTTTACGTACCACTTTCATTACCGTTTTGTTGGTTTGAGAGTCAATTAACTCACCCTCGAAGAACAAGTTCGTATCCATGGTGCGGTGGCCGGTTGCGGCTTGTGTACCCGCTACAACCATTGCAATTGGGATCACTTCATAGAACTGCAATCCTTCTTTGCTGGTATCAACCGCGGTGATAGCGCCGCGGAAAATCAACGTGTTTGGACCGGGCTGTGTCACTAGCGTAGAACGCTGGGCTGCCGCCGCTTTTAGCTTGGTATTAGTATAGTTAAGCACGCCATCTAACACGTTTTTACCAATCTGCGTGGTAGGTTTAGGCTCAGGATAATAGGTCACTGGGTTGTAAATCAGTTTGTCGTAGTGGCTGGATTTAAAGCTTGGATCAACCCAGCGCATAACGGGCAAACCTGAAGATGACTTAGTTTCTGTTAGGTTTGAATAGTCTTTTAAAAAACCTGAATACTGCTCAGGGGTTGCAGTTTTGGTTGCACAGCCGGTTAGAGCCAGTGCGCCGATTAATAGCGCAGTTTTAAGATTACGAAGCGTAGCCATAGATCCTTTTCCAAATGAGAGAAGCGCCAAGCTAAGATATAGCAGAATCTCATAGGTTTACCTATAAATTGATTAGTTTTGTGGTGTCAGTTTCACTATTTTTAACCAATAAATTATTTCAAATAATGTAATTATATAATTCATTTATTTTTTATATAAAAAGTTAACGTTTTTGCTGATAAACCCTATAATGAACAGGAGTAATTACCTGTTTGTGCGGGTGAGAAAAACGAGAATGTTTTTTTTGTTTTCTTAGGATGATTAACAAAATGATGAAAGTACGTATGTTGGCAATTGTTGGGATGAGCAGCCTTATGCTAGCGGGTTGTGTGTCAAGTAACACGGTTTCTCCTGCAGATGCAACGCCTGCAAAGGGAGCGATAGGGATGCCAAATCCAGCCTCAGTGTATTGTTTAAAACTGGGAGGCAAAGAAATTAATAAAACAACCGAGCTTGGCGTGAGTACGGACTGTTTATTACCAACGGGAGAGAGAATAGATGAATGGGCACTATACCGACGTGACCATTCCTAATTAATTCACCTGGAATATAATTTTTATTAAAAGTAATGTAGTTAAGCGTATTCGCTTTTTACTAAAAATTAATGTTGATTATTAATGCCATAGCAATATGGCTGATATAATCATTCGCTGTCTTTCTTATTGAAATATTATTGTTTAAAGCGTTTTACTAAAATTTATGCCTGAGTATGGAAATGACTGGTGTTGAATAAAAAAATTAAAGCAAATCGCCAGGATACCCTTCGTTGTCGGAAAATTGCCCATAGGTGTGGGTGACGGCTTGTTGGCGTGAAGTTTTTCCTATTATCTGGCTCAACTCATCCATGCGCGCCTGAAGTAGGCGCTTAATTTCTGCTTCGTTATCGAGAATTTTAGCTAAAATGCGGCGCAGCTCCGCCTGTATCGCGGAGTCTACTTCGGAAATTGGCATCAACTCGGTGGTTTTTGCCACCGCTTGCAGATACTCCATCTCCAGTTTAACGAGCGAGTCCCACTCAGAACGCTTAGCAAGTTCCAGCATGCTTTCGCTGAGCGAAAGGATGTGACGGTACGCGTGTGACAAAGGCTGTATTCCGTACATTATAAGTGGTCCTGCTGAGTAGGTTGAGATTGTGGGCCGATCTGACGCCACGCATCGGCAATGTTATCTAACAGGTCCGTGACATGTTGGATTGTAACTTCATCATTATGAAGATTAGCATGTAACAGGCGTTTAACCATATAGTCATACAGCGCTGATAAATTTTCTGCAAGCTCTCCGCCTTTTTCCAGGTTAAGTCCCGCTTTTAATCCATTATCAATGATGTTAATGGCTTTGGTGATTGACTGACCTTTGAGCTGCGTTTGTCCTGCCTGCATATGCAGGCGGGCGCGAACTAGGGCGCTATGCGCCCCGTCAAATAACATTACGATGAGCTGGTGAGGACTGGCGCTCATCACGCCACTCTCCAAACCAATCTCAGCGTAGGCTTGCGAGCCCGTCGCTTTATACATGTGTTGTTACCTGTGCTATGAGTTCATGGCGGTGAACTGTTGTGTTAAATATGAGCTGGTGCTGTTGAGTTTTGACATCATGGTATCCAGCTGTACAAATTGGGCTTTATAGCGGTCGATGGTTTCCTGAATGCTGTCGCTAACGCTGTCGATACGAACGCTCAGGCGATCTAAGTTGGTATTAATACTTTTTGTCGTTGATTCGATCACGCCGCCGGCCTTGATATAACTTTGAATTTCGCTGTGAATATTGGTTGCCATACCGCTATCTTTACCATTGCCAACAAAGAAATTAGCCACTTGGTCTGGATGATCGGTAAAGGCTTTGGTGAGTTTGTCGCTGTCTACGGTTAGTTTGCCGGTTTTACCATCGGTGGTAATCCCCAAATTGCCGAGACCTTTGAGCTCAGGGTTATCTTGAGCCGAACTCAACGCGCCTTTAATCGCTGCCTGTACGCCACGCAGGGTATTGTCACCCAACAGCGCACCGTTGGTTTTTGACTGCGCTTCACCCGTTTTTACCGGGGTGTATTTGGTCAGCGAGGTAAAGGTATCCAGCAGGGAGTTATAGCTATCTACCCAGCTTTTAATTTTGTCCATCGCACCTGAGTTATCAGCGCTGATGATTAAATTCTCAGCATCTGCCGTCTTGCTTTTTGCTTTCAATTCGATAGTAACCCCCTGGGGGGCATCCGTGATGGTATTACTGCTACGAGTTATTTTTGTTCCATTCATTTCAATTATTGAATCTTGGGCTGCTACAGTCTCTTTCATTGCATTTGACGATGAACCCGCAGTGTAATTTATATATGAGCCAAGCCGATCGTCACCACTCACTTGCACAGACATTTGGTTTGCAGATCCTGTCGCAGATGATGTTAAAGCTAGTTGGTATTGGTTGTCCCCAACACGTACGATACTTGCCTTTACTCCAGCTTTAGCTCCATTTATTGCATCACGCATTTCTAATAATGAGGTTTGATTATCTTTAAGAGGTATATCAACTGTTTTGGCTGGGTTACCTTGGGTTATTGATATTTTTCTGTCAGTTGCCCCTGTTGTGCCTAGTTGCGCAGACTGGTCGGTAATCTCTTTCTGGGTGGTTAAACTTTGGGCTTGGGCCAATTGAGTCACATGGACCGTATAGTTACCTGCAACAGCCTTTGCATTGGTAGTAACGCTAAAAGCATCGTGCACTGATGCTTTGGTTGAATTAAAGAAGTCGGCGGAAGAGAGATCTTTGCTTAATGTCTCGAATTTTTCCAACGAGCTTTTTAACGTGCCATACGCAGTCAGCTGTGCTTTGTAGCTGGTTTGCTGCGTAGTATAAGGCGTTAAGCGTTGCTGTTCCGCCGTAGACAGTTTGTCGAGCAGCCCGTTTAAGTCGAGACCTGAGCCGATCCCTAAAGAAGAAATAGAAGCCATCAGTATTTTCCTTATATATTTTCATGCGCTATACGCGTTATCGGCTCAGTAGGAAAAAAGTTTACAAAATAATATGAAAAAGTGATGGGACGATAGAAGACAAAAAGTGGGCCTTATTTAAGCGATTGTCCAAGCAGCGGAATTACGCAGAAAAATAATTTAAAAATTTCCTAAAGGTTAATGGGGGAGCGCCGATACCTGAGTGGACGGTGGCTGACGCCGTAGGGCAATCAGGCCCGACCCATTAACTAAGATGCGATTATCGCAGATGATTCGTAAGGAAAGCTCACTATGGCACAAGTAATTAACACCAACAGCCTGTCTTTGATGGCACAGAACAACCTGAACAAATCTCAGTCCTCACTGGGTACCGCTATTGAGCGTCTGTCTTCTGGTCTGCGTATCAACAGCGCGAAAGACGATGCCGCAGGTCAGGCGATTTCTAACCGCTTCACTGCAAACATCAAGGGTCTGACCCAGGCTTCTCGTAACGCCAACGACGGTATCTCTTTGGCGCAGACCACCGAAGGTGCTCTGAACGAAGTGAACGACAACCTACAAAACATTCGTCGTCTAAGTGTTCAAGCTCAAAACGGTTCGAACTCTGATAGCGACCTGAAATCAATTCAGGACGAAATTACTCAACGCCTGTCAGAAATCAACCGTATCTCTGAACAGACTGATTTCAACGGTGTGAAAGTTTTAAGTAGCGATCAAAAACTGACTATTCAAGTTGGTTCACAAGATGGACAGACAATTGATATCGATCTGAAGTCAATCAATGCGTCAACGTTGGGTCTGGATGGTTTCTCTGTATCTAAAAGCAGCGTACAAACTGGTGATGCAATTACCTCAGTAACTGGAGATGGTACTGGCGCTCCAATTGCCGTTGATTTGAAAAGTGCAGCAACAGATTTAGGGCTTAAAGATACTTCGAATCTGTCCCTGCACGCTCTTAAAGATAAAAATGGTGCACTAACTGGCAATTATGTTGTTAAGTCAGGTAATGATTTCTATGCAGCATCTCTTAACGCAAGTACCGGCAAAGTTGCTCTGAACAAAACTGATGTTAAATATACAGACCCATCTAATGGCTTAACCACTGCTGCAACTCAAGCACAACAATTGGTTAAGATTGGGGTTGATTCAAATGGTGCCAATAAAGGCTATGTGACATTCCAAGGCAAAAGCTATGAGGCTGCTGCAGGTGCTTTAGCTAACGGTAAAGATAAAGCGTCTGGCAACACTACTGCAGGTGGTACTGCTATCGACACTACGCTGGTTGTCAGCGGTGCTGGTGCAACAGATACATTTGCTGGCGTATCTTCTGCTGATCCATTGAAAACTCTGGACGCTGCACTGTCTAAAGTTGACTCCCTGCGTTCATCTTTGGGTGCGGTACAGAACCGTTTCGATTCTGTTATCAACAACCTGAACAGCACTGTTAATAACCTGACATCTTCCCAGTCTCGTATTCAGGATGCTGACTACGCGACCGAAGTGTCCAACATGAGCCGTGCAAACATTCTGCAGCAGGCAGGTACTTCTGTGTTGGCTCAGGCTAACCAGTCTACTCAGAACGTTCTGACTCTGCTGCGTTAATAATTCGCCAGCATTGAATAAATCCAACCCCGCGGTATGCGGGGTTTTTCACATCAACGACGTGATGAATAACTGAGCAATTTCGTCTTCTCGGAAAGGCAACGTGAGAAAAGGGGGCATTTTTGCTGACTAATCGCGCCATTGGCTTGCGCGTGAGGGTTAGATAATAGCCGGGCATCCATCAACCCGGGTTCTGTCAACGTGAGTGAATTGTATACCGCCGACGGCGTGATCGACAAAAATTCCCTGTGGCAGCGCTACGCTCCGCTAGTGCGCCATGAAGCGCTGCGTTTGCAGGTTCGCCTGCCCGCCAGCGTTGAACTGGACGACCTGCTTCAAGCCGGAGGTATTGGGCTGTTGGACGCGGTCGAACGCTACGATGCCATGCAGGGGACGGCCTTTACCACCTATGCGGTTCAGCGCATTCGCGGTGCGATGCTTGATGAGCTTCGCAGTCGTGATTGGGTTCCGCGCAGCGTGCGTCGAAATGCCCGTGAAGTTTCAGCGGCTATGCAGCGTGCCGAGCAGCGTCTGCATCGCGCACCAACAGAAACCGAAATAGCGCAAGAATTGGATATGCCTTTGGTGGAGTACCAGCAGATTTTGTTGGATACCAACACCAGCCATCTTTTTTCTTATGATGAGTGGCGAGAAGAGCATGGCGATAGCGCCGAGCCTGTTTTCCAACAGCATGAGGATGCCAATCCTCTCAAACAGCTGTTAGAAGGAGATCTGCGCCAGCGCGTGATTACTGCGATTGAAGCCTTGCCGGAACGTGAAAAACTGGTTCTTACGCTTTACTACCAAGAAGAGCTGAACCTAAAGGAAATCGGTGCGGTGCTTGAGGTCGGAGAGTCTCGCGTCAGTCAGCTACACAGCCAGGCGATCAAACGCTTGCGCACTAAGCTGGCTAGCCAAAGCTAATACGCCAACGCCAACAGTTATTCAAAGAAATGGAAAATGTTGTCATGACGACATCCCTACAAAAAAGACGACCTTTGAGTCGCTATTTGAAAGATTTTAAACATAGTCAGTGCGATTGCTCTCATTGTGGTAAATCGCTCGATCGTATGTCTTTAGTATTTCGCGGAAAAATTCTCGATCGTGAAGTGCTTGCGGGTATGGATCAACTGATTGATGACCGAGTTTGGCAAGAACTCGAGCAGGAACTTACCGCATTGTGCCGTTTCTGCAGCGATGTCTATTGCCATTGCCACGCAGACTATTTTGATATTCTCGATTTTAAACAATATTTGTTTGAGCAAACGGAAATGAGCCACAGCTCAATTCGCGAGTATATTGTGCGTTTGCGGCGCTTGGACGATATGCTTCGTGCCAGTGATTTTCCCGCAGAGAAGTTCTGCGGCAGTGAAAAACAATGGGATATGATTGAACATATTGCCGATGCGAATCAAAATAACTATCGCATTGCGCTACGTAAGTACGATCAGTATCTAAACTGGCAAAAAGAAGCGGTCTGCTAGCCTCGCTGTCAGAATAAAAAAGCCATCGTTATGCGGTGGCTTTTTTGTTTTTTATTCCATATCAATCTAACCTTATTCCGGCAAAATTTTTTATTCATCGCGATGAGTTGCTACAGTTGCGGTTATATCGGGTGAATGCGGCAAATCTGGCTTTATCCCTCCCGTAAAGTATTAATTTTAGGCCTATCCGTTTAGGAGCTACAGTGAGCACTATTGAAGTAAAAAATCTGACAAAATCCTTTAACGGAAACACCGTGCTGCACGGCGTTGATCTGACGGTTGAAAAGGGTGAGGTGGTTGCGATTATTGGGCCAAGTGGCTCAGGCAAAACGACCCTGCTGCGTAGCATTAATTTATTAGAAGAGCCTGACGGTGGCACGATTCAAGTGGGCGATGTCACTATTCATGGCGATCAGCCGCTGGGGCGACAGAAAGCGGCGATTCGCAAACTGCGTCAAGAAGTGGGCTTTGTATTCCAAAACTTCAACCTGTTCCCGCACCGCACGGTATTGGAAAATATCATTGAGGGGCCGGTGGTAGTGAAGGGGGAAAAACGCGACGTAGTGATTGCGCGAGCGCGTGAATTGCTGGCGAAAGTTGGTTTGAAGGGCAAAGAAGATGCGTTTCCTAAGCGCTTATCGGGCGGGCAGCAGCAGCGTGTTGCGATAGCTCGTGCGTTAGCGATGCAGCCGGAAGTTATCCTGTTTGACGAGCCAACGTCGGCGCTGGATCCTGAGCTGGTGGGCGAAGTGTTAAGCACTATCCGCGCGCTGGCCGAAGAAAATCGCACTATGGTGATCGTGACCCACGAAATGAGTTTTGCCCGAGATGTGGCTAACCGAGCTATTTTTATGGATGAAGGCCGGATCGTAGAGCAAGGCGTGGCAAAAGAGCTGTTTGCCAATCCCCAACACCCAAGAACTAAGCTGTTTTTGGAGAAGTTTTTAGGGGAAAAATTAGTGGATGAGCCGTTGAGTTATATTTGAGTGGGGGCTAGATTTGGTGAAGGTTTCGGTCGCCAGACGCTTATGTCACAACGGTTAAAGATTCCGCCCGCCTGTCTAAATCGAGTTTCATTGCTGCATTGGTGAAGGCGTACGGGCAGAGACCACCAGCGCGTGGTCTCTGCACTCTCGCGCTTTTATCCGAGACGCCATCTCCGCGCCGAGTCGGCATGCGCCATCCATGGCGCCTCCTCCTCTAACGCTAACATCCTGTTAGCGTTGCTCTTTCTCCCAAGACTTAAATTAAATGCTGACAAAGTTATTTATCTTTTGATTTTGATTTTTTCTGGCTCGTTGCCGGACAGCCGAATGAATCATGCAGGTTAGGATTCGCCTACAGGGACGTAGGCGAAAGAACGGAGGAGCCAGGATGGCGATTGCCGTTCGTTCCGTTAAGACCGAAATGATGAAATGAGGGCACCCGCGTAGCGGGCTGGGAGGAGGAGCCAAGCCGGGTTGTTAGGGGGCGGCGATTGGCCCCCTAACACGGACGCCCGCACAATGCCTATGTGAGAAATAGTGCATTAGGCGGACGTAACTTAACACCGGATAAAACCTTATACCGAACTAATATCGAATTAATCCTGAGTATCTCACCCTATAGTCATTAAACTCGCATTTCCCCCCGCAGCGGCGGTATTCACGCTCAGCGAACGTTCTAACAACAAACGCTCAAGCAGAATGCCTGTTTCACCGTGTGAGAAGCCTTGTACGGACACAATCGCACCCGGGCGTTCAGCGATTTGTTCACACAGGCTGCGTAGCTGATCGGAGTCACCGTGATAGATCACCGCGTCAAACTCGACACCGTCGGCATCCCATGATTTAGCCACGTTGATCTGCTGCTGTATGGCTGCTGGCAAGCGACGATAAAGGGTGCGTTGAACCTCGCTGTCTATCCACTGAGCTCGGCTGCCTACCGCGAGCACGGCGGCTAACTGAATCAAGGCATCTTGTTCATTACTGAATAGGCACAGCACGCGTTCGCGTGGGAGCAGGGCGTAGGTGTTGCGTTCGCCGGTCGGACCTTGTAGCAGACGAACGGTGCCACCCTGCGACCAATCACCAAACTCTTGGCAATGCTGGGCAAGGTCGGTCATTTTCTCTTGCTGTGCCCAGGTTAAGAGCGCCTGGTGTGCGGCCAATAGCGGTTGGCGTTGCGTGGTGTCGATGTTTTGGTCACCGTCGTGACGCGCTAGAGTGCGGCATACGGCGTCGTTAGGGCGGCTAGACAGCAGGCGGTAAACATACAGCGGTCCACCGGCTTTTGGCCCTGTGCCCGAGAGACCTTCTCCGCCGAAAGGTTGCACACCGACTACGGCGCCGACCATATTACGGTTGACGTACTGGTTACCGACTTTAGCCTGCTCGGTGACTTTAATAATGGTTTCATCAATACGAGTATGAATGCCCAACGTTAAGCCATAACCTGCCGCATTGATTTGCTCAATCAGCGCGTCGAGATTCTGGCGGTTGTAGCGAACCACGTGGAGTACCGGCCCAAACACTTCCTGCTCGAGTTCATCAAAGCTTTCAAGCTCAATCAGCGTAGGTTTAACGAAGGTGCCACGTTGCCACTCTTGGCTATCCTGTGAATGGTCAAAGGCGGCCTGATAAACCTCGCGTCCTTTGGCACGCATCGCCTGAATATGGCGGTCAATATTCTCTTTAGCTTCAGCGTCAATCACTGGGCCGATATCGGTTGAGAGGCGTTCAGGATTGCCCATTCGGCATTCCGCCATCGCACCGCGCAGCATTTGCAGGGTGTGATCGGCAATGTCTTCTTGGACGCACAGAATACGCAGCGCAGAGCAACGCTGACCGGCGCTATCAAAGGCCGAGGCCACCACGTCGGTAACAACTTGCTCGGTAAGCGCCGATGAGTCGACGATCATCGCATTCAAACCACCGGTTTCGGCAATCAGCGGCGTGGTGCGTCCTTGAGGATCCAAACGGCCTGAAATATTACGCTGCAATAGGCCTGCAACCGCGGTAGAACCGGTAAACATCACGCCACGTACGCGACTATCACCAACCAGCTTGGCACCCACGGTTTCACCTTCACCCGGCAGCAGCTGTAGCACGCCAGCGGGAACACCAGCTTCTAACAGGATACGAACGGCCTGTGCGGCAACCAGCGGCGTTTGCTCGGCGGGTTTGGCCAATACGCTGTTACCCGCAGCTAATGCGGCGGCCACTTGTCCGGTGAAAATGGCCAGAGGGAAGTTCCATGGGCTTATACAGACCACAGGGCCCAGCGGGCGGTGCGTGTCGTTGGCGAAATCGTTGCGTACCTGCTGAGCGTAATAGCGCAGGAAATCAACGGCCTCACGCACTTCGGCAATGGCGTTGTTGAATGTCTTTCCGGCCTCACGAGCCAATAGCCCTAACAGGCTTTGTAGCTGATCTTCCATTAAGTCTGCGGCGCGCTCTAAAACAGCGGCACGCTGTGCTGGGGGCGTTGAAAACCAGATTGGACCGGCGCTGACGGCGCTAGTCAACGCGGCTTCTACATCAGCTTCGCTGGACGGCGTCACATATCCCACGATGTCACGGGGTTCTGCTGGGTTAACCACGGCCTGAGGCTGTTCTTGGCCCGAGACATCTCCTTCAATGAGTGGCGTGCAGCTCCATGGTGTGCTGGCGCTGCTGAGCAGTGCGCTGGAAAGCGACGCTAAGCGCTGTTCGTTGGAGAGGTCTAAACCGCGTGAATTGCGACGATCTTCACCGTAAAGTCCTCGAGGCGATGGAATGCGGGGGTGTGGCAGACCCACCGCGCCTTCTTTGGTTGCCATGGTTTCAACGGCAGAGACCGGGTCGGCAACCAGCTCGTCTAACGGCAGCGTGGTATCGGCAATACGATTAACAAATGAGGTATTCGCCCCGTTTTCTAATAGACGACGAACCAAATAGGCCAGCAGAGTTTCATGCGTGCCGACCGGCGCATAAATACGGCAAGGGCGGTTGAATTTACCGTCGGCAATTTTCCCTACGACCTGATCGTACAGCGGCTCACCCATGCCATGCAGGCATTGGAATTCATACTGGCCCGGATAGTAGTTTTGTCCTGCCAGATGATAAATAGCCGACAACGTATGGGCATTATGCGTAGCAAACTGGGGATATATGGCGTTAGGTACGCCGAGCAGTTTACGGGCGCAGGCCAAATAAGAGACGTCGGTATACACCTTGCGGCTATAAACCGGATAGCCTTCCAGCCCATCAACCTGAGCGCGTTTAATTTCGCTATCCCAGTATGCACCCTTCACCAGACGGATCATCAAACGGCGATGGCTGCGCTGTGCTAAATCGATCACATAGTCAATCACCGCAGGGCAGCGCTTTTGGTAGGCCTGAATAACGAAGCCAATGCCGTTCCAACCGGCGAGGTCGGGTTCAAAGCATAAGCGCTCAAGCAAATCGAGCGAGATTTCAAGGCGGTCCGCTTCTTCAGCATCGATATTAATACCAATATCGTAGCTGCGTGCCAGCAAAGTCAGAGAGAGAAGGCGAGGGTAAAGCTCGTCCATCATGCGTTCGTATTGTGCACGGCTGTAGCGAGGATGTAAGGCGGAAAGCTTGATTGAAATCCCTGGGCCTTCATAGATGCCGCGCCCGTTCGATGCCTTGCCGATGGCGTGGATCGCTTGTTGATATGAAATCATATAGCGTTGGGCATCGGCTTCGGTCAGCGCGGCCTCACCCAGCATGTCGTAAGAGTAACGGAAGCCTTTATCTTCGTGCTTGCGCGCGTTTGCCAGCGCTTCCGCAATGGTCTCGCCCGTCACAAATTGTTCGCCCATCAAGCGCATCGCCATATCCACGCCTTTGCGGATCAGCGGTTCGCCGCTCTTGCCAATAATGCGGTTGAGCGAGTTCGATAGGTTAGATTCGTTGTGGGTTGCCACTAAGCGTCCGGTTAGCAGTAATCCCCACGTCGCGGCATTAACAAAGAGTGATGGGCTGCGGCCAAGATGAGAATGCCAGTTGCCGTTGCTGATTTTGTCGCGAATAAGCGCGTCGCGCGTGGCTTTATCGGGAATGCGCAGCAAAGCCTCGGCTAAACACATCAGCGCCACACCTTCTTGTGACGAGAGCGAAAATTCCTGCAAAAGGTTTTGTACTATTCCGGCGCGACCGTTAGCGCTTTTCTGATTACGCAGTTTTTCCGCGATTTTATACGCCATCTGGTGCGTTGACTGCGCGAGTTCCGGTGCCATGCGAGCCTGTTCTAGCAGCATGGAAACGGCTTCATTTTCAGGTCGACGATAGGCCGCCGTGATCGCTGAACGTGAAACCGACTGCGGCAGAATTTGCTCGGCAAAATCGAGGAACGGCTGAAGAGGCTGTTCCTGAGACGTGATGGTTTCTTCGGTGTCGTTAGAAATAGTGTCTGCAGCAGGGAGGGGGAGCTCAGGTAGGGCGCTACCGCTCTCTACTCGCTCAAGATAATTGAAAATGGCTTGTTTGATGACCCAATGCGGCGTGCGATCGATTTGCTGTGCGGCGGCTTTAATACGATCTCGAGTCGCTTCATCAAGTTTTACACCCATAGTGGTGGTGCCCATGCCGTCCTACTCCGTTTTATTTTTTTAAGGTAGAGCCTGAGCATATCCCGTTCATTATGAATGTTGCAACTTTGTGCAACCTTGTTAAATCACTTAAGTGTTCAATGTGTGAAATAGCGCAGGTTTTGTGCTAGCGAATAGAATGCGAACAATGTGAACATCAGTTTGAAGGTTGCACGTAGAGTTAAATAATTCATTATAATTTAAAGGGATATTTTTCTGTTCGATCTGCGCTGGCGCATGCAAATGGATTTGAGTTGCAACCGGTCGCCGCATAAAATGTGATGGGTGGTAAACTTTGTGTAACTTTTAAGTTAAAAAACTTGTTAATGAAACTCGCCTGTTCATAAGATGCCGCGTTTAGATTTTCTTTATTGGTTTTATTTGAGATGGGGTTCGGCCATGTCATCGTTCCGATGTGGCCGATTTTTAAAACGAAACAATTTGCATAAAAAAGCCTGAATCTTGGGCATAAATAAAATACGGAGACACCTGCATGATAAGTACACCGATGTTGGTGACCTTTTTGGTCTACATCTTGGGAATGATTGTCATTGGTTTAGTGGCTTATCGCGCCACGAATAATTTTGATGACTATATTTTGGGTGGACGTAGTTTAGGTAGCGTCGTCACTGCGCTGTCGGCTGGGGCTTCCGATATGAGCGGCTGGCTGTTGATGGGACTGCCCGGCGCTATTTATCTTTCAGGGATCTCTGAAAGCTGGATCGCGATTGGCTTAACCGTGGGGGCGTATCTGAACTGGAAGCTGGTGGCGGGGCGCTTGCGTGTTCACACCGAGGCCAATAATAACGCGCTGACGCTGCCGGATTATTTCACGAGTCGTTTTGAAGACAGCAGCAAACTGCTGCGAGTGATCTCGGCGATAGTCATTTTGGTGTTCTTCACCATCTATTGTGCTTCTGGCATTGTGGCAGGTGCTCGCCTGTTTGAAAGTACTTTCGGAATGAGTTACGAGACCGCGTTGTGGGCCGGTGCGGCGGCAACGATTATCTATACCTTTATTGGTGGTTTCTTGGCGGTAAGCTGGACGGACACCGTTCAAGCCAGTCTGATGATTTTTGCGCTTATCTTAACGCCGGTTATTGTCATTTTAGCCGTGGGCGGCATTGATACATCGATGCTGGTGATTGAAGCTAAAAACCCAGCAAACCTCGATATGTTCAAGGGGCTGAATCTGATCGCGATTATCTCATTGATGGGATGGGGTCTAGGCTACTTTGGTCAGCCACATATCTTGGCGCGCTTCATGGCGGCTGATTCACACCATACTATTCGTAAAGCACGCCGGATCAGCATGACATGGATGATTTTGTGCCTAGGTGGCGCGGTGGCGGTGGGCTTCTTCGGTATTGCCTACTTTGAGAATAACCCAAGCCAAGCGGGAACCGTTTCTGAAAACGGCGAGCGTGTCTTTATCGAGCTAGCGAAGATCTTATTTAACCCGTGGATTGCGGGAATATTGCTGTCGGCAATTCTTGCTGCGGTAATGAGTACGCTAAGCTGTCAGCTGCTAGTGTGCTCTAGTGCGATAACCGAAGACTTATATAAGGCTTTCTTCCGCAAAAAAGCCTCTCAGCGCGAGCTGGTTTGGGTGGGACGTTTAATGGTGCTGTTGGTGGCGTTGATTGCTATTGCGCTGGCTGCAAATCCTGAAAACCGTGTATTAGGCTTGGTGAGCTATGCGTGGGCAGGCTTTGGTGCAGCGTTTGGTCCGGTCGTTCTGATTTCGGTCATGTGGTCAAGAATGACGCGCAACGGTGCGCTGGTGGGAATGATTATCGGTGCGGCGACGGTCATTATATGGAAACAGTATGGCTGGTTTAATTTGTACGAAATTATTCCTGGCTTTATTTTTGCCAGCGTTGCAATTGTGGTAGTGAGCCTGATGGGTAAAACACCTTCTCAAACGATTCAAACGCGCTTTGCTGATGCGGAAGCAGAATTTAAGACCGTTTAATTATTGAGAACTGCGGTAGCGAAAGGGAATGCTTGAAAAGGCATTTCCTTTTTTATTTTGAGCAAAGCATATTGTCTTAAACTTTATCCGGCAGAATAACCTGTTTTTCAATCCGCATTTTGTCCCCGTCGCTTAATACGATAGTGACCTGTAGCCAGTCTCCTTGTTGAACGGGGAAACTCATCTGACCCAAAGCTTGCTTTTGATTTGCCATGAGCTGAATAGCCCCTTTTTGCCGAGAAGTGCTTTCACCATGGATACCACGGCGAATCACATCAACGTCAATATTACACAGGCACGATGTAGTGACAGAAGCCATGGGCGTAAGAATATAATATTGACCATCTTGTGTCGTATCAAACCAAAGCTGGTTAGATAGCAGGGAAGCGATAAGTAGCGTATGCATTTTAGGCTCCGAATAAAAAAATAAAACAGGGCTTAGCCCTGTTTTATAGGATGGAGACGTAACTAGTTCTGGCTTACAAAGGAAACATTGCCAAGACCAATCTGGTTGACGTTAGAGTAGGAGAAGTTAGCATTCTGGCTGCTGTTGGCGTAGTTAGATGCACCATTTTGGCGAACGACAATCACGGCTGCATCACCATTTTGCGTAGTGACGGCGTTGTTTAAACCAAGGCCAGACTGCGATACGGCTGTTTTAGAGAAGTCACCGTTTTGACTGGTTGTTGCTGAATTACCGACGAGGCCGCTTTGTGAAATTTCGGTGACTGACCAATCACCATTTTGACTCGAGGTCGCAGAGTGGCCATTGCCGCTCTGGTTAATGTCAACCAAGCTGATATTCCCGTTTTGATTGACCGTGGCGCTATTATTACTACCGCCAAGGAATCCACCTGATTGTGATACTGAGGTTTTGGATAAAATAGCGGAGTCTTGGTTGACGTTAGAGTAGTTATTACTACCTTGCTGGTAAACTTGAACTTCTCCGCCTAATGCGCCTGTTTGAGGTGTGAATTGAAATACGTAAGCCGGGTTGGTTAATGCCATAGCATTACTCATAGCGAAGACAAAGCTTGATGCGGCGATGATTTTCCACTTATTCATGATGTTACCCCGTTGGTTATAGAATCAGATGTGTGTATCAGATAGACGATAACTAATGTTGTGTAACTCTAATGGCCATGCCTGATGCATTTTGTACTACACCGGCGGACCGGTTCGTACCCGTTTGGTTAATTTGCGTTATATTATTTTTCCCGATAGAAAAAATATAAGCAGAGTTACCAAAGCTGTCTTGAATGATGGTGTCATTATTCCCACTGCCTAGCTGAGCAATAACGGCGGTGTTATTACTGCTAAGCTGTGTTATATCCGCAGAATTCCCCGTGCCACGCTGGGCAATTAACGCATTGTTATTGCTGCTTGACTGATTGATTCTGCCTTGGTTTCCGTTTCCTTGCTGAACAATAACCGCGTGGTTATTGATCCCTTGTTGATTTGAATATGCTCTATTACCACTTCCTATTTGATTAATTGCCGTGCTTTGGCTGTAATTACTGTTAATATCACTAAAGCCTGTGATTATTTCAGAACGTGCCAAATCACTATTCGCTATAGCCAAATAAGGCGTAAGTAGCAGAGCAGTTGCTAACACTAACTTTTTCATGTTGCCGTCCTAACGTAATTCGGTCAGTAAGAAAACAAGCCTGTAAAGCGCTCACCTGATTTCCTGATGTATTTTTCAGGAATATTCCGATTTACGATTTGAGTATGTACGGAAGAAAAATTAAATATCTCACCTATAAGTTGTATTTTGAAAAGAAGGCGTCATGAAAAAGTATTATTTTTGTCGTTTACTTCTTGTTAGCAAAAGAAAATAAAAGTTTTACTTTTTCTACCTATAGATTTACGTAAAGAAACAAGCGTTGCTTGTATTGGATGGTCGATCCCACACATATAGTCCATGAGATATCGCAAGGGTTGTCAACACAGCAAGCACCCATATCAAATTCATGCGGAAGCATGATGACCAGCTTGATGAATAATGACATTGTAAAGATACAATCTTGATACCACTTACCTAAGAAAAACAAATGAATATATACCAAGCCAGCTAACTAAAAGTGAGTATGCATGTTACATATTTTTCTTAATTGTCTATTTAATAACGGATTTTATTTTTTACTGTTGCGTATCGACTAATGATGATTTTATTCTTAGTGCGGAAATATGAAAGGATTATTAAGCGTTTCTAGTATTTAAATTAATCATAAGAATTATTTATAAATATCATGAAACATTTTGAAACACAAATGGCACTTGCGCTGGATGCGCCAATGTCTAGATTGAATCATGTAATATGCCCGAAAAAAACGATGGTATATACAATTTAACTCTGTGCATTTTTCATTATTTTGTGCACTGCCTTTTACACAGCAGCGGAAATGTAGCGCGTCATCAATCTGTTTTAATAAAGCAGAGAGCGCTGCGCGTCGCATCTAGGTAGGTTGTTATTATGCTTAATGAAGCAGCGAATCAAAACTACTCATTAGTTTTAATTACTAGGCCGTCTTTACAGGCGACTGCGCTACTGCACCAGATTAAGTCCATATTAGATGTAAATGCAAAAATACATAACATCAACAAATATTTAAATGATTCAATTGAAAATACATTATTTCTGTTTGATTTGATGGAAGCAGACAGAAGAACGACTGTCCTGTGGCAATCAGAACTTAGCCGCTGCCGAGAAAAAAATAGACTGCTTCTGTTAAATACACCGGATGACTATCAGTACCAAGATATCGGCTCATGGCCAAATATTAGTGCTGTATTTTATTTGTCTATGGATGAGCGATCTTTGGTTGAAGGGATCAAAAGCGTCATAAATGGAGAATGTTATTTTAGTCAGAGTGTTGCGAGCTATCTTATTAGTCAATCTTCGCATTATCGCTATCACAGCCCAGAATCAACAGGATTAACTAATAGAGAGAAAGAAATTCTCAACAAATTGCGCCTAGGTGCCTCAAATACGGAAATAGCGCGGCTATTGTTTATTAGTGAAAATACTGTCAAAACACACCTTTATAATCTGTTTAAAAAAATCTCGGTGAAAAACCGAACACAGGCCGTTTCATGGGCTAACGATAATCTCAGGCGTTAAACGATGAAAAAAATATTTATTTTTATTCTCTTTGCCTCTTTGAGCTGTGGGGCAAAGCAGGGAACTGCGGCTGAAATTGAAGTTCCAGGTTTAATTACTGACCACACGGTAACGTCAGTTGGCCATGCATTTTATCGAGATTTTAGTGACAACTGGGAAAAGGAATATCCCGGAACACTCACTATCAGTGAAAGACCCAGTGCGCGCTGGGGAAGTTGGATCACGATTAAAATTGAACAGGATACAGTTTATCAAACCTTTTTATTCCCAAACAAACGTAGCTTTGACAAAGACGTCGCCGTGGCCATTGAGAGCGTAAGTGAATCTTTATCGCGCCGAACTATTGATAAAGCGCTGCTCAATACGGGTGACTTAACCGCTGATGAGTTTTAAGGAGTGCCCATGCGAATTTTCTATATAGCTCTGATTGCTTTGCTTATATCTCCGCAGTCCTGGGGGGGCAATATGGTTTTTCAATTTGTTAACCCTAACTTTGGTGGAAACCCAAACAATGGCTCGTTCCTATTAAACGAAGCCAATGCGCAAAATTCATATAAAGATCCCAATGGCTATGACTTTGATACTTCAACGCCTTCACCGTTGGATAATTTTACTTCCGTGATTCAATCTCAATTGCTAGGAAATCTGATGGGAAATATCAGCCAAGGGAAACCGGGACGGTTAGTGACTAAGGATTTTATTGTCGATGTGAAAAATACCGATGGGCGATTAACGATGAATATTCTTGATCGCACAACGGGAAAATCCTCAACCATCGAAGTTGATGGGCTCTCCAGCATTAAAACCAATTAGAACGGGATGATGAGCCATGCGCAGCTATTTATTGATCATTTCGGTGCTTTTTTTAAGCGGATGTTTAACGGCACCACCTAAACAAGCCGCGAAACCAACGTTAATGCCCCGAGCACAAAGCTATCAAGATTTAACGCATTTGCCGGAGCCAGCAGGTAAGCTATTTGTTTCGGTTTACAATATTCAAGATGAGACGGGGCAGTTTAAACCTTATCCAGCCAGTAACTTTTCTACCGCGGTACCACAAAGTGCAACCGCTATGCTAGTTTCCGCATTAAAGGATTCCGGGTGGTTTATTCCTTTAGAACGCCAAGGATTGCAGAACCTGCTAAATGAGCGAAAAATTATTCGTGCAGCACAAGAGAATGGCACCGCCGCCGTAAATAACCAGCATCAGCTTTCTTCCTTAGTTGCGGCGAATGTGTTGGTTGAAGGATCGATTATTGGCTATGAAAGCAATGTGAAATCTGGGGGAGCAGGGGCAAGATTCTTTGGTATTGGCGCCAGCACACAATATCAGCTTGATCAGATTGCGGTTAACCTGCGCGTAGTTGATGTGAATACAGGACAGGTTTTATCGTCGGTAAATACCAGCAAAACTATTTTGTCTTATGAAGTGCAGGCTGGCGTGTTTCGATATATAGATTACCAGCGTCTGCTTGAAGGCGAAATTGGTTACACCACTAATGAACCCGTTATGCTTTGTGTGATGTCAGCGATAGAAACAGGTGTTATCTACTTAGTGAATGATGGTATCAATCGTAATCTTTGGACGCTGAAAAACCCGCAGGATGCTAAATCATCCGTGCTTGAACGCTATAAGAGTACGATTGTTCCTATCGCGTCATAGCATGCTTTTTTGAGCCAGCTAAACGGCTGGCTTTTTTATTTTATAGATATGTCAGTACGTTAGGGGAGATACGCTTCGTACAGCTCTGATTAAACGGCAGGGTTTTATTGCCTAATCCTTAGATTACAATATGTTGAGGCGGTAGAGGCTTGAAACTTTCGTCAAGCGATCCTATCCTTGGAGGCTACGAGCAAGTGGTAACAGAGAAACGTGTTCGGCACCTCCATGTAGCGCGTGTCTTTTCGTGCCGAGTGCGTTTCATCTGTTAGCATTATGTGCTGTTTGATAGATCTGACATAAGTCTGTAGAGCCTTAGTTTAAGTTTCTTCTGATATTGTTGGCCTAGCCCACGTTAACAGCGATACATTCCTCTATCTAACTGCCGATGAAAACAAAACTACTGCTTATCCTATCCTGCCTCGTTGGATTCCTTATCTTCTGCTATATGATGGTTTTTGCCGTGGATAAAACGTGCGAAAGAATGCAGATTTTTACTGAAGTCTGCCAAAAAGCAGATATTTCTAAGCCGCATATCAATCCATAAAAAATAATGTGAAATTTTTCTGCTAAAAAAGGCAATTAGTCAAAGATCGTATAGAATTTAACTAAGCGGTTTATGAGAGTTGTTGCATAAATGGTGCTTATGTAATGGACATTAGACTAATAGACTGATTTTCAAGATTATCCCAGAATAATCTCAATAAGTTTTTCTTGAGAAAAAATGAAACTTGTGGAGAATACATAAAAAAATTGGATACCTATTTAATTAAGCTTATTTCTTAACACGGGATGTGTGGGGATTAGGTTTATTTTGACATGGATGTAAGAATCGTTTGTACGCGGAGAGAGTTAAGCAAGCGATCTTTTGCTTTTTATTTTCATATAGAACATAGCCTGATCAAAGTGCCTATAAAAGATACGGTATTGGCAGCGGAATAAACATATCGCTGCTAATAAACCCTTATTTTGATTGCTGAGGTAGTAATGTTTAAAAAATTATCGGCAGAGTTTTTTGGTACGCTCTGGCTAGTATTTGGTGGCTGTGGTAGCGCCGTATTAGCCGCAGGCTTTCCTGAGTTAGGTATTGGTTTTGCCGGTGTTGCATTGGCATTTGGCCTGACCGTTTTGACTATGGCGTATGCTGTAGGCCATATTTCTGGTGGGCATTTCAATCCAGCGGTGACTTTAGGTTTGTGGGCCGGCGGTCGTTTTAGTGCGAAAGAAGTTGTGCCGTATATTGTCGCTCAGGTTATTGGTGGTATCGTTGGTGCCGCTATTCTGTATGTCATTGCAAGTGGCAAGGCGGGCTTTGATGCAACGGCGAGCGGCTTTGCATCTAATGGTTTTGGCGAACACTCACCTGGCGGGTTCTCCCTGCAGGCAGCTATTGTGGCTGAAATTGTTCTGACAGCTTTCTTCTTAATCGTTATTCATGGTGTGACTGATAAACGTGCTCCAGCTGGCTTTGCACCTTTAGCGATTGGGTTAGCGTTAACCTTGATTCACCTGATCAGCATTCCGGTGACGAATACCTCGGTAAACCCCGCACGTAGTACTGCCGTTGCTATCTTCCAAGGCACTTGGGCGCTGCAACAGCTGTGGGTATTCTGGGTAATGCCAATTATTGGCGGGATTATTGGTGGCTTGATTTATCGTCACCTACTTGAGAAAAAAGATTAATCTTAGTTATTTCTCAAAAGAAAAGCCTGAGCATTAATGTTCAGGCTTTTTTGCATATATAAAAGAGTGACGACTGGTCTCAATGCTTGTTAATGTCCAAGTAAGATGAGATCTTGAGGGGCATAAGCGTTAGAATCACCATGACAAAGTACACATTTTGCCGCACGAACTTTTTCTCTTGCCAATTTTTCATCGTTAATTGCTGTGATCACCATGACTCTACGTGTGCCATTTTCAATAACATGAGCACCAACACGTAAAGGATTTCTGTTTCTATCATAGGCAATATTCATACAGATACTCCATCAAAAGTAAGCCATGTTTGAGATGGTAACTCTTGGGATTATGCAAATAAAGTTGTTGCTTAGCTCTATTTGTAATATGAATAAATTCTTTAATTTTTGTTTAGAATAAAACCAGAAAAAGAAAAATCTTATAAACAAACAGCAGTATTTTATGAGGCTATTTAACTATTTCAGCGTTTGTTTTTTCATCGAAACCTCTCTTTTTATCTGAAAATACACTCTTGATAAAATGATAACCCTAAATGGTTAGCTTATTTCTCCTGAAGGTAGTTTAGGGGCCTAGGAAAGCGTATCCTTTAAAAAAGGTAAATATTTTCCTAACAAAAATCACCTTCAGCAAATCACGCTGCCATTTTTAGGAGTGTCACCATGAATAAAACACCTCGCACGGTTACTTCACCGAAAAAATTTGTCATTGGACGTGGTCTTCTTCAGCAGATGCATGATTACGTGAAAGATTTTGGCGATAATGCGTTTATTATTAGCGATGAATTTATTTTGCAGCGCGTGAATGACGAAGCTATCGCTGGGCTTAAACAAGCCGGATTGAAGGGCGTAAGTGAGAAATTCAATTATGAGTGTACCGAAGTTGAGATCAAACGTTTAGGTGCTTTAGCCGAGGCTCAGCAGGCCAATGTTATCGTCGGTATTGGCGGTGGTAAAACGTTGGACTCTGCAAAAGCCGTTGCTTATTACCATAAACTTCCCGTCATTTTGTTCCCAACGATTGCCTCTACCGACGCACCATGCACTGCATTGGCCGTTATTTATACCGAGCAAGGCGAGTTTGAGCGCTATCTATTCCTGCCACAAAATCCAGATGCCGTTATTGCGGATACATCCATTATTGCCGCCGCTCCGGTGCGTTTCTTTGCCGCCGGCGTGGGCGATGCATTAGCCACTTACTTTGAAGCTCGCGCCTGCTATGCCGCTGACGGTGTCAATTTAGTCTTGAAAAAGCCTTCCCGCACGGGTCTGGGTTTAGCGCAACTTTGCTATCAACTGCTAAGTGAAAACGTCGATGCAGCCATGGATGCGGTGAAAAATAAAGTCTCCACACCCGCATTGGAACAAACCATTGAAGCTACGATTTACCTCAGCGGCGTTGGTGCAGAAGCCGGTGGCTTAGCCGCGGCTCACGCGGTAAACAATGGTATGTCAGCGGTACCTGATTTACATCGCGCGCAGCACGGTGAAAAAGTGGTGTTTGGCCTGCTCACTCAGTTGGTGCTGGAGAATGCACCGCGTGCAGAAATCGACGAAGTCGTGCGCATTATCAAAGTTGCTGGTTTGCCACTGACGCTGCAGGACATGGGTCTGAAAACATTTGTTGAGGCCGAATGGCGCAAGGTAGCAGAAATTGCCTGCGCAGACGGTGATACCATGGGCAATATGCCGATGGAATTGACGGTGGATGACGTTTATGAAGCGATGGTTGCCGCGAACGCGCTGGCTGAGCGCTACAAAAACGCATAACCAAGATTATTTGTGTGAAGCGGCCTCAGGGCCGCTTTTTTGTGCGCATTACATCAGTAATGTGCCACATTGAGATGCCGATCGGGTTGTGGTGATTGTAATCATTGTGTTAACTGCGGGATAATAAATATAGATACAAATAGTCTGTACCCGCAGTTCTCACCCTGTGAAGCCGGAAAGCACCTATGCAAAAAGTACCCCTTTATAATTAGAGGGTATATTTTGGATTTAGCTCAAGAATCAACAGGCTAAAAACACGTAAGGTGGTGGTGTTTTCTTTACACAGTGAGCCGGCGAAGAACAGGCCGCGTGAGTGTGAATCTACTGAAGCTGATGTTGCAAGTGAGAAAAAAATGTCAAATAAGCCATTTCATTACCAAGATCCGTTCCCGCTGAAAAAAGACGAGACTGAATACTATCTGTTAAGTCGAGATCATGTGTCCGTTGCCGAGTTTGAAGGGCAAGAAATCCTGAAGGTTGAGCCGCAGGCGCTGACTCTCCTTGCACAGCATGCTTTCCACGATGCTTCTTTCATGCTGCGTCCTGCACATCAGCAGCAAGTCGCCCAAATTCTGGACGATCCAGAAGCCAGCGAGAACGATAAGTATGTTGCCCTGCAATTTCTGCGCAACTCAGAGATCGCGGCAAAAGGCATTCTGCCTACCTGTCAGGATACGGGCACGGCTATTATCGTAGGCAAAAAAGGCCAGCGAGTATGGACCGGCGGCGGTGACGAAGCGGCACTGTCTCGTGGTGTCTACAACACTTATATTGAAGATAACCTGCGCTATTCGCAAAATGCGGCGCTGGATATGTATAAAGAAGTGAATACCGGCAGCAACCTGCCTGCACAAATTGATTTATACAGCGTCGATGGCGATGAGTATAAATTCCTGTGCATTGCTAAAGGTGGCGGTTCTGCGAACAAAACCTATCTCTACCAGGAAACCAAAGCGCTATTAACGCCAGGCAAGCTCAAAAACTATCTGGTGGATAAAATGCGTACCTTAGGTACAGCAGCCTGTCCTCCTTATCACGTTGCGTTTGTTATTGGCGGCACCTCGGCTGAATCTACGCTAAAAACCGTGAAGCTGGCCTCGACGAAATATTATGACGGCTTGCCAACCGAAGGTAATGAGCATGGTCAGGCCTTCCGTGATATCGAGCTGGAACAAGAACTGCTGAAAGAAGCGCAGAATCTGGGGCTGGGAGCACAGTTTGGCGGGAAATATTTCGCTCATGACGTGCGCGTTATTCGTTTGCCTCGCCACGGCGCATCGTGTCCTGTGGGTATGGGCGTTTCCTGTTCTGCGGATCGAAATATCAAAGCGAAAATTAACCGCGATGGTATTTGGATTGAAAAACTGGAAAGCAATCCGGGTAAATATATTCCTGAACACCTGCGTAAAGCCGGTGAGGGCGAAGCGGTTAAGGTTGATTTAAACCGTCCGATGTCTGAAATATTGCAGCAGCTTTCTCAGTATCCGGTTTCCACCCGTCTGTCGCTGAGCGGAACTATTGTTGTTGGTCGTGATATTGCCCATGCGAAGCTGAAAGAGCGCTTAGATAATGGTGAAGATCTGCCTCAATACGTTAAAGATCATCCTATTTATTATGCGGGCCCGGCTAAAACTCCAGAAGGTTATGCGTCTGGTTCTTTAGGCCCAACAACGGCTGGCCGTATGGACTCGTACGTTGATCTGCTTCAGGCCAACGGCGGCAGCATGGTGATGTTGGCAAAAGGTAATCGCAGCCAGCAAGTCACGGATGCGTGTAAAAAACACGGTGGTTTCTACCTCGGCAGTATTGGCGGCCCAGCGGCGGTGCTGGCTCAGCAGAGTATTAAGAGCCTTGAGTGTCTGGAATACCCTGAGCTGGGTATGGAAGCTATTTGGAAAATTGAAGTTGAAGATTTCCCTGCGTTTATTTTAGTTGATGACAAAGGTAACGACTTCTTCCAAGTGATCCAATCAGAGCAGTGTACGCGCTGCGTGAAATAACTGATTGCCGGTATAGCGTCTAATAAAAAGCCCTGCTGATGATGCAGGGCTTTTTGCTATTGAAATGCGGATTTACAATAACTGTGAACGATCGGAATAAAATTTCTTATAGGCAAGATAGCCCGCAATGATGGTGGAAAGACTTGCTGTAGAAAGCAGCATGAATGTCACCATGATTTGGTAGCGAATCGCTTTTACCGGATCGACGCCCGCAAAAATCAAACCAGACATCATTCCAGGCAGGCTGACTAAGCCAACGGTTTTGGCGGAATCAACGGTGGGGATTAGCGCTGCTTTTATACTGGCACGAATAATGGAAGCAGATGATTGCTTAGGTGTCGCGCCAAGGCTCAACATCTCTTGGACTTTCTGCTTTTCATCGGCAAAACGCTGGCGCAGATTGTTGTAGCATAATCCGACGGCAACCATCGCATTACCTGCAATCATGCCGGAGATGGGAATGACCTGCATGGGGGTGAACGTAATGGAGCCGCTGCCGATCAGAACGGCTAACGTGAGCGCGGTGCCGGTCACAATGGCAATAAGAGAAATAACGAAAGCATGGCTTAAACCTTTGCTACGTTTTTTAGCGTTATAGGCCGCGTTGACGCAGATAAAAAGCACCATCAACAGTGTGAGCAGCGCGTGGTCGATATTGAAAATATATTTAAGTACGTAGCCAACGATAATGAGCTGAATAATCGCACGGGTAACGCTCCAGATAATATCCTTCTCTAACCCGAGTTTTTCTTTACCGCTGATAAGTAGGGCAATAGCTACAAGGGCTAATGCCATGATTAACGATTGGTCGGTGATGTTATGTTCGCTCATTGTTTGGCCTCTGGTGCTTCGTATTTTGTCATGCGCAGAAGGTTATGAGACTGGCTGATTTCGTCGCTGTTGTGGGTGACCCACAAAACAGCTATGCCGGCGTGGGTAATTAAATCATCAATCACCTGATGCACGATTTGCTTATTTTTATCGTCTAGCGCGCTGGTTATTTCGTCCAGCAGTAAGATCTTTGGCAGGTATTGAATGTTGCGTAGCAAAGCAACGCGCTGTTTTTCTCCGCCAGAGAGATCGTCGATTTTCTTATCTAGCGAGTGCAGAGGAAGATCGAATTGTAACAACCCACGCTTTATTTTTTCTAAATCAACTTTATCGCCGCGGATTTTATAGGGAAACTGAAGATTATCTTTGACCGTATCGCCGAACAAAATTGGGGTTTGGAAGCAGTATGAAACTTGCTGGCGATACGCCTCTGGTTTCAGAGTGAGGATATTTTTACCTTTGAGAAAAATATCACCCGAGGTTGGAGGAAACAGCGAGGCGATAATTTTTAGCAGGGTGCTTTTACCACAGCCAGAAGGGCCAGTGATAACTTTAAGCTCTTTGGGCTGAAGCGTAAGTGAGAGATTATCGATAATGATCTGCTGGTCTGCGCTAAAGCAAATGTTTCGGAGCTCAAGTAGGTTCTCCGTATTATTCATTTTATCTTCCATTTTAATGGATTAACCCACTCTGAGGAGTGGGTTAATTTAACTTTTAGGTATCACTCTGTGCGCGAGTCTAGGCCTTTACCGTCCATTGAACGGTTTCACCAGCCAAGAATGGGATTAGCGTATCATCGCCGCAGGGAATAGATTCTTCGATAGTAACGGGTTCACGTACCAACTCAATATGACTGTCGTTAACTGGCAAGTTATAGAACTCGGGGCCATTGAGAGAGCAGAATGCTTCGAGGTGCTGTAGCGCATTCTCTTGTTCAAATACCGCTGCGTAGGCTTGGAGCGCTGTGGGTGCGTTAAATACCCCCGCACAGCCACAGCTAGACTCTTTACGCTGCCGTGAATGAGGCGCAGAGTCTGTGCCAAGGAAGAAGCGTGTGTTACCGCTGGTCGCGGCCTTACGCAGGGCTTCTTGATGGGTGCTGCGCTTCAATATTGGTAGGCAGAATAAATGCGGGCGGATACCGCCAACCAGCATATGGTTACGGTTAAACATCAGGTGCTGTGGCGTAATGGTGGCCGCGAGATACTCATCACCTTCAGTCACAAACTCGGCGGCTTCTCGGGTGGTAATATGTTCGAAGACAATTTTTAGCTCAGGGAAATTCTGACGTAATGGCAGCATCACCTCGTCAATGAAACGCGCCTCGCGGTCGAAAATATCAACATCGTGCAGTGTGACTTCGCCATGAATAAGCAGCGGCATGCCGCTTTTCTGCATTTGCTCAAATAGAGGGTAAAGCCCTAGCACGGAGGTTACGCCATGCTTGGAATTGGTGGTTGCATTTGCGGGATAAAGCTTGGCAGCGGTAAATACGCCATCGGCATGGCCAGAGATTAACTCATTGGCATCTAAGCCATCGGTTAAATAACAGGTCATCAGTGGCGTAAAGTTATGCTCTGCTGGAACAGCATCAAGAATACGTTGGCGATAGGCCTGTGCCTGAGCAATGCTGGTGATCGGCGGAACCAGATTAGGCATCACAATAGCACGGGCAAAGTGCTGGCTAGTATGTGGTAAAACGGTTTTCAGCATTTCGTCATCGCGAAGATGGAGATGCCAGTCATCTGGGCGGCGGATCTTAAGGGCGTGCTGCATTACGGTCATTACAAGGCTCCGTCTGACAATGCTGTCATGAGTGATGTTGACGATACAGATCTTGCGAGACACACTCCAACAGGGGGATGGAAATGTGTTTTTGTGGCGGGGGATAAGGATAAGGGCAAATGGACTAAGATGCACTCGTTTGTTGTGATCTATTGATAATTCATATAATTCCAGCAGGATTTTGTGTGATAAAAAGCGTAGTCTGGCAATAGGTTTTACATGAATGAATTCAGTGGACATGAAAAAAGGAGCACCACGATGAGTGAAGTTCGTATAGTTGCAACTTTAATAGCTAAACCTGAACACAAAGCGGCTATTCACAGCGCGGTTGAGCGTGTCGTTGAGCCAAGCAGACAAGAAATGGGCAATATCCAATATGACCTCCATGAGGAGATTGGACATAAAGGAACCTATGTTTTCTTCGAAGTATGGGCGTCTCAGGAAGCGGTTGATCGTCATAATAACACCGTTCATTTCCAGAACTTCGTAAAAGAAGTTGAGGGAAAACTGGAAACACTCGATATTAAAGTACTACATCAGATAGCCTGATATATAAAGCTGGTGTGTTAATAACTATATATTTGGGCGTATTTATATTAGATGTCAAAATATAGTGTATTAGGTGCCCATTCTTGATACAGACTTCATGGGCATAGCCAGTCTCCGGGGGCTAAGGTTTTCCTTAATGCCCATTGCATCATGCAGCCGGAGACTGTGCGGGCATAATACAGTGCGGTACTAGAAATTCTAGCCAAATTAAATTTCATCTGTAAGAAACTTATCATAGCTCAAACGATGATTAATTATTACGCTAATTAATTATAATATGTATTATTAAATAATTGAGAATGATTTTTGTTATTTGGTAAATATATTCCTACTCAATGTATCGATAATAAAAAACCCGCCATCGGCGGGTTTTTTATTTAATGCACTAGCTGATTAGTCAGTAACCGCTGGTGGCTTAGTCGCTGGCGCCGTTGCTTGGCTTACCGCCGCATGTCCACCGGCACCGCCTTTGCTCTGCAAATCCAGAGTAGGGCGCTGCCAGTTGCTGACGACTGGCGCAGAAGGTACATACTCTGGCGCTGGAGCCTTGGTCATCGGCGCTGATGCTACGCGCTGAGCCTTAGCTGCGACGACAATGACAGGTTTCGCCGCTACGACTGGCTGAACAACAGGCTCTTCAACAACTACCTGAGCAACGGTTTCTTCAACTGTCGTTTCCTCAACCACTGGCGTTTCAGCCGCAGTTGCGTCAATGGTCGTTGGTTCAGCGTGAGTCTCTTCAGCCGCGTTTTCTTCAACGACAGATTCTGCCACTGTGGTTTCTGTTACGACAGGCGCTTCAGAAATAGTTTCTTCAACCACTGCGGCTTCAACGACAACTGGTTTGTCATCGGCAACTGATTCTTCAACTACTGATGTTGTTTCTTCAACAGTAGCGGGTTCGTCATGGATGACTTGTGCTGGTACGATGGCGTCAAACGCCGCTGGAACTGCTGCCGCTGAGGTCGCAACGACCGGAGCGGATGCGACCGGTTTCTCGACAACTGGCGCAGAAGCGGCTGGCTCAACAACGTCTGATTCAACAACGTCTGATTCAACAACAGGCTCAACATCGACTACAGATTCAGAAGCAGACTCTTCAACGATGACAGGCTGCTCAGCTACAGATTCGTTAACCGGCGAAACAGGTGCCTGTTCAATCGGTTGTTCAATAGCGACAGTCTGTGTTTCAACCTCTGTCTCCGCGATTGCCGGCTGTGCTACTGGATAGCTAATCCACACCTTGCCAGAAGCCATCTCAGGTGATGCTGCTGCAAATGCCAGCGGCATTGGCGACTGAGTTGGATAACGCTCATCACGATAACGGCGACGACGTTGGCCACTCACACGCAGATGGCGAGGAGAGCGACGTGAACGACGTGGCATACCGTTTTCACCTTGGCGGTTATCACGGAACCCTTCATCATCACTGTTTTGCTGCAGTGCTGGTTCAGCTTGTGGTGCGGTTTCAGCAACCACTGGCGCAGTAACAACGGCAGGGACAGATGCTTTGGCCAGAGCAGCGGCGGCATCGTCTTCAGCCTGAGTCGTAAAGCGAACTTTCTGAGTCAGTTGGCGACGCTGACGGCGCGGCATGTGCTGATTCTCTTCGCGGCTGTTCTCTTCAGCTTCATTCGCTACTGCGGCATCGTTGTTTTCCAGCGCTTTAACTTCTTGCTGGGCCTGACGCTTATCTTCAGTGCGACGACGTTGACGATCGTTATTGCGTGGCTCACGGCGAGGTTGCTGCTCATCACGTTGTTCAACGTTGGCTGTTTCAACGTTCACATCAGCATTAGCTGGTTGTGTTGACTGGCGACGGTTACGACGCTGGTCTTCACGGTTGCTATTGCGGTCGTTATTACGCTCGTTGCTGCGTTCAGTACGTTCACCACGGTCGTTACGATCGTTGTTACGTTCGTTACGGTCATTACTACGGTCAGAGCGATCGTTACGATCACGACGACCATTCTGGCGACGATTATTGTTACGACGATCTTGATTTTGGCGACGAGGCTCTTCAACTGGCGCTGTAACTTCTACAGCGGGTTTTTGCTCAGGTTCAGAACCTGCAAACATATTTTTCAGTGCAGAGAAGAAACGGCTAATCAAGCCTGGCTGCGCGGGCGCTGCTGGCTGTGCTGCGGTTTTCGCCGCAGGCGCTGCAACGACTGGAGCCGCTGTTTCAGCAGGAGGCGCTTCAACATCCAGTGAGAAAGCGGCTAACGCTGGCTGTTCTGGACGTTTACGTTCCAGAACCGGCTCTTCCTCGGCGGTCAGCGTTTCCGCTTCATGCAGCTGAGGCAGCAAATAGCTTAGGGTGCTGGTCTCTTCACCTTTGCGCACACGAACTACGTTGTAGTGCGGAGTTTGCATCTGGTCGTTAGGCACAACGATAACTTTAACGCCGTCCTGACGTTTTTCGATGGCGCTAACAGACTCACGTTTTTCGTTCAGCAGGTAAGAGGCAACCGGCACAGGGACGATCGCGTGAACTTCGTTGGTGTTCTCTTTCAGCGCTTCTTCTTCAATCAAACGCAGGATGGAGAGTGAAAGTGACTCGTTATCACGCACGGTGCCGGTGCCGTTACAGCGCGGACAAACGTGATGGCTTGACTCACCCAATGATGGGCTGAGGCGTTGACGAGACATTTCAAGCAGGCCAAAGCGAGAGATGCGACCAATCTGAATACGCGCGCGGTCTTGGCGAACAGCGTCACGCAGACGGTTTTCAACTTCGCGCTGATGACGAACTGGCGTCATATCGATGAAGTCGATAACAATCAGGCCACCAAGGTCACGCAGACGCAACTGGCGAGCAATTTCATCAGCGGCTTCAAGATTGGTGTTGAATGCGGTTTCTTCGATGTCACCACCGCGTGTAGCGCGTGCGGAGTTGATGTCGATAGCTGTCAGGGCTTCAGTGGAGTCAATAACAATGGAGCCGCCGGAAGGCAGGCGAACTTCACGTTGGAACGCTGACTCAATCTGAGATTCGATTTGGTAGTGGCTAAACAGCGGGATTTCACCGGTATAGAGTTTAATCTTGCTGCTGAAATCAGGACGTCCCAGCGCGGCGATATGCTGTTTGGCCAGATCGAGAATTTTTGGATTATCAATCAGGATTTCGCCAATGTCTGGGCGCAGGTAGTCGCGGAATGCGCGAACAATAACGTTGCTTTCCTGATGGATAAGGAACGGAGCAGGGCGGCCTTCAGCGGCTTTTTTAATGGCATCCCAATGTTTCAAACGGAATGACAGATCCCATTGCAGCGCTTCGGCTGATTTGCCAACGCCTGCGGTACGAACGATAAGGCCCATGCCGTCGGGTAACTGCAGAGAAGAAAGGGCTTCTTTCAATTCTGTGCGGTCATCACCTTCGATGCGACGAGAAATTCCGCCAGCGCGTGGGTTATTAGGCATCAGTACTAAGTAGCTACCAGCAAGGCTGATAAACGTGGTCAGTGCTGCGCCTTTGTTGCCACGCTCTTCTTTGTCAACCTGAACAATAACTTCCTGACCTTCGCGTAAAACATCTTTGATGTTTGGACGGCCATGTGAGGAGTAATTGTTTGGGAAATATTCGCGGGCAATTTCTTTGAGGGGGAGAAAACCATGTCGTTCAGCACCGTAATCTACAAAAGCAGCTTCCAGACTTGGCTCAATACGGGTTATTTTCCCTTTGTAAATGTTCGCTTTTTTCTGTTCGTGACCTGGGCTTTCAATATCCAGATCATACAGACGCTGTCCATCTACAAGGGCAACACGCAACTCTTCCTGCTGAGTTGCGTTAATCAACATTCTTTTCATCTTCAACTTACTCATTTTTTTTGCATTGGCAACTAAGCTGCGGGCAAAATAACGTCCTGACCGAGAGGAAGACCGATGACCCCGAGTCTTATCGCAAAGTCGTCAACCTCACGGTTGTCGCCTGCATAGGGGCGCATATTTCGGTAAGCCTATGTTTCTTAGCGAAAATACAGCTTTGTGAAACACAGCACTGTTTATCAGTCAATAATTGCAAAAATATGCAGCATTGCTGATTCCATGTTTTAGGTCAGACTGCTACCCACAGCCCGCTAATTACTTGATTTCACACTACGTCTTACGCCATTGCTGCATTTCTGTGGCATCAAGTAAACGTCAAATCCCGTCGTTTTCCCTGTCTTAATGAGAATTAACGCGGAAATCTTTGTCATTATTCCACTGCAACGGCCTGTATAGCAAGACGACTTTTACCCTTATCAAGAAGATTCTTGCGGTACTTCACAACAAGTCTGTCTGGTTGCTCGTATATTAGGCAGAATGCGGGCGCAAACGTTCTCCCAGCTCTCATCATTCTCACCTTTCGCGATAATCTGCCGTTAGCTCAAAAAAGAAGTGGCATGCCGTTGAATGCCTCTTTAAAATCGCGTCCATGAATATGAATAACACCTCAGTAAAGTTAGTCACGATTGCCGCCGATGAGGCAGGGCAGCGTATTGATAATTTTTTGCGCAATCAGCTGAAAGGCGTGCCAAAAAGTATGATTTATCGCATCGTGCGTAAGGGCGAGGTGCGAGTTAATAAAAAACGCATCAAGCCAGAATATAAATTACAGCCGGGCGACGAAGTTCGAATTCCACCGGTGCGAATTGCCGAACGAGACGAGGCTCCCGTGTCGGCGAAGCTGGACAAAGTAGCTGCGCTGAATGATTGCATCATCTTTGAAGACGATCATCTACTGGTGCTGAACAAACCGTCGGGTACCGCCGTGCATGGCGGCAGTGGCTTAAGCTTTGGTGTTATCGAAGGACTGCGCGCATTACGTCCTGAAGCGCGTTTTCTTGAACTGGTGCACCGCCTAGATCGTGAAACCTCCGGTGTATTATTGGTCGCTAAGAAGCGTTCTGCACTGCGCGCGTTGCATGAGCAACTGCGCATGAAAGGGATGCAGAAAGACTATTTGGCGCTGGTTCGCGGTCAGTGGCAGTCGCATTGTAAAGTTGTGCAGGCGCCGCTACTTAAAAATATTCTGCAAAGCGGCGAGCGTATTGTTCGCGTTAATGCGGAAGGTAAACCGTCTGAAACGCGCTTTAAGGTTGAAGAACGTTTTGAGCATGCGACCTTGGTGAAGGCCAGCCCAGTAACGGGCCGAACTCACCAAATCCGCGTGCATGCACTGCATGCTGGCCATCCGATTGCCTTCGACGATCGCTATGGCGATCGTGATTTTGATGCTGAGTTGAAGGGAACTGGCCTAGACCGCTTATTCTTGCATGCTGCCGCATTACGCTTTGAACATCCGAACACCGGCGAAACCATGCGGGTGGAAGCCCCTATGGACAAGAAATTGCGCCATTGCCTCGATGTGTTGCGTAAAACCAAAGCCAGCTAGTCGCTGATAAATTAACGAAGCCGGATTATTCCGGCTTTTTTTATGCTTTATTTTTACCTTCAAGCAATGCGTTATAGCCAAACTTAAGCAGAATTTCGTTGAGTGCAATTAAAGGCAATCCCACTAATGCGTTAGGATCGCGGCCTTCAAGCTGGCTAAACAGCAATATACCGGCACCCTCGCACATAAAACTACCTGCACAGTACAGCGGCATCTCGAGTTTAATGTAGGCGTGGATTTCGTCATCGGTTAAGCGGCGAAAGTGAACGTGGAAAGGCTCACAAATAATTTCCTTTTGCATTGTATGGCTATTTAGCACGCAGAGACCGGTATAAAAGGTAATGACTTTTCCACTAGCGGCTCGTAATTGTTGATGCGCATTCTCAACTGAACCCGGTTTTCCGACAATTTTCCCATCAATAACGCAGACCTGATCGGAGCCAATAATAAAATGATTAGGGAATTTTTCGCTCAGAGAGTGTGCTTTTTCTTGTGCTAAGCGCTGGACGAGATCGGTTGCTGACTCTTCATCTTGTGGGGTTTCATCCGTGTCGGGCGCGGCGCAAATGAATTCAACACCGAGCTTTTCAAGTAAAGCTCGGCGGTAGGGCGAAGTAGAGGCTAAAATTAAAGGTGACATATTTTTTCCATAAAGCATGGCGTAATTGAATCTGACATTTTAAACTGTCCGCCGCTCAGGAAGCGAATATTGGAGGGAAAGTGTGCCTGCAAGGCCTTTTCCTTTGACTCTCGGTCTTTACAAAGTTAATATGCGCGCCCTATGCAAAAGGTAAAATTACCCTTGACCCTTGATGCAGTTCGTACTGCACAGAAACGATTAGATTACGTTGGTTTCTATTCGTCTGAGCAGGTAACGCGAGTTGCTGAATCTGTGGTCAGTGTGGATAGCGATGTTGCCGTGTCGTTGTCATTTAATATTGATAACCAGCGGTTAGCGGTGATTACCGGCCATGCCGATGTAGCGGTAACGTTATGTTGTCAGCGCTGTAATCAGACGTTCCAACAGCAGGTCCATACAACGTATTGTTTCAGCCCGGTCGCCAATGACGAGCAGGCTGAGGCATTGCCGGAAGCTTACGAGCCGATCGAAGTCAACGATTTTGGTGAAGTCGATTTGCTGGCAATGGTTGAAGATGAAATCATCCTCGCCCTGCCGGTAGTTCCGGTGCATGAATCTGAACACTGTGAAGTGTCCGACGCGGACATGGTATTTGGTAAACTGCCTCCTGAGGTAGACAAACCAAATCCATTTGCCGCATTAGCCAGTTTAAAGCGTAAGTAATCAAGGAGTAAGGTCAATGGCCGTACAACAGAACAAAAAAACCCGCTCTTGCCGTGGTATGCGTCGTTCACACGATGCGCTGACCACGACTACCGTCTCTGTTGACAAGGTTTCCGGTGAAACTCACCTGCGTCACCATGTCACTGCGGACGGTTTCTACCGCGGTCGCAAGGTTATCGTTAAGTAATACTTTTAGTATTTACAAGGCGATACTTTGACTCGTCTAACCCTCGCGTTAGATGCTATGAGCGGGGATTTCGGTCCTTGCATCACAGTGCCTGCAGCTTTGCAGGCACTGGCGTCTACTTCGTCGCTATACCTTCTAATTGTCGGACAACCCGACGCCATCGCACCTTATCTTGCTAAAGCAGCACCTGCGCTTCAACAACGTTTGCGTGTGATCCCTGCTGAATCAGTTATATCCAACGATGCTAAACTTTCGCATGCTATCCGCACCAGCAAAGGAACATCGATGCGTATCGCGCTTGATTTAGTGAAGAATGGCGAGGCTCAGGCCGTTGTCAGTGCGGGGAATACCGGCGCGCTGATGGGACTGGCGAAATTGATGCTTAAACCGCTAGATGGTATTGAGCGTCCAGCGCTGATGACGGTATTACCGAATCAGCAAAAGAGTAAGACGGTAGTGCTAGATTTGGGCGCTAACGTTGAAAGCAGTAGTGCCATGTTAGTGCAGTTTGCCGTGATGGGTGCGGTAATGGCGGAAGAGATCGTTGGCATAACCTCGCCACGTATCGCCCTGCTGAACATTGGTGAAGAAGAGTTTAAAGGTTTAGACAATATCCGCGAAGCCGCCGCTGTGCTCAAAAGCACGCCAGCGATTAACTATATCGGCTATCTGGAAGGTAATGATTTGCTGACAGGCAAAACAGATGTGTTGGTTTGTGACGGCTTCGTGGGTAATGTTACGTTAAAGACGATGGAGGGGGTGGTACGTATGTTTCTATCCCTTCTCAAATCACCAGGAGAGAAGCGCAAGCGCTCTTGGTGGTTAAAATTATTGGGGCGCTTGATACAAAAAAGAATTGCTAAGCGTTTCGGTGATTTGAACCCCGACCAGTATAATGGAGCTTGTCTGGTAGGATTACGTGGCACCGTGATTAAAAGCCACGGCGCGGCGAACCAAAAAGCGTTCGCTGTCGCTATCGAACAGGCTGTGCAGGCGGTGCAAAGGCAAATTCCACAGCGAATTGCCCTGCGCCTTGAGGCGATATTACCCAAGAGTGATTGATCGTACATGTATACAAGAATTCTCGGTACGGGGAGCTACCTGCCCGTACAAGTGCGTACCAACGCCGATTTAGAAAGTATGGTTGAAACGTCTGATGAGTGGATTGTTTCCCGTACAGGCATTCGCGAACGTCGCATCGCTGCGCCGGATGAAAACGTATCAACCATGGCATTTGAAGCGGCGAAACATGCGCTTGAGATGTCTGGCCTCGACAAAAATGATATTGGCCTGATCGTTGTTGCTACCACATCGGCAACGCACGCGTTCCCAAGCGCGGCGTGTCAGGTGCAACAGATGCTGGATATCAAAGGCTGTGCGGCCTTTGACGTTGCCGCTGCCTGCGCAGGGTTTACCTACGCGCTGAGCATTGCCGACCAGTACGTTAAAAACGGCGCGGTTAAACATGCGCTGGTGATCGGTTCTGATACCTTGAGCCGTACCCTAGATCCGACCGATCGTGGCACCGTGATCCTCTTTGGTGACGGCGCGGGTGCTGTTGTACTCGGTGCATCTGAAGAAGCGGGTATTCTTTCGACTCATATCCATGCTGATGGTCACTATGGCGAGTTGCTGACTCTGCCAAATCGCCAACGTTACACCGAAGATCAGGCTTATCTGACTATGGCGGGTAACGAAGTGTTTAAGGTGGCCGTCACTGAACTCGCGCATATCGTCGACGAATCTCTTGCTGCGAATAACCTTGAGCGTAGCGATTTGGATTGGCTGGTTCCGCATCAGGCTAACCTGCGCATCATCAGCGCAACCGCGAAAAAATTGGGCATGACGTTAGAAAACGTGATCGTGACCTTAGATCGTCACGGAAACACATCTGCGGCATCCGTGCCTTGCGCGTTAGATGAGGCCGTACGTGATGGTCGCATTCAGCGTGGACAACTGATTCTGCTGGAAGCTTTTGGTGGTGGTTTCACCTGGGGCTCTGCTTTGGTTCGTTTTTAATCGTTAAGATTTTCTGACGTGGGATAAGTATTGTTGCATAAGTTACAGGGTAACAATATTTAACGCGTTGGTTATAAAAGAATATCAGGAAAACAAACATGTCTAAATTCGCAATGGTGTTTCCAGGTCAGGGTTCGCAAACCGTAGGTATGCTGGCCGATCTTGCGGCACAATTTCCGATTGTAGAGCAGACTTTTGCTGAGGCATCTGACGCATTGGGTTACGACCTGTGGAAACTAGTTCAGGAAGGCCCTGCTGAAGAGTTGAACAAAACGTGGCAAACACAGCCTGCGTTGCTGGCGGCTTCCGTCGCGATTTATCGCGTATGGCAGCAGGAAAATGGTGCTCAGCCTGCAATGATGGCTGGCCATAGCCTCGGTGAATATTCTGCGTTGGTCTGTGCCGGTGTTCTGGATTTCAAACAGGCTATTCGCTTAGTTGAACTGCGCGGTAAGCTGATGCAGGAAGCAGTACCTGCGGGTACTGGCGCGATGTCTGCCATTATCGGTTTGGATAACGATGCCATTGCAAAAGCGTGCGAAGAGTCTGCTCAGGGGGAAGTTGTCTCTCCGGTGAACTTTAACTCTCCTGGACAAGTTGTTATTGCGGGCAATAAAGACGCCGTTGAGCGTGCTGGTGCTGCGTGTAAAGCGGCTGGTGCTAAACGTGCGCTGCCGTTGCCTGTTAGCGTGCCATCGCACTGTGCACTGATGAAGCCCGCGGCGGATAAGCTTGCAATTGCATTGCAGGGTATTGCTTTCAATGCGCCTCAGTTCCCCGTAGTGAACAATGTGGATGTTAAAACTGAAACCTCGCCAGACGCTATCCGCGACGCCTTAGTGCGTCAGCTGTATAGCCCAGTACGCTGGAGTGAATCAGTTGAATTTATGGCAGGTGAGGGCATTGAGCACCTGCTGGAGGTTGGCCCGGGTAAAGTTCTGACCGGTCTGACCAAGCGTATTGTCGATACTATGACGGCAGCTGCGATTAACGACGCTGCGTCTGTATCTGCAGCGCTTGCACAATAAGAAGAGGAAAATGATGAGCTTCGAAGGAAAAATTGCACTGGTCACCGGCGCAAGCCGTGGTATTGGCCGCGCTATTGCTGAGACTTTAGTTGCCCGTGGTGCCCGCGTTATTGGCACCGCAACTAGTGATAAAGGCGCAGAAGATATTAGCGCTTATCTGGGCGAAAACGGCAAAGGTTTAAACCTGAACGTTGTTGATCCGGCTTCTATTGATGCAGTATTGAGCACT
The DNA here is from genome assembly GCF_034424155.1 of Hafnia alvei. Lineage (NCBI taxonomy): Bacteria > Pseudomonadati > Pseudomonadota > Gammaproteobacteria > Enterobacterales > Hafniaceae > Hafnia > Hafnia alvei. The sequence continues at coordinate 2,669,638 of NZ_CP139992.1, read as the reverse complement.
ATCCGTGCTGAATTTGGCGAAATTGACATTTTGGTCAATAATGCCGGCATTACTCGTGATAACCTATTGATGCGTATGAAGGACGATGAGTGGGAGGATATCCTCGATACGAATCTGACTTCGGTATTCCGCCTGTCAAAAGCGGTTTTACGAGCTATGATGAAAAAACGCTGTGGCCGCATTATCACCATTGGCTCTGTTGTGGGTACAATGGGTAATGCTGGACAAGCAAACTACGCGGCCGCTAAAGCAGGTTTGATTGGCTTTAGTAAGTCTCTAGCACGAGAAGTTGCTTCTCGTGGCATTACCGTTAACGTCGTGGCTCCTGGTTTCATTGAGACCGATATGACACGTTCGCTAACGGAAGAGCAGCGTAAAGACATTCTGGCGCAGGTCCCAGCGAACCGCTTGGGTGAAGCAAAAGAAATCGCTAACGCTGTTGCATTTTTAGCCTCAGATGAGGCTAGCTACATCACCGGTGAGACCTTACATGTCAATGGCGGCATGTATATGATCTAAAAATCACGAAAATAATTTGCGTTTTTTGAGGGAATGGCCGCAAAATAACGCAAAATCGTGGTTTGACCAGCCGGGATTTAGTTGCATCTTTTTCAACTTTCAATACACTACGAAAACCATCGCGAAAGCGAGTTTTGATAGGAAATTTAAGAGTATGAGCACTATCGAAGAACGCGTTAAGAAAATCATTATCGAACAGCTGGGTGTTAAAGAAGACGAAGTCGTGAATGCTGCTTCCTTCGTTGACGATCTGGGTGCTGATTCTCTTGACACCGTTGAACTGGTTATGGCTCTGGAAGAAGAGTTTGATACTGAGATTCCGGACGAAGAAGCAGAAAAGATCACTACTGTTCAAGCAGCAATCGACTACATCGAATCTGCGAACAAGTAATCGAACACATCTAGGCGGTCACTCGACCGCCTACGTTTTTTCCTGCTCTCATAGAGTTTCAAATTAAATTCCCTCCCTGGAGGACAAGCGTGTCTAAGCGTCGAGTTGTTGTGACCGGACTGGGCATGTTGTCTCCTGTCGGTAATACCGTAGATTCCACATGGGATGCTATCGTAGCCGGGCAGAGTGGCATCAGCTTAATCGACCATTTCGATACTAGCGCCTATGCAACGCGTTTTGCTGGCTTAGTAAAGGATTTTAATAGTGAAGACTACATCTCGCGTAAAGATGCACGCAAGATGGATGCCTTCATTCAGTATGGAATCGCTGCCGGTATTCAGGCATTTAAAGATTCTGGGATTGAAGTAACGGAAGAAAATGCTCCACGTATCGGTGCCGCGATTGGTTCTGGTATCGGTGGGCTTGGCCTGATTGAAGAAAATCACAGTGCGCTTGTTAAAGGCGGACCGCGTAAAATCAGCCCATTCTTCGTGCCTTCAACCATTGTGAACATGGTAGCGGGTCATCTGACTATCATGTTAGGTCTGCGTGGTCCAAGCATTTCTATTGCTACGGCATGTACTTCTGGTGTGCATAACATCGGACATGCAGCTCGTATGATCGCGTATAACGACGCAGACGTCATGCTGGCAGGTGGTGCAGAAAAAGCGAGTACACCTCTGGGTGTCGGTGGCTTTGGTGCCGCACGCGCACTGTCAACGCGTAACGATAACCCGCAAGCGGCAAGCCGCCCGTGGGATAAAGATCGTGACGGTTTCGTTCTAGGTGACGGTGCTGGTATTCTGGTTCTTGAAGAATACGAGCATGCGAAAGCGCGTGGTGCAAAAATTTATGCTGAAATCGTTGGTTTCGGTATGAGTAGCGATGCTTACCACATGACTTCTCCACCGGAAAACGGTGAAGGTGCAGCGCTGGCGATGGTGAATGCACTGCGTGATGCAGGCTTGAATCCATCTCAGGTTGGCTACATCAACGCTCACGGAACGTCTACTCCGGCGGGCGACAAAGCAGAAACTCAGGCAGTGAAAAGTGTATACGGCGCAGATGCCGCTAAAGTAATGGTCAGCTCTACCAAGTCTATGACGGGCCACCTTCTGGGTGCCGCAGGTGCAGTTGAATCTATCTTTACTATTCTGACGCTGCGCGACCAAATTGTCGCGCCAACCATCAACTTGGATAACCCAGATGAAGGTTGTGATCTTGACTTTGTACCAGGCGAAGCTCGTCAGGTGAAAGGTTTGGAATATGCACTGTGTAACTCCTTCGGCTTTGGTGGCACTAACGGTTCTGTGATTTTTCGCAAGATCTAAGTCGCTTAAGTTTTGAGATGTTATCTGCAAAAATCAAATGGCCCTTATGGGGCCATTTTTTTTACCTGCGTCTCTCAAAACGCTAAAATATGAATACCGGATCGAGGCAGAACGCCTTGGCCATCGTCGGGAGTTGGTGATGTTTTGGCTTAATGGAACACCCGCAGGGGTTATTTCGCTCAGCGACCGTGGCTTGCACTATGGCGATGGTTGTTTCACCACGGCTCGTGCTGTTCATGGGCGAATCGATGATATTCATGCTCACTTTAGCCGGATGCAGTTTGCCTGTTCGCGGTTACTGATTGAACCGGTTGATTGGACGGCGTGGCTTACAGAATTCCGTCAAGCGGCGACTGAGACAGGGAATGGCGTGGTTAAAGCGATGATAACGCGTGGCAGTGGTGGGCGTGGCTATTCCATTTCCGGTGCTGAAAACCCGTGTCGTATATTTTCAAATAGCGCAATCCCAGCTCAGTATGCTCAGTGGCAGGAGGATGGCATCACGCTTGCCGTAAGCCCTATTCGCTTAGGCATCAACCCTTCTCTTGCTGGCATAAAACATCTTAACCGCCTAGAGCAGGTGCTGATTAAGGCAAAGCTTGAGCAGACGAACGCCCATGAGGCGCTGGTGCTTGACAGCAATGCAAGGCTAGTGGAATGCTGTGCGGCTAATTTATTCTGGCGTATTGGAACGCGAGTATTTACGCCAACGCTTGCCAACGCCGGCGTAGCTGGGCTAATGCGTCAGCGCATTATTCGTTTATTGGCCGAAAGCGAGTATGAATTAAGCATTGTTTCCGCACCTTTAGACGTGCTGCGAGACGCGGAAGAAGTTTTTATATGCAACTCTTTAATGCCGCTGTTGCCGGTGAATGAAGCGGGGGAGTATCGCTTCAACTCACGGCAATTGGCGGAATATTTATTACCACAGTGTTTACTTCCTGTGTATGAGTCATGATTTGGCGGTTGAATGAAGAAAAAACTGTTTGGACTTCTTGTTGTCTGCATTGTTGTTTTGTTAGTGGCGCTATTTTGGAGCTATCAACAAGTGCAGAAGTTTGCCCGAACGCCTTTGGCGATTACTCAAGAAACGCTGTTTAAACTGCCTGCGGGCACCGGACGCGTGGCATTAGAAGGCCTGCTAGTAAGGGACAAGCTTATTGCGCATCCCCGTTATTTTCCGTGGCTACTGCAACTTGAGCCTGAATTGGCTAATTTTAAAGCGGGTACATATCGCATTACACCCGGAATGACCGTGCGTGAATTTCTTGAACTGCTTAAAAGCGGCAAAGAAGCACAGTTCACCGTACGCTTCATTGAAGGAACGCGTTTTCAAGATTGGATGCAGGTCTTAGCGGCTTCGCCAAACCTGAAACATGCGTTGGCGAATAAAGATGAAAGCCAGATCGCCAAAGTCTTGGGCATACCTGAAGGTCGCCCAATCGAAGGCTGGCTTTATCCCGATACGTACCATTACACCGCGGGCAATAGCGATGAGATGATACTTAAGCGGGCGTATAATCGCATGAGCAAAGAAGTTGACGAAATATGGCAAGATCGCGAGAAAAATCTGCCTTATAAGACACCTGAAGATCTGGTGACCATGGCGTCAATCATTGAAAAAGAAACTGGCGTTGGTGAAGAGCGCGGCAAAGTGGCATCGGTTTTTATCAATCGCCTTCGTATTGGCATGCGTTTACAGACTGATCCTACGGTGATATATGGTCTCGGCAAAAACTATAACGGTAATTTGACGCGGCGCGACTTACAGCAGCCAACCGCATACAATACTTACGTAATCTCCGGTTTGCCGCCAACGCCGATTGCCATGCCGAGCCGAGCCTCGTTAGAGGCCGCAGCGCATCCGGATAAAACCTCTTATTTGTACTTTGTTGCAGATGGGAAAGGTGGACACGTATTTACCACTAATTTACAGAGCCATAATCAAGCCGTACGCAACTATTTGCAGGTGCTAAGGGAAAAGAATGAAAAGTAAGTTCATCGTGATTGAGGGTCTGGAAGGGGCCGGTAAGACGACTGCCCGCGATACCGTAGTAGATGAGCTTCGTCAGCAGGGTATTGAGGATATCGTTTTCACCCGTGAACCAGGTGGAACTCCGTTGGCTGAAAAGTTGCGTGATTTGGTTAAGCAAGGTGTTGAAAACGAAAAGCTGACTGACAAAGCCGAAGTGTTGATGCTTTACGCTGCCCGCGTTCAGTTGGTGGATAATGTGATCAAACCGGCGTTGGCTCGCGGAGCGTGGGTGGTTGGCGATCGCCACGATCTCTCTTCTCAGGCATACCAAGGTGGCGGAAGAGGGATTGACTCTCGCCTGATGCAGTCGCTACGCGATACGGTACTTGGTGACTTCAAACCTGACTTAACGCTATATCTAGATTTACCTCCGGCGATAGGTTTAGAGCGAGCGCGTAGCCGTGGGGCATTAGATCGTATCGAACAAGAATCGTTGGCCTTTTTCGAACGCACCAGAGCGCGCTATCTGACCTTAGCCGAACAGGATGACAGCATTATCACCGTTGATGCTGCGCAAACTTTACCTGAAGTGACGGCCTCTATTCGCACTGCGCTTCAGGCGTGGTTTAAGGATCAGGAGCAACACGCGTGAATTGGTATCCTTGGCTGACCGCACCTTACCGTCAACTGGTTGCTCAGCACCAGAGTGGGCGAGGGCACCATGCTTTGTTGGTGCACGCGATTGCGGGTTGCGGTGATGATTCGTTGATGTATGCATTAGGGCGTTGGCTAATGTGTCAGCGGCCAAACGGTGACAAAAGCTGTGGTGAGTGCCATAGCTGTCGCTTGATGTTGGCGGGTAACCATCCTGACTGGTACGACTTACAGCCGGAAAAAGGGAAAACGAGCCTCGGCATTGAGCCTGTTCGCCAGATTATCGAGCATCTTTATGGTCATGCTCAACAAGGGGGCGCTAAGGTTGTTCTGTTGCCGCGCGCTGAAACGCTGACGGAAGCGGCAGCTAATGCGTTGTTGAAAACGCTTGAAGAGCCACCAGAGAAGACCTATTTCCTATTGGGGACGCGTGAGCCGGCCAATTTGCTAGCCACATTGCGTAGCCGCTGTTTTTATATGCATCTTGCTGTGCCTGACGAATCATTAAGCTTACGTTGGCTTCAAAGCCAACAGCCGGGTGATGAGCTGGCTATGCGTACCGCATTACGCTTAAACGGCGGTGCGCCGGTGGCCGCCATGAGTTTGCTTGAGCCAAATAGCTGGAAACAGCGTCTTCAGCTGTGTCAGGGGTTGCAGCAAGCGATCCCTCAACGCCAGTGGATGCAGTTATTACCGCTGTTAAACCACGATAATGTGCATGATCGACTAACATGGTTATGTGCGTTGCTGCTTGATGCGATGAAGCTACAACAAGGTGCCACGACGGCTATTGCCAACTTGGATCAACAGCCGTTGGTTTTTCAATTGGCGTCGACTCAGGCAACGACGATTTTGCAGCAACAGCTAGAACAATGGATTTTCTGCCGTCATCAGCTTCTCACAACCACCGGGCTCAATCGCGAGCTAATGCTCACTCGTCAGCTTTGCCTGTGGAGTGACTCCTTTCCTCCTAACGCGTAACCATACCTTTGGGTGATATACGCGTTCCGTTATTAATATCAGGTCAAAATTTATGTACTTAGTTGACTCCCATTGCCATTTAGATGGTCTGGATTATGAAAATCTGCACAAAAGTGTCGATAGCGTTTTAGCTGATGCCAAGGCGCGCGATGTCGGTTTTGTTCTAGCGGTGGCGACGACGTTGCCGGGCTATCGCGCGATGCGTGAACAAATCGGACAGCGCGACAATGTAGCCTTTTCCTGTGGCGTCCATCCGCTGAATCTGGAGGGGGGCTATGACTATGATGAACTACGCCAGTTAGCGAACGTTCCAGAAGTGGTTGCGATGGGGGAAACTGGTCTCGATTATTTCTATCAGAAAGACAATATTCCCTTGCAGCAGGAGTCTTTTCGTCAGCACATCCGCATTGGTCGCGAGCTGCATAAGCCCGTGATTGTGCATACCCGTGATGCGCGTCAGGATACGTTAGATATCTTGCGTGAAGAGCAGGTGAGCGAATGCGGCGGCGTGCTGCACTGCTTTACTGAAGATCAGGAAACAGCGCGTCAACTGCTCGATATGGGCTTCTATATTTCATTTTCTGGCATCGTGACTTTCCGCAATGCGGATGCGCTGCGTGAAGTTGCTCGCTATGTTCCTGTCGATCGTATGCTGGTGGAAACCGACTCGCCTTATCTTGCTCCCGTGCCTCACCGTGGTAAAGAGAACCAACCTGCCTATGTACGCGATGTTGCTGAGTATCTTGCTGTATTGAAGGGGATGACCCCTGATGACTTAGCTCAGCAAACGACAGACAATTTCAGCCGTTTATTTGGTGTGACATTGCCGATACATGGGTAATGGCTATTTATTTTATTGCTCGTAATTAATCGTTCAAGCAGGTATCTTGCTGTTCGAAAATGTTTACATGGCTGTTTTGTGAAACCATTTTGGTGATTTTTTTAACATTTTTTTGTCAAAAATGTTATTTGGATCTCTGTAATTATGGAAACGTGACAGCCATCAAACATATTGCAGGCTATTTATTTTACCCTGCGTAAAAATTAAAGGAGTGCTAAGACACTTCTAGGCGTCCAGGTTCTCTTCCTGTTCGCGGCGTGACTCTCGGGCATACGGGGGCAGGCTAATAAAAGAGCACTATTTATTCAGGAGCACTCTCAACTATGTTCAAAAACGCATTCGCAAACCTGCAGAAAGTGGGTAAGTCGCTAATGCTGCCAGTTTCCGTATTGCCCATCGCAGGTATTCTGCTGGGTGTCGGTTCTGCCAACTTTAGCTGGTTACCTGCGGTAGTTTCTCATGTGATGGCTGAAGCCGGTGGCTCAGTTTTCGCAAACATGCCGCTGATTTTTGCTATTGGTGTTGCACTCGGCTTTACTAACAATGACGGCGTATCTGCGCTGGCAGCGGTGGTCGCTTACGGCATTATGGTGAAAACCATGGCTGTTGTCGCGCCGTTGGTACTGCACATGCCTGCCGAAGAGATCGTCGCGAAGCACTTGGCCGATACTGGTGTGCTGGGTGGGATCATCGCGGGTTCTATTGCGGCCTATATGTTCAACCGTTTCTACCGCATTAAACTCCCTGAATATCTGGGGTTCTTTGCCGGTAAACGTTTTGTTCCGATCATTTCTGGTCTGGCTGCCATTTTCTTGGGCATTGTGCTGTCCTTTATTTGGCCTCCGGTCGGCACCGCAATTCAAACCTTCTCGCAGTGGGCGGCTTATCAAAACCCTGTTGTTGCCTTTGGCATCTACGGGCTGGTTGAGCGTTCTCTGGTACCATTTGGTTTGCACCATATTTGGAACGTACCTTTCCAAATGCAGATCGGTGAGTTCACCAATGCGGCAGGGCAGGTATTCCACGGTGACATCCCTCGCTATATGGCAGGCGATCCAACCGCAGGTAAACTGTCGGGTGGCTTCTTGTTTAAAATGTACGGTCTGCCAGCGGCAGCGATTGCTATTTGGCATTCTGCTAAACCTGAAAATCGTGCCAAAGTCGGTGGGATTATGATCTCTGCTGCGTTGACCTCGTTCTTGACGGGTATCACCGAGCCGATTGAATTCTCCTTCATGTTTGTAGCGCCAATTTTGTATGCGATTCACGCGATTCTGGCGGGTCTGGCTTTCCCAATTTGTATTCTGTTGGGCATGCGTGATGGGACAAGTTTCTCACATGGTCTGATCGACTTTATCGTTCTGAGCGGAAACAGCAGCAAAATTTGGCTGTTCCCGATTGTGGGTATCATCTACGGTCTGGTGTATTACACGATTTTCCGCGTGTTGATCACCAAACTGAACCTGAAAACGCCTGGTCGTGAGGATTCATCTTCCGAACAAAGCGCGCAGAGCAATGACGGTATGTCTGCTGCGCTGGTGGCTGCCTTCGGTGGTAAAGACAACATCACAAACCTTGATGCGTGTATCACTCGTCTGCGCGTGAGCGTAGCTGATGTGGCTAAAGTGGATCAGGCTGGCCTGAAGAAACTGGGGGCTGCGGGTGTGGTGGTTGCGGGTTCTGGCGTTCAGGCTATCTTCGGGACAAAATCCGATAACCTGAAAACCGATATGGATGAGTACATCCGTAATCACTAATCCTGTGATATCGCTAAGTGCGTATTAAAAAGGAGGCCATTGGCCTCCTTTGTTGTATCTGCGTTATATCAGCAATACGGTATTTTAATCGAGTAAGTGACCCATCTTTGCGGCTTTCGTCGACAGATAGCGTTCATTCTTAGGATTACGTCCCACGATTAGAGGTACGCGTTCGGTAATGTTGATACCTGCCTCTGTCAAAATTTCTACTTTCTTTGGATTGTTCGTCAGCAAGCGCACTTGGTCAACGCCCAACAGTTTGAACATATCGGCGCAAAGGGTGAAATCTCGTTCGTCAGCGGCAAACCCTAACTGATGGTTAGCTTCAACCGTATCCGCGCCTTTATCTTGTAAGGCGTAAGCGCGAATTTTGTTGAGCAGGCCAATATTGCGACCTTCTTGACGGTGATAAAGCAAGATCCCTCGACCTTCTTCAGCGATGTGCTCAAGCGCCGCTTCTAGCTGAAAACCACAGTCGCAGCGTAGGCTGAATAGGGCATCGCCGGTTAAACACTCGGAGTGCACGCGTGAAAGCACGGGCGTTGAGCCAGACACATCACCATAAACTAATGCCAGATGGTCATGACCGGTGGCAATCTCTTCAAAGCCGACCATCAAAAAATCACCCCAAGGTGTCGGCAGTTTTGCTTCAGCCACTCGTTTAAGCTGCATGTTGATCTCCACAACTACATCTTTTAGATACTGTCCATAACGGACATCGGTTATTGTGCGCCGCCGATGCAGGTGAGTGCAGGCACAACCGAAGTAAATCCGGTAAAACCGAATCGTTAATAGGGTTCCTATTTTGCCACAAGTCGCGGCGATACAGCAGTTTTCGCTGTAGGACACGTATTATTTGTTTCAACCGGTCAATAAAACACCGCTCGGCAATTCCTGATAGGCTTCATTGATATGGTGTTGCTACACTGAATAATCAATAGAAAGAAAGGATTAATTGATGTTACAGATTGCAAAACGTATTACTTTGGGCCTGATTGTGCTGCTGGCGATGCCGGTGAGTGTTTGGCTTTGCGGCTGGAAATGGCAGCCTGATGGCTCAGACAATGTGCTCAAAGCCCTCTTTGCAATGACTGAAACAGTGACAGCGCCGTGGGGCATCCTGACGTGTTTGATCCTTGGCTGTTGGTTTTTATGGTGTTTACGCTTTCGGATCAAAGCAACGATAATCTTATTTATTATACTGATGGCAACGGTGTTGGTGGGGCAGACGATTAAATCGACGATAAAAGGCTGGGTGCAAGAACCGCGGCCTTTTGTTTTATGGCTCGAAAGCGAACATAGCGTTGATGCTCAGGCGTTTTATGCGCTCAAACGTGCAGAGCGCAGCACTCTTGTCACAGAACAATTGCTGCATGAAACACGAATTCCACAGTGGCTGAAAAGTCATTGGGCGTTTGAAACGGGTTTTGCTTTTCCTTCTGGGCACACAATGTTTGCTGCAACGTGGGCATTGCTCGCGTTTGGCCTGCTGTTGCCGCGCCGCCATTATGTTTCAACGGCGCTAATCACCCTCTGGGCAATAGGCGTGATGGGAAGCCGTCTGGTATTAGGAATGCACTGGCCCGTGGATTTAATTGTCGCCAGCGGGATAAGCTGGGCGCTTGTCACGCTTTCTTGCGTGCTGGTGCAGCGATGGTGCGGTTCTCTTGGCATCAGCGTGCCTGAATCTCAGGAAATCCGTGCGCGCACAGAAGAGTAAGGCAGAAGAACGCTTGAAGTTTTAGGCATTTGGCCCCATATGATCCTAATATTTATCTATTCTTCCGTGTGGTACTTGGGGATCTCATTGGAGAATGGCATGATGTTGTTAGGGTGAGCACGCTGTTAAAACAGGGTTTTAGTGCTACGTGGGGTTTCCCTACAATATAACTAAATGATAATTTAACCATTCGGGTGCTGTTTTCTTTGGCATAATTCATCCGGTTAACCTGATTTACAGGAAGAAATGTGAAATATCTGCTGATTTTTTTGGTCGTTTTAGCCATCTTTGTGCTTTCTGTCACATTGGGTGCGCATAACGATCAGGTTGTTGCGTTCAACTATTTAATTGCTCAGGGCGAATATCGCCTGTCGACGTTGCTTGCCACATTGTTTGCAGCCGGATTCATTTTGGGTTGGGTTATCTGCGGTCTGTTTTATATCCGAGTGCGCTTGGGTTTAGTGCGCGCTGAACGGAAAATCCGTCGACTGGAACAGCAGGCTGTGCCGACTGAGCCAGAAAACCTCGCACCTTCTGCGACACCGAAGGAATAGAGACTATGTTAGAGCTGCTGTTTCTGCTTCTTCCCGTTGCTGCCGCCTATGGTTGGTATATGGGACGCAGAAGTGCTCAGCAGGATAAGCAACAGGAAGCGAGCCGTCTTTCACGTGAATATGTGGCCGGGGTGAACTTCCTGCTTTCTAACCAGCAGGACAAAGCGGTCGACCTGTTCCTTGATATGCTTAAAGAGGACAGTAATACGGTCGAAGCTCATCTTACGTTAGGCAACTTATTCCGCTCGCGTGGCGAAGTCGACCGCGCTATCCGTATCCATCAGTCTTTGATGGAGAGTGCTTCTCTGACTTTTGATCAGCGGCTGCTGGCCGTGCAGCAGCTTGGTCGTGACTATATGGCTGCCGGTTTGTACGATCGCGCTGAGGAAATGTTTAATCAGCTTATTGATGAACAGGATTTTAAAGTCTCTGCGCTGCAACAGCTGTTGATTATCCATCAAGCGACCAGCGATTGGCAAAAAGCCATCGATGTTGCTGAGAAATTAGTGAAACTAGGTAAAGATCAGCAACGCACTGAAATTGCGCATTTCTACTGTGAACTGTCATTGCAGGCAATGGGCAGCGATGATTTAGACCGAGCTATGGCGCTGTTAAAAAAAGCGGCCTCTGCGGATAAAAATTGTGCTCGCGTGTCGGTGATGTTTGGCCGTATTTATATCGCCAAAAATGAGCCAGCAAAGGCAGTTGAGGCGTTGTCTCAGGTATTAGAGCAGGACAAAGAGCTGGTCAGCGAAGTCTTACCAATGATGCAAGAGTGTTACCAGCAGCTTAACCAGCCGGATCAATGGGTTTCATTTTTACGCCGTTGTGTAGAAGAGAATACCGGCGCAACCGCAGAGCTGATGCTGGCCGAAGTCTTGGAACAAAACGAAGGTATCGAGGTCGCTCAGGTATATGTGGGGCGCCAAATACAACGTCATCCAACGATGCGAACCTTCCATCGGTTGATGGATTACCATCTGGCAGAAGCCGAAGACGGTAGGGCGAAAGAAAGCTTGCAGCTACTACGTGATATGGTGGGTGAGCAAATTCGCACTAAGCCTCGCTACCGTTGCATGAAATGCGGTTTTACCGCACACACCATGTATTGGCATTGCCCATCGTGTCGTGCGTGGTCAACTATTAAGCCGATTCGTGGGCTCGATGGTCAGTAATTCTTTTTCGTTCATATCTCTCTGCGCTAGGCACATTGTCTAACGCTGTGTACAATGCCCTCCCTGATAAAGGCCTTATTTCACTTACCGCCAGCTTCAGGGAGTCGCAATGTCCATTTCTACGCCATCTCAGGCAAACGCTATTACGTCACCGATCCTAGTCGCTCTCGATTATGCCGATAAAAATGCTGCTTTAGCGTTTGTCGATAATATCGATCCGCGTGACTGTCGCCTTAAAGTCGGCAAGGAAATGTTTACCCTGTTTGGCCCGCAGTTTGTGCGTGAATTACAGCAGCGTCAGTTTGAAATTTTCCTCGATTTGAAATTCCACGATATTCCAAATACGGCCGCTCATGCCGTTGCGGCAGCGGCAGAACTCGGGGTTTGGATGGTCAACGTGCATGCCAGCGGTGGAGCGCGCATGATGACGGCGGCCCGTGAGGCGCTGCTACCGTTTGGAAAAGATGCACCGCTGCTGATTGCAGTGACGGTGCTAACCAGCATGGAAGCGGAAGATCTGCGCGGTATTGGCATTGAATTATCACCAGCTGATTACGCAGAGCGCTTGGCACTGTTGACGAAAGAGTGTGGCCTAGACGGCGTGGTTTGCTCTGCGCATGAAGCAACTCGTTTGAAAGCGAGCTGCGGGCAGGCGTTTAAACTGGTCACGCCGGGCATTAGACCAGCAGGAAGTTCAGCTGGCGATCAGCGTAGGATCATGACTCCGGTTGAAGCCGCTAAAGCAGGCGTGGATTATATGGTTATTGGTCGCCCGATCACCCAATCTCCAGAGCCCGCAGAAACGTTGCGCGAAATATTAAAATCTCTAGCTTAAGCAGGACAGACTCCAACCATGCAAGACAAGAACAGCAGACTGGTTTATTCAACGGAAACCGGGCGAATTGATGAAGAGAAGGCCGTTGTCGCGCGCCCAAAAGGCGACAGCATCGTGCGTATCCAGCGCCAGACCAGCGGTCGTAAAGGCAAAGGTGTTTGCCTGATTAGCGGTTTGGATCTTGACGATACAGCTTTGCAGACCCTAGCTGCTGAGCTGAAAAAGAAGTGCGGTTGCGGTGGTGCAGTGAAAGATGGCGTGATTGAAATTCAAGGTGACAAGAGGGATTTGCTGAAGCAACTACTTGAGGCCAAAGGTCACAAGGTAAAGTTAGCCGGTGGCTGATTAGCCGTTTTGTTCTTTGAATAAAAAATGGGCTGATATAAAAATCAGCCCACAGTTAAATCATAGAAGTCGTATTATTTGCCAACCTGATGGCCGATGATCCCACCAACAGCGGCACCACCCACGGTACCTAACGCACTGCCATCGGTAAGAACGGCGCCACCTAAGGCCCCAGCACCAGCACCAATCGCGGTGTTACGGTCGCGTTTAGACCAGTTTGAACAAGCACTTAGAGAGGCAACCAGCGTCACTGCCAGTGCTGCCGCTGCAAAACGTTTCATTGTTGTATTCATCACTTACTCCTTTTAAGCTTCTGACGATTATATTTCCATATAAGTATAGGACATGCTTCGTGCAGAAAATTAGCTGTTGGTTATTGTTAATCCAGAATGTAATGCTTAGTATTGGCCGTATCAGTGAAATATAATTCTGCTGACTGCCGTGATATCTATGTGGCTTAGTATATTTATTTGCTAAATTCAAAATAGGTAAATATTCTTATTTTGAATTATTCCTATGAACGAATAGTGCTATCGATGCGGTTGCGCATGCTCTCAATTCCTCTTATTTAGCCAATTCCCCAGTGATTTGTAGCCAGTTTTCCCATACCCGCGATGAGCCATGTTCTGGACAATAGGCTATCAACGTGGGGAGAGAAGCTATGCTCGAAGAACTGAAACAGCAGGTACTGGCCGCAAATTTGGCGCTGCCCAAACATGGGTTGGTCACATTTACTTGGGGAAACGTCAGCGGCATCGATCGTGCTACGGGGCTGATGGTGATTAAGCCTTCTGGTGTCGAATACGCAGGTATGAAAGCTGAAGATATGGTGGTAGTCGATGTGGTCTCAGGCGCGGTGGCGGAGGGAAAGTGGAAGCCATCATCGGATACTGAAACCCACCGTGGTCTGTATTTAGCTTTTCAGAATATTGGCGGAATTGTGCATACGCACTCACGACATGCAACGATTTGGTCTCAGGCGGGGCGGGACATCCCTGCGTGGGGCACAACCCATGCTGATTATTATTACGGAAACATTCCCTGCACGCGGCTAATGACGCCTGAAGAGATTCAGCATAGCTATGAATGGGAAACAGGGCAGGTGATTGTTAAGACGTTTCAAGAGCGTCATATTGATGCTGAACAGATGCCTGCGGTTTTGGTGCATTCTCATGGGCCATTTGCTTGGGGCAAAGATCCCATTGATGCGGTGCATAACGCCGTTGTGCTTGAGGAGGTTGCCTATATGGGGATTTTCTCGCAGCAACTAAGCCCTCAGTTACCGGATATGCAGCAAACGTTGCTGGATAAACACTATTTACGTAAGCATGGCGAAAATGCCTATTACGGGCAGTAGCTATTTCTGATTTTCATCCCACATCCCCCTTCAAAATGAGCGCTTTGGCGCTCTTTTAATCTCCGATTCTTCGCGCTAATTAACTGATTTCATGACTGAATAATAACATTAATGAAATTGTTTTTACCCCTACATCTGTTGCATTCCTGTTATTTCTTCTCATGGTGATTGTTCTGACGCTAATTAAAATTGCGATATAGATCACACAAGAAAGTTTTGTGCGCTGGCTCACATTGCAAGTTTATGTAAAGGGGCTGACAATGTTACCGATAACAATTACCGGTAACATTGACGTGGGGTTTGCATGCCAGCGTCAACAAAACACTAAATGTCTGGAGCCAGTCAATGAAAAACACACAAAAGCCCCATTACGTGTATGTGGTTATGGGCGTATCGGGCAGCGGCAAATCGGCCGTTGCGAGTGCGGTGTCCCAAAAATTATCGTGTGGCTTTTTAGATGGCGATTTTTTGCACCCACGCAGCAACATTAACAAAATGTCAGAAGGGCATGCGTTGAACGACGAAGATCGTGCTCCTTGGCTGAGTGCGTTGAACGATGCCGCATTTGCCATGCAACGCACCAACGATGTTTCAATCATCGTGTGCTCCGCACTGAAAAAACGCTACCGCGACCGTTTACGTGAAGGTAATGGAAATCTCTCTTTTGTGTATATGGATGGCGATTTTGATCTTATCGAATCCCGTATGAAAGCACGTAAAGGGCATTTCTTTAAACCTCAGATGTTGGTTTCCCAATTTGAGGCGCTGGAAGTGCCTGATTCAGACGAACAGGATGTTTGTGCCATTGATATTAATCAACCGCTCGACGCCGTCATTGCTGACACGTTGAAACACATCCAACAACGTTCTAATCAGGGATAATTCTGTGGATACCATGACTCTTGTCGGCACCGCTGTCGGCTCTGTACTGCTTCTCCTTTTTTTAGTGATGAAAGCGCGTTTGCATGCTTTTGTCGCGCTGATGCTGGTGTCGATTGGCGCAGGTATTTTTTCTGGCATGCCGCTGAGTAAAATTACTCAGGCCATGCAGGATGGTATGGGCGGCACACTGGGCTTCCTGACTATCGTTGTGGCTCTTGGTGCGATGTTTGGCAAAATCCTGCATGAGACAGGGGCGTTAGACCAGATTGCAGCCCATTTGCTGAAAAGCTTTGGTGAGAAACGCGCTCATTATGCGCTGGGTATTGCCGGTTTGGTGTGTGCGCTGCCGCTATTCTTTGACGTGGCGATTGTGCTGTTGATTGGTGTGGTTTTTGCCGTAGCGCGTCGTACTAACGGCAACGTGGTAAAAATGGCGATCCCGCTGTTCGCCGGTGTTGCGAGCGCGGCAGCATTCTTGTTGCCAGGGCCGGTACCGATGTTGTTAGCTGCACAGATGAATGCAGATTTTGGCTGGATGATTGCGATTGGTCTGGTGGCGGCGATTCTGGGGATGCTGCTGGCGGGTCCTCTGTTTGGTAACTTCATCAGCAAACGTGTTAGCTGGCCAATGCCAGAAGAAGAAAATGCACCGGTATTAGATAAATCAAACATGCCGTCATTTGGCCTGAGCTTGGCGTTGGTGCTTTGCCCGCTGGTGTTGGTAGGGATGAAAACCATTGGTGCCCGCTTCGTGACACCAAATACAAATTTATATGATTGGTTAGAGTTTATCGGTCATCCATTTACCGCGATCCTGATCGCCTGTCTGGTGGTTATCTACGGCTTGGCAAAACCACGCGGCATGAGCAAAGAGCAGATCATGTCTATTTGTTCTGCGGCGATTCAACCAGCGGGGATTATCCTGCTGATGACCGGTGCAGGCGGCGTATTTAAACAAATTCTCGTCGATTCAGGCGTTGGCCCTGCGCTGGGTGATGCATTGATTGGTGCCGGTTTACCGATTGCGGTTGCGTGTTTTGTATTGTCGGCCGCAGTGCGTGTGATCCAAGGTTCTGCGACCGTTGCATGCTTAACGACGGTAGGCTTAGTCTTACCGGTTACCACTCAGCTTGGTCTGAACGGAGGTCAACTCGCGGCGCTGGCTATCTGTATTGCAGGTGGTTCGATTGTATTGAGCCACGTGAACGATGCGGGCTTCTGGCTGTTCGGTAAATTTACCGGCGCTAACGAACTGCAAACGTTGAAAACGTGGACCGTAATGGAAACTATTCTGGGCACCGTGGGCGGCGTCGTCGGAATGATTGCATTCACGTTGTTCTAAGCGTGATGTGATGAAAAAGCCCACGGGAGTGATTCCGTGGGCTTTTTTTCATTTAATCAAAGAGCGTTTGCGCTACTGCGCAATATGGATCCGTCGTTTGATATCTTTAAGATAGGTGGTAATCGTGAATGTCATGATGACCAGCAGAGCCCATGAACTCCACTTTCCAACGTGTACCGCAGACCACGCTCCAAGCTGATTAGGGTATTTCCAAATACCAAAAAAGGTGCTGATATTCTCGGCGAGCCAGATAAAGAAGCCGATAAGGACAAAGGCCAACAGTAATGGCATTTTTCGTTCGCGATCGTAAGGGGTGAAAACCACTATGCTCCGCGCATAGATGCCGATAACAAAGGCGGTGATATACCAACGATAGTCACCAATATAGTGATGGGTAAAAAAGTTGATATATATCAGCAGGGCGACTGTGGTGCTGAGAAAATAAGGGGGATGATGGCGAATTTTGAGGTCGAATAGTCGCCATGATTGAATAATAAAACTGCCTACCGCGGCGTACATAAACCCGGCGAAAAGTGGTACGCCAAGCAGTTTTGTATAGGCAAAATCAGGATAGCTCCAAGATTGAATGCTGCCTGAGGTTTTAAACACTTCAAGAGCAAAGCCGACTACGTGAAAAAGGGTAATCGCTTTAAGTTCATCCCATGTTTCAAGATGATTCATCACCATCCATAGCTGAATTAAGATCGCGATGATGAATAAAAGGTCATAGCGGGCTATATGCAAAAAACCACCGCGAGGCACACAGAAGACAGCGATAAAGAACAGGCCAACGAAGAGACAAGCACGCGCTTCTTTTATTCCAAAATAGAAGAATTCAATAATAAAGCGGCGTATTCCCGTAAGCTCTGGCGCATGATGAGCGCGCATGAGATGTTGATCGAACTGATAGAGTCGCGGCACGAACGTCCTGTCCAAAATTCATGGGTTAAGTTGCGGGAATATTAACCTGTGCAGATGAGCACGTCATGGTGTTTTGTATTTTGAACCATCGCGGCTACGCCGACATTTATTCTATCCTGACAGCGCTTATTCTAAATTCAACGAAAAATTAACAAAGTAGTGGCTGCTGAATGTGAGCTTCGGTATCCTGCTCTCCTCACTTAATTATGTGATTCAAATCACGCTTTCTTGCGCCTTGAGCGTCAGAAATTTTTCAGATATTAGAGGTAGCTATGTCTACATCAACGCCGTCAGCGGCACCATCACCCATTGCTCATCGACGCGGGGCAGAACTCGCGCTCGCTGTCGGTGGTTTTGGTATTGGTACCGGCGAGTTTGCCATTATGGGCTTGCTGCCGAATGTAGCAAAGGATTTGGCGATCTCTATTCCGCAGGCAGGGCACGTGATCAGTATTTATGCGCTGGGCGTGGTGATCGGAGCACCGGTGATTGCGACTTTGGCCGCGCGACTTTCTCGCCGCACCTTATTGCTGCTTTTGATGGTGCTGTTTGCGGTTGGCAATATTGCGAGCGCATTGAGTTCTAGCTATGGAAATCTGATGGTGTTTCGCTTTATCAGTGGATTGCCTCACGGGGCTTATTTTGGTGTGGCATCGCTGGTGGCCGCATCGATGGCGGGTGTTGGGCAACGCGCGAAAGCGGTGGGACGCGTGATGCTAGGCCTGACGTTGGCTACGCTGTTAGGCTCACCTCTGGCAACGTGGATTGGTCAGCTGATGGGCTGGCGTGCAGCGTTTGTGATGGTGGGTGTGATTGGGGCGCTAACGGCGTTGCTCGTCATGTTATGGCTGCCAAAAGATAAGGTTGAGGAAGGCGCTAGCCCGCTGCGTGAGTTGGGTGCGCTCAAGCGCAAGCAGGTTTGGCTCACGCTCGGTATCGCCGCGGTGGGCTCTGGTGGCCTATTTGCTGTGTTTAGCTACATTGCACCCACGCTTATTCATCAAACTGGGATGTCACCGGCGAGTGTGCCTCTGGTGCTGATTGTGTTTGGCGTGGGTATGATTTTAGGGAATATCTTTGGCTCTCGTTTGGCAGACCGTTCCTTGATGGGCACGATTGTTGGTGTATTAATTTGGAACGTGGTTATTCTTACGACGTTCTATTTGGTGGCGGATATTGCATGGGCCACCGTATTGGTCGTGTTGCTCACCGGCGGTAGTTTTGCTCTGGTTCCTGCCTTACAAACCCGCCTGATGGACGTTGCTGAAGATGCACAAACCTTGGCGGCGGCTTTAAATCATTCCGCTTTCAATATCGCAAATGCTTTGGGCGCTTGGCTCGGTGGTGTAAGCATTGCCGCAGGGTTTGGATGGTCGTCTACCGGTTGGGTTGGCGCAGGTTTAGCGGCTGGCGGGATATTGCTGTTCTTGTGGTCATACTACTCAGATCCGGATATCAAACCTAAAAAATCTCGTCGTAATAAAAGCATTCGCAGTATCGAACTTTAACATTATTTGATGTTAGCTCGACGCTAACTGAGTGGAATAGGGTGGCAAGTCTCTGATTTTGAGCCAGACTTAGATTATATCGTCCTGCCGCGACTTGGCAGAATCACGATCACACATTATGTTTATCGCAGTATCAATGGTGCTACGAGCTGAACAACACCAAGGAGTGCTGATGAAGATCCGAGAACTCGTTTATCTTTTTGATCCGCTTTGTGGCTGGTGCTACGGTGCTTCACCGAAAATTAGCCAACTGGTTAAGGATAGCGATTTTAACGTAACGTTTCGTCCCACTGGGCTTTTTGCCCGTGAAGGCGCACGTGATATGACGCCGGAGTTTGCCCAATATGCTTGGCAAAATGACATGCGTATTGAATCATCGACAGGGCAGGTATTTAGCGAGGCGTATCGAGAAAACGTATTACATCAGGGCGGCGTGTTTGATTCCTTTGCCTCGACGTTAGCGGTGATTGCTGCCAACACCCTTGAGCCAGAGCGCGCTGGTGATGTGCTTAAAACGTTGCAAAAAGCACGGTATGTTGACGGACTTGATAACACTAGCAGTAAAAGCGTGGTTGAGATTCTGGAGCGGGAAGGTTTTGAGAGCGAAGCATTAGCGGTGGCTCGCCCCACCGAAGAGCTGTTGCGTCATTACGAACATAGCCTGCGTGACACGCAAACATTGTTAGATAGACACAATATTAACGGAGTTCCTGCATTGATCGTCGTAGGAGAGCAGGGCCAGCGGCTAATACCGGCAGCAAAACTCTTCGCACCCTACGCGGAGTTAAAAGCGGAGCTGCTGCGTTACGAAGGTTTCTAAAAGATATGCTGTCCTGTAAGGCAGTTGCAGCGATGCCTTACAGGACAATTGGCGGAATTTATTGAGCGGGCGTTTGGCGTTTTTTGCGCACTACTACCACGATCGTACCCACCAATCCACTCACTAGCAGCACAATCGGTAAAATCATTAAGCAGGTCATCACCTGATCTTCATGGCGCTTAACAAACGGAATATAGCTGATGGCTAATCCCACGCCGGTGACAGAACAAACCCACAACAGCGCACTGAGCCAGTTGAACACTTGGAATCGCGCATTTTTCAAGCCAGAAATACCTGCAATGGTAGGCAAAATGGTACGCACAAATGCTAAAAATCGGCCCACGAGTAGAGCGACTAATCCGTGCTTATGGAACATATGGTAAGCACGCTGGTGATAATGCGCGGGAAGTTGTACAAGCCATCCCTGAACCAGTTTAGTATCGCCAAGCCAACGGCCTTGGATATAACTCATCCAACATCCGAGACTCGATGCGATGACTAACACACTTAGGGTGGGGAAAAAGGGTAGTACACCTTTGGCAATTAACGCACCAGCCAGTAACAGCAGGCTATCACCCGGTAAAAATGCGGCAGGAAGAAGCCCATTTTCCAGTAGCAGCGTAGTGAACAAAATACCGTAAATTGCCCAAATCATTTTGGGATCGCTTAGCACACTGAAATCTTGTTCCCACAGTGCGTGTAGGATCTCTTTGATTACTTCCATTACTCTACCTTAATAACTGCGTATGCTATCCGCTCTAAAACGCTCAGCCCAAGTCTATTCATTGTAAGCTAAATGGCATGAAGTTTCGGAGATACCGCACATCAATTTATCGCTTATTGATGTTCATACTGACAAAGAGATTCTTTTTTAAATACCGCTTAGGAATGCTCAACCCCTAATGCAGGCGCATTTTACCATGTTTTTAGTATGACAAATGTAAATCTGTGGAAATAGGGTGTCGGGATGTGACTGCGATCGTGGTCGCAGATACAGCAAGGCACCCTGAAAGGGTGCCTTGGAATATGAACTGATTGAGAAATGGTCGATATTAGATTTCGACGTTTTTCATCATGCGGCGCACTGGGTAAATAAGCAGCGTTAGCACAGCGGCGCAAATAACCAGTGCGATAGAGCAACGCGCAAATAGGTCTGGCAGCATATCAAGCTGGTCAGCTTTAACCTGACCGCCGATCAAGCCCGCAGCAAGGTTACCCAGGGAGCTCGCACAGAACCATAGCCCCATCACCTGACCGCGCATCCGATCGGGAGCCAGTAATGTCATGGTCGCCAGCCCGATTGGGCTTAGGCAAAGTTCACCCAGCGTGAGTAGCAGAATACTTCCCACAAGCCAGAACGGCGATACAGATTGGCTGGTGGCCAATACATCCTGCGCGGCCAAAATCATGATGCCAAAACCTGCGGCGGCAAAAAGAATACCGATAACAAATTTCACCATACTGCTTGGTTGCATTTGGCGACGGCCCAGCGCAGGCCATAACCAGCTGAACAGCGGCGCAAGGATGATGATAAACAGGGCGTTCAGTGACTGGAACCATACCGTTGGGATTTCAAAATCACCAAACTGGCGTTGAGTATAATCATTGGCAAACAGGTTGAATGAGGTCGGCTTCTGCTCAAATGCAGACCAGAAGAAGGCCGCAGAAACCAGCAAAATAAAGCAGACCAGCAAACGAACTCGCTCTTCCGATGCTAATCCTGCAAAGGCGAACAGATACACAAAGTACAGCGTCACGGAAGCGGCGATGACGTATACCATCACGCTGGCAATTAAGACCGGGTTAATGGGAATGACATCGTTTGCCAGCAGGCCAATCAAAACGATGGCAATCACGGCTAAGACAGAAATCCAGCGACCAACGTTTTTGCGTTCAACAACGGCATGGTTCCAACTCGATCCCAAACCGACTTCACGATCGTAGCGGCGCATGGAAGGAACAGCGAAGAAGCGGAAAATCAGCAACGCAACCAGCATGCCTAGGCCACCAATACCGAAGCCCCAATGCCAGCCTTTTTCACCCACGAGCAAACCGGTTACCAGCGGTGCAATGAATGAACCGAGGTTAATCCCCATATAAAACAGTGAGAATCCGCCATCGCGGCGCGTGTCACCGTCTTTATAAAGGGTGCCCACCATGACCGAAATACAGGTTTTAAATAGACCGGTTCCCAGAACGATAAGCAGCAGACCCACGAAGAATAGGGTATTGCCCCACAGCGCAGAAAGCGCGATGGCTAGATGGCCCAGCGCAATCAGAATCGAACCATACCAAACAGCGCGACGTTGACCTAACCAGTTGTCGGCTAACCAGCCACCCGGCAGCGCTGCCAGATACATACTACCGGCGAAAATACCGACGATAGCCGAGGCTTGCTCACGTGGAATGCCCATTCCGCCTTCATAAACACTGGCGGCCATAAACAGGATAAGCAGCGGGCGGATCCCGTAAAAGGAGAAGCGTTCCCACATCTCGGTAAAGAACAATGACCCGAGTGGATAGGGATGACCGAGGAAAGTACGGCCTTGCTGTGTTTTATCAGAGGATTGCATGTTGTATTCCCATTAACTATACGCAAAGAACGAGAGCGTATGATTGATAACTTAAAAACTTAATATTTAACTCATTGTATTTATAGTATTTATTAATGAACAGTTTGGCTTTTGCCATGTTATTCGAGTATTCATTAATAATACGGGATTTGGAAACTAACATAGATTTATAGGCGTGGTCATCTTTTTATCATCAAAATCGTTGTTTTGTGAACAGTTATTTGGGTTTTTGTAACGAAAATGAGGTGTAAAGCAGGGTAAACATCGTTAATGGTACGGTTTTTCCGCTGTGAATCTCTATGGCACGGGGCTTTTGACGACAAATGGTTTTAAGAAGGGATGTTTTCAAAAGAGCTATTTGAAGGTTTCAAATAGCTCTTTTTGATAGGGCAGATTAAGCGAGCGGTAAGGGGAGTAATTGCAGTATTAACGCAGGGCCTGATTACTGACGATAGAGTAACGTCCACTGCCTAGCAACATGATGATGATGCCACCCATGAAATACAGCATTTCATTTTCCAGTCCCCAAGCACCGACGTCGGTCAGGGTAAAGAACTTGCCGGTACCGACCATCAGGGTGGCGACCAGCAGGTTAACGGCGTATATCAGGGCCGCAGGGCGGGTGAAAATTCCCAAAACCATCAGCACTGGCGTAACGATTTCGCCAATAAATACACCATAGGCGACAAATCCAGGTAAACCCTGTGCCTGTAGCATCTCAGAAATCCAGCCAACGCCGTGTTCGATTTTGGCAACGCCATGAAACAGCATCAATAGGCCAAAGGTGAGACGCAGCAATAGTTTTCCACCGTCTGGGTGATCGGTTAAACGTGTGAAAGCCTGATTCAGCGAGGTGAGCATACTTACATCCTTTGTAGAGGTGGTGCCAACGAGCACCGGAAAAGTAAAATTTCTTGGCTAAACTGTATGGTTATTATCCGGCACTTTGCCCCCGCAAGTAACCGGATAACATTGATAAACAACATCAAAATAATTGAAATATTACCACTTCATTTCGCCGGTATTCACTTTCGCGCTTAAATTAAGGCTTTCACCATCTTTCAGGCTAGGGTAAGCCTTTTGCATAGCGTCGATCACACCCGCAGAGGTTTTATGAGTATCTAAAACCTGTTCAAACTTTTTCAGATAGTCACGGCTAAATACAATTGCGGCGTCACCTTTCGGAGGTGTTCCTAAATAATGGCCAGGAACCACCGTTTGAGGGTGTAACGCCTGCATGCGATCTAACGCTTTAATCCAGTTTTCACGTGAGGCCTTCGTTTGGGTATCGGCAGTCCAAATATGTTGATTGGCTGAAACTAATACTCCACCCACTACGGCTTTGAGTGAGGGGATCCAGACATAGGTACGGTCTGGCGAGGCACTATCGAGATCTTCAATAATCAGTTTTTGGCCTTCAAGCGTGATTTCATTGCCCTGAAGGACTTCTGGCGTAATGATTTTTGTTGGCGCCTGATCTTTCATCAATGGGCCCCAATACTGAAGCTTGGCGTTTTGAGTCGCTTTGATATGGTCAACGGTAGGTTGAGTTGCCACAATCTTAGCCTGCGGATAAGCCGCTGCTAGCGTTTGTAAGCCAAAATAGAAGTCAGGATCGCCGTGGCTGATATAAATTGTGGTCAGGGTTTTGCCACTCTTTTTGATCATGTCGATCAGCGCATTAGCGTCTTTTTTCTCAAATTGTGCATCAATTAGCACAGCTTCGTTATCGCCAACAATTAATTCAGAAGAGACCGGAAACAGACTGGTCGCACCCGGGTTATAGGTTTGTAGCTCAAGCGCTTTAGCCTGTGCTGCAAAGGCGCTGGTGGAGAGAACTAACGACAAAATCAGAGGTTTAACCGCGATGGATGGTTGCATGAGACAGGCCTTTATTATTAATGTGAATTATTACTGTTTGGAAGTATATTCAGCAATCGTTGAAAGAAATAGGCCAGAATAGTAGACATACTGTTTACCAAATCGAGCAAATCGTAGGAGAGAACATATGGATCGACTCAGTGCGATGCGGGTTTTTGTTTGCGTCGTTGAGCAGGGGAGTTTGAGTCGCGCCGCAGAGAAGCTGAATCTTTCGCGAGCCATGGTTTCACGCTATTTGGCAGACTTAGAACAGTGGATTGGTGGCCGCCTGTTGCATCGAACTACGCGCAGCCAAAGCCTAACCAGCGCCGGCGAAGAGGTTCTTGTGCGCTGTAAAGCGTTGCTGTTGTTAAGCGAAGAGATTGAGCAGGTGGTTGATAATAGTCAGCAGCAACCGAGAGGCTTGTTACGTATCACGAGCAGCCAGTCGCTGATACAGGCCTTTCTTACCGATGCGGTGTGTGACTACCTGACGTTCAATCCGGTTGCTCAGATTGATATTTGCCGCCAAGAAAAAACGCTTAACCTAGTGGATGAACGTATCGACCTGGCAATCCGCATTACGAATCAGCTGGATCACAACCTGATTGCTCGCCGCTTGGGAACCTGTCATTCGGTATTGTGTGCGGCTCCTCGCTATTTCGAGCACCATGCGTTACCGCAAACAATTACGGATTTAAGTGAACATAACTGCCTGACGCATGAATACTACGCTCATCACCATTGGGGCTTTGTCTATCAAGGGGAATCCATCACGGTGCCGATAAGCGGCAATTTAAGTGCTAATTGTGCAACGGTGTTAACGGCGGCAACGCTGCGTGGTTTTGGCATCAGCTTGTTGCCGCGTTATTTGGTGAATCAATTGCTCGCAGATGGGCAATTAGTTGAGATCCTGCCTGAATATCAGCCAGAAGATCTGGGAATATATGGTGTTTACACGTCGCGCCAGTTTCTGCCCGTCTCCCTACGCGCGTTTCTCGATTTCTTGGTGGCTCGCTTTGCGTCGGATCCGCGTTTTGCCTGAGCCTCTTATTTGCTTAGAAGCCATGCTGTGCGCAATCATACCTAAAATAACTAAGGTAATACCGAGCAGAGAAACGGGGGAAGGCAGCGCAGCACCGAGGAAAAACATCTCGCCCAGCAGCGTAAACAATACTTCGCCTGATTGTGTGGCCTCCACGGCGGCAAGCTGCGAGGGATCATTACGCACGCGGTTGGTTGCAGCAAAGAAAAGCAGGGTGCCAATAACGCCAGAAAACAGCGCCACCAATACGGATTGCTCGACCTGTGGCGCGGAAGGAAGGCCAACACGTGACCAAGCCACTAACGAAATCACCAACCAAAATGGCAGACTGGCGAGGGTCATGTTCAATACGCGTTGCAGCGTATCCACATTATGGTGGCAAATATTCATCATCTTGCGGTTGCCAAGAGGATACAAAAATGCGGCGATAACCACGGGGATGAGCCCCGCCAGCGCCTGAAACAGGCTGATATGTTCAGCTTGTTGCCACAGCATCAGCGCAATACCGAGTAAGATCAGCAGTGACCAACGTAGTCCAAACCACGGAATTTTATGCTTAGGCTCACCGCTTGCGCCCAGCCAAGGCACCAGCAACGATCCTGCAATAATAGTAATTTGCCACGTCCCCGCCACTAACCAGCCGGGACCATAGGCGCTCGCCAACGTAACAAGCGCATAAAACAGCCCAAAGCCCAGCGTGCTCCACAGCAAATAGGGGCGGATATTCTGTCGCAGATGAGCAAGGCTTTGGCGTAGCTGGCCGCGCAGGGCGACAAGCACCAATAGCATTGGTGCCATAAACCAAAATCGTAAACTGGCACTCCACATCCAGTCGCCGCCGCCAATTTCCATAGAACGATTGAAAATAAAAGTGAAGGCGAAGAAAAGGGATGAGATCACGCCGTAGACAATAGCCTGCATGGGTAAGTCCGAGTTTTTTATGTATCAGGATTGGTGAATGGCTTGTAGTAGGATAAACTTTTCACCGCCTTGTGCGTTATAGCGCACGAAACAAGATTAGCATTGTGCGTTATAACGCACAACACCAATGAGAATAAATCATGACCGATCTTGCTCTTCATATTGGAAAAACGTTGCGTGAACTGCGTCAACGGCGCGGATGGAGTCTAGATAAAACGGCGCAGGCCACGGGGGTGAGCAAGGCTATGCTTGGGCAAATAGAGCGTGGCGAATCGAGCCCAACCGTGGTCACCCTGTGGCGGATCTCTAGCGGGCTACAGGCTTCCTTCAGTGAATTTTTACCTCCGCAGCTGGTGGATGAAGAGCCTATGCTAAGTTTGCATCATGAAGATGAGGCAATTACTGCTCAGACTCAACTCAGTTTTGATGCCCAGTTGGGCTATGAAGTGCTTCTTATCACCTTGCACGCGGGATGCATTCACAACTCCTATGCGCACGAGCAAGGGGTTATTGAAGACATTCTCATGATCGATGGCGAAATCGAAGTGCAGGTGAAAGGCGTATGGCAGGCGGTGACCACCAGCAAGCCATTGCGCTTTGTAGCTGACCAAATACACAGCTATCGCAATACGAGCAATCAAGCCGCTAAATTCTACAATATTGTTCATTATCCCCAATCACGTGAGGATGAATAAGCACCCAGCAACATTTATTTATCTTTTTGTTAGCTATTTTTTAAATAACCACACGGTCTGTCGGTGGATTATTCATCAATGAATATCCATAATCGCCGCCCTATGGGGCGGCCTCGGATTATATGCCCGATGAGCCTGTGAGAATCTGAAAAACTAACATTGAGGAAATGAACACCATGCCAGTGTTACATAACCAAATATCCAACCAAGAATTAAAAGCCAAGATGCTGGCCGAAACTGAGCCGCGCACCACGGTTTCATTCTACAAATACTGCCGAATCGAAGAGCCACAGCTGTTTCGTGACGCTCTCTACATTGCGTTTCGTGATCTCGCTGTGTTCGGCCGTATCTACATCGCTCATGAAGGGATTAACGCACAGATTTCCGTTCCTGCAAGCCGCTACGAAGCGATGAAAAGCGCGTTGTATCAGGCGCACCCTGATTTCGACGGGTTAAGAATGAACGTGGCGCTAGACGATGATGGAAAATCGTTCTGGGTTTTGCGTATGAAAGTACGTGAGCGAATTGTTGCCGATGGTATTGATGACCCTAGCTTTAATCCTGCCAACGTAGGTCAATATCTAAAAGCGGCTGAAGTGAATGCGATGTTGGATGATCCTGATGCGGTGTTTGTGGATATGCGCAATCACTATGAGTATGAGGTTGGGCATTTCACCGATGCGTTAGAAGTGCCTTCGGATACTTTCCGCGATCAGCTGCCGATGGCGGTAGATATGTTACAGCAGGATAAAGATAAGAAAATCGTGATGTATTGCACCGGTGGGATACGCTGTGAAAAAGCCAGCGCCTATATGCTACATAACGGGTTTAATAATGTTTATCATGTGGAAGGTGGCATCATCGAATACACTCGCCGTGCCCGTGAGCAGGGATTACCGCTGAAGTTTATTGGCAAAAATTTTGTCTTTGACGAGCGCATGGGCGAACGCATCACCGACGATATTATCTCTCAATGTCACCAGTGCGGGACACCATGCGATACGCACACCAACTGTTTGAACGACGGTTGTCATCTGCTATTTATTCAATGTCTGTCCTGCGCAGAGAAATACAGCGGTTGCTGTAGTTCTGAATGCCAAGAGGAACGAGCGCTGCCGGTTGAAGAGCAGCGGGCTCGCCGTGCTGGACGTGAAAATGGCAATATGATTTTCAACAAGTCACGCAGCAAGCCGCTTCGCTTACGCATTCCTGGCCGCGACGAATAACCCGCACAAATAGCCGCAGTTAAGCTTTGCCGGTGGATGAAATACTCAGTTCCCGGCAGGCTTTGCCAATAATCTCTAATGCTAACCGAATATGTCCCTGCGACAATGCGCTAAAGCCAAACAGCATCAGCGTATCCTGATTTTCTGCGAGATAGGCGTTCTCTGATCCATTGCACATGCTACCTAAGGTATCAAAACGTACGCCTTCTCGCAGGCAGCGTTCACGCAGTTGACTAACGGTGTGGGCCGATAGTGACGTTTTTAACGTGATGTGCAGGCCCGACGAGGTGCCTAGCAGCGTGGCACTGGGGAATAGTGTCATTAGGCCTTCACGTAATAATTTTTGGCGTGCGCCATATTCGATTTCCAGTTTGCGCAAATGGCGGTGATAACCCTGATCGTGCATAAAGTCGGCGAGGAATTGCTGATACAGCCAGCTGGCACCGTGATTCCACAGCGCTTTTAGATTAAGAATTGGCGCCACTAACCGCTCTGGACATACCATAAAACCAATGCGCATGCCGGGCCCCAGCGTTTTCGAAAAACTGCTGAGATAAATAACGTTGTTCGCATTTTCCAATGATTTCAACGCCGGAAGCGGCTGTGTGCCGTAGAGAAACGTCGTGTCGTAATCATCTTCAATCACGTAGGCGTTTGAGCGCCGCGACCAGTCCAACAGCATTTTGCGTCGTTCTAGCGGCAATGTTCCACCTACAGGATACTGATGTGACGGTGTCACGTAGGCTAGCGCACACTGCTGGTCTGGCAGGCCTTGGGTTTGCAACCCAAAATCATCTACCGGAATAGCGTGAATATGCGGGGTGCAGCTACTAAATAAATTCCACGCGCCGGAATAGCAGGGGGACTCCACGGCTATATGCTCTTGCGGCGTTAATAGCGTGCGCGCAATCAGGGCTAAACCTTCTTGGACGCCGTTGGTGATGATGATGTGATCTGCATCGGTATGAATGCCGCGTGCATTCGCCAAGTATTTGACCAACTCTTGTCGCAGCGACATCAGACCTGCCGGTGGGTGATAACGCGTCATCAACAGATGTTTACTGCGTGAGGCTTTGTTATTCCAACTGCGCCAGCGCTGCCAAGGAAACGAGGATTCATCTGGATTACCCAGGCTGAAAAACATAGGGCTATCTACGTCAACGTAGGTGTCTGGAGCCTGAGTCTGCAAAACGCTGGGCGGATGGTCTAAATCGCTTTGCGGTGTTTTAGACTCGGGGAGCTCTACCCGGGATGAAAGGATGACGTTGTATCCCACGCCGGGACGACTGGCAATAAAGCCTTCCAGAACCAGTTTTTCATAAACGGCGGTAATCGTATTGCGAGAAACCTGTAGCTTTTCTCCGAGCTCACGAATGGAAGGCAGGCGTTCGCCGTTCGTTAACACTCCGTTGTGCAGCGCCGTATGGATTTGCTGATAAATCTGTTTTTGCAGCGACAGAGAGTCGTGGCGATCGAGGTTAAACGACAGCATTCGGGATCCGGATCAAAGAGAATAAAACGCCAGTATACGTGATTCTAGCCAATGGGATGGAGTATCCATCAATATGTTGACGTAAAATATATTACAATCAATTACTTAATTACCACTACCAATGACCTTATTCATATTGATATTCTGAATTTAGTGGGTGGGTAGTGATCAAAAAAATCTTGCGATAATCTATAGAGAATGACCGTATCTGGCTAGAGACAGCATCTGAAGAATGATGGGTGAGCAAGGGCTTGGATAGGAATTATGCGAACAACAGGATCGGAAAGCACCGATCAGGATATATGACAACAAGGAATCACCATGTCCCGAACCGTATTAAGCGCGCAGGGTATTCGAATTGCGATTATGGCTGCGGCTCTGGTTATCGTGTTAGCCGGTGTAAGAGCAGCGTCTGACATTATTGTACCGTTTTTACTGGCCCTGTTTCTGGCCATTATTCTAAACCCGTTAGTGACAGGGCTTATGCGGTTACGCTTGCCACGCGCAGCTGCAGTTGGGCTGGTACTGGTTATTATTATTCTGCTGCTGACGCTGATGATTGGTATGCTGGGCTCCTCGCTCAACGATTTCAGCAGAACGTTGCCGCAGTATCGCGGCATGTTAGCCAACAAGCTTGCGGTGGTACAGCATATTGCCGAGCGCTTGAATCTGAATTTTTCACCTATCGAATTAGCTAATCATTTTGACCCCGGAGTGGTGATGAATATGGCTACGCGGATCGTCACTCAATTATCAGGGGCAATGTCGAGTTTATTCCTGCTGCTGATGACGGTCGTTTTTATGTTGATGGAAGTTCCCCATCTTCCTTACAAACTACGAAAGTCACTCTCCAATGCTGATGCGGGCATGGGAAGTATTCAGCGGGCGTTGGATGGCGTAACCCAATATTTGGCGTTGAAAACCGGTATCAGCGTTATTACTGGCGTGGTGGTTTGGCTAATGTTGCACCTGATGGGGATTCGCTTTGCCATGATGTGGGGTGTATTGGCTTTTGTGTTGAACTATATCCCGAATATTGGTTCAGTGATTGCCGCTGTTCCACCGGTGATTCAGGCACTGTTGTTCAATAGTTTTGGCGATGCCGTCATGGTGGCGTCGGGCTATATCGTCATTAATATGGTGTTTGGCAACATTCTCGAACCCCGAGTGATGGGGCGTGGTTTGGGGCTTTCAACGCTGGTGGTGTTCTTGTCGCTGATATTTTGGGGATGGCTGCTTGGCCCTATCGGTATGTTGTTGTCGGTTCCATTAACTATCGTCGTGAAAATCTTGCTAGAGCTTACCCCTGTGGGATCGCGTTTTGCGGTTCTTTTAGGTGAGGGCGTGGAAGAGAAATAGCCTGTGACGAAGCCCTCTCTTCGTGAGAAGAGGGGGAAGGCGATTTTAGAAGTAAAGAAGATAAATATCTAACAGAAGGAGTAATAACGAAATGGCCAGATAAAAGATCAGATGATTTCGAACGTTGTTAATAATCATCTGAATTATTTTGTCAAACATGCGTGCAGCTCAAAAGTGCAGATTGAAAAAAGTATAATTTTTTATATCTAAAACTACAATCAGCAGATGATATTTCTGTCGGATTTACCACATATATTCCCCTTGAAAACCTGGCTTAATTGTCTGTCTTTTTTTGTCAATTTCCTAGCTAAAAACGGTGTGTGATAAAGCCTTATTCAGCATCAGTTTTAGCGTCGGTTTTACCCGGTTTACAGCGAACATGAATAAAACAAAATTTAATCTAATCATATGAATAGTAAGTTATTTTTAAATAATAACCGCATGTGATGACTTCGGTAAATTACCGAGATGATGTGTTAGACAAAAAGTCAAAAACTTGACCGAAGTCACTAAAATGTGTAAATTAAAGATATGTAAAGGTGTCATGGAAAATAAAAAAACTGCTAAGGGAGCAGAAAATAACACGACAAAAAATAGGTAACTTTTAACGATTTCTCGTTAATGCTGCTGCATAGATCTCGCCTCACGCTGCGATCCGAAAATGGGATTAAGCCGTAATTACGGGGACGCGAAATCTATGGTGCTGCTGAGAATTAATTCAATGCACATCAAGGGTAACTATGACCGATCCTAAAGAGACTCTCGCGTCAGAAACGCGCGTGGCTAACGCACAGCCACATTCATCCCATCTTGCGTTTTGGCGCAAGAGTCAAAAGAAAAATCAAAAACCAGAAATGACCGTTGACGATATTACTATCGTCGACCGCAGCATGCTCAAGCGTGCAGTAGGCGCTGCGGCGTTGGGTAACGCCATGGAGTGGTTTGACTTTGGTGTTTACAGTTTTTTAGCCGTGACCATTGGTAAAGTCTTTTTCCCCAGCGGCAGCCCAGCAGCCCAGTTGATTGCTACCTTTGCCGCCTTTGCGGCAGCATTTTTGGTCCGTCCACTCGGAGGCATGGTTTTTGGCCCGCTCGGCGATCGCATTGGTCGCCAAAAGGTATTGGCGTTTACCATGATCATGATGGCGGTGGGAACATTCTGTATTGGTCTGATCCCAAGCTATGAAAGTATTGGTATTGTGGCTCCCATTTTGCTTCTGGTCGCTCGTTTGGTTCAGGGATTTTCCACCGGTGGTGAGTACGGTGGCGCTGCTACCTTTATCGCTGAGTATTCAACGGATAAGCGCCGTGGTTTCATGGGAAGCTGGTTAGAGTTCGGTACATTCGGCGGCTATTTGTTAGGTGCGATGCTGGTGACGGGGCTGACGGCGATCATGCCTGAAGAAACATTGCTTGCATGGGGTTGGCGTATTCCGTTCTTTATCGCTGCGCCGTTAGGATTATTTGGTCTTTACATTCGTTTGAAACTTGAAGAAACGCCTGCGTTCCAAAAGCATATGGAAAAACAGGAAGCCATTGAAGAAAGTAAGCCGAAGATGGGCTTGTTCGAAATGATGGGCACCTATTGGCAGCAGATGTTGAAGTGTATTGGCCTCGTCCTGCTGTTCAACGTATCTAATTATATGCTGACCTCATACATGCCGAGCTATTTGACCGGTGTGCTGGGTCTGAGCGAGCTCAGTGGCTTAATGCTGATCATGGTCGTCATGTTTATCATGATGCCAATGACGCTGCTGTGGGGCCATTGGAATGACCGTTTAGGTCGTAAGCCCGTTATCATGTTTGGTGCGCTGGGTTTAATCGTCTTGGCTATCCCATCCCTGATGCTGATAGGTACAGGGAATATGTGGGCAGTATTTGCAGGTTTGATGATTTTGGGTGTGCTGCATACCTGCTTTAGCGGCACCATGCCATCAGCATTGCCTGCGTTATTTACTACGCAAACTCGCTACAGTGCTTTGGCGGTAGGCTTTAATATTTCGGTTTCATTATTTGGCGGAACGACTCCGTTGATGACTTCATGGCTGGTTTCGTCAACGGGCAATCAAATGGTTCCGGCTTATTATTTGATGGGGGCTGGAGTGATTGGCGTTGTCACTGTGCTGTTTATGCGAGAAACAGCGAGGAAGCCCCTGCGTGGTTCGGCACCTGCGGTAGCGACCAAAGCTGAAGCGAAAGCCTTGATAAACAAATTACGTTTACGCCGCCAGAAAAAAGAACAAGAGCTGGTCTTACAAAATAACCAGAGTACTGTAAATTAAAGATGCTTATTAATTAATTATGATGTAAATATAAAACTATTGTTTTGTGAATTATATTATGAAAAGCATTTTCTTTTAAAAAAAAGCCCGCGATGCATTCGCGGGCTTTTTCATACCGCAGCATTTATTTTATAAAGCAAGGGGCAGGGCAGACGACATACTTAATGACATTATAGAGATAGCAGAATTCGAGCCGATTTCTTACATGCATTTTCTCGGTGATGTGTTGTTTATGTACATATACAGTTCGTCCACAGATATTTAACTTACGTGCAATTTTGTGGTTCGGCATTTCTTCCATCCAATATTGGGTGATGGAAGCTTCGCGGTCTGTCAATGCGGGGTAGTTGCCAAAGTATTGCTGTATGCTTTTATGTAGGTCTGGTTTTTGATGTAAATCAGTAAAAACAGCAAGAAGTGACGTAAGTTTTTGTTTATTAATAATATATACATGACTGTTTAATATGATAGGTCTAGTGCCATTCGGATAGTCTGCATCGAGGTAAACGAATATTTTAACGTGTGAATACTGAGAGAAAAATCTTATCAGAGAGGTGTCTTGCTCATTGATACGGCAATAATCAGTTAGATTGACTAAAATAATATCAGGATTAGGTATATCTTTTTTCTCTAAAGCTTGATTCACTGAATTCACATGGTGAATATTTATACCTGTTTCTTCAGAAAAATAACAGGATATACCTAGTCGTGTATAGAGACACTTGTCTACAACTAATACGTTCATTCATCATCCTTGAAAATAACGTCTTATTTTTTGTGATATGGTTTATATAAATTTAACCTCTATAAGTTAGTGTTTTTAATATGTAGTTGTCAATTCTAAAATAACCATTACAGGTGATGGTTTGTGCGATTAAATTATTGGCCCGCAATTTTTGCGGGCGAGCAATTAAAATCGACTTATTTTGAAAGGAGATAAATCGAATGGAACGGGTTGGCCAGCAGCCTGAAGCGCAATAATCTCACCTAATACGGTAGCAAATTTGAAACCATGCCCGCTTAAGCCTGTCACGACACTGATCTGTGGCGAGTCTGGAAGTGAGTCTAGAATGAAATCTTCATCTGGAGAGACATCATAGGTGCAAACCTCACCATGCAGACAGACGCCGACGCCAGGCAGAAATTGGCGTAAAAAGCCAAATACTTCACTACCATCTTGTGGATTAGTGCCAAACGGGCGGCGCTGTTCGGGCACGGTAATGGGCTGTCCGCCATTATGTTTACCCAATTTTAGACCATCATTGTTATATGGGAAGCCATAAAACTGATCGCCTTCAGGCGTTTCAACCGTAAAAGCAGGGAAGTTATTGTTTTCGCTATAGCGGCCATCGGCTTGATACCAAGAGAATACTTTACGTACTGGGGTTATTGGCAATTCCGGCAGCAACGCTTTTGCCCATGTTCCGGCAGTAACGGCAACTCGATGTGCATTAAACTCGCCCTCAGCTGTGGTGATTTTTACCCCCTTATCCTCAGGCGTAATGGCATTCACCTGACAGTTAAAGTGTAGATCAGCACCGGCCTCTGCGGCTTTTTCATTGAGAATACCCACCGCGAGCTCAGCTTTTAAATAACCGGCGTTAGGTTCTAGAAGGCCGATATAACCATCAGGCACGGACCACTCAGGCCAGCGTTTTTGCAGTTGTTCGGCATCCATTTTCTCTACGGTCAGCCCAAACTGAGTAGCGCTGTTTTCGGCATTACGCATGAATTCAGAACTGGATGGCCCAATGTTGAGCACGCCGCTGCGATGAAAGAGCTGTACGGCTGAAACTTCTTCTAACTTGGTCCACAGTTCCTGTGCGCGTAGCACTAAGGGAACATATTTCTCACCTTCGCCATAGGCATGGCGAATAATTCTGGTATCACCATGATGACTGCCATGCCGATGGGGCGGTGTATGGCTATCTAGCATCAGAACCTTTAAGCCTGAAAGCGCAGCATAATAACCGGCGGCCGCACCAACAGAGCCGCAGCCGACAATCGCTAAATCGTATTTCATAAGGGGATCCTCCGTGTCATGGTTTTTCCATGAGTACACCAGCTTTATTGCAATAAACGAATCCAGCGCAATCAGTCTGGTTAAACAACATTTACGATCTATTTTACAACCTGATGATAACCTTTGCAGGGGGGCAGAGGAAAATCGATACATAAAAAAACACCGCCTTGTGAGGGGCGGTGCTTTAGCGGTGCGTTAATGTACTAATGTTTAAGATAATCAATGTCTTGGTATTCCGAGGATTCTATCTTTTCAATTCCGGCTTCGAGGATGTCAATGAGCTGCCGTGCAACATCGGTGGTTAACCACAGAGTGCGATCGACTTCCGCTTTCTCAGGATCTTGATCGCGTGAAGAAAGATAATGCAGGCGGATCATAAGAGCATCATAGCTATCAACAGTACTGATATCCCAACCAACCACTGGGTGTGTCTGAATTACTTCATCTTTTCCGTTCATAAAGACCCCCTAAAACGTAGTGACTGTCGTGAGCTACTAACCAGGATCAATGTGTCTCATTAGATGAGCATTTTCAGTATACGCATCTAACTGTTTAAATGACGCATTTTTTGTGTGTTTTGTTAAAAAAATGTTTTCTGGTGATTTATCAAACGTAGAACTGACTAGATATTGTCATTGTTTGGGATTGCTGCTGTCTCGCTGACGCCAGAATTACGTACCTCAAACTGCTCTGCAAGCTTGGCGAAGTATTCTTGCGTCTTAGTATCATATGTTTGGTTGTTGGCCTCCAATTTCAAGCTGTGGATCAATAATTGACAGCTTTTTCCCTCGAGTCCAAATGCTAAATAGGAAAATGCGGTTTCCAGCACATTAATTCTACGTTGCTGATCGTGAATCAGTTCCAGTAGCTCGCCAAACGTCATCGCATGTTCTGGGTTGTCATTGTTCATTTACTGTTCTCCTACGGCATGTGTCCTAGAGTATTAAGACGAGTTAAACCACGGGTTTAAGTTAAGCCTAGTCCATCCTTTTATGCCAATACAATCAGATAAATAACCTAAATCCAGCGCGAGGTGATGAAAAGCGTATTAAAAATGACACTTTGTCAGTTTTGTAGGATGAAAGTGAAAACACCGAGGGGATCATCCGCTATAATCTGCGTCTTGTTTTAGTTGTGTAAAAGTTCTCATGAATAGTTCTATAGAAAGCGCCGCTGAGCGCACTGAGCCTCAGGTGGTCAATATCCCTGCAGGATATTTTGGAATGGTGCTGGGCATCATCGGGATGGGTTTTGCTTGGCGCTATGCGGCGACCATTTGGCCCATTTCTCCTTTCATTGGTGAAGGCTTAGTTGGGCTAGCAACGTTGATTTGGCTCAGTTTAGCGCTGGCTTTTATATATCGCCTTGTGCGTTATCCCCAGTTAGTGATAGCCGAAATGCGTCATCCGCTGACCGGAAGCTTCGTTAGCTTATTCCCAGCCACCACAATGTTGGTTTCAATTGGCTTTGCACATTATTCGCCAACGCATCTTCTGGCTGAAATCATGTTTGGGATCGGTGCCTGTGTCCAACTGTGCTATGCCGCATGGCAAAGCGCAGGGCTGTGGAAAGGAGAGCATCCGGCCGAGGCCACGACACCAGGCTTATACTTGCCCACGGTGGCCAATAACTTTATCAGTGCAATGGCATGTGGCGCATTAGGCTTTCACGATCTGGGTATTATGTTCTTCGGCGCGGGGGTATTTTCATGGCTGAGCTTGGAGCCCGCGATCCTACATCGACTGCGTAGCCATGGCGAAATGGCTAAGCCGGTACGAACTTCGCTGGGTATTCAACTTGCGCCGGCATTGGTGGCATGCAGTGCTTATCTCAGCGTTAATGGCGGACATACAGACTTTGTTGCCAAGATGCTGTTTGGCTATGGACTGTTGCAGCTTATTTTTATGTTGCGGCTGATGCCGTGGTATATGAGACAGCCTTTCAATGCTTCTTTTTGGAGCTTTTCATTCGGAATTTCAGCACTCGCAACCACCGCTCTGCATTTAAGCGTGGGCGAGCAAGATGGATTGTTTGCGGCGTTAGCGGTTCCCATGTTCGTGTTTACTAACGTCGTGATTGCTTTGCTGATGGTTAAAACGATGATTCTGCTGATGCAAAAAAGGCTGATCCCTACGGTGGAAAGACCTTGCTGCACATCGCGAACGAAATAATGGGTGCAGGAAAAACGTTGTGTGGATTGATAGGTAAAAAAAAGCCGGGAAGCGACTCCCGGCCTACGTATTTTACTATCCGTAGGAATTGCCGATGGCTAACGGAGATGGAACTCATCGCCTATTATCATTCAATGAATTAGGCTTATTATTGCGGCGTAAAAATGTGTGTTTACACCGCGAATTCGTGTTATTCGCTAAATCCGTTATCGAACCAGTCATCGGCACTTTCCCACGTTTCTTGCAGGACTTCCTCGATGCGTTCTTTGTCGGATTTCAGCCCGCCCATAACGGTTAGCGTATTTGAGTTAGTCATTCGCACCTGTACCGCGGTATCAGGATAGATATGATTTACTCGTTTCGAAAATTCGTGGTTTAATGCTTCCAGAGCACCGTCTGGCAGCTTGTTACGTTTATCCAATGTTAATTCAATGCGCATGGTCGCCTCCGCATTCACAATATACTGTATATTTATACAGTCTAGATTCTGTTAACGCAATACTGTACAAGCACTATTTTTATTTTCTTTGTGCTTCTGCCAGTCACTTTTCTCGCAATATGCGAAGTTCTCCCAATTTGTCGGTTTATTACGCCCACCAATTTTGAACCAGAGCACGTTTTCTGCTGTATTTGCTGCATACTATGAAACGCGAATGTGACAAAACCCTAATCAGATATCCCACAGATGTGAATGTGAGAAATAACAAATAAAAGGAATATCCATGCGAAAGATTGCGGTTGCACTCAGTGCGTTAGCTTTTGTTATCAGTTTAAGCCCATCGACACAGGCAAAAGTCTCTACAGATACGCCTCTTAATGCCGGTGTTACCGTGGCACAGCTGGCACACCAAGCGCCCATTCACTGGGTTTCGGTGACACAGATTGAGAATAGCCTACAGGGCATTCCTCCTATCGCAGTCGGTTTTGATATTGATGATACGGTGCTATTTTCGAGCCCAGGGTTTTATCGTGGGCAGAAAGAGTTCTCTCCGCAAGATCAAAGCTATCTGAAAGATCCGGCATTTTGGGAGAAAATGAATAACGGCTGGGACAGCTTCAGTATGCCCAAGCAGGTGGGCAAAGATCTGATTGCCATGCACCTTAAACGCGGCGACAGCATCTATTTCATTACCGGTCGCAGCCCGACCAAAACAGAAACCGTTACGAATACCTTGCAAGAAGATTTCTCGATACCGGCAGCCAGCATGAATAGCGTGATTTTCGCAGGTGACCAACCGGGGCAAAATACCAAGATAAACTGGATTAAGGAAAAGCAGATTAAGGTTTATTACGGCGATTCGGATGGGGATATCACCGCGGCTCGCGATGTCGGGATCCGGGGTATTCGCGTATTGCGCGCATCCAACTCAAGCTATCAGCCGTTGCCAAAAGCCGGTGCGCTGGGTGAAGAGGTTATTGTTAACTCTGAGTATTAATACTATAGAAAAAGATAGTGTGATGGCTGATGCTGGTCGCTTTGGCGATTGAGATTCACGGGGGCTACCGTAGGGTGGGGCGCTTCGGCAGCTAAAGCTGCTACGACCCCATCCCTACGGTTCCCCCTAATATCGGGCGTAGAGTTCGCTATGAGTGCATGTATGGAGGTATGTTTTTAATCGACAGGCTTTTGCAGCCAAGTTAGGGTATCGACAAGATCTTCCGTTCTTTCTTCTACTACGCGCAGCGCGTCAGCCATCCCTTGATTATAAAAATGCGCTCCGAGCTCTTTGGCAAAGAAATCCAGCAAGAACTCTGCATCAAAATCACCAATTTCGACGTCTAATTCAGCCTGTAGATATTTTTGTAATTTGTGGACCATCTGCGAGGTCTGCTCACGGCTGAAGGTGATGTCACTCATAGCGTACCTTGCTCTTCATACACGATATCAAGCTCAATATTCATCTTTTTGAGATGGTTTCTGTATTCGTCGCTTAAACGATAGTCGGTGATTACCCGATTAATCGCATGAGTGGGCTGCAAGGGGTTGGGGTTTATTTGGCCGAACTTTGATGAATCTGTCAGCACAATGTTTTCAACGCCTTTGGCTAATACTGTGTTAGCAATATCGGTGCGCATCATATCGCGACCGGTAAAGCCTGTTTCAGGATGAAAACCATCAATACCGAGGAAGGCTTTGTTGAAATAAACTTGCTGAATGCACTGGCGAGTTAGTGGACCTACCATCGTTTCGCTGCGTTTTTGGTACAGCCCACCCATCAAAATGACATCACAATCCGTTTCTTTCAGCAGGTGCGCTATGTAGGTGCTCACGGTCACCAACGTAACGCGCTTACGTTCTGCCAGATAACGGGCGAGAAGGGCATTAGTACTGCCGTTTTCGATAAAAATCGTTTCGCCATCGTTAACCAAAGACGCGGCATAGGCCGCCAATTTTTGTTTTAACGTGAAATTAATCATCATTCGAGCATCTACATCGTCGCTTTCTAGCGCCACGGCGTATCCGTGGATGCGCTTTAGGTAGTTACGCTTTTCCAATAGATTCAGATCCTGACGGATCGTCACCTCTGAAACTCCGGTATTACGCGCTAGATCGGCCACGCTAACGCGGCGTATATCATTGACATATTGGAGAATAGCTTGCTGTCTTGAATTCATGAGTTCCTTGGCTTAACGACCTAATTTATCGGTGGCCGAAACCACCGATAGCTTTGTGCTTAATCGCCTACATCAAAGCGTATGTTCGGTACGCGCGATAATATCATCCTGAGCGTCAGGAGATAAGGCTGTAAAGAACGCTGAGTAGCCCGCCACGCGCACCACAAGATCGCGATATCGCTCTGGGTGGGCTTTGGCTTCCAGCAGTGTTTCGCGTGAAACGATGTTGTACTGCACGTGCCAGCCTTTATGCACTTCAAAGAAGGTGCGTAGCATCAGCATCAGTTTTTCTCGATCGCGCATATTTTCCAGCGTAGCCGGATTGAGTTTCTGATTCAGCAATACGCCCCCTAAAATTGCGGCGGTGGGGAGTTTGCCTAAAGAGTTAAATACTGCCGTAGGCCCAAGATGATCGGTTCCCGATGCTGGGCTTGCGCCTTCCGCCAGCGGCGTTTTGGCTTTACGTCCATCCGGCGTGGCCTGCGTAGCCGCACCAAACGGCACGTTGGCCGAAATGGATGAGGTTCCCGCATAATAGGTGCCGCCAATCGGACCACGACCAAAACGCGTATTATGGTACTGTTTCAGTTCATCAATATAGGTCTGATAGGCACGAACCAGCAAGTTATCGACGTCATCTTCGTCGTTGCCATATTTGGGTGCATTGTTCATCAATCGCTGGCGCAGCAGTTCACCGTCTAAACCATCAAAATCATTTTCCAGCGCGGCGGCAAGCTGTTGCTGGCCGATAACGCCTTGTTCGAAGACTAATTTACGTACAGCGGCTAAGCTGTTACCGAGGTTGGCGATACCGACCTGTAGGCCAGAAACCCAGTCATATTTAGCCCCGCCTTGCTTCACGCTTTTGCCTCTTTCGATGCAATCATCAACTAGCGCAGAGCAGATAATGTCATGGGCGTTTTCTTCAAGTACGGTATCCACCACGCATTCAATCTCGATTGATTTGCGGGTGTAGTAACGGATTTGCTCATCCCACGCGTTCATAACCTGATCGAACGTTTCAAAGTTACCTTTAGACAGCGCTAACTCTTGCGGTAAAAATATCTTTTGGCTGGTGGCATCGCGGCCTTGTTCTAATGCGGCAAGCATCACTCGGGCGAAGTTGATGAAGCTCATGCCGGTGCAGCGATATCCCCATTTTCCGCCGACAGCAGTTTCGATACAGCCAATCGCGGCATAATCATAGGCATCCTGCGGTTCAACGCCCAGTTTAATAAATTCTGGGATCACAATTTCATCGTTATTAAACGCGGGCATGCCAAAGCCACACCGAATGACCTGTACGCAGGCGTCGAGGAAATCATTGCTTATTCCCGCATGGTATCGAACGCTGAGGTTTGGCTGCGTAGAGCGTAAACGCCCGCAGGATTCTAAAACGGTGTAGGACAAGGGATTGACGGCATCTTGTGGCTGGCCATTGAGCAGCGTTTGGCCGCCGATGGTGACGTTTTGGTAGAGTGGGCTACCGGCAGAGGCTTTGGAGTGTGAACCTGAGCGAATTTTATTCACTTCCAACAATTTCAGCCAGCAACCGTGCAATAACTCAATGGCAAATTCACGGCTGATGCTTTGTTGCAGTTCCACATCGCGGCGGTACCATGGATAAAGGTATTGATCGAGACGACCAAATGAAACCGAATGTCCGTTGGATTCAATCTGTAGCACTAGTTGCATGAAGTAGCAAAGCTGCAGCGCTTGCCAGAAGGTTTGCGGTGGCTGATGTGCAATTAGCTCGCAGTTTTCAGCAATATGGCGCAGTTCAGCCTGACGTTCAGGTCGATTCTCTTGCTCAGCCATACTTTTGGCCAGCTCCGCGTAACGTAAAATATGATCGCTAAGGGCGCTTAGGGCGATATCAATCGATTTTAGGAATTGCTCCTTGTGTAAATCTTCCCAGTCGGTGAGGTGTAAACGGCTGCGGCGTTCGTCGACTTTATTTCGCAGCCCGTCGAGTCCTTTTTCTAGCAGCAGGGGAAAATTGACTGCCAGATGGGCATCACCGGAGGTCATATTGCCTTCTGCTTTAATGATACCGGTTGAGAGCAGGGCTTTTTGCTCGTCGGTAAACATGCCGTAGCAGCGATCTTGAACGGTTTGTCCTCGCCACCACGGGCAGATTTTATGTAATACCGCCTTATTCTCTTCTGAGACGGAGAATCCAGCGCCGGGGCGATCTGCCAGCTCGTCGATTTCCTGCTCAATCCAACTGACCGTATATTCAGGAAATATCGGCGCAGCGCGCACTTCACTGGCCTGATTGCCGATGATCAGCTCATCATGCTTAATCCAGATGGTGCGTTGCTGAAGATGATGGGCTAATGCCAGCGCCCTACGCACGGGCAGAGGCTTATCCTGATGCTGCTGGTACATCTCGGTATAGTGCTGTGCGCGTTCAGTGCATACCGGTGGCTTAACGATGTGGATCAGCGCCTCTTTATGCGCGCGAATACGTGGCGACAGCGAAGTCAGATCGAGTTGGGTCATGGCATTATCCTCGTAGCAGAGCCGTAAGACCTTTGCCGCGGGCATATTGCTGCGCAAAGTCCAGTAACTCCGGGTTATCCAATGGTTTATCCGCCGCTAAATAAGGCATATCCAGTAGGCGGTATTTATTGATGCCGAGCGTGTGGTAGGGCAGAAAATGAATTTCTTTAGCGCCGAGATCGTCGGCGGCGAAATCGGTGATTGCGCGAATGGATATTTCATCGGCGTTAAAATCTGGAATGAGAGGGACACGGATCGTCATATTGACGCCGTGTGCGGCGAGGCGACAGAAATTGTCCATCACGCGTTTGGCAGAACCGTCAGTCCATTGTTTAAAGGTGTTGGCGTTAACGTGCTTCAAATCGGCTAGCAAGAGATTCAAAAACTCAAGGCTGGGCTCGATGTTATGCCAAGGCACATGCAGGCAGGATTCAACGGCGGTATGAATTTGGTGATGATGGCTACGCTGCAACAATGCTGCACAGGCTTCGGGCTGCATGAAAGGCTCGCCGCCTGAAAGGGTGATTCCGCCGCCAGTACGCTGATAAAAAGGCAAATCCCGCAACACC
This sequence comes from Hafnia alvei, assembly GCF_034424155.1. NCBI lineage: Bacteria > Pseudomonadati > Pseudomonadota > Gammaproteobacteria > Enterobacterales > Hafniaceae > Hafnia > Hafnia alvei. Next base: position 2,626,393 of record NZ_CP139992.1, on the reverse strand, counting down.
GTATCCATCACCTCATCTAGATCCAGCGCTGAACCGCACACGGATAGTGCGCCCGTTGGGCAACATGTTTCCAGACGATCTAAATCGGAATCAGCGATCGCATGACGATCGATCGTTATGCCGCTATTCACGCGCAGAATGGCGTGCGGTGTACACTGTGCGCATAGCTCACATCCTTCCAAGCATAATCTTGCGTCATACAGCACTTCACGGGTACGTGCGCGGCTCTCTGGGTTTTGACACCAACGACATCCTAAAGAGCACCCTTTCAGAAATACTACGGTACGGATCCCTGGCCCATCATGGGTCGAATAGCGTTGCAGGTTAAATAGCATATGAACTCCGAAGGGTATAATTTATGCTCATTTTCTTCTAACGAAGATTAATGCACTTTCGAATGAAAGTTGAATTGATATTGATCAACTGCAAACAGGTTTAATGCTTTATAGTGGGCACAATCAGACGTTGAGCACATTTTCGATAGGGGGAAGTGAATGGAACTGTATCTGGATACGGCCGATGTCATTGCGGTGAAGAGATTAGCGCGCGTTTTACCCTTACAAGGGGTGACAACCAACCCAAGCATTATTGCTAAAGAGGGCAAATCTGTCTGGGAAGTGTTACCAGCCTTGCGGGATGCGCTAGGCGGATCGGGTAAACTTTTTGCTCAGGTGATGGCTAATGATTCGGAACGCATGGTGACAGAAGCCGTTATGCTGACCGAGCGAATTTCTGGCGTGATCGTGAAAATCCCGACCACGGCAGAGGGGCTCGCAGCCATCAAACAACTGAATACAATGAATATCGCCACGCTTGGCACCGCGGTATATGGTGCAGGCCAAGGTTTGCTGGCGGCTATGGCCGGTGCGGCCTACGTTGCTCCCTACGTTAATCGAGTCGATGCGCAGGGCGGTGATGGTATTGGCATGGTGCGAGAATTACACCAATTGCTGAAGATGCATGCGCCAAACTCTCGCGTGCTAGCGGCCAGCTTTAAAACGCCGCGTCAGGCATTGGACTGCATGTTAGCGGGGTGTGAAGCGATCACGCTGCCGGTCGACATTGCAGAACAAATGCTAATAAGCCCAGCGGTGCAGTCTGCGGTTGAGAAATTTGAACAAGATTGGCAGGGTGCGTTTGGTACTAATTTATTGGGATAATGTGTGTTGTCCGCAAAGAACGGCGTCTACGGATGCCGTTTTTTTATGCCTGCTATTTGGCTCAGTGAGAATAATGTGATTATGATCTTAATTTAAAACTAAAGACCGTTAAAAATAAAACAGTGTTTTATTTGTAGGTTTTCGATCACATTTATCATTCTCATAAATGCGTATTGTCCTGCCCACGATGTTATTGGCTGATGTCATCCAGTGCTACTGAGGTGTCAGTTTTTCTTATTTAATGACAGGGTGGGGTTCACATGCATATCAAGCGCGTAATAGAAAAAATACCTGGCGGTATGATGCTGGTTCCGTTATTTATTGGGGCGATTTGCCATACTTTTGCGCCCGATGCGGGCAAATATTTTGGTTCGTTCACTAATGGTCTGGTAACCGGAACCGTACCTATTCTGGCTGTATGGTTTTTCTGTATGGGAGCTTCAATTAAGCTCAGTGCAACGGGCACCGTTCTGCGTAAGTCTGGCACCTTGGTAGTGACTAAGATTGCGGTGGCTTGGGTGGTTGCTGCGATAGCTTCACGCGTTCTCCCGGAAAACGGCGTTGAAATTGGTTTCTTCGCCGGTTTATCCACGCTGGCGCTGGTTGCCGCTATGGATATGACGAACGGCGGACTATATGCATCGATCATGCAGCAATATGGAACCAAAGAAGAATCAGGAGCTTTTGTCTTAATGTCTCTGGAGTCAGGGCCGTTGATGACGATGGTGATTTTAGGTACTGCAGGTATTGCGTCGTTTGAACCTCATGTTTTCGTAGGCGCGGTCTTACCCTTCTTAATCGGCTTTGGTTTGGGGAATCTCGACCCAGAACTGCGTGACTTTTTCAGTAAAGCGGTTCAAACGCTGATTCCGTTCTTCGCTTTCGCATTGGGCAACACCATTGATTTAGGTGTGATTGCGCAAACCGGATTACTGGGTATTCTGCTTGGCGTGGCGGTTATTATTATCACCGGTATTCCGCTTATTTTTGCCGATAAATTGATCGGCGGCGGCGATGGTACGGCAGGTGTCGCGGCGTCCAGTTCGGCAGGCGCGGCGGTAGCAACCCCAGTGCTTATTGCTGAGATGGTGCCTGCGTTCAAACCTATTGCCCCAGCGGCGACGGCGCTGGTGGCAACTTCGGTTATCGTCACCTCAATACTGGTTCCGATCCTGACGGCAATGTGGTCAAAACGAGCAAAAAGTATGTTGGCAATGAAAAGCATACCTCAAGCGGTAAAATAGAATAGATCACCATAAAAAAACCGGCCAACTGGCCGGTTTTGACGTTGACTAGCGTGTGAACCTCAGCATGGGCATTTGCCCAATTTCCCGCCCTTGCTTGGGAAACGTGCCTCTAAGCAGTAGCGATGGAATTCACGCTCGGTCATGGGCGTATTTTCGGGATGATGCAGCCGCTGGTGGCGTACATAGTTCTGGTAATCCTGCACGCCAACCATCAACCGAAAGCTTTGCGCGGCTCGCCGATACATCAGTTTTACCCACTGCCATGCCGACGTTGGGTGTGACTCACCCAGCGACAGCGGCAAGCAACGAAGGATAACCATGTTTGGCTGCGCCTGCCTTTTCCACGGCAAACCGCTTTTGATCATCATGTTCGCTTTGATATCAAGATCATCAGCCATGTGATTTTTCCTCACGCAGTGCCGGCGTGGTCTCATGCACCGTCGGCTGGTTGGCATTGAGCGCACGGCGAATAACAAAGAAAGCAGAGATGAGCATGGTGACGGCAACCAACATAAAGAAGCCACACAGCGCGGCGTTGATGTAGTTATTCATCACAATGGTTTCCATATCTTTGATAGTTTTGGCTGGTGCAATCAGGGTGCCTGAGTCGATGCCCGCAGAGAAGCGTTTAGCCTGCGCCAAGAAACCAATGCTTGGTTTTTCATGGAAAATCTTCTGCCAGCCCGCGGTCATTGAGGTGACGAATAACCAGGCCGTTGGCAGAATAGTCACCCATGCGTAGCGTTGTTTTTTCATCTTGAACAGCACGACCGTGCCGAGAATTAACGCCATCGAGGCTAGCATTTGGTTACCGATACCAAACAGCGGCCAAAGCGTATTAATTCCCCCGAGCGGATCAACCACGCCTTGATAAACGAAAAAGCCCCAGCCAGCAACGGCCACCGTGGTGCCTGCTAAATTACCAAACCAAGAGCGGTTATTGGCTAAGCTTGGAATAGCGACACCCACCAGATCTTGCACCATAAAACGACAGGCGCGCGTACCCGCATCTACGGCGGTCAGGATGAACAATGCCTCAAACAGAATGGCAAAGTGATACCAGAACGCCATCATGGCGCGGCTGTTGAAAACTTCCGTGATGATATGCGCCATGCCAACGGCAAAGGTCGGTGCGCCACCGGCGCGTGACAGAATGGAATTCTCACCCACGTCTTTGGCGATCATGGCAAGCGTTTCAGGGGTAACGACAAAGCCCCAGCTATTAATCACCTGTGAGGCGTTTTCAACCGTAGTGCCAATCAGCGCCGCAGGGGAGTTCATGGCAAAATAGACGCCAGGGTCGATGACCGACGCACAGATCAAGGCCATGATGGCCACGAATGATTCCATCAACATGGCACCATAGCCGATAAAGCGAATATGGCTTTCACGCTCGATAAGCTTAGGCGTTGTACCGCTGGAAACCAGCGCATGGAAACCAGAAATGGCACCACAGGCAATGGTAATAAACAAGAATGGGAATAGGCTACCGGAGAATACTGGGCCAGTGCCGTCAATGAAGCGCGTTACCGCTGGCATTTTCATTTCAGGCGCAGCAAAGACAATGCCTACGGCTAAACCAGCGATCACGCCAATTTTCAGGAAGGTCGATAAATAATCGCGCGGCGCTAGCAGCAACCAAACCGGCAGCACAGAGGCAATGAAACCGTAAATGACCAACACCCACGTCAGCGTGGTGCCGTGCAGCGTGAAGAACGGGCCCCAGTACGGATGCATAGCGATATCACCGCCGTAGATAATCGCCGCCATCATCAGAACAAAGCCAATGATCGAAACTTCCGCAATTTTCCCCGGACGCAGATAACGCATATACACGCCCATAAACAGAGCGATAGGGATCGTGGCGGCAATGGTAAACAGCCCCCATGGACTGTCCGCTAAGGCCTTAACGACCACCAGAGCCAGAGCGGACAGGATGATAATCATCACGCCTAATGCGCCCAGCATGGTGATGACGCCCGCAAAAGAACCCAACTCTTGTTTCGCCATTTCGCCCAGCGAGCGGCCATCACGGCGAGTTGAAATAAAGAGGACTAAAAAGTCCTGTACCGCACCGGCCAGCATAACGCCAACCAAAATCCAAATCGTGCCGGGTAAAAAGCCCATTTGTGCGGCCAAAATGGGCCCGACTAGCGGACCGGCTCCGGCTATCGCCGCAAAGTGATGCCCAAACAGCACCCACTTGTTGGTTGGCACGTAGTCCAAACCATCGTTGTGGCGCTCGGCGGGCGTTAAGCGACGGTCGTCGAGCTCAAACACTTTTTCAGCGATGAACAGACTGTAAAACCGGTAGGCGATGCTGTAACAGGCAATAGCGGCTATCACCAGCCACACCGCATTAATATGTTCACCACGGCTCAGCGCTAGCATGCCAAAAGCATAAGCGCCGATTAACGCCACCAATAGCCAAATCAGGCCGGATCGGACGTTCTTCATTGTACGGCTCCTTCGTATAGGGGGAGAAGTATCGATTTCTTGTTGTAAGAGAGGTTTGGAGACTAGGCTCGCATGGTTAAATAAAGGTTAAAAACTGGGCTTTGTCATGTTGATGACTGGAGTAGGCGATAGAAGTGTGAAGAGCGTCTGATTTGTAATGATTACGTTGAAAAATAACTCAAATTTGTGAGGGAGTGATACATATCGCCCAAGGAATAAACATAAAAATTGATGTGCATCAATTTTGGTATGACCAAATGACCTGTCGTGTTATTCTTTCCTTAGAAAATTGAATTAACCTGAGTGAACCATACGTAAAATAAGGGTATTAAATATTTACCGTTAATTAACTATTGGTTTACATTTTTTACCAAGGGAGAAAGCTTTGAGCGCATCTAAGAAAAAAATCGTGATTGTCGGCGGTGGTGCGGGCGGTCTCGAGCTGGCAACCAGTCTGGGCCATAAACTCGGTCGTAAAGACAAAGCGGAAATCATTCTGATTGACCGCAACCATAGCCACTTGTGGAAACCATTGCTGCATGAAGTTGCTACCGGATCGTTGGATGACGGTGTGGATGCGCTGAGCTATTTGGCTCATGCGCGTAATCATCACTTCACCTTCCAACTGGGGTCGTTGACCAACATCGATCGCGCTGCGCAGCAGCTGACGCTGGCAGACATTCGCGACGAACAGGGGGAAATCCTTGTACCACAGCGTGAACTGTCATACGACATTCTAGTGATGGCGCTGGGCAGTACCTCGAATGATTTCGGTACGCCGGGCGTGAAAGATAACTGCATTTTCTTAGATAACCCGCATCAGGCGCGCCGTTTCCACAACGAAATGCTGAATCTGTTCCTGAAGTTCTCGGCGCAAAAAGATAAAGCGGCGAAGGTGAATATCGCGATTGTGGGGGGCGGAGCGACCGGCGTTGAGCTGTCTGCGGAGCTACACAATGCGGTTAAGCAGCTGCACAGCTATGGCTTTGAAGGCCTGAGCAGCGAAGCGTTAAACGTAACGTTGGTGGAAGCCGGCGAACGCATTCTGCCTGCGCTGCCGCCACGAATCTCTGGCGCGGCGCACAGCGAACTGACCAAATTAGGCGTGCGTGTTCTGACCAAAACCATGGTCACCAGCGCAGATAAAAATGGCCTCAACACCAAAGATGGTGAATTTATTCCTGCCGATCTGATGGTGTGGGCGGCGGGCATCAAAGCGCCTGATTTCATGAAAGATATTGGCGGTTTAGAAACGAACCGTATTAACCAATTAGTGGTTGAGCCAACGTTGCAAACTACGCGTGACCCGAATATCTTCGCGATTGGCGACTGTGCGTCATGCCCGCAGCCATCCGGTGGGTTTGTTCCTCCGCGCGCTCAGGCTGCGCATCAGATGGCTTCCCGCTGCTACGCCAACATTTTGGCCCAGCTTAAAGGCGGCAACATGAAGCCTTACGTGTATAAAGACCACGGCTCACTGGTTTCTTTGTCTAAATTCAGCACCGTTGGCAGCCTGATGGGTAACCTGATGCGCGGTTCAATGATGGTGGAGGGGCGTATTGCGCGTATGGTTTATATCTCGCTGTACCGCATGCACCAAATCGCGCTGCATGGCTATATCAAGACCGGGCTGATGATGCTGGTGGGGGGCATCAACCGCGTCATTCGCCCGCGCCTGAAACTGCACTAATGCGTTGATAAGCATATTGTAGAAATTGAAACGGCTCTGATTAGAGCCGTTTTTTTATCTCCTATGATAGGACATAGGGTATTATGCGCCGCCAGGTTGGGTAGCAACAACGCGTAACTGAGACAGATAAGGCGTCTCCTTGGTGCTAAAACTATAGGTATATCCTGATGTTTTACTGTCCCCAGCTATGCAGAAGGCAATTTCAGTTTGCCCTTTTTGTAGGGCCTTCTGAACCAGAGTTGTAACATCAAACTCACGGTAGGAAACTGCATTATCTAAATACAAAGAGCTCCAGCTTGTCACGTCGCAGGTTGGCCGATTATTCCATGTGACGCTATTTTCATCCCAGTCAGTCGTGGCGGGATAAGCATACATAGTGATGGCATTTGCTGGTGTTGTGAGAATATTGCCAGATAATCTTAATTTATAGCTGAATAGAGCCAGTTGATCAGCGGGATACTGGGTTGGCATCGGGGGGATTTTATATTTTACCAGCGCTATTTTCATCGGATTGCTTAGCGCGTTGTTATTGGATACATCACCTAGCGCTAGCATTTGGGGTTGTGAGCCAAAATTTTTGTCACTGTCAGCTAAGTTACTGACATAGGTATCAGCAATGGGGTCATTGTAGCTGTATGGCATATAGCCTGTGCAATCATAATTATTATTCATGCAGCGCTCTGTCATAAATTTCGCTGCATCTGGCGACCAACCATTAACAAAGTCCCCGTGGGCGGTATACATCGTCCCCCATTGATCAATGCGCTGATCGCCATTCATGATTGGATCTAACGATAATTGAACCTGCGATAAATCTAATTTGTCATATCCGTTAATAATATAGGCGACGTTCATATTTATTGTCGGAATATGTTTCGGATAATCTACTGGACAAGAACCATCGTCATTAGAATAAACGGCATTAGGTTTTGCTGGTGAGCCAGAGGGTTTCGCTTTTAATGTATGCCCATCCCAGCAGTTAGGAAATCGAATCCCAATATCAACCTGCAACGTTCCATCAGATGCACGCTGACAGGTACGCTGATCAGTATTGCTATAACCGGAACCATCGTTGCAAAAGAAAGAAATATAAGGGTTTTCGGTTGTTCCTGTATGGTTACCGGCTAATAGTTGCAATCCTTCAGGCAGTGAGGTTAATGGATATTGAGTGCTGTTGACAGTTTGATAATAGACCTTGGTATATTTAGGCGGTGCGATTTGCTGGTTCGGTAATCTCATGGCTGGCGACCAATAGGCAGAGGAGTCTGCGAGAGTGTCGCAGGTTGTTCCAGCAGCTTCACGAAGTGTGACGTAAGTTGAATATGCGTCAGTTTTTTGATTGCCAAAAAAATCATGCCACATGGCCCGACCTGGCATACCAAACATCAGAATTGCATCGTCTCCTAATGTGTGACTGTACGCACAGTTGACGCTGGTCTGATAATTGTCTGCATAAGCGTAAAATGGATTTAATAGCAGTACTGATAGGAACAATAATAACGAAGTGAAATAATGCCTCATTATGTTTCTCCAAGTATTTAATATCGAAAGTCGGGAAGAAAACAATTCCCGTCAAAATTAAGATAGCTTAGTTACTGTATTGGTCTATCATATCTAAAAATAAAATGCTTAATTAAATTTAAAATGTACTTTCTGTTTAGGGAATAAAAATTTTTTATTTAAATAAGGCAGTCTAAGTTTTCATAAATATTTGTGTTAGGTGCTGCACAAGTGGCCATATGACGTTAAGGCACTAGCGATACTGACGTAGGCTGGGTAGGAAATGTCTTAAAAATAATGATGAATATCATTTCGTTATGTTGTCTGATTGTTGCAGGGAATATTCCTATGCACACTATCTCCTATAACTTAGGTGAAGCACGCACACCGAGCGAAAGGATGCAAAAGACTTTCGCATCGCGATGAACCCGTGACGTTCATAAACATCGTGTTCATTACTATTGCGTGAGTCTATTCAGGAGGAGTGCCCTGTGAATAAATCAATGTTGGCAGGTGTTGGTATCGGCGTAGCCGCAGCGTTAAGCGTTGCCGCTGTAGCAAGTTTAGACGTGTTTAGTACTGGTCCGCGCTATGCGCAGGTACTCTCAGCAACGCCGATTCATGAGTCAGTGAAGACCCCACGACAGCAGTGCCGCAACGTCACGGTAACGCATCGCCGTCCGGTACAAGACGAGAACCGAATCACAGGTTCTGTATTAGGCGCGGTAGCAGGTGGGGTATTAGGCCATCAGATCGGTAACGGGCGCGGCAAAGATGTGGCGACCGTGGTCGGAGCGTTAGGTGGCGGCTATGCCGGTAACCAGGTTCAAGGCGCAATGCAAAACAATGACACCTATACCAGCACCCAGCAACGCTGTTCTACCGTTTATGACAAATCGCAGAAACTGCTGGGCTACGACGTAACCTACAAAATTGGCGATCAGCAAGGGCGCGTGCGCATGGATAAAGATCCGGGCACCCAGATCCCCGTTGACCGTAACGGCCAATTGGTATTGAACCAAAGCGTGTAAGAGTTTGATAGCACGAAACCAGTAAGGGAGGCTATGCCTCCCTATACTGCCAACATAGCAGTCTTATTTACCTCTGACTATTAGTCATGCATTGAGCTACGCTTTGTTAGTAGAAATGAAATAGTTAGCTGAATGGAATATCCGAATCATTGACTCATCTCAGGAGTATTTCAGGATCAGTGAATGAAGAATATGCCTGCAATAATCATCATAAGTACAATTAAAGGTAGAGTGATAAAGGCGAATTTTTTAGCCGCTTTTTTCTTAAGCTCTTTCTCACTATTTTTTATCTTTTTGCTTATTTCAGCAAGCCGAACGACGAAATCTTTAGAAATAAGTACAGACTCATTATTTGCATTAATTATTGAAAGACTAAAACTATATTTATCAACGATAGATAAAATGAAATCTCCGTTAGCGGGAGTGAAATCCCTTTCAGTTCCTTGCATCATCCCAAGGATGTTTGCAGGAAATTGATTCTCGTTCGCTGTGCTATAGGCCGGTAATATAACAGGGTTATCACCATCCTCTGGTATAGGGATAAACCGAAGGCACTCTCCTGCACCTTCTTCTGGGATAGGAACGATCTCGAGGAAAAATAAGCTATTGCGAAATACGTTGTAAAAATCAGCAAGTTTATTTTCGTAATTTAAATCTGATTTATTCTGTCCACAGGCTTTCCATTTCGCTATCAGGTCACTTGACATTTTGTTACCTCAATATGATATCCGTATTCAATAATGCGTCAAAAATAGTTCGAGTTACAGTAGAAGGAACTGTGCTTTAAAGCATGGCAGCTATAACTTGTTTTTGAAACTGAGTAAAGAATATTTTTTTAAAATGTCGCTGTGATAATTCGTGGGGTATTTATAAATAGCAATAGGCGCGTAGGTAAATAATGGACGTATAGATAAAGTGTATTTATTTTCAATAAAACACGGGGCATATATTCATATACCCCGTTTATGATTTAAACCCGATGTTCAGCAAACTGGCTGAGAAGATCGGAAATGAACTCAAGGCGTGCCTTACGTTCGCTGAGGTCGATAATAAACTTCAGCTTGGTTGGCCCATCCAAACGGAAGATGTGTGGTTGTTTCTGCAACAGGCCAATGAGGAACATGGGGTCAACGTGGTTTTTATCGCCAAACTCAATGAATCCGCCTTTATCATTGCCTTCAATACGACGAATACCGAGTTCCATCGCATCCAGACGCAGCTTGGCACTTTGCAGTAAATTGCGCGCCGCATCAGGCAGCAGGCCGAAGCGATCGATCAATTCTACTTTTAGCTCTTCAAGCTGATCGTCATTCTTGGCGCTGGCAATACGTTTGTAGAATGACAAACGGGTACTGACGTCCGGAATATAATCATCCGGTAGCAATACCGGCATGCGGAGCTCGACGTCGGTCTGATTGCTGGTGAGATCTTCTAGCGAAGGCTCGCGTCCCTCTTTAAGCGCATCAACCGCGCTTTCAAGCAGCTCCATATACAGAGAGAAACCAATAGTGGTCATCTGGCCGCTTTGGTCATCGCCCAACAGCTCACCCGCACCGCGAATTTCTAGATCGTGGGTGGCTAGAGCAAAGCCCGCGCCCAAGTCTTCCAGCGATGCGATGGCTTCTAAACGTTTTTGCGCATCGGTCGACATTGCTTTTGGCGGCGGCGTAAGTAGATAAGCATAGGCCTGATGGAAAGAACGGCCCACGCGCCCGCGCAGCTGATGCAGCTGTGCCAAACCAAAATGATCGGCACGTTCAATAATGATGGTATTCGCGCTTGGAATATCGATACCGGTTTCAATAATGGTGGTGCACACCAGAACGTTGAAGCGTTGGTGATGGAAATCATTCATCACGCGCTCAAGTTCGCGCTCGCGCATCTGCCCATGGCCGATGGCAATACGCGCCTCAGGCACCAGTTCGCTCAGCTTCTGTGCTGCTTTTTCAATGTTTTCAACGTCGTTGTACAGATAATAAACCTGACCGCCGCGCGTGACTTCACGCAGGATGGCTTCGCGCACCACTAAGCTGTCATATTCGCGCACAAAAGTTTTTACGGCTAAACGACGCGCTGGTGGCGTGGCAATAATCGACAGATCGCGCATTCCACTCATCGCCATGTTGAGCGTTCGTGGGATCGGCGTCGCGGTCAGCGTGAGAATATCCACGTCGGCGCGCATGGCTTTGATACGTTCTTTCTGTCGAACGCCAAAGCGGTGTTCTTCATCGACGATCAGTAGACCTAAATCACGCCACTGCACATCAGCCTGCAAAAGCTTATGGGTACCAATTAAAATATCGACTTTGCCATCCGCGGCATCTTGCAGCACCTGCGTTTGCTCTTTCGCGCTACGGAAGCGAGAAATCATTTCAATGCGAACCGGCCAGTTGGCGAAACGGTCACGGAAGTTGTCGTAATGCTGTTGAGCCAGCAGGGTGGTTGGTACTAATACCGCCACCTGTTTATTGTTGTGCACCGCGAGGAACGCGGCGCGCATCGCCACTTCTGTTTTACCGAAGCCCACGTCGCCGCACACTAAACGGTCCATCGCCAGCGGTTGGCACATATCGCTGAGTACGGCGTTGATCGCCATGCTCTGATCGGGCGTGGTTTCAAACGGGAAGGTTTGGCAGAACATTTGATAGGCTTCGCGATCCTGTTTGAACGCAAAACCGGGTTTCGCCGCCCGCATAGCATAAATATCCAGCAGCTCAGCCGCGACGTCGCGGACTTTTTCTGCGGCTTTTTGGCGTGCTCGGGTCCACGCGTCGCTGCCTAATTTATGCAGCGGAGCGCTTTCATCTGCACCACCGGAGTAACGGCTGAGCAGATACAGCGAGGATACTGGAACGTACAGTTTGGCGTCACCGGCATAGGTCAGGATCAGGTATTCGCCCTTGATTCCGCCGGCTTCCAGCGTTGTCATACCGCCATAGCGGCCTACGCCGTGCTCCAGATGAACGACCGGCTGGCCGATGCTCAGCTCGGCTAGGTTACGGATCAGCGTATCGGTATTAATAGTTCGGCGGTTGTCTTGGCGACGACGGCTTACGCGTTCACCTAACAGGTCGCTTTCACAGATCAGTGCAAGCTTAAGCTCTGGATTGATAAATCCATGCTCGCACGAGCCCTGCATAATATAAATTTTGCCTGCTTCCGCGTCTTCTATACGGGTAATCAGCTTCGGATTTATTTTGATGCGCGCCAGCAGTTCCAGCATGGTTTCGCGGCGACCTTCACTTTCTACCGAGAAAACAATGGCATCTTTGGTTTGTTCAATGAAGCGCCGCAGAAGATCGAGCGGATTTTTGTTCTGCGCCTGAACCGTGAGCTCTGGCAACGGTTGGTAGCTGAGGTTGGTGTTCGCCGCTTTTTTATCAAGCTTGTCTGTTTTGAGTTGAACACGTGGCCACTGTTTGAGCGAGGAAAACAGTTCATCAACGCGCAGCCAGAGCTTGTCTGGCGTGAGCAGCGGGCGCATCGGGTCAACGCGGCGGTTCTCGTAGCGCTGATTCACATCCAACCAAAATCGATCTGCCGAGGCCTCTAATTCGCCGGTGTTGACTAATAGCGTGTTGCTTGGGAAATAGCTAAACAGCGGCGGTAGCGCTTGGCTGAAGAACAGCGGCTGCCAATATTCTATCCCCGCAGGCCAGATGCCTTTACTGACCTGCTGGTAGATATGTTCGGGATCGCGACGCACCTCAAAGTGTTCGCGCCATTGGCTACGAAACAGCTCGATGGCGGTTTGATCGGTTGGGAACTCGTGCGCCGGGAGTAAGTTGATGGATTCAACTTCATTGAGCGTGCGCTGGGAATCCACGTCAAACACGCGCAGGCTGTCGATTTCATCGTCGAAGAAATCAATACGATAAGGCTCGTCGCTACCCATCGGATAGAGATCGAGCAACGCACCACGGGTGGCAAATTCACCGTGTTCCATCACCTGATCGACGCTGCGATAGCCTGCCTGTTCTAATTGGCTGCGAAGTTTATCGCGAGACAACAACTGGCCTTTCTGCATCACCAACGCATGACCATGCAGGAATTCATGCGGGCATACGCGCTGCATCAGCGTGTTGACCGGCAGAATAAAGACGCCGCGTTTCATCGTCGGGAGTTGATATAGGCTAGACAGGCGAGCGGAGATGATGTCCTGATGCGGTGAGAAGCTGTCGTAAGGCAGAGTTTCCCAGTCAGACAGGGTGGTCACCATACGCGTCGTGAACTGTTGGATTTCGTCGCGTAGTCGCAGCGCTGATTGAATATCCGAGGTGATCAGCACCACCGGACCCGCATGTTTTTCGGCAATCTGCGCGCATTCTAGCGCACACGCAGATCCAGTGAGCTGACCTAAAAGCCGTACATCGCCAGCTTTGGCCGGGAGCGTATAACGCTCAGGTAACGTGTATTGGTATTGTTCAGGCATAAATCGTTAGTCAGTCTCTGTCGCTCTTTTGGCGCGTAGCCCGATCAGGCACCGCAGTTCTGAGCTTTATTATCCTTTATCACTTCACTTTAGCAACTGCTGAGTGAATGCCTTGTGGTTGAAACGCAAGCTCCTAGGAGGGAATCCATGGTGTCTAGGGCGCTGAAATAGCGACAAAATGAAGTGAAAATGCATTACGTAGTTTTTTTGGGTTTCCTAAATGTTATCATCCACACTCATTTTGCCTTACCAACAGCAACCGAACGGATTTCATGTATCAACCTGTCGCGTTATTCATCGGTCTGCGTTACATGCGCGGACGAGCCTCAGACCGCTTTGGCCGGTTTGTTTCTTGGCTTTCTACTATAGGCATCACGCTCGGCGTTATGGCGTTAGTCACCGTTCTTTCGGTGATGAACGGTTTTGAGCGAGATCTAGAAAATAATATTCTTGGGCTGATGCCGCAGGCATTAGTGACGTCGACGCAAGGGTCGATTAATCCTCAACAGGTTCCAGCCACCCAGTTTGAACATCTGGCCGGTGTTAAAAGTGTTACACCACTGACGACCGGTAATGCGGTGCTGCAAAGCGCGCATAGCGTGGCGGTGGGCGTGATTATTGGCGTAAACCCTGATGAAAAAGATCCGTTGTCGCCATATCTTAATGGCGCGACTCAGCAGGCTTTGCAGCCGGGCCAATACAATGTGATTTTAGGTGACCAACTGGCGGGGCAACTGGGCGTGAAGCGCGGTGAAAAGCTGCGCATTATGGTGCCTAGCGCCAGCCAGTTTACGCCAATGGGACGCATTCCAAGCCAGCGCGTGTTTAACGTGGTGGGCACATTCTCTGCCAATAGCGAAGTCGATCAGTATCAAATGTTAATGAATCAGCAGGATGCTTCCCGCCTGATGCGCTATCCGCTGGGGAATATCACCGGCTGGCGTATTTATATGGATAAGCCACTGGCGATTGATGCGCTGGTCAGCCAACCGCTAGCGAAAGGCTTGGTATGGAAAGATTGGCGCGAGCGGAAGGGGGAGTTATTCCAAGCCGTTAAGATGGAAAAAAATATGATGGGGCTGCTGCTCAGCCTGATTATCGCCGTCGCCGCGTTTAATATTATTACCTCGTTGAGCCTACTGGTCATGGAGAAGCAGGGCGAGGTCGCGATTCTGCAAACCCAAGGATTAACCCGTGCACAAATCATGTCGGTGTTCATGGTGCAGGGCGCCAGTGCCGGTATTATCGGCGCTTTGCTTGGCGCCGTCTTGGGCGTGGTGTTTGCCAGCCAAATCAATGTTATTCCAGGGTTAGGCGAAATGTTGGCCGGTGGTAGTCTACCGGTTGATATCAATATTCCGCAGGTGGTGCTGATTGCCGTTGTGGCAATGCTGCTCGCGCTGCTTTCTACGTTATATCCGTCGTGGCGTGCCGCCGCGGTGAATCCTGCTGAGGCTTTACGTTATGAGTAATTCTCCGTCTTTGTATAAAGAACTGTTGCAGTGCAAAGACCTGTGCAAAACCTATCACGAAGGTAAATTGCACACGGACGTATTGCGTAATGTGACCTTTGACATGCAGCCCGGCGAAATGATGGCCATTGTGGGCAGCTCAGGTTCAGGTAAAAGTACGTTGCTGCATCTGCTCGGCGGTCTGGATTCTCCAACTTCCGGCGAGGTGATTTTTAAAGGTCAATCGCTCAACGATATGTCTTCAACCGCCAAGGCTGAACTACGCAATCGTGAACTGGGTTTTATTTACCAATTTCACCATTTACTGCCGGATTTCAGCGCGTTAGAAAATGTGATGATGCCGCTGTTAATTGGCGGCAAAAAAGGTGACGACGCCCAAGGTAAAGCGATGGACATGCTCACCGCCGTTGGATTGGCTAAGCGTAGCCATCACCGTCCATCGGAACTGTCGGGCGGCGAACGTCAGCGCGTGGCGATTGCGCGTGCGTTGGTAAACAACCCCTCGCTGGTCTTGGCGGATGAACCGACCGGTAACCTTGATATGCGCACCGCCGACAGTATTTTCGATCTGTTAGGCGAGCTAAACGTGCGTCAAGGAACGGCTTTCTTGGTGGTGACCCATGATTTGGCGTTGGCGAAACGTTTGAATCGTCAGCTTGAAATGCGCGATGGTCAACTTCAACAAAATGTGACCCTGATGGGGGCGCAATAATGTCGGCTTCACCATTATCTCTGCTGATCGGTCTGCGTTTTAGCCGTGGACGACGCCGTGGCGGCATGGTGTCTCTGATTTCTGTGATTTCTACCGTAGGTATCGCGCTGGGTGTAGCCGTTTTGATCGTCGGCCTGAGTGCCATGAACGGTTTTGAGCGTGAGCTGGATCATCGCATTCTTTCCGTTGTACCTCACGGTGAAATTTATCCGGTAGAGCAGCCGTTTAACGGCTGGCCACAGGTGTTAGAACGCGTTGAAAAAGTGAAAGGTATCGTTGCCGCAGCGCCTTATGTGGAATTTACAGGCCTCATTGAGAGCGGCACTCAGCTGGTGGCGGTACAACTTCGCGGCGTCAATCCAGAGCAAGAAAGCCGCGTAAGCTCGCTGTCGCAATATGTGCAAGGTGATGCGTGGTCAACGTTTAAAGCGGGGGAGCAGCAGGTTATTCTCGGTAAAGGCGTGGCTGATGCACTGCATGTAAAGGTTGGTGATTGGGTGACCGTGATGGTGCCAAACAACGATCCACAGATGAAACTCTTGCAGCCAAAACGCATTCGTCTGCACGTAAGCGGCATTCTGCAATTGAGCGGTATGCTCGATCACAGTTTAGCGATGGTGCCGCTGGCCGATGCTCAGCAGTATCAAGACCTTGGCAACAGCGTTACCGGTATTTCCATTAAAGTGGATGATGTCTTCAACGCTGACAAACTGGTGCGCGATGCGGGTGAGGTCACCAATGCGTATGTTTATATTCGCAGTTGGAAAGGCACCTACGGCTATATGTTCCGTGATATCCAGATGATCCGCGCCATCATGTATCTGGCGATGGTTTTGGTGATCGGCGTGGCGTGTTTCAACATCGTATCTACGCTGGTTATGGCGGTGAAAGATAAAAGTAGTGATATCGCGGTGCTCAGAACGCTAGGTGCAAAAGACCGGCTGATTCGCGCGATTTTCATCTGGTATGGTTTGCTCGCGGGGATGGTCGGCAGCGTTTGTGGCGTGGTGATCGGCGTAGTGGCATCACTCGAACTGACGAATATATCTAAAGTTATCGAAAAGGTGATCGGACACCGATTGCTGTCGGGCGATATTTATCCGATTGATTTCTTGCCAACCGAGCTGCATTGGATTGACGTGGTGGAAGTGCTGGCCACCGCGATTGTGTTAAGTTTAGTGGCTAGCTGGTATCCCGCTCGCCGTGCAAGCCGCATTGATCCTGCACGAGTGCTAAGCGGCGGTCAGTAACGCGGTAGGCAATAATAAATAACGACTACAATCAACGACGCGCAACAAGGAGAGTTAATGTATTACGGTTTTGACATGGGCGGCACCAAAATAGAGCTGGGCGTATTTGACGCCGAGCTGAATCAGATTTGGCGTAAGCGTGTGCCTACGCCTCATGACGATTACCGTGAATTACTCAATACGCTAGCGTCGTTAACCTTTGAAGCCGATGAATTCACCGGTACTCAGGGCAAGGTAGGTATCGGCATCCCAGGATTACCCAACGCCGATACGGGCGAGCTCTTTACCTCGAACGTGCCTGCCGCAATGGGGAAACCGCTCCCGCGCGATCTCTCGCAGCTCATTGGGCGTCCAGTTCGAGTGGATAACGATGCCAACTGTTTTGCCCTTTCGGAAGCGTGGGACGAAGAGTTCCGCGCTTATCCCATCGTGCTGGGGATCATCTTGGGTACCGGCGTGGGTGGCGGATTAGTGATTAATGGTAAAACCTTGACTGGCCGTAATTATATTGCCGGTGAGTTTGGCCATTTCCGTTTGCCGGTTGATGCCTTGGATCGGATGGGTGCTGATACACCGCGTGTTGCCTGTGGCTGTGGGCAGCAGGGCTGTATCGAAAAATATATTTCTGGTCGTGGTTTTGAATGGTTGTATCAGCACCGCACCGGTGAAAATCTCGGTGCCAAAGAGATTATTGAGCGCTACCGCGCAGGTGATGATAAAGCGCTGGCGCATGTGGATTGCTTTGCCGATGTGCTGGCGATGTGTTTGGGCAACCTATTTACCGTGGTCGACCCGCATCTGGTGGTGCTCGGTGGTGGATTGTCGAACTTCACTGAGCTGTATCCGCTGCTCAATGAACGTGTCCCACGTGCTTTACTGCGGGTTGCTAAAGCGCCACGTATTGAACCTGCTCGCTATGGCGACGCGGGTGGCGTGCGCGGTGCTGCGTTTTTGAATTTGACCGACTAACGACGATTATTTTTTTGCTGTGGTAATGAAACCAATGAGGAGCTGTGGTTATGCGTACCCGTCATCGTATATGCCGGTTTAGGAAAAATAAACGACTACGACACCAGCGTTTTCGTTCACGAATTTTCCACCGTGACACGCTGTGTCATGCGAATAATCAGGCAGGAGGGTGTATGACTAAGCCATATGTCGTGGTACTCACCGGCGCGGGGATTTCTGCCGAATCGGGGATCAGAACGTTTCGTGCCGCTGATGGGCTGTGGGAAGAGCATCGGGTTGAAGATGTGGCTACGCCAGAAGGTTACCATCGCGATCCAGAATTGGTGCAGAGTTTCTATAATGCACGCCGTCAGCAGCTACAGCAGCCAGAAATTCAGCCAAATGCGGCCCATTTGGCGCTGGCAGAATTAGAGCGGCAGTTGGGCGACAACTTTGTGCTAGTGACGCAAAACATCGATAACTTACACGAGCGAGCAGGAAATTCCCGCATTATCCATATGCACGGGGAATTGTTAAAAGTTCGTTGTACTCAGTCTGGGCAGGTTATTGAATGGAAAGGCGATCTAACCGTGGATGACCGTTGTCATTGCTGTCAGTTCCCAGCACCGCTGCGTCCGCATATTGTTTGGTTTGGTGAAATGCCAATCGGTATGGATGAAATTTATGATGCCCTGGCAAAAGCCGATTACTTTATTGCGATTGGCACATCGGGGCATGTTTATCCTGCGGCAGGTTTTGTGCATGAGGCTCATTTAAATGGCGCTCATACCGTTGAGCTCAATCTTGAACCTAGCCAAGTCGAAAGCCAGTTTGACGAGAAGCATTACGGCGCAGCGAGTCAGGTGGTGCCTGAGTATGTTCGCGAGCTGTTAGAAGAAATTTATAAATAGTGGCTCGAGGCTTACCTGTTTGAACTGTATTGTTCGCCATTCTTACCGAGTAAGGATGGCGATTTTTTTGCTATTTCACCGTCCATGCTTCTGAAAATTCACGGTCTTGGAACAGTTCCATTAGGCCGCTAATCTGTTTTAAGCGTAAAACCTCATCAGCGTCCATGCCTAATTCTTCACTGATCCTTTCGTCATCCCAACCTAAATGATAAAGCTCACGAACGATGTCGGACATGGCGCTGATCTGGTGTTTGCCTCGGGCACGATTATGACGAATAGTTGCCGCAATCAGATGCGTTTTCTCCTGCGCACTTTCTTTAAGCATTACCACGGGGAGATAACCAAGCACCCGGGTGCGTAAAAGAGGGCGCTTGGATGCGAGCTCGCGACGATGGAAACCATCAACAATAACGTGCGTTTCATCATCGGGGGATTGTTGGCTGGTGACTATGGGCTGCGTATAGCCATCGCGTAATAATGACGTATAGAGTAACCGTTTCTCTGGTGGTGCTACGGAATTGGGGTTGTAATCATTTGAGAGAACGCGCTCAATGGGTTTCCAAAGCACGCAATCAATGGGTTCATTGGAAAAGGGGCTGACCTTATGCAGTGCCAATCGGATCTTATTTAGTGTCTCAATTTGGACGGTTTCGGACATCGTCCCTAATTCTATTTTTAGCTCGTTAATTAATAAATCAATCTTCATATGATGCTCCAGTATTTTCTTTTCGCTTGAATTCTTTTGTTGTAACGCTCATAGCTGGTTGGCTTATTTGGGCTAAATGATAATGATCGGCACCAATAATCATTGCGTAAAAGTACTTTGCAAATGCGCCGCCACGACGGAATATCTTTAGAACCGATATCTTTTTCTTGTTCATCGGGTATATCGCGAGGGAAACCATGAGTTTGATACCAGCGTAAATAAATTGCGATCTTATTTCGATAATGCTCGGCGGTTTGTCGCGGCATACTATCGAGTAAGAATAGGGCATAGCTGCGCCAAGTGTGATTGTCGGGTTTATGTACCTGACGGCGAGCATAGAAATCACCTCGGCTATTAGCATAAATGCTGCCGGTATTAGCCCCCGAGACTCGCTCGCAGACATGCTCCCAGCATTCAGGCTCAAGAACATGGTAGAGCCACAAACCTTGCCGCTGTTCTGGCCCAAAGGGTTCACAGATCCGCATGGCATGTAATCCCACCCCAGCCTGAAACATCAGGTCATACAAGGGATTGTAGATTTTTTTAGTGGAGGAGAAGTAGGTCCAAATATCGTCCGTTTTCCAATCATAGATAGGGTAGATATTGTAGGTATGGCCTGAAATTGTTCCTGTCGTCCATGGCTTGTCATCGGCAAAGCGGTGTTTACGCTTAGACGCAATGGCCCAAAAACGGGTGTAGGACTCATCGGTCCGAATTCCAATCATCATGGCGCAGGGCTGATGGTTGGAATACCAGTCAGAAAAGGCAGGCATAAATGATTCGAAGGTAATGCCATCATGATAAAAAGGAAAAAAATTAGGATCGGTAATGGCATCGGCGGGTGGTTTACGGATCCAATTTGTATTGGGCGTCCAACATTGCCATTCAGGCTGAAATTGTGAAACAGAATTCTCCGTGGTGATAGGTAATGCCACCCAATAAAAATGACCGATGACGTCCTGATATAAGCTTCGCATCTTTTCAATATGACTGATGGTGTGGCTAAACTGCGCCTCCCAATCGATAAAGACAATATCGAATTTTTTTCCATTTTTTCTGGCGTGATCTGCCGCTAAATGAAGCAATGTAGTTGAATCTTTTCCTCCTGAAAAAGAAATGCAAATTCGGCTGAAGGTATTGAATGTCCATTCAATACGTGTTCTTGCCGCTTTTAATACGTTAATGCGTAGAGATATTTTCTTATTAGACAGCGCATCCATAGAAAGTGGTTTTCTAAAAAATTGGTTCTATTGAAAGGATAAGGAAGAGAATAATACGTAAGTTATTAGTTTGATAGAGAGGTGGGGCACATATATTGATTAACTCTAAATTAAAAATGTTTTAATAAATAACTATTTTATATTTTAAATAAAAAAACATCTGGAAAATTTATTTAATTTGCCAGATGTTGGGTTTTATAAATGTAGATATTCTTAATCGCGGAAGAACCAATAACCGCTATTAATTAAAGCTGCCAATGTCACAAGGAAGCTTGGATCGTCGAGCGCTTCTCCCAGCATTGCGGCGTTAACCACGTATTCGCGCGCTAGGGCCTGTGCCGCAGCACTGTGTTCGGTGACGATAATCTCACCGTTAACATAACAGCTGCCTGCGACGTTGATAACACGTAGCCCGCCCAGTCGTTCCAGAGATTCTCCGGATTGGAGTAATTCGTAAATCTCACCAGCCTGATAAGGCGGCTCTGGTGGTGCAATATCCAATTCATGACGAGACTGGCTGACAAATTCACCAAACCAAAGATTGAAATTATCCTGATTCTGCAATTGGCTCATCATCATGCCACGCAGCTTTTCCAATTCAGCGTTTTGCACTTCCGAAGGATTTTCGCGAAGGGCGAGATCGGGATCGCTGTAGCGCTCGCTGCCTAATTCGTTAGCCAGAACAAAATCGGCAAAGCCGCTGATGAGCTCACGGCTATTAGGGGCACGGAAGCCCACCGAATAGTTCAGCGAGTTCTCTAGCGCATAGCCTTCATGTGGGAATCCTGGTGGAATATACAGAATGTCGCCCGGTTCCATCTCTTCATCAATGATGGCGTCGAAAGGCTCAACCTGAAGTAAATCGGGATGCGGGCTATGTTGCCTTAGCGGATGCTTTTCACCGACACGCCACCGACGACGACCGGTACCTTGGATGATAAAGACGTCGTACTGATCTAAATGAGGCCCCACGCCGCCGCCCGGCACCGAGAACGAGATCATGAGATCGTCAGTTCGCCAGTCAGGAAGCTTACGGAATGGGCGCATTAACGCGCTGGAGGGCACGTGCCAATGATCGACCGCCTGTACCAGAATAGACCAGTTATTCTCACTCAGATGGTCATAGCTTTCAAACGGGCCGTGAGCAACCTGCCAGCGACCGTCCTGATGGCTTACAAGGCGACTATCAACCTCGTTTTCCATCGCAAGACCTGCTAATTCGTCGGGCGAAATGGGATCAACAAAATTCTTGAACCCACGCTTTAGGATGACCGGGCGTTTTTGCCAGTAGCGTTGCAAAAAATCATTCCAGTCGAGATCAAGTTGATAATCCATTGTTAATTCCCTGTGTATGTATCTGTTGGGATTATAACGGAAGCGCGCAGGGATTCCTCTGCCTGTTTGTCACAACTTATACTTTTAAGCGTAATGTTTTGCTGATACGGCGCAGGTAACACGCCGTATTGAGAGAAAAGAGGGGATTATTTAATCGACGGCGTGCGAAACCTGTTGGCGGCCGAAATGAATACTCATTCGTGCTCCACCTAAATGGCTATCGGTAATGATGGCTTCACCGTCATACTGTTGTAATAACTCATCGACTAACGCTAAGCCAAGACCTTGTCCTGGACGCAGAGTATCAATGCGTTGTCCACGACGGAAGATTAGCTCACGTTTGCTCTCTGGAATACCTGGCCCATCGTCGTCAATCATGATAATCAGTTCTTTATCGGTTTGCCGTGCAGTAATTTCTACGAACTCTAGACAATATTTGCAGGCATTATCCAGCACATTTCCCATCACTTCCATAAAGTCGTTCTTTTCACCGACAAAAGTGAGTTCAGGAGAAATATCAAGCGTAATATCCACGCCTTTACGCTGATAAACCTTATTGAGCGCCGAACACAGGCTGTCCAATAAAGGTGGAACTGAATGCAACTCACGGTTTAGCATATTGTGTTCAGACTGCATGCTGGCGCGGTGCAAATAGTAACCAATCTGCTGTGAGATTCGACTAATTTGCTCCAACATAATGGGTTCAGCTTGTTCAATTTTTAAGTCTTTGCCATTACGCAATGAGCGCAGAGTGCTTTGCAGCACAGCTAACGGCGTTTTCAGGCTATGGGTTAAATCGGTTAACGTGGTGCGATAACGGGTATAACGCTGGCGTTCATTGTTGAGCAAAATATTCAGGTTACGTACCAGCCCACGGAGTTCGCGCGGTGGATTTTCACTCAGCTGTTCTCGTTGACCGCTTTCAAGCTCCCGTACCTGTATTAGCACCGCTTTTATCGGCTGTAAGCTCCAGTATGCTGCCAACCACAGGAGCGGTACCACTAATAGAATATTGGCGATTAGGACATAGGTAAACCAGCCCCACACCATATCGGAATTTTGTAACTCCTGAGGGATAGTATCGACGACGACGATGGTCAACGCTGGTAGACGCGCCGTTGCGGCGTATTGATTGACCGCCACGGAGTGGGTCATCGCATCGTCATCGTCGTCATCGTAATCTTTGAGCTGGTCTTGAACCTTTGGGTTGTCTCCCAGCACGGCGCTACTGAACACGGTGCTGGAGTCCAACTCATAGAATCCCGGCTTTTCTAGCCAAGATTTTTCAATACGTTTTTCAAGCTCGGGAACCTTACGCTGTGACCAAAGCAGTTTGCCTTTGTCATCGTAAATCATCACCAACGTCGGTGCATTGAGATCGAAGTTAGGTGGAGAGGTGATGGTGAGCTTATTGTTCTCCCAGTGCGCCAGACTGAAAAACAGATTACTTTCGCCGCGCAATAAGCGGAACGTGGTTTTATCAAAACTGACCACGTAACCAACTACTGCAACCACGCCATAGGCTAATGACAGCATGAAAACGACGGCTGCAGTGGCAAGTAGGAAGCGCGTTCTTAATGAGAACGGCTGTGCTTTAAAGCGGTTCCAGCGCGAAAGATTCATTCGTTGATATCAAACCTGTAGCCTTGACCACGCACGGTTGTAATCACTTCATGTGGGTACTCGTTCTGTAATTTTTTACGCAGACGGCCCATCAAGACATCGATAGTATGGCTTTCACGCAGCTCAGCATCAGGATAAAGCTGCAACATCAGAGCGTCTTTGCTAACCACTTTGGCGTGGTTACGGATTAACGTTTCGATGATGGTGTATTCAAACGCGGTCAGTTTGATCAGGTTGTCGTTAACCGTGAGCTCACGACGCGAAAGATCAATCTGGAACGGAGGTAGGGTAATCACCTGCGAGGCCAATCCGCTGTTACGACGCATCAGCGCCTGCATACGTGCAATCACCTCTTCGAGATGGAAGGGTTTCGTGACGTAGTCATCTGCACCCGCTTCAAGCACGGCAACTTTGTCCTGCCAGCTTTCACGCGCGGTCAGCACCAAGATAGGCAGCTTAATTTGCTCTGAACGCCAACGGCGGATCAGGCTTAAGCCATCTTCTCCCGGTAAACCTAAATCAACAATCGCAATGTCTGGTGTTTGTTCATTAACAAAAAAATCAGCCTCTTTGGCATCTTCCGCAGCATCGACCTGATGGCCCATATCGCGCATTTGCACAGACAGGTGATGACGAAGCAAACCATTATCTTCAACGACCAGAATTCGCATGAATGACTTCTCCCTAAGGTGGGGGCCAAGAGAAAGTGTCTCTTGGCAAGATTAATATTCGCGTTATCTTACTAGAAAGTATAACGAAGCCCGATCTCACCGATCTGATCGTCCACTTTCCAATTATGGTAGGTATAACCAATTTCGGCCGCAAGATTTGATGTTAAGGCATAATCTGCCCCAATTCGCGCTTCGTTAAAACCACGGCTGTCATATTCAGCATAACGATAGGCGACATTCATACCGATTTTATCGGTAATGTGGCTTTTCACACCAATTTCGCCGGTTGCGCTGCCCCAGCTTTTATCACGCTTCTTGTCCCAATCAAAATTGGTTGAAATGGCGTGACCACTGGCACCGATGAGTGCATACATATCGGTGTTTGGATTAATAGGGAAATGATAACCAAGACCCAGCAGGCTATCGCCGCTGCTACGTTGGCTATTTCCCATTCCGTTCAAGCGCGCATCAATGAACAGATTATTTTCAAATCCGTAGCCACCGCGCAGGTAAAAGCCACCCATGGTGGTTTTGCTTTGATCTGAACGGTTTTGATGCACTAATTTATCAAAATCACTTTTGCTTGTGATACCACCAACCTGAAGGCCGCCAGCGACATAGGTGTAATCATCGGCCTGTGCCATACCGGTCATCGCACTGATGATGGTCATTGCGCATAAGGATTGTTTTAACATAGGTGACTCCCTCAATATTCATTGTTGCAGTGTTGCGACAACCAGTATCGAAACTATCGCCTAAACCCTTCCTCAACCATGCGCCATCAAACTTAAACGAAAACTAAACGGGAAATAAAAGGCCTCGAATGGGGCATCAACCTAGAACAAAGATAGTGGTGTGGAGTATGGAAACAACAAAATACGACGAAGAAGTCCCGAAGGTTGTCGGCATCTTTGCCCCGTATCTTGGTGAGAGCCGCATCGACAGAACTCGCGAGACATTTAAAGCGGGCAGGCGTGGCGGAGATCTTCGATTTATGGTTGCCCATGCAAATCCCATCGTGCGGATCCCATCACGTCGTAAACATGCTGGTCAGTAAATGCGGGAAATTTGGCGCGTTTAGCTGCTTCGGCTAGAGCATGACAATAGTCCTTGTCGCCGCCCTTTATGATGAAATTTTGTAGTGTACCGTCAATTTTAAGATCTATATGTACATTACATCGTTTACCGTCCCAAGCATGGGGAGAGGTAAGTGCAGCATCCAGATTTTTTTTAATTCCTGACGCTTGCTCACCATAGATATCATTGTCAGATACTTTACCTGAGCGGTCGTAATGGCATGAATCAAGCGCATGTGCTTTCAGACAATCTTTTGGGGCTAGAGGGGTACAACCAACTAAAACAGTTGTCATCAGCACCAATAGAAATATTTTTATCATGATGAATCTCACATATGTTGATTAAAGAAAACAGTAGGTGTCGTGGCTGGCATGTGGCAGATATTAAAATGTGGCTGCTGCTTTTACTACAATCCCATAGCGATTACTTTTTTTCACAATAAATACACGATGATTAGTTTCCACATCGCCGCTGGGGTAACAAACTCTAATTTCGTCCTGTAATTCAGGATCATAGATAAAAACCCCTGAGCAACTGTTTCTACTCGAATAGGCAATTTTATAGCTTGTAATATACTGAGTTTCCGCTCCGGGGAAATAGTAAACAAAACACGAAGTTCCAATATAACTTGCTATGATAGCTAGGATAAAAAGACCTAAAGGTAATCTTAAATAATCTAACGGCTTTTTAATGCGATTCCTCGCAACGAATAGAATCAAAACTGACGATAATGCGACAACTATTGATGCTGCTATTAGCATCAATGACACGGCATCTCTGTTTAGAAAAGTAACGCGCGCAATTTCCGTTTGCCATAACACGAAAAAAAAGGCTGCAAGCAAGAACCCAAGGATACAAGGGATTAAAAACGCGTAGGAATCCATTCTCATATAATACCTTTGCATTGCTGTTGATTCTTATATGAGTGTGCATCAGTGCGCATGCAAAGTTAAATATTATTTTTATCTTGCCCCCTCAACATCGGCGTGGTGCTATTTAGGGTGTCCGTCCGTTACTTGTTTTCGGTAGCTCATTACGTACAAAAAACTGAGCTGCTTTGACTATGTCACCAAAACCGCTGGTGCTATTGGGGACGACGCCCATCATCTGGAGAGGTACGCGGCACAATTTTGATCCCATCGGGTTTACCTTTTAGCGCCTAGAAAAGGTGTATATGAAAAACCTCCGACGATGCCGGAGGTTTTTTATTGAGAGTAGAAAAACGATTACTTGCCTTGAGGCTTAGGCAACTCGGCACGTATATCTTTCACCTGTGATGCGCTGACGGGTTCTGCTTGG
Source organism: Hafnia alvei (assembly GCF_034424155.1). Taxonomy (NCBI): domain Bacteria; kingdom Pseudomonadati; phylum Pseudomonadota; class Gammaproteobacteria; order Enterobacterales; family Hafniaceae; genus Hafnia; species Hafnia alvei. Next base: position 2,599,652 of record NZ_CP139992.1, on the reverse strand, counting down.
TTTCCCCAACCAGTGCGAACAAATGACAGCAGTTGAGCGACATCGTCGTCACTGAGACGCCAGCCAAAATCTGGCATGGTGAGTCCTGTTGGTGCCGTTCGCGTGATCGGCATATGAGATCCTTTCAATACAATGCTGATGAGCGAGGAGGGATCTTTGCTCAGCAGCACAGGATTATGCGCCAGCGCAGGGAAGGTGTTTTCATAGCCCATACCGTCTGAACGGTGGCAGGCCGCACAGTTATCAAGATACAGCTGTGCGCCGGGCTGTGTTGCCTTACCGTTGGCGAGCGCCTGATAGGTCGCCGAATCCTTCACGGGCTCTTTGGCGTTATCGCCCATCGGCTGCAGCGATTTTAAGTAGACAGCGATAGCCTGCAAATCTTCTGCATTTAGATATTGCGTGCTGTCTTGCACCACGTCGGTCATGGAGCCAAACGCGGCGGACTTTTCCGTATGACCGGATTTCAAGAATTGGGCAATTTGTTGCTCATTCCAATAGCCCAGACCTGTGGCTTTATCACCGCGTAAGTTGGCTGCGTGCCAACCTTCTAGCGTACCCCCGCTGAGATATTCAGGCTCAGACTGGTCTAGCGCTTTTTCTTGGAAACCGATCCCTCGCGGTGTATGGCAAGAACCGCAGTGACCAAGCCCTTGAACTAAATAGGCCCCGCGATTCCAAGCAGTCGTTTGCTGGGTATCAGGTTGGAATACGCCGTCATGACGGAACAGAAGGCTCCAGCCAGCCAGCGGCCAGCGCATATTCAGCGGCCAAGGAATATCACTGTCTTTGTTGGCTTGCGCCACGGGTTTTACGCCATGCTGAAAGTAGAGATAGAGATCCTGCATGTCGTCTTCGTTGATTTTAACGAAGGATGGATAGGGCATGGCCGGATAAAGATGGGTGCCATCCTTGCGAATGCCTTTACGCACCGCGTCGGAAAACTCGGTAAAACTGTATTCACCAATCCCTTGTTCTTTATCTGGGGTGATGTTGGTTGAATAAATTGCCCCGACCGGCGTCGTCATTTTCAACCCGCCGGAAAAGGGCTGACCACCCACGGCGGTATGGCATGCGGTACAGTCGCCAGCACGGGAAAGGTATTCGCCATGGGCGATCCTTTGCTCTAGCGGAACAGGAGCCGCTTGGGCGTAAAGTCCGCATGTGCTCAGTAACAATATGGCCAGCTGCGTTTGTCTGATTATTTTCATGATTACTCTCCCTGTCAGGCCTGAACCAATGGGCCCGGATTGGCTAAGTATTGGGTGCGAATAGCATGTGCTGACCAATAGGCTAATGCGCCAACCAATCCGGTTGGGTTATAGGCCATATTTTGTGGGAAGGCGCTTGCACCCTGTACGAAGACGTTAGGGACGTCCCAGCTTTGCAGGTATTTATTCACCACGCTGTTGGATGGGCTATCGCCCATAATTGCGCCACCGGTGGTATGGGTGGACTGATAAGGCCGCACGTCATAATGACTATTCATATCCATCACCGAGACTTTCATTTGCTTAGGATTCATCGCGGTGGCGATACCCTGCATTTTACTGGTGATGTGCTGCGTCATTTTCACTTCATTGGGCTTCCAATCAAAGGTCATGCGTAGCAGTGGCTGGCCGAAAGCATCTTTATAGTTTGGATCGAGATCTAAATATCACTCTTTGTAAGGCATGACAGAGCCTTCGGAACCGATGCTCATCGAATGTAGATAGTTATCTTTGATCCCTTGTTTCCAGCCTGCGCCCCACGTTGGCGTATCGGCAGGAAGTGTCATTTGCTGGATCGGACGTCCGCCGGTACGCACGGCGGAGATATAAGCACCGCCGATAAATCCAAGATCGGTATGATCGAAGTTATCGCTGTTGAAATCATCAATGACGGCACCTGCAGCACCCGCGCCGATAAACGGATTGAAATGGGTGTTTTTATCAAAGAAGAGCGAAATGCCGCTGTTCATTTGATACGCGTAGTTTCTACCCACCATCCCTTCACCGGTTTGTGGGTTGTAAGGCTTACCAATGCCGGAAAGTAACAGCAAGCGAACGTTATGCAGTTGATAGGCGCTCAAGATAACCATATTGGCGGGTTGCTCAATTTCGCGGCCTTGGATGTCAATGTAAGTCACGCCGGTGGCTTTTTTGCCGCTGCTATCGAGGTTTACTTTGATAACCATTGAGTTGGTGCGTAGTTCAAAGTTTTTGCGCTGGGTGAGTACGGGCAAGATGGTACTTTGTGGCGATCCTTTGGAGTACATGAAACACCCAAAGCGTTCGCAGTAGCCGCAATAGTTACATGGGCCTAATTGTACGCCATAGGGATTGGTATAGGGCTGTGAGCAGTTTGCCGCCGGAATGGCAAAAGGGTGATAACCCAGCTCTTTGGCGGCCTGGCTAAATAAAGTGCCCGAATAGAGCGATTTAAGCGGTGGGGTTGGATATTCGGAGGTTCTTGGGCCTTCAAAAGGATTACCGCCTTCGATAATTTGTCCCCGCAGGTTGCCTGATTTACCCGCAGTTCCACAGACTTTTTCGAATTTATCAAAGAAAGGCTCTAAGTCGGCATAATCAACAGGATAGTCTTGTAACAACATGCCTTCAGGAATAAATGCCTTTCCATAGCGTTCGCTTATCGTCGTGTGTAACTTCAAATCGCTCGGCAATGCACGCCAATGCATGCCGTTCCAGTGAACCCCTGCTCCACCGACGCCGTTGCCCGGCAAGAATGACCCAAACTGACGGTAGGGCACGGCGTAATCACCGGGATTATGGCGCACGGTCACCGTTTCTTTGGCTGTTTCCTGAAAAAGTTTAAGGCGAATGCCATAGGTCAGTTCATCGGCAATTCGTGGATAGGCAAAGTCAGGATAGGTGTCTCGTTTTTCCCCGCGCTCTAACGCAACGACGCTCAAACCCGCATCGGTCATTTCCATGCCCATAATGGCTCCGGTCCAGCCGAAACCAACAATTACCACATCAACGGGGTCTTTTTTTATGGTTGTCATTTATGCAGTCCTCTTGCTGGAAATACTGACAGGGCCCTGTGGGTAAGGCTCATTGGGATGATCGACCCAGTCGGTGAAGTCGGCGCGAGCACCGGGGAATCCGATCAGTTGCCACGATGCGAGCGTCTGGTTGCCACCGTGGATGGGATCCGCAAAGTATCCCTCTTTGGTGTTTTGTAGCAGTAAATCGAACAGCATCTTGGCGGGTACAGCATCGAATGCCGGTTGGTCTTTTTCTAGGTCAGATAGCACTTGATCCTGTTGCTCCGGCTTTAACTCGGCAAAACGATGTTGAAACTTTTGCTGGCAATAATCGTTCACTGCGCCAATGCCTAAACGATAAACCTCGCGAGGAACCAATTTGGACTGATATCCCAGTTCTGGTACCGCAGAAACAAAAGGGGGATGCATATACCACAGGCCACCATGCCCGAAGGGGGCTTCCATCTGTTTATCAATAAAAACTGGGACTCCCTGCGATACCGCGCCAGGGCCATTTGCATCGGTAGGGATCAGCCGTTCACAGGCTGCTAGCAGGAAGGCCCACTCCTCATTATTAAAATAAACAGGAACGTAGTGCTGGCTCACTCCGGGGGATTTTGCTGGTGATGCTTGGGCAGTTGTGGTGAGTGATACCACACCGGCTCCCGCCGCTGCGGCAAGTGGGATCAGCGTTAACGATTTTTTTAAGAACAGCCTTCTGGCTGGAATTGCTTCATGAGGCTTCGACATAACTGCACCTTGCTTTAAGAGATACCTGTCATCCAAGAAGTGCTGTTTGTTTTGATCCAGCTTCAGGTTGAGTGAGAGGCAGAGAAGGATGATGAAGACATTATGATAAGCATTTGCTTTTCGTATTCTTAGCTTGCTAATCATAATTCCCATTGTAAAGATATGGGAATAAAAAACAATTAAGAAAATATTTTCATACAATTTTTTTACCTAAAGCACTCAGTAGAATAACGAACAAGGGGTGCTTGGCTAGAAAGGGGGGGTAAGGAGTGAGGAGAAAACGTTTGCCTAGATCGAGAGAGTAAATATGATTGTTCGATTCAGCTCTCGGTTTTATTTCAATGGTATTATTAAGGTACTACACAATGAAAGGGTTCTTAGTCCATTCGTGTGCAAGGAAATCAAATGCAAACAGTTAATAATAACAATACTAAACTATCCGTGATGATGTTCGTGGAGTGGTTTATTTGGGGCGCATGGTTTGTGCCGCTTTGGCAGTATCTGAATAAACTCGGTTTTTCGCCTTCAGAGATTGCATGGTCATATAGCAGCACGGCGATTGCGGCAATATTGTCTCCAGTGCTCGTAGGGGTCATTGCCGATCGCTATTTTGCGGCACAAAAGGTGCTGGGGTGGCTGCATTTGGTGGGCGGCGCGCTCATGTTGCTGCTGGCGTGGCAGACACAGTTCTCAACGTTTTTCCCTCTGCTGGTGGTTTATGCTTTGACGTATATGCCAACCGTAGCGCTGACTAACAGTATCGCCTTTGCCAATATTCGTGATACTGAAAAAGACTTTCCCCGAATCCGCGTATTAGGCACCTTAGGTTGGATTGCTTCAGGATTAGTCGTTGGTTTTATGCTGCCGCCATTGCTGGGGATGGATAACGTTTCGGATACCAATATGCCGCTGATTGTCACGGCGCTGGCTTCCGTATTGTTAGGCTTGTACAGCTTTATGCTGCCAAATACGCCGCCGAAAGTGGGTCAACGTACCGATATTAAAGATTTGCTCGGACTGAATGCGCTGGGCCTGCTGCGTGACCGATCTTTTGCGATTTTTGCGCTGTGTTCGTTTCTCTTCTGTATGCCTCTGGCCTTCTACTATCAATTTGCCAATGGTTACCTCACGCAGGTGGGCTTAGAAAATGCCACCGGCTGGATGACGCTCGGGCAGGTGTCTGAGATCTTCGCCATGCTGGCGTTGCCGTTCTTGTTAAAGCGTTACGGCATCAAAAAAGTGCTACTGCTGGGCTTTGTCACCGCGGGTATTCGCTATGTGCTGTTTATCTATGGCGGCACGGCGGATGTGCTGATGTATAGCATGTTGTTTATCGGCATTTTGCTACACGGCGTTAGCTACGACTTCTACTTTGTGACCGGCTATATCTACGTGGATAAAAAAGCGCCTGCGCATATGCGAACAGCGGCGCAGGGTTTGATCACTCTTATTTGCCAAGGCTTCGGCAGCTTTATCGGTAACTGGCTGGGAGGTCGCGCAATGACTGCTTTCCAATTACCTGAAGCGCACAACGGTATGACCTTCGACTGGTTTACCGTGTGGGGCGTGGGTGCGGCGATGGTCTTTGCCGTGATGCTGCTCTTCATTCTCTTTTTCCGTGAAAAGAACCGTGAAATTACGCAGGTTGCTATCGGAAATTAATACCGTTTTTATTTAATCTTACGGCGGCTTGGCAGCTTTCTGAATCAGTCGCCGATGAAATATTGAGGTTGTTTGTTATGGACTTACACGTATCTTCACAGGCAGAAGTGGCTCTCCAACAGCGAATTCTGGGTGCACTTTATGGTCAAATGCTGGGCGATTCACTTGGGATGCCTTCTGAGCTTTGGCCACGTTCGCGCGTGCGTAGTCATTTTGGCTGGATTGACCGCTTCTTAGATGGCCCTCAGGAAAACAACGCTGCATGTTATTTCACCGCCGGACAATTCACCGATGACACTTCGATGGCACTGGCATTAGCTGACGCGCTGGTAGAGGCTAACGGAAAAGTGGTCCCTGAGCTGATTGCGAGAAACGTCATTCGTTGGGTAGATAGCTTCGATGCGTTTAATAAGAATATTTTAGGCCCAAGTTCAAAAGTGGCGCTGCGTGAACAGAAAGAAGGCAAGCCAATTAGCAGTTTAGAAAACAACGGAGTGACCAACGGCGCGGCGATGCGCGTTTCTCCTTTGGGATGCGTGCTTCCTTCGGCTCCGTTGCGTACTTTTGTTGACCAAGTATGGGAGGCCTCAAGTCCAACGCATAAATCAGATATTGCGGTAGCCGGTGCCGTGGTGATCGCATGGGCAGTGTCGAAGGCCGTTGAAGGTGCCTCGTGGGAAGAGATTAAAATAGCGTTGCCTGCCGTGGCCACCTATGCGCAAGAGTTCCGACCATCAACGTTCAGCGCATCCTTGGCAGCACGCATTGAGCTGGCGCTTTCGGTGGTTTCTGGTTCTGATGGTATAGAAGACGCCAGCGAGCGCGTTTATCAATTAGTCGGGGCAGGGGTGAGTACCATCGAATCTGTTCCTGCGGCGATTGCGATGGTTGATTTGGCTCAGGGATGCCCAAACCAGTGTGCGGTGCTGTGTGCCAATCTTGGCGGCGACACTGATACCATTGGTGCTATGGCAACGGCTATTTGCGGCGCATTGAAAGGGGTTAACGCAATTAAACCTGAATGGCTGTCAACGCTGCAACAAACTAACCCTATCGATATGACGCGTTATAGCATCGCGTTCGAAAAATTCCGTGCTCAATGGCAGGATGCAAAATAATGAAACCGTGGCTGAACCAATTTTTGTATCAACGAAAGCAGGCGCAGCCGGTCATGGTGCTCGGCGCCTCGGTCATGGACGTGGTGGCAGATACCGATCGTATACCAGAAAAGGGCGGCGATCAGCCCGCCTTTGAGCGCGGTGTTCATCTGGGCGGATGTGCGTTAAACATTGCGCTGGCGCTGCATCGTTTGGGCGTTAGCTGTGTACCCATGCTGCCAATTGGCGAGGGAATGTGGGCAGATCGACTGCGGGCGGCCATGGCGAGCAAAGGCATTCATAGCCAGCTTAATGTCACCGGCGGCGACAATGGTTGGTGTTTGGCGTTGGTTGAACCTGATGGTGAGCGAACCTTTATCTCATTTGACGGTATTGAAAACCAGTGGCAGGCAGAGTGGTTAGCACCGCTGACACCAACGTCGGGCTTTGTGTCTATTTCCGGCTATCAGCTTAGCGTTCCGCGTGGTGAAGTTTTGCTGAATTGGGTTAATGGTTTGCCAACGGATGTGAAAGTGGTGGTGGATTTTGGCCCAAGGCTGGATCGCATTTCACCTCAGATAGTTCAGCAGCTATTGCGCCCTGGCGTTATTCTCACGCTCAATGAGCGTGAAGCCCAGATCCTTGGTATGCAAAAGGATGGCGTTGAGGCGTTTTGTCAGCAGCTTCATCAGCAAACCAAAGAGCTGGTGGTGGTCAGAATGGGAGAGGCTGGCTGTTACTATCACCACGCGGATGATGAAAAAGGCTGGGCTGATGCTTGCCTCGTCAACGTGGTTGATACGATTGGCGCCGGTGATAGTCATTGTGCTGGACTGCTGGCAGGGTTGGCCTGCGGGTTGTCAGCCAAGGATGCGTTGACGCTAGCCAACCATATCGCTGCCTACGTAGTCTCTTTTCGCGGCGGTGATTGTGCACCGACCATAGAAGAGTTAGCTGAATTTTTCTAACCCTACGCGCTATTCAATCACTAAACGTGCTCGCTTGCCGGTCATGCTCAGCATGCCGACAAGTGAGTCGATAGTAAACTTCTCCGTTTTTTGGTTCACCACGTCAGATACTCTCGGGCGCGAAATATTCAATATTTCTGCGGCGGCGCTTTGTTTAAGATTGTTAGACGCAATCCACTGGGTAATTTCTACCATCAGGGTGATCTTCATCTCTAACTCGGCGTTTATCTGGGTGAGAGATTCCGCATGCAGTTGCTGAGCTTGGCTGTCAGAAAAACCAAGGTCTGCAAAAATATTGCCATCAGCTTCGGTGAAATGGCGAGACTGAGTATCAATGTGGTTATTTACGTGGTTATTTACGTTGTGATTACTCATGTTTAAGACTCCTTTCTTTGACGATTTCTTTATACCGCAACATGACGATTTCATTGTCTATGCGCGAGGTCTTTTGCGTTTTCTTCGTAAAGCAATGCAGCACATAGACTGATTCGACAAATGTTGCGACATACATGATTCTGTATTGGTTATTATCGTTATCTATTCGGATTTCAACGATGCCGGAGCCAAGATCGTTTCTCGGCTTCCAGTGCCGAGGTTCAAGGCCATATTGAACACGATGAAGCTCAAACCCCGCCGTTTTTTTAACTTCATCGCAGAAGGAGAGCAGCACCTTCTTAGATGTTCCCCTCCAGTCGATAGGTTTAACACTAGGCGTTAGTTTTAAACCAGAAACCGTTATGGCAATGAAAGTCCTTTTTTGATCACACATGGTGTCGATCCTTTTGTGTATAAAATTTTATACCTGTTTGTATGCTTTGCAAGCAGTATTTTCAGATGCACACCAACATAATTCGGCATGAGGTGGTCCGGGAGAAGAGTAATCCTGAGTAAATTTAATTGCTTGGGGAAAATTCATTGGTGATAAAAGTGTGCGAGGCTGTGCACAGCGCGGTAAAGCTTGAAAGGCAATTACTAAATAAACTTGCGGAGAGATTCGCAAAGAAGGAAATAAAAAAGCGCCACTCGATTGGTGAGTTGCGCTTTGATGATGAGGCGTTAGAACTCAGTCTTCGGTGGAGTACTCATACATATCGCCACGGCAATAGTTGATGCTGTACTCCAACGGCCGCAGTTCGTGATCGAGTAAGGTCTGACGGATCACCAACATTGCCGCAGGTTCTTTGATCAGCAGTTTTTCGCGCAGTTCGTTATTCGCTAAGCAGGCGCTAATTTGGCTATAAAGCTTACCAAATTGGATCTGGCGGCTGCGCAAGTAGTCGTACAGTGAATTGCCGATTTGCTCAACGTCATCAATGGCGTTTTCAACCACGTATGAAATAGCGACGGAAACAGGGCTGTGATCCACAGTACGAATACGTTCTAGGCGGAATACCGAACTGTTTTGTGGAATATTCAGCTTTTCAGCAACGTTGACTGAGGCAGTCACGCGCTCACGCTTGATCCACACTGAGCCAGGCGTTCGGCCTTGTAAATTCACCTCACCGGAAAACCCTTTAATGGTCGCGAGGGAGTAGGCCAGCGGCGGCGTAGGGGTATTTTTCACCATGGTACCAAAGCCACGGCCACGGCCGATAATATCGTCTTGCTCAAGGCATGCCAGCGCCTTACGCACCGTAATTCTGGATATTTTTAACGCGTCGGTGAAAGCGCGTTCGCTGGGCAGAAAATCGCCTGGTTTGACGATCCCTTGATCAATGGCTTCACGGAGAGATTCATTAAATCGAAGATAGATTGGCATCGAGCCAGTTTGGGCAATATCTTGCTGTAATTTATTTAATAACTGCAGGCTATTTTCTGCGCTCATAGCGTTGAACGTCCGGATTATTTGTATTGATTAAGACGGATGAGATCCTCAGTGTAGACCGTGATTTCAGATTGCAGAAGGAAAAATGCGTGATTTCGTGGCAGGGATTTATATCGAAGCACAAAATACAACAGGTTGAATGAAAACTGCCCGCAATCGCGGGCAGCTTGAAGAGGAAATGCTAATTATTTCAGCTTATCAACGAGAGTAATAGCTTCACCAATATAATTGGCTGGTGTCATGGCTTTCAGGCGCGTTTTCTCGTCGTCTGGCAGAGCTAGCCCATCGATAAATGCCTGCATGCCCGCCGCGTCAACACGTTTACCGCGCGTTAACTCTTTCAGTTTTTCATACGGTTTTTCGATGCCGTAACGGCGCATCACGGTCTGAATTGGTTCGGCCAACACTTCCCAGTTGTGATCCAGCTCATCCAGAAGATGATCGCGATTCACTTCCAGTTTGCTAATTCCTTTCAGGGTGGACTGATAAGCAATTAACGCATAGCCCAGTCCAACGCCTAAGTTGCGCAGTACGGTGGAATCCGTCAGATCGCGCTGCCAGCGTGAAACCGGCAATTTAGCGGCCAAATGTCCCAGAACAGCATTCGATAGACCCAAATTGCCTTCAGAGTTTTCGAAGTCGATTGGGTTGACTTTGTGCGGCATGGTTGAGGAGCCGATTTCGCCCGCGATGGTTTTCTGTTTGAAATGGCTAAGTGCGATATAGCCCCAAATGTCGCGGTCAAAATCGAGCAGAATGGTGTTGAAGCGTGCGATGCAATCGAACAGTTCTGCAATATAGTCATGCGGTTCAATTTGCGTGGTGTATGGGTTCCATTGGATACCCAGAGACGTGACGAACTCTTCGCTAAACTGATGCCAGTTAACTTCAGGGTATGCCACCACGTGGGCGTTATAGTTACCCACCGCGCCGTTAATTTTGCCGAGGATATCAACGTTACCCAACTGTCTGAACTGGCGTTCCATACGGTAAGCCACGTTGGCAAATTCTTTGCCTACGGTTGAAGGCGTTGCTGGCTGACCGTGGGTGCGAGAGAGAAGGGGAATATCGCGGTATTCCTGAGACAGGCCGGCAATAGCATCGATGATTTTGCGCCACTGCGGCTTGATCACTTCTTCACGCGCGGTGTTCAACATCAGCGCATGAGACAGGTTGTTAATGTCTTCAGAGGTACAAGCAAAATGGATGAACTCGGATACCGCGTGCAGCGCAGGAACTTCGGCAACTTTTTCTTTCAGGAAGTATTCTACAGCTTTAACATCATGATTGGTGGTGCGCTCGATGGTTTTGATGCGCTGAGCGTCTTGTTCGCTGAATTCGGCGACAATTTTGTCAAGGTAAGCGTTTGCGTCGGCGTCAAAAGCCGGAACTTCGCGGATTTCTGCACAGGCTGCTAATTTCTGCAACCAACGTACTTCTACCTGCACACGGAACTTCAGCAGACCATATTCACTGAAAATCGGACGCAGCGAGGTGACTTTATCGCCATAGCGGCCGTCAATCGGTGACACAGCGGTCAGAGAGGATAATTCCATCGGTAGCAACTCCTGAGGGATTGTGGTGGATATTGAAAAACGTAACCAATCGGTAAATCTTCCAGCGAGCGATCGCTGGGCTAACTATTCTTTAGAATCTAAAAAATTCTTTAGAACCAACAACATATTGTCTTTAGAACTGACAAGACGTTGGATTAACAATGCGTAAGTAAATTTTGGGCCATCTGGAATAAACGATTACGCGAGAACATCAGCTGCAAGCGCCCGCCGCCAACCTGCTGCCACAAGATCCCAGAGCGAATACCCGCTAACAATGCAGCGCGTACTTTGGCTTGAATTAGCGGATTTTGCAGGATAGTTGGGGAGCCAGTGACCTGAATGCGAGGGCCTAATGGGCTTACGACGTCAACGTAAATCGAGGCTAAAGAGCTAACAATCGTTTCAGATTCAAGATCAAAATGTGCCAGTTGGCGGTCTAGAACATTGATACGGTCAGACAGCGTTTGCATGGCAGCATTGTTGCCAAATAACTTGCGTTCTAACACCATTAGACTCAGACAATAACGCGTTAACTCCGCGCCAGGCCCTTGGCGATTGGCATTCAGCACGTTTAACAGCGTTTCGAGGCCTAACTTAAGATCGCGCTCATGATCGCCGAATACGGCCAGCGTCGATGGCGGGTTAGTTTGAAGAATACTGTTCAGCGACGTTCTCATTGCGGCGTTATCGCACTGACCTTCATGTGCCAGCTGTTGAACCAGTCGGGCTGATTGACAGATACCGGCTAATGCCAAGGTGATGTCGTAGTAGTTCTTCGCCACGGAGACTCCTGTATGCGCGGGCAAGGAAAAATTAACGCAGGTTTAGCAACCCGCGTAGAAATTCAAGCGCAGATCATGCCACAAAGCAGGGCTTAAACACAGAGGCAATCGAGTCCCTTGCTGATATTTGGCTGACGTCTGCTCGATTCCCATGCCGATGGGGCAAACTTTACTCGATAACGACCCTGTTTTTTCCGCTGTGTTTTGCCGTATAAAGCGCGTTATCGGCGCGATTGAGCGTTTCTTCTAAGGTTGCAGTTTTCCCGTCAAATAGGCTAATACCAAATGAGGCCGTGACATGAATTTTTGGCCCATGCGAGAGGAAGAACTTACGGTTGCTGATGGCTAACCGGATACGCTCACAGATGTGATAGGCGCGATTAAGATCGTCATAATTGATAATAAGCGCAAACTCTTCACCGCCAAAGCGTGCCACAAAATCGCTTGAACGGGTGATCAATCGAATCAGTTCGGCCACTTCAATCAGAACCTGATCGCCCGCCAAATGCCCATAGGTATCATTAACGGATTTAAAGTTATCAATATCGATCATCACTAAACAGCAGGGCGAACGTGACTTCGACAACGCCTGCATTTGTTGCTCGAGTGCCTGTCGGTTATGCACTTTCGTCATGGGATCAAGCAAAGATGCTGCGCGGACTTTAAAGAAGGCATCGACGCTGCGGCGCTTGATAGAAAGCGTTTGGTAGCAGACGAGTAAACAAATAAAAGAGACGGTTTGGTAGAGTAAAATATCTAAAACGTGGTCTTTGGTATGCAAAAACGGTAGCACAATTACGACGCGATAAAGCGTGATAAAAACGATCGTTTTGAGATAGGTGCGGAAGGTATTACGCTCCCAGACTTTCGCGATGAGCACTGGCACTAGCATCACCGCCAGTAGCAGATTATCGAGAACGAAACCGCCGGTGGTTGCGAAGTTTACTAGCCATGCGGTGATCCCAGCAATACCGCCACCAAAGAAAGTGACTAACAGCATCGGTACAATTTCGAAGCTGTAGTAAACCTCCTGCGTGAAGTACATTTTACTGCGCGTGAGATAGAGCGAGATGAGTCCCGCGATCACGCCAAATAAAATGCGGCGACTTAACGATGAATGTGAATTTAATGCGTTGTGTTTGCTAAGCACAAAATAACTCACCGACAGCGATGCGTAGGTGACACAAGCATTTATGTAGAGAACATCGAGCGACTGTAACGGATTCATCGTTTATCTCTGATTAGTATTCGTCAGAATATTCTCAGTCTAGCACGCGACTTTCAACCGTAATTTAAGAAAGGATTTATTTATAACTGTCTGAATTTTGTAAATAAGAAAGCCGGAGAACAAAGAATGTGCTCCGGCTTAAGTAAGGTGCTGAAAACTTAGTCAATGATGCGTTGTTCGATAACACCGCCGCCTAAGCAGACTTCGTCGATGTAAAACACGGCAGACTGCCCTGGCGTCACCGCCGCAACAGGTTCGTCGAAGCGAACTTCAATGCGCTCATCATCAATTGGCGTGACGGTACAAGCGATATCCGGCTGGCGATAGCGAGTTTTCACCACGCAACGGAACGGTTCACGCACGGTTTTACGATCGACCCAATGCAGCTGCTGGGCAATTAAACCATTCGAGTACAGGCTTGGGTGGTCGTGGCCTTGAGCAACGAGCAACACGTTGTTTTCAAGATCTTTCTCGACCACATACCAAGGATCTTCACCGCCGTCTTTAGTGCCGCCGATACCGAGCCCCTTACGCTGTCCGAGCGTGTGATACATCAGGCCTTGATGTTGGCCAATCTCTTCACCGTCAACGGTCATGATTTTGCCCGGCTGCGCAGGCAAATAACGGCCAAGGAAATCACGGAATTTACGTTCACCGATAAAGCAGATACCGGTTGAATCTTTCTTCTTCGCGGTCGCAAGATCTAACTGTTCGGCGATTTTGCGAACTTCTGGCTTTTCGAGTTCACCCACAGGGAACAGGCTCTGTGCCACTTGCTCATGGCTCAGCGTATACAAGAAGTAGCTCTGATCTTTGTTGGTATCAATGCCGCGCAGTAGCTGCGTGGTGCCGTTGATATCGCGACGGCGCACATAGTGACCTGTTGCAATGTAGTCAGCGCCTAAGTCTTCAGCGGCGAACTCTAAGAATGCTTTGAATTTGATCTCTTTGTTACACAGGATATCGGGGTTAGGCGTGCGGCCAGCTTTGTATTCGGCTAAGAACAGCTCAAATACGTTATCCCAATATTCTGCCGCAAAGTTAACGGTATGCAGTTCGATACCTAACTTGTCGCAGACTGCTTGAGCATCGGCCAAATCGGTCGCCGCTGAGCAGTACTCTTCATTGTCGTCCTCTTCCCAGTTCTTCATGAACAGGCCAGCAACCTGATATCCCTGTTGTTGTAATAGGTAGGCGGATACGGAGGAATCAACGCCGCCGGACATCCCGACGATCACTTTTTTCTGGCTGTTATCTGACATGAGACTCTCACAGTCTGAGTGGAACACAAATTTAAGGGGCGGATTTTAGCACGAAAGCAGGGCGTGGAAAAAGCACTGCGCCGTATTTTCTAGACGACTGGTCTAGCGGCGCAGGCTGAAGCGATGGGCATATCGAGAACAATGCCTATTTTACAGTTGAATACTGCCTGTAAACAGAACCTTACCTGTTGGCTGTCCGGTTGGGGAACCGCCACGCGGCTCAAGGCTTATGGCCAATAGGCTGCCATTAATAATCGGTTTGCCTAATGCAGAAACGGCACTCAATGCGGTATTGCTGATAATACCGAGTGAAATAGGCTTGCCACCTTTTGGTATTGCCCACAGTTCTAAGCTCCGATCGCTAGGAATATTCAACCCACGTGGAGGTGTTAGTGTTAACGCATGGCTGTCTGGATTTAAGCTAACCTGCCAGCGCATATTATTGTCTTGTGTGGCAAGGACCGCGACTTCAGACGGCGGGGCAAAAGGTTTCACCAATGTTCTTGGGAGCAAGACTAATAACAAGCAGGCCGCCGCTAGTGCAGCTACGCCTATCCAACCATGGCGTTTAATCCAATGCGATTTGATGCTTGTGACGTTGTCATGTTCGCTGTCTAGCTGGCGTACAATATTTTGCCAAACGTGAGCCGGAGGCTGAATTGGCTGATAGAGATCGTCAAGCGGTGCGAGGCCATTTTGCCAACGTAGTACGTGAACTTGCAGCTCAGGCGTTTGTTCTAGCCAACGCTCGAACCGTGCTCGAGGCAAACCGCGTAACGTGCCCAGCACGTATTCGCCAGCCAGTTGTTCGAGATGTTCAGTGCGAGGGATCATAAGCCTAAGCATCCTTTAAGTTGTTCTAGTCCACGGCGTATCCAGCTTTTTATGGTCCCCAGTGGCTGGTGGAGAAAGGCAGAAACTTCGCCATGTGACAGCCCTTGATAATAAGCCAGTACCACGGTTTGCTGCTGATCGGAAGGCAGCCCCGCTAAGCACTCTTTAAGCCGTAAATTTTGCACGTTATCTTGGATGTGCTGTAGCGGATCGTCATTAATGCCGTTGTCACCCATCTCCGTGTCAAATTCGTCATCGGTCGGTATTTCATAGCGTGCGCTACCGCTACGTAAACCATCGATGGCACGATTGCGCACGATATGGGTCAACCAAGTTTGCGGGCTGCTAAGCCCTGGCTGATAGGTAGCCGCTTTGTGCCAAATGGTAATAAAACTCTCTTGCAGAATATCCTGCGCCCATACCGGATTACGCAATATTTGCACGGCAACCGAATAAAGCCTCGGCGACGTCTGGCGATAAAGATCTTCAAAGGCCGCTCGGTTTCCCCGAGCAGCCTCTTGGATTAATCGTGTTAGAGGCTCAATATCGCCGTTATTCATCGTTCTACCTTGTGCAGGAATAATCTACAGAAATCACCTGCAGCAAGTATAGACGGCTTTATTTAGGAAGGAGCACCTTGTCAATGACATCGATGACGCCATTTTTCTGATGAACATCATACGTGCTGATATTAGCGACGCCGCCGTTCGCATCTTTAATCTGAATATTGTGCGGGCCGTTTTGTAATAGCCAGATATCTTGCCCGTTCACCGTTTTAAGCATGGCTTTGCCATTACCTTGATGGATTTTTTTCTCCAGTGCTTTCATATCCAGAGAACCGGGAACCACATGATATGTGAGTACAGACACCAGTTTGGCTTTGTTTTCCGGCTTTAACAGGGTATCTACTGTACCTGCGGGGAGCGCGGCAAATGCTTCATTGGTTGGCGCAAAGACGGTGTAAGGGCCTTTCCCCTGCAGGGTATCGACTAAACCGGCGGCTTTGACTGCCGCAACCAAGGTGGTGTGATCTTTAGAGTTCACTGCGTTTTCGACGATATTTTTTTGTGGATACATTGTTGCACCACCGACCATGGTAGTACCACCAGACATCATGGAGGCTTCAGACATGTTTTGTGCAAATGCAGAAGCGCCACACACCAGCAGAGATGAGCAAAGTAAGGTACGGGTAAACATATTCATGATGCGTTCCTTATGAGTAGGGGAAAAGTCAGGCTCTGTGCCTCACATACTCATATACGGACGGGCAGGCGGATTGGATGCAGAAAAATGAAAATATTTTAGCTTTTCTTTCGATCCCACTCGCCATCATCAAATGCTTCATCTGGAGTCGCCCCATGACGCAGTAAACGACAAATGGCACCGTAAGATTTATTTGGCATCAAACTTTCATAGGCATCGCGAATGGAACGGTAGCTATTTCCATGAACGCAGATGCCATTTTCGGTGCCAGTGCAGCGGTTGTGTACGATCAATGATTCAGAGAGAATCAGCCGATAGGTGGAAATCTCCCGCCAGGAAAAATCAATAATGTCATAGGGATGAATGCCTGCGGCGGCAGAGCGCCAACGAATGTAATAGGGCTGTTCTTCATCGTAGAGGTAAACACACTGCAGCTTTTTCGCCCCCCGCATCTTGAGATGATTAAAGAGGTCAAAGCTATTCTTCTTCGACCACTGATAAAGGTCGCGAACGCTCCAGTTATTCACGCGAAATACGCGTCCCGCTTGTAGATGGTTTTGATTTCTGTTCGTGGGTCGGTCAAAAGTGTGGTAGCGGTAGATATGCCATGCTTTTGTTGCTTGGCTGAGTAATCTTTCAAGATGATGAGAATGCTCTCCGCTTATGGGAAGGTTTACGCCAGTGTGCATCTGATATAACGTTTGTAAATGTGTCAAGAAGCAGGTTTTTTTCGGTTTGCCGTAACGTTCAAAATACGCGATAAAACAGACCGAAAGGTCCTCTATCATGTCATGTTGAATAAGATTAACCTGCTTCTTTGGCATATAAAATGTGCCTATTTATCTTGGTATATTGGCAGTTAAAAATGATATTTTTAAATCGTCAAATCTGACGAATTCAAATAAAACTCATCGGTTCAGATATTACGCGTAACTTTTTTTTCATGTCTATCACAATGGCAGTGCGCCATTATGATAATGAGTGATTCATATCGTCATTAATGACGATGATATTACCGTTCATTTTTAGGATGCCGTAAGTAAATCATCCAATAGGTAATGCCCACTAATACGCCACCGCCGATAATATTACCAATAGTAACGGGGATAAGATTGTCAGTAATAAAATTATTTACGGTCAGAGCAGAAAACCGATCCGGTGTGGTATTCAGTGTTTGCCAGAATATATCGGGTGAAAAATTGCGAATAACGATCGCCAGTGGGATAAGAAACATATTGGCAATGCTGTGCTCAAAACCGCTGGCGACGAACATGCCGATAGGTAATAAGAGGGCGGCAATTTTGTCGACCAAAGTACGCCCAGAGTAACTGAGCCATACGGCAAGGCAAACCATTAGGTTGCACAATATGCCGAGGCATACCGCTTCAATAAACGTATGATGCATTTTGTGATCGGCGGTCTGTAAAACGTTGAGCCCCCACTGGGCGTTGCTATTCATCGCTTGACCTGCGAACCAGATAAGCGCAACCAGCAGCATAGCGCCGACAAAATTTCCGATGTACACAATGATCCAGTTGGTTATTAATTGACGCCAGTTGATGAGACCACTGGCCTTAGCCATCACGGTAAGCACCGAAGAAGTAAAGAGATCGGCACCACAAACGACAACCAGAATCAGTCCTAAGGCAAAGCATAACCCGCCCGCCAGCTTGGTGACTCCTGTTGCGGGCGCAGGGCCCATTGTCACGGTGATGTAGAAGACAAAGGCGAGGGAAATAAATACGCCAGCGGTTAATGCGAGAAAGAATGAGAGCTCTTTCTTTTTCGTTGCTTTATATAATCCTGCTTGTTCAGCGACTTTTGCCATTTCATCCGGCAAGCGTAAATCAAATGGATTGCCTGTGCTCATAGCTAACTCCTGTCATATCATCTGATATAAAAAAGGAACGAATTGAAAGTGTGATTCTATATTCACGTTAAAACATGCACGTTGCGTACCAAAAAACTTTATGGCGAATGTGGAATAACTATCGAGATCACAAAAATTGATTATTAAAGATGACGCGGATATATGCGGATGATAGACAATAAAAAATATCCTGTTCTGATCAAAGAATAATGTGTCACTTGTTATATTAATTTAAAAACGTATTACACTGGGGGTTCAATAATCAGAATGATAACGTTGCGATATTATGAAGCCGAGCGAAACGAGTATTCTTACTAGCGTTGTTACTCCGCAAAATTTACCGTGGCAGGAGGTTGTCTCTCTGGTTACGCAGCAGTTGCTTGGCCAAACCGACAGCATTTCTGCACTCAAAGCATTTATCCCTCTACCGCCCCCCTTTAGCCCTGTGCAATTTATCGAACTTCATCTCAACGACGGTGTTTATTATCGCTGTTTTGACGATGGTAGCGTTGAGCGCTCGGCAACGGCTTTTTCGGGGAGTGTGAGCGACACCAATTTGCACGTGGTCAAGCTTGCGGGCAGTACGTTGGTTGAGCTCAGATTTGTGCGTAATGACGGAGGGCTGTTTACCGCCGACGATAAAGTGCTTTTTTCCTGGCTCGCGCGGTTAGTCACCCCGGTTATTGAAGGCCTACTGGAGCAAGAACGCCTGCGGGAAGAGTGCGTGAATTTAAGCCATGAACGCGATCAGTGTCAGATTTTGGTGGATACCACCAATTCTGTGCTATCGCATCTTGAAACAGATGCGCTGGTGGCAGAAGTATCGAAAGAGATCCATCGTTTTTTTGGCATTGCATCGATTGGCATGGCGTTACGCGACGCCGGTAAGCAGCAAAGTTTGGTGGTATACGCCAGTGACTATTTGCCTCATCAATCTGTTACCTGCCGTCAATTTTCTCTTGAGCTGGATGGCAGCATGGTGGCGCGTTCACTGCATGAAAATCAGTCTATTCTGGTGCAAACCCATAAGCATTTAGCCGATTGGAGACAAGATCCGTTGCTTCAGACATTGGCTCAAAAAGGCATGCAGGCGGCTTTTTTTCTGCCGTTATCGTTTAACCACAAGCCTCTTGGCGTTCTGATTTTAGCACATCCCGATCCCGCTATTTTTACCCGCGATAGCTGCCAGCTTTTGGCTCAGATCGCGGCCCGTATCGGCATTGCGGTGGAAAACGCCGACGCTTATGGGCAGATCACCCGCAGTAAAGATAGTCTGGCGCATGAAAATATCTGGCTCAATGAACAGATCCAAAATAGCGACGGGTTCAGCGATATTATTTACCAAAGCCAAGCGATGAGTGATGTGGTTGAGCAAATGGAAATGGTCGCTGAAAGCGATAGCACCGTATTAATTTTGGGGGAAACGGGAACCGGCAAAGAGATGGTGGCTCGCGCCATTCATAAGCTTAGCGCCAGACATAATAACCCCATGATAAAAATGAACTGTGCGGCGGTGCCTTCCAGTCTGCTGGAGAGCGATTTGTTTGGCCATGATAAAGGGGCATTTACCGGTGCTACCAATACCCATCTTGGGCGCTTCGAAATGGCCGAGGGCGGAACGTTATTTTTAGATGAGATCGGCGATATGCCGCTTGAACTGCAACCTAAACTGCTGCGAGTTTTACAAGAGCGGGAGATTGAGCGTTTAGGGGGAAATCGCGTAATTCCTGTTAACGTACGTGTGATTGCAGCGACCAACCGTGATTTGCAACATATGGCAGCTGAACGTGAGTTTCGTGGCGATCTTTATTACCGGCTAAATGTGTTTCCGATCTTGTTGCCTCCGTTGCGTGAAAGGCCAGACGACATTCCCTTATTGGCTAAATTTTTCACTCAAAAACTGGCTCGCCGCATGAATCGTGATATTGACAGTATTCCCGCCGAAGCCTTGGAACATTTGAGCCGATATCCTTGGCCAGGCAACGTGCGTGAGCTGGAAAACGTAATTGAAAGGGCGGTGATTTTGACCCGTCGCGGGCCGCTTAATTTGCAGCTTAATGATTTGCGCATCCCTGCAACCAAAAGCCATGTGGCAGACAAAATCTCTAAAATGGCGCAGATCCTGCAAACCAAAGCACCAGAAAATGATGAAGAAGAAAGAGAGCGTATTGTTCAGGTGCTGCGTGAAACTAACGGCATTGTGGCGGGGCCACGCGGTGCGGCGGTTAAACTGGGCATCAAACGCACCACGTTGCTCTCGCGGATGCAGCGTTTAGGCATTTCTGCCCGAGAAGTATAAGTTTGGGAAGCACATTGCTGTGCTTCTTCTTCATTTTGTCGTGAGGCAATTAGATATTGGACGGTGTCTTTTTTACCATCAGATAGATGGCGGGTTCGTTAACTATTTCGGTTAACAAACGGATTAAGGTTGAACTCCATTCGGCAAAAGGTGCCGCTGCTGACTCACATAGCGGCGCAAACGCGTTGGCGAGCATTTGAGTGTGCGTAATATCAATCGTTATCTCGCCAAAAGTGAGTAAACCACGCATTTTACGCAATGCTTCACCCTCAGGTAAGAGTGAAATCCAGTTCTGGTAAGCTTCTAAAGAGCAGGTCAGCTCGGTATTCAGACAGTCAATCACGCCCACGTGATGACCAATCGCCAAGGAGTAATACATCACCTGCTGTGCCTGTTCGGGAACATCGCCGCTATCAAGAAATTTTTGCCGCAGTGACCAAAAGACCACATTGTTCTTATTTGGTTTTTCCTCGCCAGTCATTACCGACCTCCCGTTGCCAGCAGGCTTTGTAGCCGATGCACGATTTCGTTTAGACGTGGATCGTCAGCACTTTGTAACCATTGTGCAATATTGCCTGCCACGGTGTTGGCATCGCCATTTTGTAGTAGCCCGAGGAAATGATCGCTGATCTCGCGTCCTTGCCGATAACCTGCCAAACGCCGTGCCTCACGCTCGACAAGGATTCTGAGTTCAGGCAGCGTTTGTGGCAGCAATAACGAGGCTTTCTCATTCGCTTGCTGCTGGTGGTTAACGCCTTTAAGTTTTTGATCGAGCAGGCCGAGTGCGACGGCAAAACCGTAAATTGTTGCGGCAGGTGTTGGCGGGCAACCGGGGATCCAAACATCAATCGGAACAATCGTATCGCTGCCGCCCCATACGCAATACAGATCGTGGAAAATGCCTCCACCGCAGCCGCAGGCGCCGTAAGAAATACAGATTTTAGGATCGGGCGCTGCTTCATAAGCACGTAATGCCGGAACGCGCATCGCCCGCGTGACGGCGCCGGTAAACAGAAGAATGTCGGCATGGCGCGGTGAAGGAACCACTTTGATACCAAAACGCTCGGCGTCAAACAGGGGGGTGATCGCGGCGAATATTTCTATTTCGCATCCGTTGCAGCCGCCGCAGTCGACGCGATAGACATAGGCTGAACGTTTAATATCCCTGAGCAGAGTTTGTTTGAGCGCCGTTGCCGACTCATCCAATTGAATGGGTTTACTGGCTGTGTGACCTATCTGACTCGGTGTGTGGCTCATTGATTTTTCTCCCCAACGTGATAGCTCAGGTTCTGATGCTCATGATGGCTTAGGTCATCTCTACGTCGGCAGCGAGGGCAGGTTTCAAACTTGGGGCGCATTTCCTCAACGCTGGCGGCATCGACGCCAGACTGGATCAGCAGCGCCATGGCATATTCCACCGATTTCACCGGCGTAAAAGGACGATGACAGCTGCGGCAGCTCTGGAGTTGAAACGTTGCCTTTACGTATAAATCGGGCTTGCGGGTGACCGCCATTTCAAACTCAGGTGATAGCACAATCGCTCGCGTTGGGCATACTTCTTCACACCGTCCACAGAAAATACAGCGACCAATAAACAATTGCCAAATGCGCTCGCCGCTCTGGAGATGCGTTTCCATCGTTAATGCGTTAGCAGGGCAGGCGACGGTGCAGGCTCCACAGGCGATGCATTGTTCGGGATCGTATTCCGGTTTGCCACGAAAGCCGGGACAAACGTCCAGCGGCTTGAACGGATATTTCACCGTTGGCTCACCGGCTTTGAGGATGGTCTTAAACAGTTTCAGCATTGTTTACCCCTCATTTCAGCGGTGAATGGTTACGTTCAACGCTATAGCGTTCAATTTCCCGATAGGAGACGGTTTTGGATTTTTTCTTACGCACGTCAACTAGGGTTACCCGATCGGTACAGGAGTAGCAGGGGTCAAGGCTGCCAATGATAAGCGGCGCATCGGAAATGGTGTTTCCGCGCAGCATGTAGCGTAACACCGGCCAGTTGGCGTAGGTTGCTGCGCGACAGCGCCAGCGGAACAATTTTTGGTTGTCACCCAGCATGCTCCAATGCACGTCTTCACCGCGTGGTGCCTCGGCATACCCTAAAGCAAATTTATGTGGTTGATAGGTAAAGCCTTCGACCAGCAGATTGCCTTCGGGCAGGTTGTCTAAACCGTATTCGATCATGGCTAAAGAATCGAAAACCTCCTTCACGCGCACCATCACGCGCGAGAACACATCGCCGCCGTCGAAGGTAAATAACGTTTTAGGTAGGTTGCCGTAATCGGCATACGGGTGGTCGAAACGCATGTCTCGCTTGAAACCGCTGCCGCGGATCAGTGGCCCAACGGGGCTGAAATCCCGCGCGATTTTACGATCTAAAATGCCCACGCCCTGCGTGCGTTGCTCAATGTTCGGCGTATTCATCAGCATATCGACTAGCTGAGTGACGTCATCGCGCATCTCGTGCACTAATTGCAGGGTTTTCATCTGCTGGGCTTTGAGAATGTCACGACGAATGCCGCCAATGAGATTTAAACCGTAGGTTTTGCGTGCACCGGTGAGCAACTCAGCCATCATCATGGATTTTTCACGTACGCGGAAAAACTGCATGAATCCGGTATCAAAGCCGACAAAGTGGCTCGATAGGCCGAGGTTAAGTAGGTGGCTGTGCAGACGTTCGACTTCTAATAAAATACTGCGAATGGTATGGGCTCGAGGCGGAACCACGATACCGAGCGCATTTTCGACCGAGGTCGTGTAGGCCACGCTGTGGGTGAAGCCACAAATTCCACATACCCGATCTGAGAGGAAGGTGACTTCGTTGTAACCCATGCGGGTTTCAGCCAGCTTTTCCATCCCGCGGTGCACGTAGAAAAGCCGATAGTCAGCATCGATAATCTGCTCGCCGTCGACAAACAAGCGGAAATGTCCAGGTTCATCCGAGGTAATGTGCATCGGGCCAATCGGCACAATACGGTTATCTTTGCCGCCGAGTTCATTGATGAATTCATAGGTTTCGGCATCGGTGGTCGGCATTGGGCGTTGGCGATAATCCATCGCATCTTTGCGCAACGGATACATGCCGTCAGGCCAGTCATCAGGTAGCACTAAGCGCCGCTCATCGGGCAAACCCACCGGTATCAAACCGTACATATCGCGGATTTCACGCTCACCCCATACCGCAGCCGGAACACGAGGGGTGACCGAAGGGAATTCCAGCGTGGTCGCGCTGACCAAGGCTTTCACCGTGACCCAACACTTCTCGCCTTCCTCCATCGACAGCACGTAATAAACCGCAAAATAACCATTTAGGGAACGTTCATCGTTGCCAAATAACACCGGCAGCCAGCCGCCGAGCTGATAGTACAGATATTCCACAATCTCTGGCAGTTCGTTGGTTTTCACCGTAACGGTGAGCTGATCGGCGGTTTGCCACTCTTCGTCCAGTACGCTGTTGGGAAATTTTTCGCGCAGTTTTTTTAAATAACCCGCACCGCGCTTTTCACCCTGTTGATTGCTATTCACCACATTTAGGTAGCTCACATTACTTCTCCATGCAGGATGTTGATGCGCATTGCGCGGACGGCACATGTTGTGCTGCGACCCACGGCCAGTTGAAGGTCGGGGTCTGCGTTGATGATGGATTCATGACGATGGTGGCGGCGTTTTCCAGTAGACGCGTTACCGGTTGGGGAATGTGTGTCCCCATGACCAGCATCAGCACGATCAGGATCACCATCGGTAAGGTGGTGAACAGCCCCAGCTCGCCTTTGCTGACGGCTTCGGGGGCGTCGCCAAACAGAATGCACGCCACCATGCGAACTAAGCCACCGAGTACGATGGTCAGCAGCAGCAAGATAAACACGGTGAGCCAAACATGCCCCGCCGCCAAACCGGCAACAACGGTCATAAACTCACTGATAAAGACGTTAAATGGAGGCATACCTCCGAGCGCTAATGCGCCTCCCGCGAAGAGTACGGCACTGAACGGCATGATTTTGAGCATGCCTTTCACCGCGTGTAGATCGCGCGTGCCGTATTTCAATAACACGTTGCCAGAACCGCAGAACAGCAGGGTTTTGGCGAGGCTGTGATTAAGCGTGTGCAGCAAGGCCGCCAGCACCCCTAGCGGGCCACCGATGCCGATAGCGACCGCAATCAGCCCCATGTTTTCGACGCTGGAGTAGGCCAGTAGGCGCTTGATGTCGCGCTGAACCAGAATAAAGAACGCAGCAACAGCCACAGACAGCAAACCAAATACGATCAGTAATCGGCTTGGGAAAACGGGTCCGATAGCGGCGCTGATAATGATGTAGTAACGGATGATAACGAGCAGCGCGCAGTTTAGCAGCACCGCAGAAAGCAGGGCGCTGGTGGGGCTGGGCGCTTCGCTATGGGCATCCGGTAACCACGCATGCATAGGAAATAGCCCGGTTTTGGTTCCGAAGCCAATCAGGATAAATACAAAGGCTAAATGCATCAGCGTTGGGTCTAGTTCGCTCGCATGCTTAAGGACTTCCGTCCAGAAAATAGCGTTGTTGGCATCGGGCATAAAGCTGGCCGCATTGGCATAAACCAAAATGGTGCCAAACAGGCCGAAGGCGACGCCGACGGTACAAATGATGATGTATTTCCATGCGGCTTCCAGCGACGATCGCTGGCCGTAAATTCCCACCAGAAACGCTGAACTTAAGGTAGTGGCTTCAATGGCGGCCCACATTAAGATGAGGTTGTTGCTGGTGACCACCAGTAGCATGGTGAAGAGAAACAGGTGGAAGAAACCATAGTAATTGCACAGCGTCGGGACGGAAATTTCTCCTTCGTCGACTTCATGGCGCATGTAGCCAATCGAGTAAAGCCCGGTTAAAAAGCCAATCACGCCCAGAATTGCCAAGAATAGGGCGCTGAGACTGTCGATATGCAGCCAGTGGTTAGCCGATAAGAGTTCGCCGTGTTCGGCGGTCATCGCGACCACCCACAGGGCGACGATTAACAGCGCGAGAATGCCAATGCTGTGTAGCGCCGTGACCACGATGCGGGCTGAATCACCCAGCAGGCGGCTGGCAAAGGTTAACAACGAGGCAATTAACGGCGTCGCCAGTAGGAGAAATAAAATCGATTCTTGATTCATCGCGTTACCCCTTCAGCGCCGTGAGTTGTTCAACGTCCAGCGTGTTGAGCGTGCGATAAATTTTGCGCGCTAGCACCGCCATCACGATCACGGCAAAAATGGCATCGGTGGCAATACCGATTTCAACTAACTCTGGTGCACGGAATGCCAGCAGTGCGAGAGTGAGGTGAGAGCCGTTTTCCATCAGGCAGTAGCCAAATACCTGTTTTAAAATATTGCGTTGGGTCACGATACACAGCAGCCCCAATAGGAAGTGCCCAAGAGAGACCGCCAGCGCGGGTTTTAGCGTTGCCAGTAACGGGAGTTGAACCGGTGCCACCACGAACCAACACAGCACAACGATAACGGCAGCAGACAGCATCAGCATCGACATACTGATAATGCTGCCATTGGCGCAGGGGTCTGACAGTTTGCGGAAGGCATAGCCCATAATGAGCGGCACCATCACCACTTTGGTGATGAAAGCGCTGATGGCCCAAAGGGCTAACTGATGAGCCTCAAGGGTTTGCGATAACGTGAAGAATATCAGCACCAGAACCAGCGACTGCAAAGCATAGAGCCAGCAGGAAGCGGTAGGGCGTTTGGCTCCAATGACCAGCAGCGATGTGAGCATCATCAGCCCTGCTAGGTTATTAACGATTAATGATCCGGTCATAGTTGACTCCCTTATCCAAGCCAGGCAACGGCGATAAAACTTGAGAACACCGACATCGCGATCAGCACCACCAGCACGATACGCATGGCCAGAGGAACCGGTGCCGCTTGGGCGACCTCTTCGCTCGGCGTGCCGGGAATGACGCGACCGAACCAGTAAATAAACCATGCAAAGCTGGCGACAGACTCGATGAGTACCAACACCATTAATGGCGTCATGACCCAAAACTCATGTGAAAGCGCAAAACCTGCGGCGAAAATAGGGAATTTGCTAAAGAAGCCGTTAAACGGGGGGACGCCGGTAATGGCTAAGGCGGCCACGCAGAATCCGATGCCTAGCAGCGGCATTTTTTTCAGCACGCCCTTCAAACGCGGCAGCATTCGGGTGCCGCAGCTGTAGCTGAGTGCTCCGGCAATCAAGAAGAACAGGCTCTTGGCAAAAGCGTGGTTGAAGATGTAAGCCACACCGCCTTCAAAGGCCAGCTTAGAGCCGAATATCGATAGCGAGAGGGCGAGGAAAATATAAGAAAGCTGAGTGATGGTCGACCACGCTAACAGGCGTTTCATATCCTTTTGCGGCAGATACATCAGGAAGCCATAAATCAGCGTGATGGTGGCCATGACGATGCCTATCCAGCCGATAATATGCGGCACTTCTCCGGCAGAAAGGATGGCACGTGCAAAGATATAAACACCGACTTTAACCATTGATGCCGCATGTAAATAGGCACTGATAGGCGTTGGCGCTTCCATGGCATCAGGTAACCACGCCTGTAGCGGTAGCTGGGCCGATTTCCCCCATGCGGCAAACAAGATACCGCCGAACACGATATAGCTGGCGCTGCCGTGCAAATTGGCGAGAGCGCTGAGGGCAAACGTGCCGGTATTAAGGAACAGCGTGGCGGCAGCGAGATACAGACCAATCGAGGCCACATGAGTGATAAGCAGCGCTTTCATGGCGGAACGCTGAGATTTTGGCGTTTGGTAATAGCCAATCAATGCCCAGGAACAGCCGCCCGTGATTTCGAAAAACAGCAGTTGCCCCAGAATGGTGGATGAAAGAACCAGCCCAACCATGGCACCTATGAAGATCAGCAGAAATGCGTAATAGCGATTGCTCCCCTCATGCGGATGCTCTTTATTACCAACGGTGAGATAGCCGGTGGAATAAAGGCTGACCAAGAAGCCAAGAAACACGACAGCAAAAACGATAAGCGTGCTGATTCGGTCAATGGTAAAACCAAACAGCTCGACCGTGCCGTAGCTGAGCAGGGTATAGGTGACATCGGCTTTATCGTGCAGCCAATATTGCCAACCTAGAGCCAGCGTGCCTAAGGTTGGGATTAGGGCGAAGAATGTACATAGCCATTTAGCATAACGTTTGGGCGCGCAGGCGGTGATAAGTGCGCCGATAAACGGTAGCAAAAGGGTCGTTAGAGCGATATTTTCCATCATGGTGGTAGCTCCTTATAGACCGGTTAGGTAGAACACGAAGGCTAGCGCTGCGATGCCAAAGCCAAGCCATGTCACACGATGAGTCATCAGGAAGCGACCGCGAGCCAAACTGTTTTCCACCAGTGAGGCCAGCACGAATACCACCAGAAGTTTGATCAGCATGAGGATCAGTGCGAAGAAGAGCGCCGAGGCGCTGAGCGTGGCGGCCTTGCCAAAGGGAATAAACACCGCCAAAAACAGTTCTGCGACCACGACCTGCTTAAGCCCGATCCCCCACTTCACTAAGGCTAGTCCCGAGCCTGAATACTCGGTCAGCGGCCCCTCCTGCAATTCTTGTTCGGCTTCGGCGACGTCGAAGGGAATTTTTCCCATTTCGATAAAAGCGGTAAATCCACAGGCCAGCAGCGCCAAAAATGTTGCCGTTGGTGAGCTCCATCCTTGAGTTAAGGTGGCGCTAATAGTGCCAATGTTGGTCGATCCCGCGATAAGCGCTACGACTAACAGAGCCAGAATCAACGTTGGCTCAACTAAGATCCCTAAGGTGAGTTCACGGCTGGCACCAATACCGGCGAAAGTGCTGCCGGTATCCAAACCGGAAAGCGAGAAGAAAAAGCGGAATAGCGCGAAAAGATACAGCAGAGCGATTAAGTCACCCGCGCCGCCGAAGGGCGCAGTCTGTGTGAAGACGGGAAGAGACATCGCCACCAGCAGCATGCTGCCGAGCAAAACGTAGGGCATTAGGCGGAAGATAATACCGGATTGTGCTGGGCCGACTTCTTGGCGCTTAAACAGTTTGCTAAGGTCGCGATAATCCTGCCAAATCCCCGGCCCGCGCCGAGATTGCATTCTGGCGCGGATTTGACGTGAGATACCGGTCATCAGCGGAGTCATGGCTAATAGGATAATCGCTTGCACTAGCGCGAAGATCCCCATTGCCAGCGAGGGCGTTTCTTGCATCAACATGATTTTCTCCTCACACCGCAATAATCAAAAGTAGGATCACCAATGCGGCCACGATATAGAGGCAATACAGCCTGAAATCGCCACCCTGCAAATTTTGAACGCGTGAACCAAAACGGCGCACGCCACGCACCAGTGGATAAATGATGCCTTCATCCCAAAACGGTTCTGCTCGCGCGGCTCCGCGTGTGGTGCTATCCAACGCGCGCGCTAAAAGTGGGGATGGATCAAGCTGTTTACGCAGTCGATAAAGCGACATAAACATCACGCGCAGTGGTTGCGTAAAACTGCCCGCGGAGGCGGACATGGCGTCTTCCCAGCCGTAGCCGCAGGCCCAAGGATCGCCATGGCGGCGAAATTTCTGCTGTTTTCCGCGCAATGCCAGATAAACCAGCAGCGGCAGCAGCGGTAAGGCGAGTAATAAGATGAACATAACCGCCGGGGAAAGCATCGCTTGGGATGCTTGCGCGGGAACCAATAGCAATCCTTCAGATACGGTGATGGGGTGAGTGTTGACGAGCGTTGTGGCTACGCTAGAGATGATGGGCGCAACGACGCTGGCACCTGCGCCAAGCAATATGCACAGTAACGCTAAAAGCAACATGGATAGCGTCATCGGCCAAGGCACTTCACGAGCCTGAGCGGCCCGCTCGCTGCGCGCACCACCGCAAAAGCTAATGCCGTACACTTTAACGAAGCACATCGCTGCGAGTGCGCCGGTGATGGCTAGCATCACAATGGCAATTGGCGCACTTAGCCGCATGATGAAATCACCGGAATGACTCATTGAGAACAGCGATTGATAGGTGTACCACTCACTGATGAAGCCGTTGAGCGGGGGGAGTGCCGAAATGGACATACAACCGATGAGGAACGCGAGTCCTGTCCAAGGCATAAGCTTGCCGAGGCCGCCCATTTTTTCCATGTCGCGGGTATGCACACGATAAATAACCGCGCCCGCGCCGAGGAACAACAGCCCTTTAAATACGGCGTGATTCAACAGGTGATAGAGCGCACCGAGCAAGCCTAGCGCGGCGAGAACCGGATGCTGAGTGGCCATTCCAACCATGCCAACGCCGACGCCCATTAAAATAATGCCGATATTCTCAACCGTATGCCAGGCGAGGAGCCGTTTGATATCGTGCTCGGCAAGCGCATACAGCACGCCTAACACGGAAGATACGGCGCCAAATCCTAGCACCACGATCCCCCACCACAGTTCGGTGGCACCCAAAAGGTCGATACCGATCTTGATGATGCCGAAAATGCCGATTTTGACCATGACGCCAGACATTAACGCCGATGCGTGAGAAGGTGCCGCAGGATGAGCACGAGGCAGCCAGCTATGTAACGGCAGCATCCCTGCCTTGGCACCAAAGCCAAAAAAGCCCAGCAGAAAAACGGCCGAGGCCAGCCCAGGAGAAAGAGAGAGGCTGCGGAAGGAGGCAAAATTGAGGCTGCCGCTTTGCTGCCACATCAAGAAGAACGCAATCATGATGAGCACGGAACCTGCGTGGGCAATAAAGAAGTAGAGCAGACCCGCATGAATAGATTCGTCGTCCTGATCGGCGATAACCAAAAACCACGAAGCGAGCGACATCATCTCGAACAGAATGATGAAGTAAAAAGCATTGTCCATCACGACCAGCGCCACCATGGAGGCGATGAACAGGTTCATGAAGAACCCCATGCTCCACGCGCCGCGCCCGCGATACTCCTCGACATAAGAAAGCGAATAGAGCCCGCACAGGGTGACCAGCAACGAAATGACCAGCACCATAAACGCCGCCAATGGGTCCATGCGCACCACGAACTCGGCAAAAGGGAAGGGGCCTGCGGCAGAAAATGTGAGCGTTGCGGTCTGTATCAATACGGGAAACGCGCTGCACAGTCCGATAATCCCGCCAAGAATAGCGCTGATGCCGGTGGCCCAAATCGCGATACGCTCTTGCTTTGCGAAGAGTAGCGAGAGCACGGCGCCTATCACGTAGAGACCAACAGACCAGAACAACAAGTGAAGAGAATCCATATTAGAGGTGCTCCTGCGGTGGGATGGCGAGCGCCAGAAGGTCAGACGCTAACTCAGAAGAGGCCTCCAAGCGGCGTTGCAACAGCTGCTGTGCGATCAGTTTTTCATCGACCAAGTGCAGCGCATCAGTAGGGCAAACTTGGATACAGGCGGGGCCAGACGATGAGAAAGCACACAGATCACATTTGACGGCAATGCTGCGTACGCCTGCATTCCACGCTAGAAACGGCTCCATCGTCGGCGAACTGACGGGCACATCGGCCAGTTCAGCCGCGCTGACGTGATATTGAAATTGGTCAGGAAGATCGAGAGGGTGACTGCCGAAAGGCGTAATCGCTCCGAAAGGACAGACCAGACCACATAGTTTGCAGCCGATGCACAGGCTTTCGTTTAGCTCAATGGCGTCGGTGCCTTGGCTGATGGCGTTAACAGGGCATACCCTTTTACACGGCGCGTCCTCACACTGTCTGCACAGGATGGGCGCCGTTTGGTCGCCAGTACGCGTCATCGCAAGGCGAGGGTGCTGTTGTAAACCCTGTTCCTTGTGCGTCTGGGCGCAGGCCGCCAGACAAGTATTACAGCCAATGCATCGCAAAGGTTCTGCAATCACAAAGCGATTCATGTTCGGTCCTCTGGTTCAGATCACAACGGTGACTAGCATGCTCAATGCATGAGCACGATCTGTGCCAAAGAGGAGCCTGGAAAATTTCTCTAATAAAAAGAATAGGTAACGTTTTTAGGGAGAATTAAATAAGGTGATTTGAGCGGGGGTCGTCATTTTTATGAGTTAAAAAAACGTCAATTGTGACGAATAAGAATATCAAAGGTAAAAAGTGTGATCGCAAGCACGCTGTGTCGAGAGGACAAGAAAAACCCCGCCGATGCGGGGCTTATAGCTTAATTAGCTTCTTTTTAGCTCACCGAAGGTGGCGAGAATTTCCAGCGGATACCGCTCAGGGCGTTGATAGCGCAGGATACTCTCGCGTACCAGCGGCGACCGCAGGCGGTCACTGTGGATAATTTCATCGGCGGTGAGCCACAGACAACGATCGATGTCGTCATCGTGCGGCTGCGTTTCCGGCTGTTCGGGTAAATCAATCGAGAAGGTAAAACGCAAGAAAGGCGTATTGTCTGGTGCAACCCACTGATACATCTGCAAGAGGTGCTGAGGTTGGGCGTGTATGCCCGTCTCTTCCCATAGCTCACGCACCGCAGCTTCTAGCAGGGTTTCGTCGGCCTCCAAATGACCCGCAGGCTGATTCCACGTTGGTTTTCCGTGTACGGTTTCTTCTACGATCAAAAAACGATCCTGAGACTGCACGACGCAGGCAACGGTCACATGAGGTTTTAGCATCAGATTTCCTTCTTCTATGAGTTAGCTATTCATGACTGATTAACCATTTCGTTATTTGGCCATGCTTTCTGGCTATGGATATTGGATTTCTTGCCAAGCGCCGAGGGCGAGATCTTGCAACGTAATATCTCCCATGCTGTAGCGGATCAGGCGCAGGGTGGGGAAACCAATATGCGCTGTCATTCGGCGTACCTGCCGGTTACGGCCTTCATAAAGCGTTACTTTCATCCATGTGGTAGGGATGGATTTACGTTCACGGATCGGCGGATTGCGCGGCCAGAGCCATTCTGGTTCCGCAACGATTTCAATCCCAGCAGGGAGTGTCATACCATCTTTTAGCTCAAGGCCACGGCGGAATTGCTCCAGAGCGGCTTCGTCTGGTGCACCTTCAACCTGAACATAGTAGACCTTACCTGTTTTTTGCCCAGGCTGAGTCAACTGAGCCTGAAGTTTGCCGTCGTTGGTTAGCACCAGCAGGCCTTCGCTGTCCCGATCGAGACGGCCAGCCGCGTAAACATCGGTCAACGGGATGAAATCTTTTAATGTAGAGCGTCCTGCTTCATCGGTGAACTGAGGCAAAACGTCGAAAGGTTTGTTGAATATGACCACTTTTCGTGGCCCACGTGGACGCTTCACAGCCGCATTAGGACGCGAGCTGAATCGGTTAACGTTGTGATTTTTAACAGGGAATTTTGACATAGTGATTATGATAGCAGATGGTCACAACATTATAACTGAAATCGTATTCCGATTGGCGACGGACAATATTTCAAGTAATATTGACAGGTATCTTACAATGCATTAACAAAAGGCTGCATTTTTAAAAATTCATGCCTTTGCGAAATCAAGCAGTTACTGTACAAAAACGAATGACCCAGGTTAATGGGTAGTAATATTTATAAACGGTATTTTATAAGTACGTGCGCTGAAGGAGAGGTTAATGGAAAGCAAAGTTGTTGTTCCGGCTGAAGGTAAGAAAATTACGGTTGATGCTCAGGGGAAACTGGTTGTTCCGCATAACCCGGTGATTCCGTTCATTGAAGGTGACGGTATCGGTGTTGACGTGACTCCTGCGATGATCAAAGTCGTTGATGCAGCCGTTAACAAAGCCTACAAAGGCGAACGCAAAATTTCTTGGATGGAAATCTACACCGGCGAAAAATCGACTCAGGTCTACGGTAAAGACGTATGGCTGCCTGAAGAGACGCTGGACCTTATTCGTGACTACCGCGTGGCTATCAA
This sequence comes from Hafnia alvei, assembly GCF_034424155.1. NCBI lineage: Bacteria > Pseudomonadati > Pseudomonadota > Gammaproteobacteria > Enterobacterales > Hafniaceae > Hafnia > Hafnia alvei. Next base: position 2,566,493 of record NZ_CP139992.1, on the reverse strand, counting down.
AGGCCCACTAACCACCCCGGTTGGCGGCGGTATTCGTTCTCTTAACGTTGCACTGCGCCAGCAGCTCGACCTCTACGTTTGCCTGCGTCCAGTCCGTTACTATCAGGGCACGCCAAGCCCGGTGAAACAACCAGAACTTACTGATATGGTGATCTTCCGTGAAAACTCAGAAGACATCTATGCCGGTATCGAATGGAAAGCAGACAGCGCTGAAGCTGATAAAGTGATCAAATTCCTGCGTGATGAAATGGGCGTGAAGAAAATTCGCTTCCCTGAACATTGCGGCATCGGTATCAAGCCTTGCTCGGAAGAGGGCACTAAGCGTTTGGTTCGCGCGGCGATTGAGTACGCGATCACCAACGACCGTGACTCTCTGACGCTGGTTCACAAAGGCAACATTATGAAGTTCACCGAAGGCGCATTTAAAGACTGGGGATACCAGTTGGCGCGTGAAGAATTCGGCGGCGAACTGATTGACGGTGGCCCATGGGTTAAAATCAAGAACCCTAAAACCGGCAAAGACATCATCGTTAAAGATGTGATCGCGGATGCGTTCCTGCAACAGATCCTGCTGCGTCCTGCTGAATATGACGTTATCGCCTGTATGAACCTGAACGGTGACTACATTTCTGATGCGCTGGCTGCACAGGTTGGTGGTATCGGTATTGCACCGGGCGCTAACATCGGTGATGAATGCGCTCTGTTTGAAGCGACTCATGGCACCGCACCTAAGTATGCGGGTCAGGATAAAGTAAACCCTGGTTCTATTATCTTGTCCGCTGAAATGATGCTGCGTCACATGGAATGGTTCGAAGCGGCTGATTTAATTGTTAAAGGTATGGAAGGCGCAATCGCTGCCAAGACCGTGACCTATGACTTCGAACGTCAGTTAGAAGGCGCTAAGCTGCTGAAATGTTCAGAGTTTGGTGACGCGATTATTAAGCACATGTAATCAGTTAACGTCTGAATATGCCAACGGGAGCCTAGTGCTCCCGTTTTGTTGTCAGTTTCGGCTAAGTTGTACTGACTCGAAACAATTTATATCACCTCAATAGGACTTTATTCAATGTCTGCTCATAGTAGACCTTATGAACTTGCTCTTTGTCCGCTGTGTGCCTGTAGCCGCCATAGCTTTTATCGCGCGATGTTGCGTTATGGGGAGTAGGTCGCTGAAAGCTAGGCATGACTTACAAGGCAATAGAAAGACATTACGATGTACCATGTCTAGTCTATGAATTAGGCATCCGCAGTACTAATTAGGCGTCTGTTAACAACTTTCTCTAAAGGCCACTCTTGAGCGAGCCCATCTCTGGCTGAAAGGAGGCAATAAGTGTCAATATTAGATGAGGATATGTATAAATATCCAGAGCATCTGAAGAACGAACTCGCGGCCCTCCCTTCGCGACCAGGGGTATATATTTTTCATGGTACAAGTAAGACAATGCCGCTTTATATCGGTAAAAGTGTCAATATTCGCTCTAGGGTTATGTCGCACTTTAGGAATAAGAATGAAGCAAAACTGCTTCATTTAACCACCCATATTGAACATATAGAAATGGCGGGTGAGCTAGGGGCTCTGCTGATAGAAGCTCAGTTGATAAAGGCACAAAAACCATTGTTCAATAAAAGGCTGAGACATGCTAAGCAGCTTTGCTCGCTATCGCTAAAGCATAGCGGCGTTGAGGTTGTTTATGCTGGAGATCGTGGCTTTTGGCACGAAGACCAATTATTCGGTTTATTTCCCAATAAATCGTCAGCATTAGATGCATTAAGAGCGGTAGCTGATCAGCAAAGACTCTGTTATGGCGTATTAGGTTTGGAGCGTTTGGTTCAAGGACGTTCTTGCTTTCGTTATGTTCTTAAACGGTGTGCCGGCGCTTGCTGCGGTAAGGAATCGCTCGAAGGGCATCAGCTGCGTTTGGTGCAAGCGATGGAGAGCATGCGTGTGCAGTGCTGGCCATATGATGGCAAAGTTGCTGTTGAGGAAAGCAGCGAGACTCTCACTCAGTATCATATTATTAATAACTGGTTTTACTTAGGGACAGTCGGAAGCTTGCAAGAGGCCAAATCAATCAACACTACGGCAGATTGCTTCGATAGGGACGGATACAAAATATTATGCAAACCGTTACTGAGTGGGAAATTTAATATTATTGCTTTGGAATGAATTGAAGTTATTCCCGCTACAATCTTTTATATTTAATGCTCACTGCCGCTTAGTTCGTATTGGAGTACTCATATATGCTGGTGCCGTGTCTTGCTAAATCTCTTATGAGCGAGGCGTAGATGCAATGGATTCCGCTCATATGGCACCGAGATGTCAATATTAGACGTGGCGGTTTAGTGAGTCGTAGTATAAATTTAGAATTCAATTTCAGACAATTAGGGAAGCCGGCATGTTGCAGAATTTACAGGGAATTGAAGTTTTGTTTGTAGCAGGGTTTGGCCCAATCTCGCAGAATACTGAATCCAGCTCCGAATTTTATGTGCAGGTACTCGGTCTACCGCTTAAACCAATGGAAGGTAACAGCGATTACCTGCTGTCGGAAGAGTGTATGCTGAAGGGCGTTAAGCATTTTGCCGTCTGGCCGTTATCACAGGCCGCAAATTCATGTTTTGGTGCTGACCAGTGGCCAACCGAATACCCAATACCGCAGGGATGGATTGAATATGAGGTACAGGATCTCGATTCAGCTACCCGTATCTTGAGCGAAAAGGGTTATCGCTTGTTGGTGGCTAACCGCATGGAGCCTTGGGGGCAAGCAGTGACTCGCCTGCTTAGCCCTGAAGGGTTGCTCACTGGGCTTACAATAACCCCATGGCTTCGTGGGTAATTCAGACGAGTTGTTGCCAGCAACAACGCCCGCAGGCGACGCCAAGCCGTCAGGCGCGGTAAGACTCAGGCGTCCGCATACACCATATCCTGATGGGGGATGCCGTCATCCAGGTATTCATCGGACACCGTTTTAAACCCGAATCCCACATAGAATCTGACGAGGTGAGACTGCGCCGAGAGCTTTATCGCCTTGTCTGGCTCATTATCGTGGATAAGGGACATTGTTTTTTCCATCAACCTGAAGCCCAGCCTCTGCCCCCTGAATGTGTCATCAACAATTACCCGCGTGATTTTGGCCGCATCCGGTGAGTCATCCACATGCAGCACCCTCGCGTAGGCGACAAGCTTTTCGTTGCTGTAGCCAACAATGTGGAGGGTACTTTCAGGCAGATCCTGCCCGTCAATATCCTGAAAAGGGCAGGCCTGCTCCACGACAAAAACCGCGATGCGCAGCGCCAGAATATCATGCAACTGCCGTGCGCTGAGGCTGTTGCCCCGCAATGCCTTCCAGCTTATTTCCATCTTTAATCCTTACCTTATGTCTTGACTATTATGTTGCGGCCATGCCGGCCTTAACGCGTCCGGCTGGCTCACGCCAAAAATCACCAGCAGACCGCCGAAAGTTCTGTCGCTCTTAATCTTTATCGCTTTTGAGTCTAGTGTGATATTAACGTTTTTTATTTATAACTGGATAAAGCATGAACAATGGTATTGATAACAACGCACAAAGCATATATGAAAAAATAAAAAGTCCCCGTGATGGGCCATCAAAAGTAAAATAATATCGCCACGTTTCTTTTTTCATTATTTTCATTGCTAACTGCTCTAAAACAAAGAAAGAAAAAGGATAAATAACTGCGCCTATTGCTAAATAGATAGCAACATACGGCATATAGGGTATGTATGCAGGAAAGATCAATCCATCTTGTAAGTCGTTCAGAATATTGTAAGCAAGAAAACCGGGGCCAAATAAACCCCAGAAACAGTTTTTTAGATAATATGTGGCAGTCATTTCATGAGCTTATTGAGATGCTTGTTGCATAAGATTGTATCTGAGGGGGAGTAAGAGTGGCAAGGCCGTAACCGCTTAAGCAGGTTTGGCCCACAGCTCGTTGAGTAGCAGAAACTAATATTAAACGCATGTAATCGAGTCATGTCTAAACATAGCAACGGGAGCCTAGTGCTCCCGTTTTGTTATTATTTAATTTTAGGGCTATCAAAAACCCGTGGTAGGTGGGAGGGTTAGACGGTAGTTCTATCTTCAGGTTCCAATTAGGCATTCCTTAGTTTTTTATGATTATTGTTGGTGGATAGTCGCTAATATTTAGGTTCGCTTTGTGCCATAAGTAGACTTTGATAACTTTGCGTTGACCCATCAATGGGTGAGTAAGCTAGGCATTACCATTCATTTCTGAGGGTAGGAAATATGATATCTATTATTCCCCCTGAGAACGAGAGCAAAGCCAGCACGGCCTAAGTGCATACTTCCAATAAGCAGTTTTTCTCTGACTACCTGTTCCAAAAATTTTCTCCGTGTTTCTTCGGCTTGAGCAGGATCGACGTCAAACAAAACGGAAACAGTCGGTTGTGCCGACTGAATATGCGGATAATGGAAGATGTCCCCGCCAATTAATAAGCTTTGACCGCCCGAATCAATACGAAACCCTGTATGCCCAGGTGTATGACCCGGTAGCCACACTGGGACGATGCCCTTTGCTATCTCGCTATTGCTAAAAAAACGGATCTTCTGTGCATAAGTATCTAACGTTTGACGGGCCAGCCTGATATTACGTTGTCCACGTTCACTCGCTATTTTAAGTTTTTCATCATCCCACCAGTATTCCGCTTCGAGAGAATGAAGAAGAAGTTCAGCATGCTTAAAGGCTGGCCGTTTTTCAGCATCCAATAGGCCTCCGATGTGATCTGGGTGGCAGTGTGTTAATAAGACTGTATCTACTTCGTTAGCGCTGATCCCGAGGGCTGCGAGATTTGCTTTGAGCTGCCCGCCCACGTTGTTCAGTCCCCCAGCACCGGCATCGATCAGAATCGTTCTCCCCTGACCACGAATGAGATAACAGGTGATATGGATATTACCTGGCTCCGTAATCCCAGCCGTGTACTGAATATCCTCTGCATCAGTTGCTTCAATGCCGGATAGTAAATCTAGGCTGGCAGACATATCGCCATCACTCAGAGCCGTTACCTGAAAATCCCCTATCTGACGGGATGGGAAGATCTGATTGTTCATAAATACCTCAAGGTTAGTTGCGGGCGTATAGTTGTGATGAAGTAGAACCAAAACAGCGAATACGGGCTATTAGCCCCGAAGCCTGCTGAGTGGCGAGATCCAATTCATACATAAAGTTCTTCATCACTTCTGGCGTACGCAGTGTTGTCATACGATAAAAAAGTTCGGCGTATACCAAATGCCCGCATCCAGGTTTTATATCGACATATATGATATGAACTTTTTCGGGTTCTGCACCGAGAATGCCACAGCAGAGAGCGCTACAGTTATGAGTAAAACTGGGAAGGTCCGCAAACCTGTCCGATTGATCTTCAGAAATATAAAAAGTCAGATTAGGCATGATTTTATAGCTTCGCTCTTTGATAGCCCTTAACAGAATTTTGCAACTGCGATGTAAGGGGGTCGTAGAGATAGACCCCGGGTACATCCGCAAACGATGCTGCATTTTCACGTGGCAGAATGTATGCAATGCGACGTTCCGGGAATTTATCCAGTCCTACCGCGTGCATTTCCAGAGCCCGGTACCTAGGGGCTGTCGCTACAGAGCTTATCGGTTGAGCGCACAATAGCAGGATTTCATCTGGGGATACGGCCGGAGCCAGACCTTCACATTCATATAGATTTCGATACCAGTCAGTGATATATGCCTGCCAACGAGAGAAATTCCCACCCCCTTTCAGCCGATAATCATCACTGCTAAGAACATCCGCATTTTTAACGGTATGAATGGCGAGGTAAACAGGCTTACCGGCTTTGGCGGCACGGAAACGCTGAGACGTACTGAATCCGATAACCGATATTAACGCTGGCAATTTTTCCTGGCTGTAAAATTCATTCCACTCATCCTCGCTATCAGGATCGTTATATGAGCATTCCACGGTATAGAACATCGACTTCCCTCCACATAAAACAAGTAGCAAGAAATTAATAAACCTAATCAATGATTTTTCATCATGCTACCCACTGTTTCTCCCTCTATAAATCGATATTATTTCATGGTTTAGTGATATTAACTCACTGATGGCGCACCACAGACACAGAGAAAGGAACCGTTTTTATGCGCAGAAAAATACCCAGTAGCGCTTCCCTGCAAGCTTTTGATGCCGCCGCAAGGCATGGTAATTTTGCCAGGGCCGCAGAGGAACTATCGCTGACGGAAGGAGCCATTAGTCGCCAGATTGCACGCCTTGAACTTTTGCTCAACCGTAAACTGTTCGACCGTACGGGAAGTCGCGTGAAGCTCAATCCAGCAGGCGCACACTATGCTCATCACATCCGCGAAACGCTTGAGCGGCTCGAACGGGATACTCAGTACATAATGGGAATACCTGAAGGAAGTAAGAGTCTGGATATTGCTGCTCTGCCTACCTTTTCCAGTCGATGGCTTATTCCTCGTCTGGGTGGTTTTAAGGCTATGTATCCGGATATAACATTGAATATTGCTGCCAGAACCGATCCTTTCATTCTGACCGAAAGTGGTTTTGACGCCGCTATTCATTTTGAGCATCCAGCATGGGCGGGCATGCGCATACAATTTCTTTTTGAGGAAAAACTGGTACCTGTATGCCAACCGACACTGTTAACGGATAAGGACGTCTATGAACAATTAAACGATATCCCACGGATCCATCGGCGGCAGAATCCGGATGCATGGCATCACTATGCGAATGAAAATGAAATAAGTCTTGGCAATCCGACGCAGGGAGTTCGGTATGATCTTCATGAAATGGCTATAGCTGCCGTAATGACAGGACAGGGCGTTGCCTTGGTGCCGCGGATGTACGTCCAGAATGAATTGAGCCGTGGCTTACTTGTTTCGCCTTGGCCAGAGTCAGAAAGTCTGAGCAAAAAATTTTGTCTAGTAAAACCGCCGGAAACTGGAGTAAATGAAGCTGCATTGGAGATTTTTGAACGATGGTTGCTTGCTGAAATACATACTCTTGCAGAAGCATCTATTTGAAGCCATTAATGCCAAAGTATGACATCACGCTCGCCGTTCGCTCATAGCGGACCTGACAGCTAACTGTACTGTTCACTTTGTGCCAACAGCGGACGTTATGCTAATCAATGATGAGATGATCTGGCGAGATCTTACGTTTAGCCAGTTTCTTTTGCAGAATGATTACGATAATTGGGAGTGCTAATGCGGAAATTGCACATACTGCCAGTAACATGTTCACATTTTGTGGTGCCATGCCATGATTAGGTAATAGAAAAGCGGACAGGAAAAATGCAACGGTTGTAATTAGATACATTATTGATGTCTGTAATGAAGAGAATCCAGCTCGTTGGCTATCATCAGGAAACTGAATTGTAACCGCCGAAGATGAAACCAAACGACTGTAAGATGCGCCAAGAAATAACATAATAAATAACGCCGGATGCCGATAGCCCAGCATTGGTATTAGCAAACTCAGTATAAAAACTATGGTTGAACCTGTAGCCAGAATCAAAGCAGAAAAACGGGAGGTTAATTCGCCTGTCATTTTTGTAGACAGGTACCCTGCAACACCACCGCCGAAGAACAGCCAAGTTAACAGGTCTTGAGAAGCACCTAGTTGCTGTGTCATTAAAGGTACCAGAATAGGAATGACTAACATTGGACTAAACTGTACAAGCGCATTACCTGAAGCAAACAGTAAAGTATCCCTATTGAGAGAGAGTGCGTGGCGTGTGTCGAAAGAGGCTGGGTCTTGAGGGATGATGGCGACAATCAGTGGCAACGCCAACAAACACAGTGTACTGATTAACCACAAAGCGGCATGCCAACCGTAATGAGTACAAAGAAATAATATAGTGGGCATTCCTACAATGCTTACCATCGAAAATGACGCAATCACCGTCGCCAACATTTTTCCACGCAAGTTAGTCGGTGCGTGGTTTATCAATATACTTATACCCACCCCCATTGTCGTACCTCCAACCAATCCCGCACAGAATCGTAATGTAAGCAGAAGACTAAAACTGGAGGTAAATGTCGTCAAAAGTGTCAGTAGGCAGAGTAGTGCCATGTTGGCGATTAAGAAACGTTTCTTGTTGAAACGGCCAATCCAGTAAAAGGCGGCAATTCCCGATAGGACTGCCCCAAATGTGTACATGCCGGATACATAGCCTGCGAATGACACGGGAACTGCGAAATCGGCGGCCATGAAGGCAAATACTGGGTTGAACATCATATATTCCAGAGCATTAGTGAACTGGATAAAAGCCATTACAATAGCTATCCGTAAGAGGGATTTATGGTTAAACGTTGTTGTGACCAGTGGCATAGCAAGTGACCTGAGGATGAAAGATATCCGAGTTTAACCGCTATCAAAGCTGTTCATTAGATGGTAAAAATGGCACTTATTATTATCATTTATGGGATAGTTGATGCGTCCGGCTCTTGATTTTAATGCCCTGAGAGTGTTCATTGCTGTGGTTGAAAGAGAAAGTTTTGTTGGGGCATCGAAAGCCCTCGAAATGCCGACATCAAATGTGAGTCGTTGTATTTCTCAGTTAGAAGACAAACTGAATCTTCAACTCATTGAGCGCAGTACCCGACATATGAAACTCACTCAGGCGGGGCACCTACTCTATACTCGTGCGAAGCCTTTATTGGAGGCGCTTGAACAAACTGAAACAGAATTAACGTTGCGTCAAATGCAACTCAAGGGCCCATTACGTATCTGTATCCCCAATGAAATAGGTCCTGCATTGTTGGGTTCTGTGGTTGCCGATTTCGCCTGTCAGCACCCTGATCTAGAAATAAGCTGCGTGACAAATTTGTCTGGTTTTGAATCCCTGCGAGATGATCTGGATTTAGCGATCATTGTTAGCCGTGGTCAGATGGATGACAGTGACTGCATAGCCCGCCATCTGGTGACTATCCCTTGCACCATCGTTGCAGCTCCCTCCATCATTCAGCGTTATGGCATCCCTTCTCGTATACAGCAATTTGAAGAATTACCCTGTATTACTACGGTAAGTGCACTTAAAGGTGCTCCTTGGCAGTTTGTTAATAAAAAAGGGGAGTTCGAGACTATTAAGGTTAAAGGCCATTATCGGGTAAATAGCGGAGAGATGGCAGGACGGGCGGCGGTATCAGGTGTCGGTTTTGCCATTCTATCGAAACAAGCCTGCCAACCTTACCTTAACGATGGACGGTTAATTGAGATTGAGTTTGAACAATCGGTAGCCCCATTGCAATTGTTCGCACTTTATTCAGATCGGCGTTATTTACCCGCTAAAACAAGAGCGCTCATTGATTTCATGCAGCAAAAATTGAGTAATATATCTTTCGCAACAACCAAACATGTTGCATCTGGGGATTAAATAGTTGTCACAGACAATGGTGGAGTAATATGAAGATATTTGTTTCGTTATTGGGAGTAGGGGCACTATGCGCGCTATCGCTTTTGTCAGGATGTAGCAATAAGACTAATTCACAAGTCGCGGACTCTAAAGGGACTGAGCTTAGCCAATCTATTAGAAATTATGCTGGTGATATTCAATCTGCAATAGAGTGGCATTTTAAAATACAACCCAGCTTCAAAGGGAAAATTTGCAATTTACGCATTAATCTTGCCCCTGATGGTCGTTTGTTGGCAGTGACTGCAGAAGATGGCGACCCAACGTTATGTAGTGACGCGGTCAAGGCAGTGAAACTAGCCAAATTCCCTAAGCCACCGAGCAATGAGGTCTATCAGATTTTTAAAAATACAATAATTGCTGTTAGACCTGATTGATTTAGACGATAAATAATCACGAGCGACTCAATCAAAGGTTATCTTTGGGGGACAGCACATTATTCAGTGAAGAAGGGATAATCTAGGGCGAATTGTATACTGTCCAATCGCATGAGTTATTTCTATGTAGCACCGGTAGCTCTATCCATTACAGGAGCTAGCATAAATGCGATACCCAGTAAGATACTAATCAGCAAAAATGCATCGGAAAATGCCATTGTTTGCGCTTCTCGCATCATTATTTGGCTGAGTAATTTTGCCGCTGCCAGTAATCCTGTGGCACTGTTACTCTCCCCTTGAATAAATATTGAGGCGTTGCTGGCAATAAATTCATCCACCGTTTGTGGCACAGACACCATCTTTTCACCTATTCTCTTTGTTGCTACGGGCAATGTTCTGCTGAAAACCGTACTGGTATCCGAGGTGCAGAGCAAAACGTTGGGAAGTGTTATTCAAATCGCCCACCGGCTAGGTTATGCTTCTGCGGAGTCTTTCGGAAATATGTTTAAACGCAAGACGGACTTTTCACCTGGTAAATATAGCATTTTGATGAGTTAAACTGCTGTCGCAGGTTCAGGCCTGATTATCACACGCCAGAAAATATAGGAAGAATGATATTATTAAAACCAGACGATATAGATCGTCACTGACTTAGATCTAACTTTGGAGATGAATTATGAATAATGAAGTATCCCTGAAATATTATGACATTTTGGATGAATATTCGACGGAATCAGCAAAACCAGTGAGCGAGTCGGAACGTGATTCTCTGGCGCATTACTTCCAGCTACTGATTACCCGCTTAATGAACAACGAAGAAGTGAGTGAAGATACGCAGAAACAGATGGCCGGCGAGGCGGGTATTGACGAGCAACGAATTGATGATATCGCCGAGTTTCTCAATCGATGGGGTAATGAGTAGCTCATTTTGCATAATGTGCTCAGTGTGGGTTGCTAGCAACATCACTACGTCTTGGTTGTTAGATGCTAGCGGCTTTACGTTGCGCTGGGTTATCAGTCCATCATTTTCGCGGTTAATGAAGAGTAAACAAATAACGTGCGGTTATTGTTTATGATATTTCATTCGGCTACTCTGAGAGCGTTGCATGTTTTAACCCAGCTTATGGAAAAGGGTGGTTGCCATGAACAACTTAAGTTGACGCACGGCTGCGGCAACAAACCACTATCCTAGCTGGTAACAGCGGATTTATCTTTTGAGTGAATATCTATGGATCAGGGAAGGGGATTTATGGATTCGAATTCTATAAGTAATTCTTTTTTATATTGATATTCACTAAGCTTTAATTATAAGTGATTAATAATGAATAAGTTTATTACTCTTTCAGCGGTGCTACTCCTTTCTGGATGTAGCACCTATCAATGGGTGAAACCGGGTTCTAATGCAAATGATGCCGCCATCGCTGAAACAAAATGTGAGGCTCAGGCCCTAAGAGACCTACCTCCAGATAATGTTGTTAGTTCGACATATACGACAAAAGATAAGAAAAATAAAACGTCTGATACGAGCTATTCGGTTTCTGACGCAAATGAGTCAAAGCGCAAAGTGCTGATTAAAGATTGCATGTACAGCAAGGGCTGGTCACAGATCGAAACGCAAAACTAACGTATTTTTAGCGGTTTTGAAAAATTGAAAAGGCCACCTTAGGTGGCCTCTTTTATGGGCTGAAACCCTGTTTTTGCATCGGACAAGAGTCCAGCATTGGAATCACTTAGACCTTGAGCAGTTTCACCGTCGCATCTATGTCGATTTCATCTTCAGTGAAGATTAGCGTCGTTTCCTGAAAAGTGGTGATCGCCAGTTTTTTCAGCGATCGCATTTCATCTGATTGAGTCGATGCTTTTGGTCTGATGCTGTTCATCAATATGCCGACCGATAGCACGGTATTTTCTTTATCAATACGGGTATCGGCTGGCACTTCTTCGCTGTAAACGAGGTAAGACTTAATCGACGTCAGCTTAATACGCTCGCCTGCGATGTAGATATATTTGCTGTCTGGAATAACTTTTACAGAATAAGCCGATAGGCCCTTGTTATTCGTGGTGGGTTCGAATGTGACCGCCGCATCTTTTTTAATCAGCTCAGGGTTGGCGACTTTAATCACATGAAAATAGCGGTTATCACCGTTTTCATCTTTGATAAATCCAAAACCTTTATCTTCAAACCACGTTGTGATCGTTCCATTCATCGCCATTACCGCCTACTTAAATTGTTTATCTACTCAGTTTTTGCAGCGCGCAGTGTAAAGCACAATGTCTGCGTAGCCTACGTCTTTCCATGATCGGGGTGAACATAAAATCGTGACGAGAGTAAAAGCCCATTTGGGCTTTTTAAGCTTCGACACTCATTACCACATCAAATCATCAGGAACTTTAAAGTCGGCGTACGGATCTTCTTCATCTTGCTCTTCCTGACTCAGCGCACTATTTAATACGATACTGTCCGCGTCACGCTGCGCAATCTTATCGGCCACGCTTGCGGGAATAATTGCGTATCCGGCCTCACTGCTGCCATCGACAACTAAGCGAGCAATCGCGAGACGACCATTAATCAACTGAGATTGGGTCAGCTTATCGACATAGAGTTTCTTAATTAAATTATTATCAGTGAAATTAAATCCGATGTCGCCTTTTGAAATGTCAATTCTATTCATTTCAATCAGTTGCTTCACTTGGGCTTTGTATTCTTTCGATAAAGCGGCTTGCTTTTGTTGTTCGCTTAACTGTTTGTCTCGTTCAAGCTGCGCTTTTTTATTTTCTTCCACGGCTTCTCTCGCCTCGCGAGCCTGAACGCGTGATTTTTTAGCCGTTCTTTGCACTTTGGCCATTTTTTTGCTGGTGACGAGTCCAGCTTTAAGCATCTGCTCTTGTAAGGTGAGTTTTGTCATCTTCGTTTCTAAACCAGTTGAATAATAGGTGGGATTATACCTGTAATTTTTAAGACTATGCCAGAGCGTAGAACCATGCTTGATACATAGCTTAAAGGCTGCCTAAAGCAGCCTTGTTTAGAAACACTAAGTGTTACTCTTTGGTTTTAATCTCATTAGGCAAGAAATACTCACCGCACCTTGTACAAATCAGTGTTGTGTTCTTGCGAATTTTCGAAACACTTTGCTCTGATACATGAGAGCATTTGGGGCAGGTGATCTGTATAGAACGAGTACTATATAGCTTTAAACCATCAAAAAATGACATAAGGCTTTCTCTGAGTACATGGGAGATCACCATACACTGAAAGCTCAGCAATAGCCCTAAAATGCCTATTTATTGTTCATTATTGCCATATGACACAAGCCGTGTAGCGTGCATTTATAAACTATAGTGTCATTACTCGTATAATTAAGGGATAGAACCGTCACGTCTGGCATTAATGTGTCTGACTCTGAAGGTGATGCCCACAATGCGTATTTTAACCACTAAACAAGAGGACTCACTCCCAATGAAACAACAAAATGACCATGAGCTAACTGAACAGCAAAAAGAAGAAATAGACGAGTTCGCGTTACAGAGAGTCAGAGCAATGAACAGTGATGAGTTTTTATGTCAGGATATCGACGCCAAAATTCACGCGATGGGAGAGAGCGTGAAAGCCTATTTCAAGACTCGTCTTTCATTTCATTCTAAAGCAAATAAAGAGCAGTAATCATACTGGTGTGGGTTCGATAAAATAGGAGAGTCTGGTTGTCATCGGCCCACATTGCCGTCTCAGCAAGAATATCTCATATACAATAACGGAAACGGCTTTCCCTGACTGTCTACTGCTGAGCGGCCTGTTTGCACAAATCCCATGTGTTTATAAAAAGCGACGCCTTGAGGGTTTTGCTCATTAACATCCACTTCATTTGCGTGTAATTTCTCAATGGCATAAGTAAGAAGTTGCTTTCCGACACCTTTCCCTCTGCTCGCTGCATCAACAAACAGCATTTCAATACGATTTTCATCAACGCCTATAAATCCGTGGATCGTACCCGTTGCATCTCGGGTAATAAAAACGGGTAGGTTTGGCAAATAGGTATTAAGTAATAAAGGGCGTAACTCCGTGATGTCGCTTTCGGTTAGGAAAAAGTGAGTTTCTCGAACTGAGGTTTCCCAGATACTAACGAGGCGCTCAAATACTGAAGAGTCAGCAGGTTCTATGGTTAGCATAATAATATTCCGATGCGTAGGCCTTGAGGATGAATGCAGGGGATTTGCATTGATCCAGTCTTGAACTTAATTCTTATCACATGAATATTATCATCATTATGCCAGTTTTCTTTCTCGTAGTCCTTCGATCCTAAACAGAACAAAAACAGACTGATGACTTCATTTGAACTCCCGAGACGCGTGTATTCAGTTCTGGTAGCATGCCGACACTATCATTGGGGAGTAGCCATCCTTCAGCCGTACTGGGAGTACTGCTAGGGAGTCCACGTCAACAAACTTGAGGTTTATTTCCTCATGGCGTGGTCAGCCATTGCGAAAGCATAGCCAGGCGAGACTTTTGGTCGCAATACACTTTCCCAGCCGGGCGAGTCGTGTTGTTGCACCATTGGGATCCGACTCGCCCGGCCACATCATTATTATGTATCAAACAATCACCTTCTTTTTCCTTTCTGCGATCGCTATTTATTTAGCCTGTGAGTGTTTTGTTAATGGGATCGAATGGTTCGGGCGGCGGCTAAATATTGGCGCTACAGCCGTTGGTTCTGTGCTTGCCGCTTTTGGCACCGCACTGCCTGAAAGCACGGTGACCTTTATGGCGGTGGTCTTTGGTAGTACGCCAGAACAAAAAAATATTGGGGTCGGCGCTGCGATGGGGGGGCCACTGGTGTTAGCGACTCTGGCCTATGCTGTGGTTGGATTAGCGCTGATTTGCCATCATCGGCGTTCCAATCGAAAGAGCGCCAAAATCCGGGCCGATTATGCGCGTATGAGCCATGATCAGGCTACATTTCTCGCCGTATTTTTTGTTAAAGTTGCGTTAGGCCTGATTGTTTTTACTTTGAAGCCATGGTTGGGCGTTTTATTTCTCGTGGCCTATGCGCTCTATGTTTGGCGGGAAATCAGGAATAGCGATACTGCACCTGAAGAAGAAATGATTGAACCGCTCAAAATTCGACCCTCAGCAATTGAGCCGCCAATGGGTTGGATTGTGCTGCAAATTGTTTTATCACTGATCGTTATCGCGACAGCTTCTCATATTTTTATCAGCCAGCTTGAGAATATAGGAACTATCATGCATTGGCCCCCGCACTTAGTCGCTTTATTTCTGAGCCCCGTAGCGACCGAACTACCCGAAATAATGAATGCGCTGATTTGGGTGCGTCAGGGCAAAGAGCGTTTAGCTCTGGCTAATATTTCGGGGGCGATGATGATTCAAGCAACCATTCCCAGCGCGCTAGGCTTATTTTTCACACCGTGGTTGTTTGATGGTCCGTTGTTAGTCGCTGGAATAGTGACCGCCTTGGCTATTGTTTATCTCTGGCACGTTTTTCGCCGAGGTATTGCTGATGGACGTGCATTAATCATTGTCAGTGGAGGGTATGCGCTATTTGTGCTGTTGGTATTCGGCTATGTCGCGTAGCGATCGTTATTGACTGACTATACGCCGGAGTAAATTTGAAACTCCGGCGTTTATATGGTTATACAAAGTATAAAATCATATTCGGATGGCAGTTGTGAGCTTAAAAAATAGATTTCCCTAATTTTATTTCATTTGACCATAGTTTTTTATAGGCCCACTTATCGTTTGATCTGCCGATGCTAAAAATAAACTCTTTATTTTTCTGCTGGCAAAGATTACGTGCTTCACTGATATTAGCGAAAAGCAAAAGGCTCCCGACACTAAAATCTTTTATCGTTGTATCAATCCCACCATTGTGATCGTCAAAATAAATCCAGTTGTTGCATTCTGCCTGATAAATTAAGTCGTAAGCACAGGGTTCGCCCTTATAGAATAAAACGTTACCAAAAATCATTGTTCGGATTGACTCTATAAATTCAGCAAGTTCTGTGATATCGCTGTGATTATGTTGACTCCCCCAACGCATACCAGATAATTTGAGGTAAATTGCACTGAGTTGCTCGCTGCTAAAGGAGGAGGCGGAAACGACTTCTCCGCCATTTTTGAGAAACTTGTTCATATCAGATTGTCTTTTCTTATTCGTTTTCTTAGAAAATGAATCTTTAACAAGACATATTGATCGCCGGTTTAATACGCCATAGGTGAAGTTAAGGAATTGTTTTTTATGTCTAATAGAGAGTTCTTTCGATTTTGCAGGTAGATAGAAACTTCCTAAATCTGGTGAGATTGGGAGAATAATATTCTCAAATATAACTGGGATTTTCTTGTGCGGATGGATAATTTCCCCACACTTATCAGTGAAGAATGCACCAACGATTTTCCCATTCGCTTCTTTATGAAAAAACTGAATTTGATTGGGGGCTCTATCTTCCAATATTTTTAATACTAAAGGATGGTTGCATACACTCCCGCCAAATTCACGATAAGCCTGGCAATAAATCTCATAGCTGGATGGTTTCCACCCTAATAATTTTGCTGGTAACATGTTGCGATTTTCCAAAATAACTCGGTTTACTTTTCGCAAATTTACCAATGTATTCCTCAATATTGATTAAACCACATCACGTTATTAAGCAGATCGCTGTGAGATACCTGAATAGGGGGCTCATATTATCTTTTGGTTTAATGGCCGTATATTTTCAGGTTAAGCTGGCTAAGAATAAAATTAAGCCCGAAGAAATATAATTCTTTCCAAATCAGAACTTTCCCGTATAGAACTGCCGATCTGGAGAGTAGGCACTTTTCATTCTTAAAATCACGCACTATACTGTATATATATACAGTTACCGGTTTAATGTTATGAAATTCTATCCTGCTTGTTTGAGCGAGCCTTCGGCACCACTTCCGTTGTACGCAGACTGCGTGCCCGCGGGTTTTCCAAGTCCCGCGGCTGACTACATTGATAAACCGATCAATTTAAATGAGCTACTTATTGCTCATCCGGCATCAACCTATTTTGTGCGTGTTTCTGGTGACTCAATGACGGGGGCGGGGATCTTTGATGGCTCACTGCTGCTGGTGGATTCAAGCATGAGGCCTAAGCATAACGACATTATCATTGCGTGCCTCGGCGGTGAGTTCACGGTAAAGCGTTATGTAACCCGTCCTAGGGTCATGCTGCTTGCCGAAAATCCAGAGTATTCAGCGATCGAATTCAGTGAGGGCGAAGTGCTTGAGACATTCGGGGTCGTTAAGTTTGTGATCAACGAGGCGCGCTAATGTTCGCCCTTGTTGATGTGAATAGTTTTTATGCCAGCTGCGAGGCGGTATTTCGCCCCGATTTGCATGGTAAGCCGATAGTTGTTCTTTCAAATAACGATGGTTGTGTCATTGCACGTTCTGCGGAGGCTAAACAACTCGGAGTGACCATGGGGGCACCTTATTTCAAGCAGCGGAGGCTGTTTGAGCAATATGGCGTACATGTTTTTAGCAGTAATTATTCACTTTATGGCGATATGAGCCAGAGAGTGATGTTATTGCTTGAGGCTATGGTTCCGCGTGTTGAAGTGTATTCCATCGATGAGGCATTTATGGATCTGCGTGGCGTCAGCCATTGCCATAACCTTGAAGCGTTTGGGCACGAAGTTCGTGAACAAATTAAGCGGGGGACTCACCTGGATGTGGGCATAGGTATTGCCCCAACAAAAACGTTGGCTAAATTGGCCAACCATGCGGCAAAACAGTGGCCGCAAACTGCGGGCGTTGTAGATTTGTCTAACAAGCTTAGGCAACGCAAGTTGATGGCACTGATGCCTGTTGAAGAGGTGTGGGGCGTTGGTAGGCAGATATCAAAATCGCTTAGAACACAGGGTATTGATACGGCGCTAAAGTTGGCTGAGATGGATTTGGCCTATGTTCGCCGTAACTACACCGTCGTTCTTGAAAGAACCGTGCGGGAGCTGCGTGGTGAATCATGCTTAAATATTGAAGATGCTGCATTGGCGAAACAGCAGATTGTATGTAGCCGTAGTTTTGGCGAACGTATTACAGAATATCAAGATCTGAAGGAAGCTATCTGCAGCTATGCAGAAAGGGCCGCAGAGAAACTACGAGGCGAAAGGCAGTTTTGTAAACATGTGAGTACTTTTATTAAAACGTCGCCATTTGCTGCGCATGAAATGCATTACAACAATTTAGCGTCGGCTCGGTTAGAAATACCCACTAATGATACTCGAGACATCATTAAACACGCATTGATTTGCATAGATCACATTTGGAAGCCTGATAAACGCTACCAAAAGGGCGGAGTTATGCTCGGGGATTTCTACGATCACGGCATTTCGCAATTGAATCTGTTCGATGAGTTTAACCCTAAGCCTAATAGTGAAGCTCTGATGAAAGTGCTCGACGAAATAAATAATAAAGGACGTAGCAAGGTGTGGTTTGCTGGGCAGGGAATAAAAAGGGATTGGCAGATGAAACGCAACATGCTGTCTCCAGCGTATACCACACGGTTTAGCGAATTGCCGATTGTGATGGCACATTAGAAAAGTCGCTGTTCCGTGGGGGGGCTAATATCAACACAATGCCTTGATATTGGCTCAATTGGGCAGCACTCCACCGTGCATTAAAACATACATAATGTGAATAATTTGATGTAGATCATTCATATTTGTTGATGGTATGTTACGGTAAGGATTCATAATGAGCATGGAGTGTTATATGAAAAAAGTTATTTTAGCTACTGCCCTTGCTTTCTCAATGACGGCATTCAGTGCCGCTGCGGCAGATTTGATTTCTAAGGATGAAGCCCATCATTTCAAATATGAGTATATTGGAAATGTGTCTGTAGGCGCGACTAACGGTGAAGTGGGTTCTCCTTCCGACCTACATAAACGGTTATCAAAACTGGCTGATGAAAAGGGTGGGAAATACTACGTGATTATTGCAGCCCGTGAGCATGGCCCAAACTTTGAAGCGGTAGCTGAAGTTTTTAAATAAATAAAATGAATAAAAGGCTACTTTATAGTAGCCTTTTTACATAACGGCCCTCGCGATTACGAGCAAGCCTGCTGAAATCATGTCTGGTAATCAATTTATTACACTCGGATTTTCTACACATTAGCTCATTTTATTTTTTTAACAGCGAAGATGAGGTGCGTTTTTACGTTCAACAACATGTTTGAATAATCCTAAAGTCATACCGAATATCCCTCCATGAACGCCTATATCTGCTCAGGTTACCTGCGTGCGCTGAAAATGAGTTGCGGCTTTGATCCCAGACTTTTATAACCTATCTTCAAATATTCTTAAAAAAAACTGTACAATAGCAGGACGCGAAAAACACCAGCCATAGATAATATGGATAGTAACTAAAATGTAATCAAGGTGATGGAATGCTTGAGCTATTTGATGTCAGTTACGAAGAACTGAATGGGGTCCGTTCTGATGAACTCTATCGACTGAGAAAAAAAACGTTCAGTGACCGGTTGGGATGGGATGTTGTCTGCAACAAAGACATGGAGTTTGACGAGTTTGATAATCCTAATACACGTTACATCCTAGGTTTATATGAGGGACAGCTGGTCTGCAGCGTGCGCTTTGTTCCATTGGATGAGCCTAATATGATTACTCACACGTTTCAGGCTTGTTTTTCGGATGTGCCTTTGCCTGCCGGTGAAACAGAATCAAGCCGATTTTTTGTTGATAAATCACGCGCGAGGGATTTGTTAGGCGAGCGATATCCGCTAAGCCAAGTACTATTTTTAGCGATGATAAATTATGCTAGGCACTATGGTTGCAACGGTATTTACACTATCGTCAGCCGAGCAATGCTGACAATATTGAAACGTTCAGGTTGGCAAATTAAACCGCTTAAGGAAGCATATCTGAGTGAGGATGAGCGAATTTATCTGGTTTATCTCCCGACAGACTCTGTCAGCCAGAATAAAATGGCAGCCAAAATAACCGCTTCAGTCGGTGGTATTCAGTCCCAGATGGTTAATTGGCCAATGTCGATAGCCGTTACGCCTGCATTGGTGTAATAAGATCAAGTTCAACGCCCAACCTTATTGCTTGTCGGGCGTTGCTTACTCCAAGCTTGCTCACGACGTTGCCCATATGAAACTTAACGGTGCGCACTGAAATACCCACGATGGTGGCAATTTCGGCATAGGTTTTCCCCATACTTGCCCAATAAAGCACTTCATTTTCACGCAGGGTGAAAATCGGTTTGTCTGAATCAATCTCGCTGTCTTCATTGCCAAAAGATATCGACTGAACGAGATGATACATTTGCTCATTAATTTCAATGAGGTGCATCTGAATATTGCCACGCTCAGCGGCCAGCTTTTTCTCTAAATTTTCCTTCATATTGCTATCAATGATTAAAGATAAAAGCGCTAGATTATTCAAATGATCGTGCAGTACGAAGGTGAAGCCATTGGCAATATTGTATTGTTTTGATAACGAAAAAATCTTTGAAATCTTGAGGTCTGACATCAATGTGATGTTTTCGTCCCACGCGAAGGGCGAGGTACGTTTGAAGCCGGTTAAGATGACCGGATCGATATGCTGCAAATTATTAGTACGGTAGAGGTTAACCCACTCATCGGGGTAGCTTGAAATGATAAGCAGTTTTGAAGGGTTTTTTTTATTGATGACCGTGTAGGCGTACTCTGGACTGCCTAAATGCGATAGTTTTCTATCGATATAATCTCGGAGCGTTTCCGTTAGTATCGGATTTTCATTGAAAACAGAAAACATTTGGGCTCCTAGACGTTCAATTTCCCATGTCTGAGTGACAACATGCACTTAAGTACAGGGCGCAAAGTACTTAAGTACAACTTACAGAACTTAGCCAATGACTTATAATGCCCCGGTAAGCTGAAGGTAAAAAAAACCTGACCACGAGAGTCAGGTAGCTAATTCAGCCAACACCAGGGAAAAATCTCTGGGCAGTGGATTTGCAAAGCCAATACTGTCCAGAGAGTCTCTACTTTAGCACCACTTAAATTTCGTTTCAAACACTCCCCATTCTGTTTCTCATTAGTGCTCAAAAAACCACCTTATTTCAATACAAAGAAAATGAATCATATTGCTGCCAATTTGCGATATTCTTTTGTTTTTTGGTCAAATAAGCGACAGGTTGTAACATTATTTTATGCTGAAAATACTTAATAATACTTTTAACACATAGGTGTTTTAGTAAGGATCGACTCAGGGGCGCCATTTAATATTCCATCTGTTCGTTTCTTTCTCGATGTGGCGTAGGATGACTGGTAATGATTGTGGTGATACACCCTTCAGGAAATGCAAGGTGGCCGCCTTTACTGAGGCTATACCTGTATAGTGTGATATTGGGAGCATGTTGATGGTGTTGATAGAAAATGCCAGCAAGTTCTAACATCAGGAATTATCAGAGGAATATGCAATGTTTCTAACCAGTTTTATCTTTGACAAAAAACAATATGATGAAGATTTTTATAAGTTGGATAAAAAAATTGAAGATTTCTCAAAAGGCATTGCTGGATTTATTGGAATGGAGTCATTTACTGATGCTCAGAGTGGTCGTCTAATAAACAATTACTACTGGGATAATCGGGAAGGACTCGAATTACTTATGAGCAACGTTGAGCATTTACGTGCCAAAGAGCAAAGCAGCAAGTGGATTTCTGGCTTTCAGGTCGTTATTGCTAAAATCGAGGGTGCCCACAATGTAAATTTGGACCACCCATTATCACAACATCCAATACCTTATCGTGGAGCTAAATGAGTGAGCCAATTTGTCCGTATCTGATCTGATATGCGTATCTGCAGTAGCTAAGCACGCAGATACGCTCGATGTACCGGATACAGGGGGGCATTGTTAGTCCTCTATTTCATCCCTTCCTCTGTCACTTTCTTTTATTGTCATTTTTAGACTGCCTGAATGAGAACATAACGCGATACCCGACACAATGAATAGGGCGCTTACCCCATGGTATGCATGGAGTTGTGCATGCAAAAACAAAATACTAAATACACCGCCGCTGAGCGGAATGATGTGGGAGAATATTTCTCCACGCGTCGCCCCAATAGCTGCAATACCCTTATTCCAAAGAAGATATGAGAGCCAAGAGGGGAATATGATCAGATATGCGAGACCCATTAAAAATCCAGGCTGAACATAGGGGGTTATGTTCGGAACTCCGTTTTCAATAATGGTTAGCGCTAATATAGGAAGCAATACCACGGCACCTAATGCAGCGCTCACCGCCACAAAGGCATTCCCTTTAACTTCTTTCGGTTTTGTACGTAAAAATGCGCAGTATACCGCCCAACTAACGGCTGACCCCATGGTCCAAAGGTCGCCTCTATTAAGTTGGCTAAATAGGTTCGCATGGGCGATATCTCCTTGCAGGATTAACCACACTACTCCCAAAGAACTGAGTATGACTCCGCTGATATTTCGTGATGATATTCTCTCTTTAAAGATAAAGTGATTAATCAATAACACCATTGCTGGCGTTGTTGATAAGTATATAGCGGCATTAAGTGATGAAGTGTATTGCAGGCCAATATAAAGCGTTAATGGGAATAAAACCTGACCACAAAAGGCAAGAAATGCGATAACACCGGCTGATTTCTTCATGACAGGCCATTGTTCTCGAATTTGTCGAAAATATATTGCCACTAGTATGAGAGCAGTAAAAATCCAGCGAGCGGCAGAAAGAATAATAGGATTTGCGGTAGCGACTAATACATGGCCTACCACATAGTTTCCACCCCAAAAGCATGCTGCAAGGCTAAGTAGGAGATAGGGCATAAATGCTCCAGTAAAAGTATTGGCTTATTTGTTAGATCAAGATTACTGCCAATAAATGCTAGGATGCTAATATAAAGTTTTTATCCTTGGGTATAGGTTAAAACTATGAACTTTACATTGAGGCAACTTGAATTTTACATTTCATTAGCTGAAACTTTGCAAATATCAAAAGCGGCTAACCGTTGTCATATTTCGCAGTCCTCAATGACAGTAGCTATGCGTAATCTCGAGGAGGCGCTGAACAGCCAACTGTTTATCCGTCACCCGAAAGGGGTTCAGCTAACCCAGGCAGGAGAGCGATTTCTCATCCACGCGCGCAAAATTGTGATGAATAGCCACGTGGCATTGGAGGATCTACAAAACCAGCCGGAAACAGCGAGTGGTACAGTACGCATTGGCATTGCTGAAACGCTTTCGGCCTATTTATTGCCTAATATTCTTAGTGATATAAAAAACCGTTTTCCGCTGATGGAAATTATATTTGAAGAAGCGGCTTCTCCAGTTCTTGTTAGTGCATTACGCCAAAAGCAGTTCGATTTCTGTTTATTGCTGATTTCTAATATCAATCATGACGCTGATTTGCGGATCGAGACGTTTATACGTTCTCAGAGAAAACTATGGACACCCATTGGTCACCCGTTGCTAAGCCAGCCGATGCTGACTCTTTCTGATGTGGAAAAATATCCATTTCTGCTATTAGTGACCGACGAATATGCCGAAGTATTTCAAGATTATTGGCATAGTCGGGGATGTATTCCGGATGTTCATTTTCGAACTAACTCTTTCGAAGCTATTCGCAGCCTCGTCGCCCAAGGCAAAGGCGTGACTATTTTATCGGATCTGGTTTATCGGCCTTGGTCTTTAGATGGTCTTCGGGTTGTACGCCGAACTATTGATGACTGCATTACCTATATGGATGTTGGTGTTGTGAATACTAAGGCTGCTGTCCTGTCACCAGACAGCAATCGATTAGTTGATTTTCTACGCCAAAGGATCACGCGGATTAGTGATGGACAATGAAGACGTGTTGGATAGTGAGTACTCGTTCTTAATGGACGCTAGTATCCT
Organism: Hafnia alvei; assembly: GCF_034424155.1. Classification (NCBI taxonomy): domain Bacteria; kingdom Pseudomonadati; phylum Pseudomonadota; class Gammaproteobacteria; order Enterobacterales; family Hafniaceae; genus Hafnia; species Hafnia alvei. Next base: position 2,542,784 of record NZ_CP139992.1, on the reverse strand, counting down.
GCTGCTTTATTCGCCGCTTTAATTCTTGAGTCCATAGTAGAGCGGTTATGATCATCTTTTGCCTGCATAATGCCACCGGCGGCGCTGATCCAGTCGCTGGCAGTAACCTGATAAGATAAAAATAGCGGAAAGAAGCGTTGTTTTCAGCATGGTGAGTCCCAACAAATATTGAAAAATTAGAGTAGTTGTAAAAATCCTGCTGATGATATCACTGGTCATATAAATGTATTGCTCAGATAGGATGTTTTTAATATTTGTTTGGGAGTTGTTTAAATTATTGTACTGATATTAATTTTATTAAAATTAAAATCATGCTAGCTATTAACGAGCGATTTATACAAGTAAAGGGGGTAACTTGCTATGAGCTCGCGAGTGACACGATATCGGTTAGAATAAGAATGCTGGCCTCAAAGAAGAAAGCCAGCGTTATAGTAGTAAGACAAAATGTTCGCAGCCTGTTATGTTTTAACCTGCGTTGCGACCTGCCATGACTCCGTTTACTTCGTCTTTCGGTATGAATCCCTCATAGATTGGTGTTTGCACAACCGCAGGTGATACTGCATTAACGCGGATGCCATTTGCACCAAGCTCAATGGCGATATTTTTAGTTAAGGCATGTAGCTGCGGGCAAGGGATACAATCTCTTTGGTGCGTAAAACTATCATGATCGCCATTGAACAGAAAACTAGCATGGTCGAAAGCTGATATATCTCCCAGTAGAACTAAAAAATTTGCTGGCTAATTGGCATTTTCCACCCATATTACTCTGTATAGTCTAACTCCGTTCCTGAACTGGAGATGCGATGAGGCTACTCAGAGAGATAATGCGCAGTAGATTAGTGGGGTTTATTGTCGGGCTGCTTGCAACAATTGCGTTTGGGTCGAGTTATATTGAAACGGAAGAAGAGGCTGAGAAAATTACACGTGATTAATCGTTATTCTAGTTAGAAGGCCACCAAACGGTGGCCTTTATCATTTATGTATTCAAACATGCTGCTAATACATGCTCGGAACAATGGAATGACCACAGGTGCTGTCCGCATTAGCGTCTGGGTTTTGACAAGTTTGTTCGCTATTTTGATCGTCAGTGGCTTTCTGATGATGATATCCACCAGAGCACCCAGCAAGCATCAGAATAAATAAAACAGATAAAGTCTTGCGCATAAGAACCTCAATTCTTAGTCAGTTATTGTTTATCCTGAAAGTCTAGTGCATGACAGCGTTTTGTGTAGCATCCGTTAACCGAGCATTTTGTTGTAAACAAAGAACTGAGTATCTCTAACGTAACCTTCTTTTTCATATAAGGCCTGAGCTTTAACGTTATCAGTTGCCGTGCTGAGCATGATGAAGGCGGAATCTGTCTCTTTAGCCAACTGATCGGCGCGAGCAATCAGTTGTTGTGCAACTCCAGCTTTTCTGGCTTCAGGTGCAACAAATAGGTCATAAAGCAGCCAAATACGCTTCATTTCTAATGAGCAAAACAGCGGATACAGCTGTGTGAATCCAACAGGGACGCCGTCTTTTTCAACAAAATAAATGACGGATTCATGATTGGTGATCCTGTCAGTCAGGAATTTCTCAGCTTTTTCAGCAGATTCAGGGACTTGATAAAATGCACGATAGCCTAAGTAAAGCGGAAGGATTTTCTTAACGTCTTGAAGTTGAGCTGTAAATAATTTCATTGTGTTATCACCTCTATATGTGTGATGAATAGCATAGCGCTAATAAGCAATTTACGAGAGTGATAGTCAGTATGGATGATTTCGCTAAATTTTAGAGAGGATTTTGATGTAAATATAACTGAACATTTATTTTGTATGCCGCCTAGAAAAAAGAAGTGCGTAAAGGTTCGTCTCTCCAATAAAAAATCACTCTTACCTGTTAATTCTACAGATTAAATACACATTAAATTTTCCACAACTTGTCCATAAAACATCTACGCTTGATGAGATAGCAATGCTTAAAACGTTAGCGATTCTTATAACAGACAGTATGGATGATAAAATGGTGACAGCGACAATCTTACAGAGTAAAGGTGAATCGTCAGAGACGGTTTCACTCGAACAGATCTACCGGCGTGCTGATTGGCTGATGTTGCTATTAGTCTGGGTATTATTTGCTATTGCGGTTAGCGTGGGTTGGTATTACGAGCATACATCTACTGCGTTAATTGCGGGGGCAATATTGGCACTCAGTTCTTCGCTGATAAAGATGCTGTTTCCAGGGAAATTAATTACCCGATTATTTTATGCTTTTACGCTATTAGGCTTTGCTGCTTTATTGATCCAATTAGGTGAGGGTGAGACTGAATTTCATTTCTCTGTTTTTGTTCTACTTTCAGCGTTATTAGCCTACCGAGATTATCGGCCTTTGCTCATGGGGGCGATCACTGCCGCTGTTCATCATCTGTTGTTTAATTATTTACAGGAAAACGATCTTTATGGGATCGTCTGCTTCATGCATCCTGGGTTTCATATGGTTGTTTTCCACGCGGTATTTGTGGTGGCGCAAACGGCTATATTGATTTACATGGCGGTGCATATGGCGCGGGATGCCCGCTCGGCAAGTGAAGTTGCGCAGTTGGCATCGCATATTAATCGAGAAGCAGGCTGTCTGACGTTGGATCGTGAGCAGCGCCCAAGCCATTCGGCTTTCGCTCGCACTTTTAGCGCCACGTTGAAAACGATGCGCAATACGCTTGGTCAGGTAAGCCACGGGATCGCGATGGTGCAAGGTGATGCAGAAAGTATTCTGCGGCAGAATTCTGCATTATCGCAGCGGACAGATGAGCAAGCATCCGCGCTTGCGGTAGTCGCGAGTGCGATGGCGCAGCTGACCTCTGTCTCTACATATACCAGTGAAAAAGCGTTGCTGGCCCAAGAACTCTCGCTACAAGCTTCGAATGTTGCGGCCCGCGGCGACGAAAATATTTCTGCCACAATCCAGACGATGGCGCAGATTAGGGAGGAATCTGTCCGCATCAGTAATATTCTAGAAATTATTGATGGTATTGCTTTCCAAACTAACATTCTTTCACTGAATGCCTCCGTGGAGGCCGCACGTGCTGGTGTGCATGGTAAAGGATTTTCGGTGGTAGCGACCGAGGTTAGAATGCTGGCCCAGCGCTGTGAAAATGCGGCTAAAGAAATACGCCAATTAATCGCGGTATCCGTGAGCTGTACTCAAACGGGATCGCGGCAGGTGAGCGCCGCTGGGGTAACGATGCAGGAGGTCATGAGTTCGATTACGCAATTGTCACAGCTGGTCGATGAACTATCGGAAATGAGCGTTCAACAACGGGTCAGCATCGCACAAATGCATGACAGTATTGCTAAAATTGATAGCAGCGTGCAGGAAAATATAAGTCATGTGGCTGAGACGGTGAGGGTAGCTCAACAACAGGGACATCAGGCCGACGCACTCAAGCGGGCGATCTCGGTATTTCGTTTGGCGTAACACTCGGAGGCTTTCCTAGGCACCGTTAGGTACAGTGGTCACGCCTTGCCGGAGCTGCATAATGATAGCCAAGAGCTGAGAGAAACCCGGTGAATCAGCAACATGCTTGTTGTACAGAACGTAAAACATGACCGGTTCGATCTGAATATCGATATCGATCTGACGGATATGAAGATGGTGGTCTTCTGTTAACAAAGAGGTAGGCACAAGGCCAATGGACTCTGTATTTTTGATAATACTTAAAATAGCCATAACGGAATCACTGGAGAAGATAAAATTCCGCTCTTTAAACAGTCTCGAAAGCTCAACTTGGCGCCGCATAATGTAAGGAATCGCCGAGTTTAAGCCACAAAAACGCTCGGTATACAGCTGCGTTATATCGACTTTACCTTGGAGGCGAGGGTGCTCCGTGCTGCATACTAACGTGAGTGTTTCGCGAGAAAACTCGGTAGAAATCACAGAGTGGCTGGCGGTAGGGTGAAGGTCAAAAATAAGATCGGCTTGGCGATTAATCAGTAGTTCGTCAACGTTGGTGCTCTCCGTCAACGTATGATGCACGATCTCAACATTAGGGGATTGATGCTGTAGCAGGTTAATCAGTTTTGGCAGGTAGAACGTCGCCATAAATTGCGACGCATAAATAATAAACTTTTTCTTTTTGAGTGGATCAACTCGACTATTCAGAGAGAAATCAACTAAACGCATGATCTCAGCTAATTGCTCATGGATTTTCAAACACACAAGGGTCGGTTGCAAAACGTTCCCCTGTCGAATGAAGAGTATATCTTCATAGTGATAACGTATTTTTTGTAATGATTGACTGACTGCAGAAGGCGATATATTCAAGGTCTTAGCTGCCAGGCTCACGCTCTTGCAGCTAAAAATAGCTTCAAAAACAGTGAGTAAATTTAAATCTATGCTGCGCACTCGCCTGAGGATTTGTTTTTCATTGATATTATTCATTTCGTATCTCTGAACGCTCGATTCGGTGTGGAGCACATGATGTAGAAACTCACTCTGAGTCTGTGTTTTTATATATGCCTAATTTTAAAACTATAAACTAAAACCTAGTAGATTCAATAATTTTAAGATAAAAACAAAAATGAATAAATGACTGAAAAGGAAAATTGAGAAGAAGATTGTGATAAAATGTAAGGGTATACCTTTAAATAGTGGCTATTGTAATTAAAAGAACATGCTATTTACAACCAGTTGTAAACAAATCTATCAGCTGGTTGTAAAAAGAAATATTAGTGTGATACAGAATGAGAAAATATATTAATGATAAGCACACCGGAAATAATAAACCCTAGCCCAATCATCGCAGGAACATCGAGGGTTTGTTTAAACAAGACATAATTAACGCCCGAAATGAGTACGATGCCCAAACAGCTCCATATTGCATAAGCAATTCCAACGGGCATGGTTCGTGTTGCAATTGATAGCATATAAAACGCAACGGCATACAGAAGGGCCATGACAATCGTGAGTGCGGGACGGGTAAATTCTTTAGTGTGCGGAAGAATAGATGTTGCTATGACTTCGCAAATAATAGCGAAAGCTAACGCACCATAGGTGATCAACGCGGGAGACATTATAAATCCTTACAAATTAAAGGGGCTAAGCGCATGGCTACTGCCTGTTGCCTCCATTATACGATAAGGATCAGCGGCTGAAAAAGGATTCAATATGATGAAATAAAAAGGCGGGGAGTCTATTTACTTCATTGAAGTCGAATATGAATGCGGTCCATACAGCAAGTAAAATGACGACGAGCCCTGTCATTGTATTGATCAAAAATCGCATAAATTTCCCTGCTACGATATTGTTGAAATGCACCTTACATATCTTAGCAAGACAAGTTCAACCTATCTTCAACAATCACCATTTTTCGCAGAATGTTATTGCTATTTTTCCAGCAAAAACGTTATTCATCGTTAGGCGGCGAGATAGGAAAACTCAGGTATTTTTGGGATCAAACGATCATCAAATAGACGAAATCTTGTGTCGTTTACGATTGAAACTATAATGACAATGCGGACAGTGCATCATTATGCTGTCTTCAATCTTGAACTCATCAAAGCGGCCTTTGTGATTGCATTCCTGACAAATAACAAACGCCTGTTTACTTTTAAATATATCGAGAACCTTAGTCATTAAGGCCATACATACCACCTTTTATAGTAGCGTGTAGCATACCATATCTGCCTTTTTAGCTCTTGGTGTTTTGTTCCATAGGTTGCTTATTTTTTAGAGTAAGTTCGTGCTCTGCAGGGGAAAAATACGCGCCACTCAGCACGAAATGCACCAGATGAAAAATACAGGCAATTACAATACGCCTCATCAGAAATTGAATTCGTATAAAAAGAATAAATCTGAACGCAATGTGAACATGTCTACCCTGAAATTTTGACATTAAGGAAAAAGACATGAGTATGATAAATGACCAATTATATGATCTAAAAGCGATGCCACTGATTCACGTTAGCGCTGAATTTATGCGTTTTTCCGGAATAGATTGGGTGCAACAAACCGAGCAGTTATTGGCGAAAAACTGTGCGTTTATACTGATTTATCCTGAGCTGCATTTCCCACCAGAAAATAGAGAAACAAAACCGGTGGAAAATGAAGAGGCGCGAGAAGCGAGAACGGTTATTGCCAAATGGCTGAGAAAACATCGAGACGATTTTTCGGCATGCTGCAAAGCTATTATACTCTGTTCATCAAACAAAGGATGCGCAGATAATCTTAGGCAGGGATTAGAGCGGATGTATGGCGTACCGGTCATAGAGTCAACAACTGAACAGGCAACTCTGCTTGCTAAAGAAATTATGAGTATCAGCTAGAAGCTGAGCACTTACAGATAGAGGTTATAAATGTCAGAGGTGATTGTCAGCGAGCTGATTCAGTGGATAGAAGGACAGCTTCAGCTGAGTGAGGCCATTAAAGTTGATGCTATCGCAGCAAAAAGCGGCTATTCAAAGTGGTATCTACAGCGCGAGTTCAAGCAGAAAAAAGGACTCTCTATTGCTGAATATGTCCGGAAACGTCGTTTACACGAAGCCGCAACGTTATTGTGCGCCAGTGAACTGCCAATTATTGATATCGCGCTTAAGTATGGCTTTAGCTCTCAGCAGACATTTAGCCGTGTGTTTAGGGCTCATTTCGAAACATCTCCCGCCAAGTTTCGCGATAAAAGACAATATCCTAACCTCGATGAGGTAATGGAAATGAACAAAAGAGATTAGCGAGAGTCACCATTATGAACGGCACCTCAAAAGTTGGACTCCCAACTGAGTAAGGTGCTTTTTTTGCGTTCATTAAGTTGGCATAGGCATACTGCTAATAATAATGATGCCAAGGGTATCTCTTTCCTTTATGTTAATAACAAAATACGCCTAGTTTATTGAAAAATAAGTGAACAATTCTCGGTTAAAGAAAAAACGTTTCTAACCGATATATTGATGAGTTATAGCTCACACTTTGGTTCACTAAGTATGGATATGTTCACGGACTGCACAATAAAAGGAACAATCTTATTGAGGTTTTAAACGCATCTAATAAAAATAGCGCCTTTGTTGTGCGAAAATTCCGGATGCGAGAAAAATCCTATAGTTTACGTGTATACTTTTTTTGTACTTAATGTTTTCATTATGCTGGCGGATGTTAACGGAGGAATAATAATGTGTAACCTAATTAAAACTGAGGCCGTTGCCGTTAGGCTTCTTTTTTCATGATGCCCCCCTCTGTCCGTACGAAATTTCGCCGATATTTAAGAGGGATACAGAGCACAGCCGCTGTAGCCTTAATTTTCGCTCTATCAGCACAGTGCTTTCCTGTTTTTGCAGCCGAAACGCCTGTAGACTCTCCACAGTTAATTGCTGTTAAAGAACAAGAAGTTGCAAAAGTTGTTATTGGGATGATCCGCTATACCCGTTGGGCCAATTCTCCTGATCCTATTAAGCTTTGTATTGTTCCTCCAGCACGCTATGCACGTTTATTAGTCGAGGAGAATATCGTGTTACCTAGTCGTCATGTCTCTACGCAAATCGTTGATTTTTCGCCAACGAAATTGCTTGAACAATGCGACGTGGTTTACTTCGGGAATATAAAGCCGAGCGATCAAGAATTACTCATACAAAATATGCAGGGAAAAAGTATTTTAACCATTGCAGAAGATAACCCAGAGTGTATTAAGGGCAGCGCATTTTGTTTACGCATTGATAATTCAGGGATCGCATTTGATCTGAACTTAGATATTTTGGCGCGCAGCAATGTTCAGGTGAATCCTAACGTGCTGCTTTTGGCGAAGAAAAAGGGTAATTAGATGAATCATATTTTTGCCTCAAACGCCAATATGCCAAAAGCGCGGCCAACGTTGCGCAGTATGTTTCAGCGTATTCATTTGATGATCATTGCGATTACGCTGCTTATGGCGGGTATACCGTTGTCTGTATTATCCGTGTTTACGCTGAAAACCTATGCGGAGCACAATTTGCAGTTGGTTGCGTCAACGATAAGCTACACCAGCGCAGCGGCAGTGGTATTTGGTGATAAACCCGCGGCTCAGGAAGCCCTCACGCTGATTGCGCGAAAAGAACAGATTTACGAAGCTCGCATCTATGATCAAAAGAAAGATCTATTGGCCAGTTGGACTTCACCGACCCGTTTGCATATGACCATCGATGACCCTATTCGCAAATGGCTACTGCCAAAAATGGTTGTGCAGCCCATAATGAGTGAAAACGAAGTGGTAGGGTATGTAACGTTGACCGCAGGTGGCGCGACGATGGTTAAGTTTCTAGGAAACTTAATGCTCGGACTACTAAGCTGCTTGGTGCTTACCGCGTTGCTATCATTTGGGTTGGTACGCCGGATGCACACCGGAATTGTTGACGAGTTACAAAACATCGCCCATGTTGCCCGTTCGGCCCGAGAAAATAGAGCATTTACTTTGCGTGTGAGACCGTCACAAATCGCTGAGATTAATGAGCTAAGCCGAGGCTTCAACAGTCTGCTGCGCGAAATGGAACTGCAACAGGCCGATTTAGTGAATGAAAACGATCAGCTTTCATATAAAGCATTACACGATCCGCTAACCTCACTACCTAACCGTTCAAATTTTATGAGCATGCTGGAAAGTATGAATACGGCGCAGGAACAAATATGCGTGATGTTCCTCGATGGGGATGGTTTTAAAGCGGTGAACGATACGTGGGGACACGCAGCTGGCGACCATGTATTGACAACTATTGCTGAGAGGCTGAGAACGCAAATTCGCAAGAGTGATTTAGTTGCTCGCATGGGCGGAGATGAGTTTTCAATCTTATTGCGCCATATCGCGCATAAAGACGATGTTATGCAAGTCATTGATAAAATTGTCAAAGCAATGCGGGAAACAATATATTTACCCAACGGTGAGCCGGTGTTTATTTCACTGAGTATTGGCTTCACGCTTTCACATGCACAGAGCACACCGGTTGAATTATTAGAAAAGGCAGATGCCGCGATGTATCACAGCAAGCATAGCGGTGGTGGTTGGAGTATCTCATAGCGAGAATCTTAAAAAATAGAAATAGGGAGTAGGGCACGTGAGAAAGCATATTCACTGGAAATTTATTGGCATGTTTTTAGCCATGTTATTTTTGGCAGGCTGTCAGCATAAAGGTGGGCTCACCGCAGAACAAATTGCGGTACTAAAAGAACAAGGCTTTCAACAAACCGATGAAGGTTGGATGTTTGGGCTGTCAGAGAAGGTTCTTTTCGGCAATAACAAATCTAATTTAACCCCTGAAAGCGTTGAAACAGTCAAAAAAATGGGTAAAACACTCGCGCAAATTAATATCATGCATGCGCGTCTGAGTGGTTACACTGATAACTATGGCGACGAAAGTTATAACCAGCAGCTCTCTTTGAAAAGGGCCAATACCGTCGCAGACGCACTTTCTCAGGGCGGGATCCCACGCATGAATTTGACGACTCGTGGTATGGGGGAAAGTAACCCGATTGCGAGTAATAGTACTAAACAGGGCCGCTCGGAAAATAGACGCGTTGCCATTGTAATCGAGTCACCATAAACCAATATTGGCTTGGGTATCACGGATGATGCCTACTCAATAGTTCCATTCAAACCCTGCGTTATTCCGTTCTCCTCGTAGTGTAAATATTCGAACCATTAATTAATTTCAAATGGTTAATATAATCTTTGTTATATATTTTTCTAGGCAAATCATCTTTACGTTTCGAGTGACTAAGATCACAAATTTTGACATTTGGGCCATTTTGTTGAATTATTGTTACCTAGCAGCTACGTTATTTGAAGGATTAAATAAGGATAAAAGGGCCGGAAAATGCGTAGCTTAGCGGAGAAATGGCTCTCCAATAACGCATATTGACGGCGATTTAGGCCACGCCTTCAGGGCATAAGTGACCATAGTGCGCTTCAGCGAGATGGCTTTCGCTGTGTGGCACAAAATTTAGCAAGGAAACGATAATGAGATTAAGAAGAAAGCAGGCAAAGCCGCTACACATTAACGACATTACAATTATTGATGATGAAAAATTAAAAAAAGCCATTACCGCTGCTGCACTGGGTAATGCAATGGAGTGGTTTGATTTTGGTGTATATGGATTTGTGGCATATGCACTTGGTCAGGTATTTTTCCCCGGCGCAGACCCTGGCATTCAGATGATTGCCGCGCTAGCAACATTCTCCGTTCCATTTTTAATCCGACCTCTTGGTGGTGTTTTCTTTGGCGCATTGGGCGATAAATTTGGTCGTCAAAAGGTTCTGTCAGTCACGATTATTATCATGGCTGTCAGTACATTCTGTATTGGTTTAATCCCTTCCTATGCTTCAATCGGCATTTGGGCACCGATTTTGCTGCTATTAGCTAAATTGGCTCAGGGCTTTTCTGTAGGTGGTGAATATTCTGGTGCGGCAATTTTTGTTGCTGAATATTCCCCAGATAGAAAACGTGGATTCATGGGAAGCTGGTTGGATTTCGGTTCGATAGCGGGTTTTGTGCTTGGTGCCGGTGTCGTCGTACTTATATCTAGCATTGTAGGGGAGCAGGACTTCCTTGATTGGGGCTGGCGTATTCCGTTCTTTATTGCGGCACCGTTGGGTTTAATTGGCCTCTATCTGCGTCATGCGTTGGAAGAAACTCCTGCATTCCAGCAGCATGTTGATAAAATGGAAAAAGACGATCGCAATGCGATTCAAAATCCCCCTAAGACTTCATTTAGACAAATCGTTTCCCAGCATTGGAAAAGCTTATTAACGTGCGTAGGTGTGGTTATTTCAACCAACGTAACCTATTACATGCTGCTGACGTACATGCCGAGTTATTTATCCCATAACCTGCATTACTCCGAAGACCATGGAGTACTTATCATCATTGCTATCATGATTGGTATGCTGTTTGTGCAGCCAGTGATGGGGTTGATGAGTGACCGTTTTGGCCGTAAGCCTTTTATTATTTTCGGCAGCGTGGGTTTACTGTTGCTGGCGATCCCATGCTTTAAACTGATTAACAGCGATGTTATTGGGTTGATCTTCTTAGGCCTACTTATCCTTGCCGTATTACTGAATGCCTTCACCGGTGTTATGGCATCGACGCTACCGGCCATGTTCCCAACCCATATCCGTTACAGTGCTTTGGCGATCTCCTTCAATATCTCGGTGTTGGTGGCAGGTTTAACGCCAACGATTGCCGCGTGGTTAGTTGAGACGACAAATAACCTGTATATGCCAGCGTATTATCTCATGGTCGTTGCATTGATAGGTTTGGCTACCGGGATCTTTATGAAAGAAACCGCCAATAAACCTTTGCGTGGTGCGACGCCAGCGGCATCTGACCGTGCTGAAGCCAAAGAGTTGTTACAAGAAACGTATGACAACATTGAGCAGAAAGTTGAAGATATTAACGATCAGATTGGGGAGTTGGAGCGTCAAAAACAACGCCTTATCGATCAGCATCCAAAGTTAGATTAAAATCTCTGACTAAACTAAGGGCCGCATTGCGGCCCTTTTGCGTTTTATAGCGCTAAGTCTTTAAATTATGTTTTTTGGATATAGTTTTCGAAGAAAACTTACAATTCAAAAACACAGCTTGAAGCAGAAAGGTATAGGCTTTTTCCTAATAGCGATGAGTGTGTGGGGACAACGCTCAGTTATCAGAGGAGCCAAACCATGAATACGAAAAGAGTTAAAATTGCACAGTCCGTTGCAAAATATGCTGTTGCACGTCACAGCTCAAGCCGTTGGAATACGGCAATGAAAATGCTCAAGGCCTCGCTTCTAGTTGGCGTCAGCGTATCAGGCAGTGATGCATGACGATATATGAATGCCTGCGGCATCATGCTTTTTTGGAAATTCTCTAAAGCATGCCGTGTGTGTTACATCATGCTATAGGCAGTCGGTTGACTCATGACATCGACGAACACATCTTTTGCAACGGCCCAAAAATGGCTCATGCCGGCCGTGTTAATTGTGGTGCCAGAGAGTGTCAAAACCAGCCAGCATGCGGTTGCAAAACCAATCCCGCTGAATGCAAAGGCGACAATGCGATGGCCTTTTCGGCGGAATTTGACATTTAGTGAGCTGGCAATAAACATCATAAAAGTGCTCATAATTTCCCAGCGAGCTACGATCAGCCCAGTCATAACAGTACCCATGTAACCAAACCCTTACTTAATACTAAAATGTGATATTGGTCACATTATAAATTCCATTGAGCGAATGCTCCAGTCGGTTTTTCATTCAAAAGCCTGGCTTATTGTTATATCGAAAATCTGAAGTACTGCATCTCAAATGAGCGTCTACGCTTAATCTAAGAACTAGGAGGAGTGCAGAATGAATGATGAGCCAAAGCGAGACGAGATTGTCGATGAGAAACCGACAGATGATTTAAAGGTTGATAACGAAGAAGAGAAGCAGGGGAAGCCGATTAATACCGATGAAGAGCGGCTGCCGTCTCGTGCTGCTGCGGTTCACGAAATTATTCGCCAAGAAGGGACTAAAGAACTGGAGCGTGATATTTGGGCGCTTCTGTGGTCGGCGGTCGCCGCGGGGCTCTCTATGGGAGCATCGTTGATGGCGAAGGGAATTTTTCATGTCAAACTTGATGGTGTTCCCGGCGCCTTTTTGTTAGAGAATTTTGGTTATACCTTTGGGTTTATTATCGTCATCATGGCACGCCAGCAGTTGTTTACCGAGAATACGCTAACGGCAGTGCTCCCCGTGATGAATAAACCTAACAAAACGAATCTTATTTTGTTGATGCGGCTATGGGGATTGGTTCTATGCGGTAATTTGCTTGGCACAGGATTAGTTGCGTTTATTTTTTGGCATCTGCCAGTATTCGATGTAGAAACACGTGAAGCATTTGTCACCATTAGTCAGCAGGTGATGAATAATTCTCCAACGGAGATGTTTGCTAACGCCGTTATTTCTGGTTGGATTATTGCCTCGATGGTATGGATGTTCCCATCAGCTGGAGCAGCAAAAATTTGGGTGATTATTATCATGACGTATCTCGTTGCGATAGGGGATTTAACGCATATTGTTGTTGGGTCAGTAGAAATTCTTTATCTCATATTTTCCGGACACCTGCATTGGCAGGCGTTTTTATACCCATTTGCGTTACCGACGTTGGCTGGCAATATAATCGGTGGCACCTTTATCTTCGCGTTAATCAGTCATGCACAGATACGTAATGAGCTGGATAAATCAACGAATAAAAATAGGGGTTGATGATCGGCATAGCAAGGGTAGTGTCGATTTCATATACTCGGGATGCTGCAATCACTATGTGTTAGAAAAATACCTCAAGGATAGAATGACTCATGATTGAATTATTTAAAGCAATTGGACTAGGGTTGGTGGTCTTGTTGCCGTTGGCTAACCCGCTGACAACAGTCGCGTTATTTCTTGGCCTAGCTGGAAATATGAATCGCGAGGAGCGAAATCGCCAATCGCTGATGGCTTCTGTCTATGTGTTTGCGATTATGGTTGTGGCCTTCTATGCTGGCCAACTGGTCATGAACACCTTCGGGATCTCTATTCCTGGGCTGCGTATTGCTGGTGGATTAATCGTGGCATTTATTGGTTTTAGGATGTTGTTTCCTCAGCAGAAAATGGAAGACCGCCCTGAGGTTGAAAACAAAACCAAAGAGTTGGAGAAGCACCCAACGGCTAACATCGCTTTTGTTCCATTAGCGATGCCAAGCACTGCGGGGCCAGGGACCATCGCGATGATCATTAGTTCGGCGTCTACCATTAAGCACGGCGCTGATTTCCCTGAGTGGGTATTAATGGTCGCACCGGTATTAGTATTTTTATCCGTCAGCGTTATCTTATGGGGGTGTTTGCGTAGCTCGGGCGCCATTATGAAACTGGTTGGAAAGGGCGGCATTGACGCTATTTCCCGTCTGATGGGATTTTTATTAGTCTGTATGGGCGTTCAATTTATCATTAATGGTATTTTAGAGATCGTGACCACATTTCATGCGGTGAGTTAACAACGACGATTATCCCGCTCTTTGGCCATATCTATACGACCCTACGGTATGGCCTATTTCATTCGCCGCTCGATAAATCCCCATTGTGTTCTAATATAAAGATAGGCAGGTTGTCCTCTTTTTATACAAAAGGAGTTAAAAATGAGCGACGGTATGAAAGATTCTCTTATTTTACTTTCCCGAATACTGCTGATGCTGCTGTTTATTATTTTTGGCTGGTGGAAATTAGCTCATTTTGAGCTAGCTGTGTCTGCAATGCAGGGCTATGGCGCACCGCTACCGTATATTTCAGCCATTATTGCCGTCGTTATTGAATTCTTCTTCGGTTTGGCGATTATTTTGGGACTTTGGACTCGCCCGATTGCGGCTATCTTTGCACTCTATGTTTTAGGTACCTCAATTATTGGCCACCCCTTCTGGAAACTGAGCGGGATGGATATGGTACTTAACGAGATCAATTTCTATAAAAATATCAGTATTATCGGTGGGCTTTTATTGTTGATAGTGACAGGTGCCGGGCGCTATTCTCTCGATTATCGTTTGAGCAAAAAACTGTAATATCTATTTTTAGCGACTAAACGGCCCCTCACAAGGCCGTTTTCATCTCAAAGGAATGAATTGCCTCTTCCAGCGCTGAAAATTCAGATTCACCAAAAACAGCTATGCCATTTTCACGTAGCAGTGATGTCGTGATACCCATACCCGCAATCCGTTTTCCGCTAAAGGTGCCGTCATAAATTTGTGAGCTGCCACATGAGGGGCTGCCATCGGTTAGCAATGCAAAGCGACATTGATGTTTAAGGGCAAGCCGTAGGGCAATATGAGCACCGGCCATATAGCCCGCAGTTACGTCATGGCTATCAGATTCAACCACTCTACGCTCCCCCAACGACGAGATACGTATTTCTGCGCTTAAGCGTGGCGTTGGGAAATCGGCACTCACCTCTGGGCAGCAAAGTATAAGCCGTCCTTCTTGCTGCCAGCGTAACAGCGCTGGAGGCATAAACGGTTTAGCGCTACCGTTATAGCGAACCGGAAAGCCCATTAAGCAGCTGCTAACTAATATTTTTGTGTGGTTTGCCATAAAAAACCTAAAAAAAGTCACTTTCCGAAGAAAATTTCACGCTGTATACAAAGCATTATTGCATGAAAAACATTGAAAGCAGACGCCTAACTGATTAATAAATAGCAATATCTGGTTGAAAATAATTCGCTTGGGCTGATTATTGTTCACTTGAACAAAAAAAAGATTTTAGCGCTGGACAGCCAGCGGGAAGGTCGCTAATATCTGCCCCCATTGGAAGGATGGCTGAGTGGTTTAAGGCAGCGGTCTTGAAAACCGTCGAGTGTAATAGCTCCTAGAGTTCGAATCTCTATCCTTCCGCCAAATTCGCCGACTTAGCTCAGTAGGTAGAGCAACTGACTTGTAATCAGTAGGTCACCAGTTCGATTCCGGTAGTCGGCACCATGATTGAAAAAAAGCCACCCAATGGGTGGTTTTTTTTTGTCTGCAATTTACACGATAGGGCGTTAAGCCAACGCAGTAAGATGTTACGCACATGATGGTTGCAGAAATGTTAAATCAGCATGCTGTTATTTGTGATCCGCATCATAGTTCAGGTGTTATCTCTTTGGCTTATACACGGCCTAACGGGATAATTCGTCCAAGTGATGGTGTTAAAACATCAGTGAACAATTATTACGTTATGGAAGAGTCGTATGTGTATTTGTGATATCAGCGTTGAAGATACTTTTATACGTTTGCCGCTATCGCCAACGGCCGCATGGATGCTCGACCGTCAGGCCACCCGTTCATTAGGCTGGCGTCGATTCCTGAAACCGAAGCGTGATCAGAAGCTGATGAGCTGGCGTTTAACGCCGCTGAAAGATCGTTATGAAGTGCGGTTTTCGCCTAATCGGCAGCCTGAACTGTGGATGTTTAGCGCAGAGAATGCGATACGTAAGCGCCTGTAGTCGAGCGTGCGTTTATATGCCAAACCGCACCGTTCCATCGCTGTGGTTTGGCTGTGATTTTTAGATTTGTTCGATCCTGCACTTTCCTTCCTTATCTTGCTTCTTTTGATAACTGTTCTTCTTCTTCGCTGTAGGGCGCCAAGATTTCTTTCAATATTTCCAACCGTTGTTCCGGTGTGAGGTAGAACCCACTCGGTAATTTATTGGACGGATGTTCTTGCTGATAGCTGTCTTTCAGTTCATCTAAGTATTTATAAATCTGTTTCATATTTGACCTCCTATCGCTGATAAAACCATCGTAGGATGTTTAAACATGAACTAAAACTGAACAAAATGAATTTATTGTTCATGTTTTATATCAGTATGAAATCTATATTATTTTTATAATTATTGGTCATACGCAGAGGCGCAAGTTGAGGACTCAACACTGTTGATGCGCCAAGGGATAACTTGTTTGCAGAAGCAGGTTCGTTATATAGTTTGCTATATAACATAACCTTAGCCTTCTATTATGAATCTCTCATTTCCAAAATTTAACCGTGCAATGATCACTGGCGTATCATTGCTGCTTGTCTCTTTTTCATCCTTAGCTGACCGCACCATTACCGATCAATTAGGTCGTCAGGTAACGATTCCCGATCACGTTAATCGTGTGGTGGTTCTGCAACACCAAACGCTTAACTTATTGGTTCAGCTTGATGCCACTGACGATGTAGTTGGGATTTTATCGAGCTGGAAAAAGCAGCTTGGCCCTGAATTTGCGCGTTTTTCCTCTCGCTTATCCACGTTGCCAATGCCAGGCGATCTGACTCAGGTCAATATTGAAAGCCTGCTGTCAGAACATCCTCAGGTTGTTTTCGTGGCTAACTACGCACCGCTGGAAATGATCAATCAGATTGAGAAAGCAGGAATACCGGTGGTGGCGATTTCTTTACGTCGTGATTCACAGGGCGAACAGGATAAACTGAATCCTAGGATGGGGAATGAAGAACAGGCTTATAACTTGGGGCTTCAGGACGGCATTCGTCTTATCGCAAAAGTGGTTAATCGTGAGCCGCAGGGTGAGGCACTGATTGATTACACCTTCACTCAGCGTGAAAAAGTGGCTCAAGGCCTAAAGGATATACCTGAAAGCCAGCGAGTGCGTGTCTATATGGCGAACCCTGATTTAACCACCTACGGTTCAGGAAAATACACCGGCTTAATGATGCAACATGCAGGCGCGATGAACGTCGCGGCAGCCAGCATTAAGGGCTATAAGCAAGTTTCGATCGAACAGATTTTGGCTTGGAACCCGCAGGTGATTTTTGTGCAGGATCGCTATCCTGATGAGATTAATAAAATTCGCAACGATCCGGCATGGCAGGGTATCGATGCGGTGAAAAATCAGCGTGTTTATCTCATGCCTGAGTATGCCAAAGCATGGGGATACCCAATGCCTGAAGCCTTAGCCATCGGGGAACTTTGGATGGCTAAGAAACTCTATCCGGCTCGTTTTACCGATATTGATATCAATAAAGCCGCGAACGATTATTACCAACGTTTTTACCGTACTTCGTGGGTCCCTACGCCACATGCCTCTGTTGAATAAACCACGTTTTAATATGCTACTGCCGATGGCGACATTGATTGTCGCCTTCTTTTCATTGGGAGTGGGGCAATATTCAATCTCACCGATGAATGTTTGGCATGCGCTAATGTCCCCCATGCAGACACAAGATCTGGCCGGACAAATCATCTGGACGGTGCGCATGCCGCGTATCTTAATGGCGTGCTGTGCGGGTGGGGCATTAGCGTTGTGCGGTGCCTGTTTGCAAGGTGTGTTTCATAATCCGTTGGTTGATCCGCATATCATCGGCGTGAGCTCCGGCGCGGCTTTCGGTGGCACGCTGGCAATTTTGCTGGGTCTTTCACCACTGTGGTTGATGAGCTCGACCTTTGCCTTTGGTTTGCTAGCGCTGGTGTTGGTGTATGCGATAGCGTCAACGTTAGGTAATGAAAATCGCCTGATGCTGATCCTCTCCGGCATTATTCTCAGCGGTTTTTTTTCTGCACTGGTGAGCCTGTTGCAATATATGGCAGATACCGAAGAAAAGCTGCCGAGCATTGTGTTCTGGCTCTTGGGGAGTTTTGCCACCGCCAATTGGCACAAGCTTTTGATGATGGTTATTCCGCTCGCGTTGGCGAGTTTTTTACTGTTTCGCCTGCGCTGGCGGATAAACATTTTGTCTCTGGGCGATGCGGATGCACGTACGCTAGGCGTTTCCGTTGCGGGTTTACGGCGGTTGGTGCTATTGCTTTGTGCTCTGCTGGTTGCTGCTCAGGTTGCGGTGAGTGGGGGCATTGGCTGGATAGGTTTGGTGATCCCACACCTTGCACGTTTATTGGTTGGCGCTGACCATCGGCGTTTACTTCCGGCGGCATTCTGGCTCGGCGGTGGGTTTATGGTTCTGGTTGATGATGTGGCACGCACATTGAGCGCGGCGGAAATTCCTTTGGGGATTATTACCGCATTAATTGGGGCACCGCTGTTTGCCATGCTGTTAATTCGCTCCCGATGGAGATCGCACAGTGAATGAGATCGCGCTAAGCGTAAATGAACTTGAATTTGGTCATAAGAAAGCGTTATTTCATGCGCTGAGTTTTTGTTGTCGGCGTGGTGAAGTGTTGGCTATTCTTGGCGCTAACGGACGCGGGAAAACCTCGTTATTGAATACGCTGTCCGGCGTTATACCGCCTTTGGCGGGAGAAATATCACGCAGTGCGCCGATCGGATTTGTTGCTCAGTCATTTTCCTCGGCCTTTGCATATCGAGTTATTGAGATCGTCTTAATGGGCAGAGTGAGCAATGTTGGCCTGCTACAACAGCCAACGGCCAAAGATGAACGGATTGCTCGAGATGCGTTAGATACGCTAGGAATTGGGCATTTGGCCGAACACAGTTTCCAAACCTTATCCGGTGGGCAGCGCCAGCTGGTGATGATTGCCCGTGCGTTAGCCACCGGTTGTGAGATGTTGATCCTCGATGAACCGACTTCTGCCTTGGATTTATATAACCAGCAGGCGGTGTTGCGCTTGATCTACCAATTGGCGAAGCAACGGCAGATTAGCGTACTGTTCACCACCCATGATCCGGCACATGCGCAACTGGTGGCGCAAAAATGCCTTTTGTTGCTCGATAATCAACGGTGGGCATATGGTGACAGCAAAGAAATGCTCACCGAGGATAATTTGCTCAAGGCCTATGGCGTCAGAGTGGAGCGGGCGGCGGTGGCGTCCGATGCAGAAGCCCAGCCGGTGCTTACCCCGATATTCGATCTTTATGCAGACTAGCGCCGCGAAAATCCTGCGCTGACAAACTGCTGCTGAACGCCGTTGGACAAGAGATATTCTGCCAGTGGCTGAGCAACGTCACTGTGCAGCGCCAACGCATAGGTGGCGAATATATTGTCGGCGTCGGGAATGGTGACCGCTGCAATATCGGCATCGTTCTGTAGCCATTGCGCATAGTGTGCATAACCGACAAAAACATCAGCCAGCCCTTGGCGAATCAACCATGCAGAAGCGATTTCCGTTGCAGGAACCTGCAAACTGCCTTTCCCGCCCACCAGCTGTTTTGCATTCAATTTCAAATATTCGCCAGCGCCCGAGCGGTGGTGTTCGACACGATCGAAAAGCTGCCACGTATAGTCGCCAGAAGGATCGCAGCCAGGCGTCGAGGTGCCGACGATAATGCTCGGGTCGGTCAGTAAATCTAGCCAGTTTGTCGTTGGCGTTATTCTGGCTCGGTGGGTGGTTAAACACAGCTTGTTACGTAGAAAGGGCATTACGCTGTGTGCCAAACCAAGATCGAGTAGCGTTTGCGGATGTTCTTGGTTGGCGGAAGCAAACAGATCCCACTCAGCGCCGCTTTCAATTTGTTCACGTAGCAATCCGGCAGGGCCAAATTGTGCATTGATGTTCACATGATGCCGCTGGCTAAACTGAGATAAAATAGGCGTCAGCGCTTTACGCAAACTGCCTGCGGCTAACACGTTCAAAGAGGATTTATCAGTATTCACAACGATACCACGCTGGTTATTTAATTCTCTGGACAGGTGCGGACGTTACGGCGTGAAGCGTGGGGTGTCAATGTAGGATGAAACTTAATGACCACGCTGGCAGGGCGCCAGCGTGGCGAAAGTACGGAAATTAACGCGCTAACCAACCGCCATCGACGGCAATCGTGTAGCCATTGATGTAGTCGGACGCCGGTGACGCTAAGAACACCGCTGGGCCCATTAAATCTTCAGGCAATCCCCAACGGCCCGCGGGGATTCGGTCCAAAATCTCTTCGCTACGCGCTTCGTCAGCACGCAACTGCTGCGTATTGTTAGTCGCCATATAGCCGGGGGCAATAGCGTTGACGTTAATCTGATGCTTAGCCCATTCGTTGGCCAGCAAACGGGTCACTCCCATTACCGCGCTTTTAGAGGCAGTGTAAGACGGCACGCGAATTCCGCCTTGGAAAGAGAGCATCGAGGCGATGTTGATGATCTTGCCGCCTTTGCCCTGAGCGATAAACTGACGAGCAACGGCCTGAGACATAAAGAACACGGTCTTAATGTTCAAATTCATCACGTCGTCCCAATCTTTCTCACTGAATTCCAGTGCATCCTGACGGCGGATAATGCCTGCGTTATTCACCAGAATATCGATGTGTCCAAACTCACCGGCCGCGCGGGCGACCAGATCGGGAATAACCGATGTATCGCGCAAATCAGCGGTAAGGCTCAAAAAACGACGGCCTAGCGCAGTCACCTGTGCAATAGTTTCAGCCGGCTCAACGATGTTAATACCAATAATATCGCAGCCAGCCTGTGCTAAACCGACGGCCATTCCCTGACCAAGACCGGTATCACAGCCAGTGACTAGCGCAACTTTACCCTGCAATGAAAATGCATCAAGAATCATGTGTATATCCTTTAAAAGCGGCTAGCTATTACGTTGCAGCCGCAGAAATGAGTGAGCTAAGGCTTAACGAATATCTTTAACGGCAACGTGGTCCATATCGTCGAAGACCTGATTTTCGCCAACCATGCCCCAAATAAAGGTATATGCCTTGGTGCCGACGCCGGAATGAATGGACCAGCTTGGTGAAATGACGGCTTGTTCGTTGTGCATCACAATATGGCGAGTTTCTTGCGGCTGGCCCATCATGTGGAAAACGCAGGAATCATCATCCATGTTGAAATAGAAATAGACCTCCATGCGGCGCTCGTGGGTATGGCACGGCATGGTGTTCCACAAATTCCCTTCTTCCAACTCGGTCAGCCCCATGGAAAGCTGGCAGGTTTGCAGCACGTCAGGAACCATATATTTATTAATAGTGCGGCGGTTACTGGTTTTCGCATCGCCGAGCGTTTGTGGTGAAGCCTCAGCTGGCGTAATTTTTTTGGTTGGGTAAGTGGTGTGAGCCGGTGCGCAGTTGTAATAGAACTTTGCGGGCTGGCTGGCGTTTACGCTGGTGAAGAGAATATCGCGTGCGCCTTTACCGACGTACAGTGCTTCACGATGGCCAATTTCATAGCATTCACCGTCAACGGTGATGGTTCCTGGCCCGCCGATGTTGATAACGCCGAGCTCACGGCGTTCTAAAAAATAGCTCACGCCGAGTTGTTTGCCCACTTCAGTACCGATAGTGACGTTTTTTTGCACCGGCATAACACCGCCAACGATGATGCGGTCAATATGGCTATACACCATGGTGTACTGATCGGCATCAAAAATGGTTTCAACTAAAAACTCGCGGCGCAGACCCTCAGTGTCGAGTTGCTTGGCATGATCGCTATGAATGCTTTGACGGACTTCCATCTTTCACCTCGTCGATATTCGTTTGAGTGTTTGATTAGCATGAACAGTCAGGGGCTCTGCTCGTGTCGATGCAGGCATGTTAGATCCTTCTGATACGCAATTCAATTAAAAATGAAACACTGTTTTGTTTTTATGGGTTCGATGTTGTGAATTTGGCTACTGGATCACAAAGCGTGGTGTGGAGGGCAGGATGGTTATCCATGTCTGCTGCGAAATATTTACAGGTAGGATGCATTCGACACTTTTGAGCGACAATCAACGTAACTTTAAATAGCAGCGCAGGGGCTTTTAATATTAAACGGCGCTGGAATAAAACTCGCAGATTTGTTATTTTAAGGTTTATCTTAGCGTTGTGCTTAAAATAAATCCTCAATCTTCACACTCTCTCCATAATTGCCTGTTTTTTGATTTTTCTCCTTTCGTTTATTTACTCAGCGTGTAACTACTATATATTTAGACCTATAGACTTAATTCCATCAACGCAACAACGAACACACTATTTGAGGAATCATAATTATGCGTAAATTAACTGCTTTAATGTTGGCATCATCTCTGGCTCTGGGCGCTTCAATGGCAAACGCGGCTGAAACCACCGCAACACCAACAACCCCAGCGGCTCCAGTTGCAACGAAGGCTGACGGCGGCGCACCAATGATGATGCATCATCAGATGGGCAAGCAAGGCCCGCGCCACGGCGGTATGTTTGAAGGTTTGAAGCTAACAGACCAGCAGCGTGAGCAAATGAAAACCATCGCTAAAGAGTTCCGCTCAGAGCACAAAAAGCCAATGATGGGCGAGCACTTCAAAGATATGCATAAGCTGGTTGCCAGCGATAAATTTGATGAAAGTGCAGCGCGTGCACAAATCGAAGCTAACAGCAAAGAACGCAACGATATGATGCTGGAACGCATGAAGATGGAAAACAAAATGTATAATGTTCTGACCCCAGAACAGAAAAAAGAATTTAACCAGAATTTCGAAAAACGTATCGAAAAAATGGAACAGCGTCACGCAGCAATGGTTGCCGGTGAGCAATAATTTATAAATAGTGACAATGCGAAATATAGAGCCTCCCTTGTGGAGGCTTTTTTGTTTCTTATTATTGAGCACTTAGAGAGATATCAGCACAAAATTTCTTTCCGTGATCCAAATCGTACTTCCTCATTTTTATCGCCTATCGCAGTCATGGGGTGATGTTGCTAAAACGTTACCATCTCTTTGTGTTATCTTTAAAGATAGCCACAGCGTTATCAGGAGATTGTTTCCGGCTGATGAGCATTCGTTTTAGAACGAGACTGTATCCGAGGTGCTCAGCGCCGAGAAACACCGCTTAAAGCATGATAAGGAAGGAGAAGCTATGTCATCCGATCGTCAAAATCGTCTGAGCCAGCCACATCTTGCCCAGCAATGTCAGAAAACACTGAGTGCCCTGAATACCGAGTACCACTATTACAGTTTGCCAGAGCTTGAAAAACAGCTGGGCGATATCCGCCAACTGCCTAAATCCATGAAAGTTCTGTTGGAAAACCTGCTACGCCACCTTGATGGCGAAAGCGTGGTGGAGGACGATTTACAGGCGATTGTCGACTGGGTGAAAACCGGCCATGCCGATAGAGAGATTGCCTATCGACCTGCACGTGTTCTGATGCAGGACTTCACCGGTGTGCCCGCAGTGGTTGACCTTGCCGCCATGCGTGAAGCCGTGACGCGTCTGGGTGGCAACGTGGAGCAAGTGAATCCGCTATCGCCCGTTGATCTGGTCATTGACCACTCGGTTACCGTGGACCATTTTGGCAATGAACAAGCCTTTGGTGAAAACGTTGAGCTAGAAATGGAGCGCAACCACGAGCGCTATATTTTCCTACGCTGGGGGCAGAAAGCCTTTGACCGTTTTCGTGTGGTGCCACCGGGAACCGGCATTTGTCATCAGGTCAACCTTGAGTATTTGGGGCAGGCGGTTTGGCATGAGCAGAAAAACGGCCAGCGGTTTGCCTATCCCGATACGCTTGTCGGGACTGATTCTCATACTACGATGATTAACGGCCTTGGAGTTTTAGGCTGGGGCGTGGGCGGAATCGAAGCCGAGGCGGCCATGTTAGGGCAGCCTGTATCGATGCTGATCCCTGACGTGGTCGGATTTAAGCTTACCGGAAAACTGCGTGAAGGTATAACTGCCACGGATTTAGTGCTGACCGTTACGCAAATGCTGCGTAAACATGGCGTGGTGGGAAAATTTGTTGAGTTTTACGGTGATGGATTAGCCGATTTGCCGCTGGCTGACCGCGCCACGATCGGTAATATGTCACCTGAATTTGGTGCCACCTGCGGATTTTTCCCCGTTGATGAGGTGACTCTAGGCTATATGCGCCTGAGTGGGCGTAGCGAAGAACAGATTGCGCTAGTTGAAGCCTATTGCAAAGCACAAGGTCTATGGCGCCATGCCGGCGATGAGCCGGTATTTACCAGTACATTATCGCTGGACATGAGCACGGTTGAGTCAAGCTTGGCTGGGCCAAAGCGCCCACAAGATCGTGTGCCGTTACCTAAGGTTCCACAGGCTTTTCAGGCGGCGACAGAGCTAGAAATTAGCAGCCAAAAAAATCGCGTGGAATTCGAAGAATTCACGCTAGGGGGAGAGAAACATCGCTTAACGCATGGCGCTGTGGTGATTGCAGCGATCACCTCATGTACCAACACCTCTAATCCAAGCGTGCTGATGGCAGCCGGTTTGCTGGCAAAAAAAGCGGTTGAGAAGGGATTAGCGCGGCAGCCATGGGTGAAAACGTCGCTGGCACCGGGCTCGAAAGTGGTGACCGATTATCTGGATGCGGCGGGACTGACGCCGTATCTTGAACAGCTCGGTTTCAATCTGGTTGGTTATGGCTGTACCACCTGTATTGGTAACTCCGGCCCACTACCGGAGCCGATAGAAACAGCCATTAAAGCAGGCGATCTGACCGTTGGCGCGGTGCTGTCGGGAAACCGTAACTTTGAAGGGCGTATTCATCCGCTGGTGAAAACCAACTGGCTGGCATCACCTCCGCTGGTGGTGGCCTATGCGCTGGCGGGAAATATGAACGTGAATCTCTCTGCCGATCCGCTAGGGCACAATGCTCAGGGCAAACCGGTTTACCTGAAGGATATCTGGCCAAGCGGCCAAGAGATCGCCACTGCGGTTGAGATGGTGAAAACCGATATGTTCCGTAAGGAGTACTCGCAGGTGTTTGACGGCGATGCGGTATGGCAGGGGATCCAGGTGAAAGGCTCAGCCACTTATGATTGGCAGGAGGATTCCACTTACATTCGCCATCCGCCATTTTTCAGCACTATGCAGGCAGAGCCTGAACCGGTGGAGGATATCCACGGTGCTCGGTTGCTCGCGATGTTAGGCGACTCTGTGACCACCGACCATATCTCACCCGCTGGCAATATCAAAGCAGAAAGTCCGGCAGGGCGCTATCTGCTGGGGCACGGCGTGGAGCGCAACGATTTTAACTCTTACGGTTCACGTCGCGGTAATCATGAAGTGATGATGCGCGGGACGTTCGCCAATATTCGTATCCGTAACGAAATGGTGCCCGACGTAGAGGGCGGTGTGACGCGTCATATTCCTACTCAGCAACAGATGGCAATCTATGATGCGGCGATGAAGTATCAAGAGGAGAACGTGCCGCTCGCCGTGATCGCCGGTAAAGAGTATGGCTCGGGTTCGAGCCGTGACTGGGCGGCTAAAGGCCCGCGCTTGCTGGGCGTGCGCGTGGTTATTGCCGAGTCATTTGAACGCATTCACCGTTCAAACCTGATAGGTATGGGCATTCTCCCGTTAGAATTCCCGCAAGGGGTAACGCGTAAGACGCTTGATCTGACCGGAGATGAAAGGCTGGATATTAGTGGATTACAGCATCTCACGACCGGACAAACGATTAACGTCACAATCACCTATGCCGATGGGCGACGCGAAGTGGTGCCAACCCGTTGCCGAATTGATACCGGAAACGAACTGGCTTATTACCGCAATGACGGCATTTTGCACTATGTAATCAGGAAAATGCTGTGAACAGATAAATTCGGTGATGAGAAAAATATCGTAGATTGGTAGATATTCCTCTTGCCGCTATCAGTTCTGGTAGCGGCAAGTGAGTGTAGCGAAGTGACGTTATGTTTTACCGTTAGTGACACTTATATAAAGCCATTGTTTGATATTGTGATGCTAAAGTGCGGGATTACGCTCAAATAACTCTTTTGGGGTCAGCATGACAGGCATGAAAAAAGGCACTTGGCGCCAGAATTTATATCGAAGTTTGTTCGACACTCACACGGCCTTTGGTCGCAAAATGGAATTCTTTTGGATCACGATGGCTGTGGCCAGCGTCGTGCTGGTATTTATGGAGTCTGGCGATCCAAAACCGTTGCGTGTGCTGGTGGCGCGTGAAGATCTTGGCCTAAAGCTAGAAGTGTTTTTCACTGTGGTATTTACCGTTGAATATCTGCTACGTCTGCTGACCACGCCGAAGCCCAAAAAGTACGCGTCGAGTTTTTTAGGCATTGTCGATCTGCTAACCACGCTTCCGCTCTATTGTTTACTTCTCTTCCCTAACATGGCCGTTGAATATGTCACGTTGCTGCGTCTGCTGCGTGTTTTAAGGGTGTTACGCATCTTTAAGATGCTGAGGTATATGGGATCTGCGGCGTTGTTGTGGGACAGCATCGTTGGCGTACGCAAAAAGCTATTAGTGTTCTTTACCTTCGTTATGATCTTGCTGTGTTTATTTGGCGGGGTGATGTATGTGATTGAAGGCCCTGAACACGGTTTTACCAGTCTTCCTGTATCCGTTTATTGGGCGGTAGTGACCATGACGACGGTAGGCTATGGTGACATTACGCCCCATACACCGGCGGGGCGTATTTTAGCCTCGGTGTTGATCTTAATTGGCTACTCTATTATTGCCATCCCAACGGGGGTGTTAACGGCGCATATGACCGAAGTATTGCAGCGTCGACGTACCGTCCGCCATTGTGAACACTGCCATAAATCAGGTCATGACGATGATGCGGTGTATTGTAAGTTTTGCAGTACACGGCTGAGCAAACAGACTCATGATTAAAACAAAAACGCACAGCTTAAGCTGTGCGTTTTGATTGGCATTAAGTGGGGGAAACTTACTCTTTCCACAAAATATGGCAAAGCTTGTGATCTTTCTCGCGGCAAATCAGGACGCGTGCGAACACATCAGTGATGTCTTCGGATTCGCCATCGGTTAAACCAATCACCACTTCGACGAAGAAGTCAGGGTTCAAGTCGAAATCAACGTGATCTTTCCAGTCTTCGGCGGGATCAAATAATTCTGCCGCACCGCGCTCTTCAAACTGCAGGTTAAATAGAATAACGTCAGCAGGGTCGAGGTTGTCGACGGCCAGTTCAAGAAAAATATCGTAAGCCTGATCTAAGGCTTCGTCTTCGGTGAGTCGATTATCTAAATCCATCATAAGAGTGTCCTGTACTGTCTCGTCATCAATTAGCCAAGCTATTTACAGCAATGGGCTGAAAAAGTAAAACAGTCGTTCAACAACGCGCTGCCACAGCGGACGTTTTAGCCATTCAGCGTGGTCAAGCAGGGTAGAACGGGCAATATAGTCGTCTTGCACGCAGGCTAAGTCAGCGCCAAAGCCATCGTCGTCAATCACTAAGGTGATTTCAAAATTCAGCCACAGACTACGCATATCGAGATTGACTGTGCCAACCAGACTCAGCTGGCCGTCGACTAACACACTCTTGGTGTGCAACAGCCCGCCTTCAAACTGGTAGATTTTAACGCCCGCTTCCAGCAATTCAGTGAAGAATGAGCGGCTGGCCCAGCCCACCAACATGGAGTCGTTTTTCTTCGGCACGATGATAGAAACGTCAACGCCACGCTGTGCTGCGGTGCAAATGGCATGCAGTAAGTCATCGCTCGGCACAAAATAAGGTGTGGTCATGATGAGCTGCTCACGCGCAGAATAGACCGAGGTCAACAGCGCTTGATGGATCAGTTCATCAGGAAAGCCTGGGCCAGAAGCAATAACCTGAATGGTATGTCCAGATTCTTCTTCGAACGGCAGTGAATGATATTCTGGCTCCGGCGGCAAAATACGCTTACCGGTTTCAATTTCCCAATCACAAGAGAAAATGATGCCCATGGTGGTGGCCACGGGGCCTTCCATGCGCGCCATCACGTCAATCCATTGCCCAACACCGGCATCTTGTTTAAAGAAACGCGGATCAACCAAGTTCATGCTGCCGGTATAGGCGATAAAGTTATCGATTAAAACCACTTTTCGGTGCTGGCGTAAATCCATGCGGCGTAAGAAGACACGCATCAGATTAACCTTCAGCGCTTCGACAACTTCCACACCTGCGTTTCGCATCATGGCAGGATAAGGGCTGCGGAAGAAGGTGACGCTGCCAGCAGAATCGAGCAGCAATCGGCAATGAACGCCGCGTCTCGCTGCCGCCATCAACGACTCGGCGACCTGATCGGCTAATCCTCCAGGCTGCCAAATATAAAACACCATCTCAATGTTGCTGCGCGCCAGCTCGATGTCACGAATTAAGGCTTTCAGCGTATCATCGCTAGTGGTCAGCAACTGTAGTTGGTTACCTCTAACGCCCGCAATCCCTTGACGACGCTCACATAGCTGAAACAGCGGCGCGGCGACTTCACTGTTACCGGTGGCAAAAATAGATTTACAGCTTTTCAGATCGGCTAGCCAATGCGCCGTCGAAGGCCACATTGCTTTCGCGCGCTCGGCACGCCTTTTCCCTAAGTGAAGTTCCCCGAATGATAGGTAAGCGATGATCCCCACCAGTGGCAGAATATAGATGATGAGCAACCAAGCCATGGCGGAAGGAACCGCACGGCGCTTCATCAAAATGCGAAGTGTCACGCTGGCAATAAGTAACCAGTAGCCAAAAATTGTCAGCCAGCTAATTACGGTATAAAACGTTGTCATAAAGGCGAGTTATCCTTTCGCAAAAAAGCGTTATCTCAACTGAGTTTACGCACTGTTGTTGAAAGGTAAAACCTTTTCGCGGATAAAAGTCATCGATTTAAAATTCGTATTAGTTTACGGCTTGTAACATTGAGACAAATTATTATCGGGCATGTGCTGAGGATTTACAGCCAAGAAGGCAAATCGATTGTGTGACAAATATCACTATAGGTTTATAATGCCCGCGCACTCACCCAGAGAGACGTTTGTCATGCGACGTAGTAGAAATGAAGTAGGGCGCTGGCGTATGTTGCGTCAGGTACACCGTCGACGCAGTTGCTGGTTAGAAGGCCAATCCCGCAGAAACCGACACATCTATAGTGTTCGCCGCTTACACAAAATTCAGCATCATCGTTCATTGCTGTATTCTGTGGCTTACGAGTGGTAGAAAAAATTCAGCCCCGCATCGCGGGGCTGGAGCAAAACTTCAAACGGGATTATTTGCCCAGATAGGCATTTAACATCCAAACCTGTTTTTCCTGCTCTTTGATGTAGTCGCTCATCAAAGAAGACGTCCCTTCGTCGCCGGCCTCGCTTGCCAACTCTAAAATTTCACGCTGCTGCGTCAGCAGAACCGAATAGCCCGCCAGTAGACCTTTTAACGTACCTTTATCGTCGGTCACGTTAGTGTCTTCTTTAATATCCGCTGTTTTTAGATACTCGCTGAACGCGTGACGAGGCTGATAACCCAGCGTCAGGATACGCTCGGCAAGCTCATCGACTTTCAGCAGCAGATCGTTATAGGTATCTTCAAATTTCACGTGCAGTTCAAAAAACTGTGGTCCGGTGATATTCCAATGATAGCCGCGCACGTTCATGTACAACACTTGGTAGTTGCCGAGCAGGCTATTGAGGGCTTCTGCCAGTTTGGCAGATTGTTTGGTATCAAGACCAATGTGGGATTTTGTCGCTTTTTTCGTTGTCGCCATAATCGTGAATTCCTCATTATTCGGTGAAAGTGAAACATCCGTAATAAATTGATATCGATTTTTTGACTCTGAGCGCGGTGGAGAATGTCGCTAACATCGCGTCGGATCATCCAACCTAAAAAAACAGGCTTATATAAACAATAAGTTATCCGTGTTTCCTTGAGAACTATCCTGCCAGAGTTGGGGTTTGAGGTCTAGGATCTGGCGGGCATTTTTATCAATAGCTGCAATAGGCCATGCAAAAGCAGATAAAACCTAGTGGTGGACGCTGCTTTTATCAACGATTAAGCCTCGTTTTTTCAGCGTTTTGTCGGTTTAATCATCATTTTTGAATCGGCTATTTGTATAACTCATAAGTACTAATTATCAGGATGTTGCGGGGTTCGATGTTTAAGGGTAGACTGCGCAGCATCACTTGATTGTGACAGAAAAGCGCATTTAGCATTATCAATGGAATCTCCATGTAGCCCCGCTAAATGCACTTCTCTGAATTAAGGAAGGCCTGCGCAAGCAGGCCTTTTTTATATCCAAAATTTGGCAATAACGTTCTGTTTTAAAATACTTTCTTATACGGTACCACGGTAACCGCCTGATACACGCCAGCCGCGACGTAAGGGTCAGCATCGGCCCATTCTTTGGCATGCTCTAACGATTCAAATTCGGCAATGATGGCTGAACCTAAGAAACCTGCCGCACCGGGATCGTTGGAGTCGATGGCGGGAAGTGGACCGGCGGTCAGCAGACGTCCCTCATCACGTAAGACCTGCAAGCGAGCCAAATGATCAGGGCGTGCGGTCATTCGCTTATCCAGCGCGTCGGGAACATCCTGAGAGAAGATGAGATATAACATAGGGCTATCCTGATTGTTGGAATAAAGAGTGTGATACAAACAACATCACGTTACGGCATCTGTACTCAGGGTGCAATAAGCCTGTTATCTTGCTGTTAAGGAGTTTGCGGGGCTGCTGTTTTAACCGTCAATCGCGCGTTTTCTTTCGCTCTGGGCGCCTTTGCACATTGCACATGATTGCTATTTGCATTTAAACTTGCAGGCTCATTGAGTAAAGAACATTTGGGTTAAATCAATCCGTCAAACCAGGTTGCTAACACTTTGTCGCTGAAAACATCACCACTGAAGAAGTTTTTCCTGACACGTCGTCTTTCATGGCCAACGACGCTGTCCATCGGGTTGCATTCAACGCTAATCGCTGGTTTGCTGTATGCCTCTGCGCAGGAAATGCTGCATATGCCCGCTGAGGAGCCGGAACCGATCAATGTGGTAATGGTTAACCCTGCGATGTTTGCCGCTCCGGCGCCTGTCGCGATCCCTCAGCCAGATGCCAAACCGGAGGCTGCTCCGCCGCCACCGCCAAAAGAAGAACCGAAGCCAGAACCAAAACCGGAACCAAAGCCTGAGCCTAAGCCGGTCATTAAGCCAAAACCAAAACCGGTGAAGAAAGAGGTCGTTAAACCTCAGCCGAAAAAAGTGGTTGAAGAAAAGCCGCGTGAAGAGACGCCAACTCGCACGGTGACGTCGCCTGAAACGTCAGCCTCTAGCACGTCGACGCACAGCAGCACATCAACGACGAAGGCGAGCAACAACACCGCCAGTGCCCCCGCGGTTGCCGCAGTACCCAGTGGCCCACAGGCCTTAAGCATTGTGAAACCGATGTATCCAGCGCGTGCCTTTGCGTTAAAACAAGAAGGCAAGGTTGTGATTCGTTATGACGTTGATAGCAATGGACGAGTGACGAACGTGGAGATCATCTCCGCTGAGCCGCGCAACTTGTTTGAACGCGAAGTGAAACAGGCGCTGAAGAAATGGCGTTTTGCGACGGGTCGTGAAGGGAAGGGATTGACCAAAACGATTATCTTCCGCATCACCGGTGATACTGAAATTCAATAACCGCTGCAAGCTCAATAAAAAAGCCAGTCACATTGTGAACTGGCTTTTTTTGTAGGCTTACATCGCCGCGAAGATCTTAATCGTCGAAGCCAACGCGGAAGTTCTCTTTGCCCGCAGGCAAAGTGCGTGACTTGTTGTCATCATCAACTGCAACGTAGGTAAAGACGGCTTCAGTGACGCAGTAACGCTGTCCAATAGGATCAGAGGACACCTTTTTCACCCACACCTCGATATTCACAGTAATAGAACTGCGACCGGTGCGGATACAGCGTGCGTAGCAGCACACCACATCGCCCACGGCGACCGGCTTCAAAAAGGTGATACCGTTAACCGCAACGGTAACGACTCGTCCTTCTGCCACTTCTTTTGCCAGAATTGCGCCGCCGATGTCCATCTGCGACATAATCCAGCCACCGAAAATATCACCATTGGCGTTAGTGTCGGCTGGCATTGCCAAAGTACGAAGGACAAGCTCTCCCTCAGGGAAACGATGTTTTTCGCTCATAAATGTCAGTCTTATTCTTTTCAGTTACCACTTCCCTGAAGCAGATTGCCTTCAGGAAAAACCTTATTTGCCGAGTTTTTGTTCTTCGGTCATATGACGGTAGATGTATACGCCGCTTAATAACGTGAAGACCAACGTGAGAGCGGTCAGTCCGAAGACCTTGAAATCAACCCAAACGCTTTGTGGCATCCAGAACGCCACATACAGATTCGCGACACCGCAGGCCATAAAGAACACCGCCCATGCCGCATTCAGACGTGACCATACGATATCAGGCAGAGAAATCTCTTTACCGAGCATGCGTTGGATCAACGGTTTTTTCAGCACGATTTGGCTTACCAGCAACGCAATGGAGAACAGTGCGTAGATCACGGTCACTTTCCATTTGATGAATAAATCGTTATGGAATACCAGCGTCAGCGTACCGAAAATAGCCACCATCACGAAGGTGATGAGCGTCATTTTTTCCACTTTACGATATTTAAGCCAGGTCACGATTAGCGCTACCGCGGTGGCGGCAATCAACGCACCAGAGGCCACGTAAATGTCATAAAGCTTGTAACAGACAAAAAATACTACTAGGGGCAGAAAATCTAAAAGCTGCTTCATATACCTGTCCATAAATCAGTTAACCGAGCGACTATACCCGATTCAGTGCGGCGAGGCATTAAAACCCTAACGCGTACCTGTTCTCATTATCGCGCATAATGCCGCCGAGTGGGATGCAACGGCGGCTATTTTTGCAAATACTTACAAGATGGCATAATGCTTGCTATCACCTTGATAAGTTTGTTGCTTACACGCATGATGTAGCAAGCGTGTAAAGAAGGTAAGCGACATGAAATGGAAATTTATTAACGGCTGGATGCCGGGTTTAGCCCTCTTGATGGGGTATCAGCGGGAGTGGCTGACAAGTGATATTCGTGCCGGGCTTTCGGTTGCCGCCGTGGCCTTACCGGTGGCGATTGCCTACGCTGATTTAGCGGGCGTTGGCGCTATCGTTGGACTCTATTCCTGCGTGTTCCCCATGATCGCCTATGCGCTTTTCGGTTCCTCGCGTCAGGTCATTGTGGGACCAGATACGGCCACCTGTGCGGTGATCGCGGCGGTTGTGACACCGCTTGCCGCGGGTAACACTGAGCTTCAATGGCAACTGTGTATCATGATGACGCTGATGACCGGTGGTTGGTGTTTGATCGCCAGCCGTTTTCGTCTAGGCGCGCTGGCCGATTTACTGTCGCGGCCTATTCTCACCGGATTATTAAACGGTCTGACGATCACCATTATTGTCGATCAGCTAGGCAAAATTTTTGGCTTCCAAACTAAAGCGCGTGAGCTTATCGAACGCTTGTTGTCGTTGCCGCATGATTTACTGGGGAGCCACTGGCCGACCATGCTGTTATCACTGCTCACGCTGGTGGTGCTGATCGGCGTGAGACGACTGCGCCCGAGTTGGCCAGCGCCGCTTATCGCAATGTGTCTGGCAATGTTGTTGGTTTGGCTCTTTGAGTTGCCGCGTCATGGCATACGTACGATAGGTGGATTCAGTGATGGTTTGCCGATTGTGCAATGGCCAAGTTTCCAGCCCGGTTTGCTGCGTGATTTGGTGATCCCCTCGCTTAACCTGGCGTTGATTAGCTTTGTTAGTCTGATGCTTACTGCACGCAGCTTTGCCGCCAAAAATGGCTATGAAGTTAACGCCGACGCCGAGTTCCGAGCGCTGGGTATCGCCAATATCATTTCTGGTTTGTCACAGGGCTTTGCTATCAGCGGCACCAGCTCGCGTACGGCAGTGAACGATGCCAACGGCGGTAAAAGCCAGCTTGTTTCCATTGTGGCGGCGGTGGTGATTGGCGTAGTGGTGTTGTTCTTTACCTCTCCGTTGCAGTACATTCCCGTCTCGGCTCTGGGCGTGGTGTTGGTTTATGCGTCGTGGTCATTGCTGGATTTCCGCACGATTATTCAGCTACGCCGTCGAAATCCACCGGCGTTTCGTTTGGCGCTGTTTACCTTTGCCAGCGTGATGTTAGTAGGGGTTATGCCGGGGATCGGTTTGGCCGTTTTACTCGGTCTACTCCAGTTTTTGCGCACCGTGTTTCGTCCAACGGAACAACTGCTGGGCGTGAACGAAGAGGGTATGATCCACTCGCTAGGCAACGGAGCGCATGTTAAAGCGGTCGAAGGCGTGTTGATGTATCGGTTTAACTCGCCGCTGACCTATTTCAACGTCAGCTATTTCAAAAGACGAGTGCTTAATTTGGTTGACGGCATGCCGTTTCAGCCGCGCTGGGTGGTGATTGATGCGGTCGCCAGTTTTACCTATCCCGATATCAGCGTGATCTCAGCTATTGATGAGCTGAAACGCGATTTAAAACAGCGTAACGTCAAGTTAGTCTTAGCGGGGAGAAGAACCGACCTTAAGCGCTGGTTCAGCGCAAACCGCGCGAAGGGCGAAGAGAAAGGACTGTTGTTTGTTTCCGATCTCTATTTGGCGCTTAAGTTTATTCAGAGTAGCGAATGCGTAAACTGCGAACCATCGCCGCCGAGTGAAACCAAGGTCCTGGCGCTGGAAGATAAGAGCGCTTTACATCAGCCGCCAATAGAACTTTAAAGTATCACCATAAAAAATGGGAGCCCGTGGCTCCCATTTTGCTATCACGTATTGATTACGCCGGTTGTCTCACCAGCATATAAAGGCGAGACAGATAGATAATCAGCATCGCAGAAACCAGATTACTCAGCGCGCCCATAATCACCATTCCCACCGTTGGGTGCAGCGCAGAAAGCACACCTACCAACAGCAGCAGCGCCAGTTTTGCCGCCAGCCAGAGCATGATGGCAGGGCTTATCAAACGCACATTGGCGAATGATAGGCGGAAGCTGCTTCGAATAGCTCTGATTACGCCGACCTTTTCTTCGGACATAATCATCGGCGCTAACGCTAGCCCAACGGCCAATACGATACCCGGCACGATAAAGGCGGTAATACCAAGCTGAACCATCAACGTACACAGGAACATCAGCAGTAACAGACGTGGCAGCATTGGTGCAGAAGTACCAATCGCACGCAGAGCGCTGAGGCGTTGTCCTTGAGATACCAACGGAATTAACGCCAACATACCGCCGAGCAGCAGCACATTACCAATCAGCGCGGAGAAACTGGCCGCAGCGGATACTTTAAGCAGCACCATCTGTTGCTCGGGCGTCATCTGCTGCACCATTTCCTGCAGCCCCATACCGGACGTTAGCGTTCCATCAGCACCGGCTAGAATACTCAGATCGTCTGCACCCGGCGTGAATGCCTGATTCAGGATCACCGAAATAAACGCGGTTAACAGCGCTAACAGGCACAGCGTGCTTATCTGATGACGGAAAAAGTTAAAACTGTCACGGTACAATGTACGGGCCGTGATTGGCATGCAGGCGCTCCTTGGCATTTGCAACGACCCCCTAATTGACTAAAACAGCAGCAGGATCGCGGCAGTATCAGGTTATTAAGGGATTTAGAATAATCAATGTGCGCCGATTGTACCCTGTTAACCGGGGAAGTGGCACCCCGCTGCTATTTTACTGGCGATTTCTTCAGCGTTTGGCGGAGCAAGCGGAGTAAGCCCATAGGCGGCGCGGGCGCGATCGCAGGCTTCGTTAGGTTCTCCAAACTCCCAAGATTGAGAAAATTCTCGGCAGGGTGAGGGGCGGTTCTCGTACATCGAACACATAACATTCTGACCAATTTCTCCGCGCAAATTCACGCAGCGTGGTTTTTTCGTGTTGGTGCCCTGCATACAGCGCATATAAGGGTTGACCTGCTCGGTCAGTGAAGCGGGCACAAGGCCTCCGGCATCATCCGCTTCGGCCCAATAAAATGAAACGCGGAAAAAACCGCAGCATGCGCCACATGAGATGCAGGGATTATGTTGTGAGATCGTTGGAATTGTTTGTGTGTTACTCATCTTGATTTCCCACCACTCCTTATGGTTTCGAACCAAAACAATCGGAATAGAAAAATTACTCTGAGGTTAATTTTACGTCAATCAACTTAGATGAGATGCGTGAGGTATGTTTATAACTCGTTAAAATTGATCCACATCAATTTACGTAAAATCATATAATTAATGCATGTTTAATACATGTCATTTTGTGAAAAACAATGTCATTGATGTGATCTGTGTTAGATCACGCATCATCCTTTTTGGTTATATTTCCGCACGCAGTGATAACCATATAAAGGGAAGGGATGATGAAAAAAATTACACTTGCGCTATGTGTGGCAGCAACGCTGGCACCATCTTTCGCTATGGCTCATCAGGCGGGTGATATTATTGTTCGTGCCGGTACCGCGACGGTGCGTCCAACGGAAAGCAGTGATAACGTGATGGGGCTGGGTGGATTCAAGATCGATAACGATACCCAGTTGGGACTAACGTTCAGCTACTTGATTACCGATAACATTGGTGTTGAATTGCTGGGAGCAACGCCGTTCCAGCACAAAGTAGGGTTGCAGGCGACCGGTGACATCGCGTCTACACGTCAACTACCACCAACGTTGATGGCTCAGTGGTACTTCGGTAAAGCGGAAGACAAGCTGCGTCCTTATGTCGGTGTGGGTATCAACTACACCAATTTCTACGATGCGAAGTTTAATAACACGGGCAAAAGCTTAGGCTTGCACGATCTGAGCGTGGATAATTCATGGGGCGCTGCGGGCCAGGTGGGCTTAGACTATCTGGTGGATAAAGACTGGATGATCAACGCATCACTGTGGTACATGGATATTGATACCACCATCAAGTTCAGAGATGGAAATAACCAAAAGCAAAGCATTGATACACATGTTGACCCATTTGTATTCATGTTTGCCGTTGGCTATCGCTTCTAATCAGAAGTGTGTAGCAGGGACAATAAAACGTTCAGTGTTGCAGACGCAGAAAGCAGACAAAAAGTTACAGACAATAAAAAAGGCGCGTAAAGCGCCTTTTTTGATCGCGAGAAGCGGTTACTTAACTCGCATATCGTTTTCAACAACGCGCACGCCTTTCACCGTTTTTGCGACGGAAACTGCACGGTTGGCATCCGCAGATGAAGAAACAAAACCGCTCAACTGCACGCGGCCTTTGAAGGTTTCAACGCTGATTTCGGTTGATTTGAGAGATTTCTCTGCCAATAGTGCAGACTTCACCTTGGTCGTAATAACGGTATCATCAATATAACCGCCGGTGCCTTCCTGTTTGGCCGTTGGCGCACAGCCTGCCAATGCAACAGAAAAAATCGCCGCTGCGCAAAAAGTGGTAATCGCTTTAACCCATTTCATCAATGTTTCTCCTTGCTGTTTATAGTTGGAACGACCGATTTAAAACCTAATCTAATGATTAGTCGTCATGTCATCCGTAATCACTATAATCCATTTTTAAAAAACAGGCTTATCAATATGTAAGCGTCACTAATACAAAAAAACCGTGCGGTACGAATACGGCACGGTTGTTGAGGTGATGTTTATCTAAACGGCTATCTTAACGACGGGTAGCGGCTTTCATTCCACTGACGAAATCATGCAATTTTTTCAGCATTACATCGGGTTGGTGCTGGTTTTTTTCGATGATTTTGACAATAGCGGATCCAGAAATTGCCCCAGCGGCACCGGCGTCGAGCGCCTCTTTTACCTGAGAAGGTTCAGAGATGCCAAAACCTTGCAGCGCTGGCGGTGCCTTCAGCTCATCTAAACGCGCCACCAAATGATGCAGCGGCAACTGAGCACGGGTTTCTGCCCCGGTAACGCCAGCGCGAGAAAGCAGATACGTGTAGCCTTGTCCCTGCGCGGAAATGCCTTGCAGCAAATCATCATCGGCGTTCGGTGGGCAGATGAAAATAGGGGCAATACCGTGGCGTAATGCAGCCTGACGGAACGGCATAGACTCTTCGATTGGCACGTCGGCAACCAATACAGAATCCACGCCAACTTCGGCACAACGCTGATAAAACTCGTCAATTCCGTTGTGGAATACCAAGTTGGCATACATCAGTAAGCCAATTGGGATCTGTGGATGCTTTTTACGAATTTCAGCCAGCAGTTCGAAACAGAGCGTCGGCGTCACGCCGGCCGCAAAAGCGCGTAGCGTTGCGTCCTGAATGGTTGGGCCGTCAGCCAGCGGATCGGAGAACGGTATTCCTAATTCTAACGCATCGGCACCGGCATCAATTAAGGTATTTACGATCTCCAGAGAGAGCGCGGGAGTGGGATCGCCAAGGGTGACGAAAGGAACGAAAGCACCTTCATTACGCGTTTTGAGTTCAGCGAACAGTTGTTGATAGCGTTCCATTAGATTTCTCCCCGCGCAGTCAAAATATCGTTAACGGTAAAAATGTCTTTATCGCCGCGGCCTGAAAGGTTCACCACCAGCAGTTGTTCTTTATCCGGATCTTGCTCAATCATTTTTAAAGCGTGCGCTAAGGCGTGAGAAGACTCCAGCGCAGGAATGATACCTTCTTCACGCGACAAACGTTTGAAGGCATCCAGTGCTTCATCATCGGTGATGGACACGTAATCAGCGCGGCCAATGCTGTTCAGATAAGCATGCTGTGGACCGACAGAAGGGAAGTCTAAGCCCGCAGAGATGGAGTAAGACTCTTCGATTTGGCCTTCTTCGGTCTGCATCATCGGTGACTTCATACCAAAGTAGATCCCGACTTTGCCATGCTTGAGTGGTGCGCCGTGTTGTCCGGTTTCAATGCCTAATCCACCGGGCTCAACGCCGATCAAACGTACTGATTCTTCGACGATAAAATCTGCAAACATGCCGATAGCGTTCGAACCGCCGCCAACACAGGCGAGAACCGCATCAGGCAAGCGGCCTTCAAAGCCTAAAATCTGTGCCTTGGTCTCTTCCCCGATCATGCGCTGGAATTCGCGTACGATGGTTGGGTATGGGTGTGGGCCAGCCGCGGTACCGAGCATGTAGTGTGCTTTATCGTACGAACCAGACCAGTCGCGCAGCGCCTCGTTACAGGCATCTTTCAGCGTAGCGGAACCGCTAGTCACCGAGATAACCTCTGCGCCCATTAAACGCATACGGAAGACGTTTGGCGATTGACGCTCAATGTCCTTAGCACCCATATATACGCGGCATTTCAGACCGAGCAGGGCACAGGCTAGCGCAGAAGCCACGCCGTGTTGTCCAGCGCCTGTTTCGGCGATAATTTCTGTTTTGCCCATGCGCTTAGCCAACAATGCTTGGCCCAGCACTTGGTTAGTTTTATGCGCGCCGCCGTGCAGCAGGTCTTCACGTTTCAGGTACAGCTTAGTTTTAGTGCCTTTGGTTAAGTTACGGCACAGCGTCAGTGCAGTAGGGCGGCCTGCATAGTTTTTCAATAAATCGATGAACTGTGCTTGAAACTCAGGATCTTTCTGCGCGCTGACAAAGGCTTCTTCTAATTGCTTCAGTGCTGGCATCAAGATCTGGGGAACGTACATTCCGCCAAATTCGCCGAAATAGGGGTTTAGTAGTGTCATGTTATGTACCAACCTAATTATTGATTTAATTAATAAGCGCGCAGCGTTTGAAATACGGCTTCTAGTTTTTGCTGATCTTTAATGCCGGGCGCGGTTTCTACGCCAGAGTTGAAATCAAGTCCCGCACTGCCAAGCTTCGCGGCAAGAATGCAGTTGCTGGCGTTAAGACCACCGGCGAGCATGACGTTATCCAACGTTTTCCCTGCCAACAGATTCCAATCAAAGGATTCACCGGTGCCGCCGTTGCCATTATCGAAAACATAGCGGTCAACATGCAGCAAATTACGCGCAGGAATGTGGTCGCTGATGCTGATCGCTTTCCAAATCTGGCAGTTAACCGGCAATAGCTGACGCAGCTCGCGGATATATTCCTGTGATTCATCCCCGTGAAGCTGAACGGCATGCAGCGCGAGACGCTCAACGGTGAGTCGAACCGTTTCCAGTTTGGCGTTGCGGAACACGCCAACGTATTTCAATGGCGCAGCGGCAATCACTTCACGTGCCTGAGTGATGTCAACGTAGCGCGGCGAGCTGCCAACGAAAATCAAACCGCCGTATACGGCTCCGGCGTTGTAGGCAGTGGCCGCATCTTCGGCGCGAGTCAGGCCGCAGACTTTGTTATCTCCCAACAGCACGCGGCGTAACGCCAGGCTTAAATCAGGCTCAGACATCAACGCGCTGCCAATCAAGAATCCGTTGGCAAAGTGGCTCAGTTCACGGATCTGGCTGTAGGTATGGATGCCTGACTCGCTAATAACGGTCACACCCTGCGGCAAACGCGGTGCCATTTGGCGCGTGCGGTTTAAATCAATCGACAGATCGCGCAGGTCACGGTTATTGATACCGACCACCTTGGCCTTCAAGGCGATAGCGCGATCCAGCTCTTCTTCATTGCTGGCTTCCGTTAATACGCCCATATTTAAGCTATGAGCTACGGCGGCCAGATGTTGGTACTGCTCATCATCAAGCACGGAGAGCATGAGTAAAATCGCATCGGCCTGATAATGACGAGCCAGATAGATTTGATACTCGGAAATCACAAAGTCTTTGCACAACACCGGTTGATGAACGGTGGAGCTGACCTGACGTAGGTAGTCAAAGTCGCCCTGAAAATATTTTTCGTCCGTTAACACCGAGATTGCTGCGGCAAAATCGCGATATAACGTGGCGATTTCAACCGGATTAAAGTTTTCACGGATCACGCCTTTTGACGGCGAGGCTTTTTTGCATTCCAGAATGAACGCGGTACGGTTGCCCGCCAGCGCGTCGTAAAACGAACGCGATGACGGCTCAATGCTCCCGCGGAAA
The DNA here is from genome assembly GCF_034424155.1 of Hafnia alvei. NCBI lineage: Bacteria > Pseudomonadati > Pseudomonadota > Gammaproteobacteria > Enterobacterales > Hafniaceae > Hafnia > Hafnia alvei. The sequence continues at coordinate 2,501,793 of NZ_CP139992.1, read as the reverse complement.
CTCTCCAGAGGCTGTTGGGATTGACGTGCTTCAACCCAGACGACTTTATCGCTAACGATGCGATTTAATACGGTTTCTTGCTTCTGTGGTGAAAGATTACCTTGCAACATACTCAGCCTCGTGCTGCCAATGCGGTCACTCGCTCAAATGCTGTCCCGCTTCTGATGGTTTCCAGTGCCAGCTGCGCGTTGTGGCGCAGATTATCCTGACCGAACAATTTCAACAGCAAAGCTACGTTAGCGGCGACTGCCGCAGCGTGCGCTGCATCACCTTTACCTTGTAATAAGCGCGCCAGAATGTCACGATTTTCTTCTGGGGTTCCGCCTTGTAACGCATTCAGCGAATAACTCTGTAAGCCAAAATCTTGCGGAGAAAGCTGATAGCTTTCGATTTCACCGTTGTTTAACTCAGCCACCTGCGTCGGTGCGTGAATAGCCACTTCGTCCATTCCCCCCCCGTGAACCACCGCGGCATTCTTATAGCCCAACACTTTTAGCGCCTGAGCAATCGGCAACACCAATTCAGGGCTGTAAACGCCGATCAGGGCCTTAGGTGGACGCGCAGGGTTAATCAGTGGGCCGAGCACGTTAAAAATGGTGCGGGTTTTCAGCTGTTGGCGAACCGGCATCGCGTGGCGAAAACCGGTGTGATACTGCGGCGCAAACAGGAAACAGACATTTAAATCATCTAGCGCTTGGCGTGAATCTTCGGCGCTCATGTCTAAGCGAATGCCAAAGGCCTGTAATAAATCAGACGATCCTGAACGGCTGGAAACGCTGCGGTTGCCATGTTTAGCCACTTTAGCGCCGCAGCTGGCCGCGACAAAAGCGCTCGCGGTAGAGATGTTGATGCTGTTCGTACCGTCGCCGCCGGTGCCAACGATATCCGCAAAGTCATAGTCTGGGCGCGGGAACGGTTGGGCATCAGCTAATAGGGCGCTGGCAGCCCCCGCAATTTCTTCAGGACGTTCACCGCGCATTTTCATGCTAATCAGCGCCGCTGCCAGTTGGCTGTCTTCTAACTCACCGCGCACGATAGCGGCAAATAGCTGGTGGCTTTCTTCTTGCGTCATCGACTGCGATTTGAACAGTTTTTCTAAAATAGGCTGATGCGTAAAAATAGTTGGTTTGATCAATGTGGCTTGCATGGTGTTTACTCCGTCAATTCTTTATAAGTTAGTCTTTTGATTTTGTTTATATTTATCGTATTTAGACTAATGCCCAAGCCAACGTCTGCTCTAACAAACGAGCGCCTTGAGTAGTAAGAATGGATTCTGGGTGGAACTGGAAACCACATACGCGATCTTCATCCTGACGAACAGCCATCACCATGCCGTTAAAGGTGGCATTGACCGTTAACCCTTGCGGGATCTGGCTGCCGACCAGTGAGTGGTAGCGTGCAACCGGCAGCGGAGAAGGCAAACCGGCAAACATGCCTTCGCCGTCGTGTTCAACCTGCGATGCTTTGCCATGCAGGATTTCACCCGCTTGACCCACGTGGCCGCCGTAGGTTTCCACAATCGCTTGATGACCCAGACAAATGCCGATGATAGGCAATTTGCCGCGCAGCTTAGTTAATAGCTCAGGCATACATCCGGCTTCAGACGGTGTGCCGGGGCCTGGAGAGAGCATCAGTACCGGATTTTCCATTTCAGCCAGTTTGCTGATAATCACATCCGCAGGAATTTGATTACGGTAAATCACCACGCGGTGGCCGCTAGAGCGCAGCTGATCGACCAAGTTGTAGGTAAATGAGTCGATATTGTCGAGCAGAAGAATGTCAGCCATTAGAACACCTCTTTCACGTGATGAGCGGTGGCGATGGCTCGCAGCACTGCACGGGCTTTATTACGGGTTTCGTCGGCTTCCGCCTGTGGAACAGAATCTAAAACAACGCCAGCACCGGCTTGAACGGTGGCAATACCGTCTTCTACGTAGGCCGAGCGGATCACGATGCAGGTATCTAAATCACCGTGTGCGGTGAAATAGCCCACGGCGCCCCCGTAGCTACCACGGCGAGTTTGTTCTGCCTGTGAAATTAATTGCATGGCACGAATTTTTGGTGCGCCGCTCAGGGTGCCCATATTCATGCAGGCCTGATAGGCGTGCAGCACATCCAGATCTTGGCGCAGGGTGCCGACCACCCGAGAAACTAAGTGCATGACGAACGAGTAACGGTCAACTTTGGTCAGGTCTGCGACATAGCGTGAGCCTGGTTCGCAAATGCGCGCCAGATCGTTACGCGCCAGATCGACCAGCATTAGATGCTCCGCCAGTTCTTTATGGTCGGTACGCATTTCAAGCTCAATGCGGCTGTCTAAGTCGCGATCTAATTCACCGTCGGCGCGGCGTCCGCGTGGGCGGGTGCCTGCAATTGGATAGATTTCAATCTGGCGATTGGTCGCGTCATATTTCAACGCGCTTTCTGGTGAGGCGCCGAACAGAGAAAAATCGTTATCCTGCATGAAGAACATGTACGGGCTTGGATTGCTGTGTTTCAGCGTATGGTATGCCGCCAGTGGAGAAGGGCACGGCAGACTGAAACGGCGTGAAGGCACCACTTGGAAAATTTCGCCGATACGGATGGCCTGCTGCATTTGGCTGACAACGGCACCAAAAGCGTCGTCGCTCAAATTGCAGCTCAGCTGCATATTCTCAACGCGAGGATGGGTAATTGGCGCAGCCTCTTGCGTCATCTGCTGGGTTAGCTGCTCTAAACGAGCCTGTAGGCGCTGTGCTTCAGCGGCATTCTCTGTAAACACGGAGGCTTGCAGGCGAGCGCTGCGGTGCTGGTGATCGAGTACCAACAAGGTTTCAGCCAGATAGAAGCAAAAATCAGGGCAACGCTGATCGCTGTTTAGTGCCGCAAGATTTTCAAAGCCCGCCACCAAATTATAGGCGAACAGGCCCCCGATAAACATGGCCTCACGTTCCTGTTCAGGCACGATAACCAGCGTGAGCAGAGTACGCAGTGCGTCAAACACCGAGCGTGATTTCAAACGCGCATCTTCATCTTGCAAAGTATCAATGGCAGGGAAATGCAGAACGCGCTGGTTTGGGGATATCTCGTTTTCAACATCTGCGGGCAATGCCGCGTCTAACAACGGAAGCAGGCCACGACCGTTTTCGGTCAATGCCTGAAGGGTGACGCTGCGGCCCATCGCGGTAATACGCAGGGCGCTATCGATAACCAGCAGGCTTTTCAGATCCTGTTTGTTGTCGATCTCGGCAGATTCTAACAGCAACGTTGCGGGGCGAGCGCCACACAGCAGGTGAAACAGCGTCGTTGGATCGTTACGATAGGCTGCCGTTTGCGTTAACAAGGTCAAAGTGGGTTTTGTTGAAGTCATTATTATGTCCGCTTGTTCGCTAGTGTTCTTTAAAAAGAGTTTTTTGCTGAATTTTGGCTATAAAAAAGCCCGCAGGGTGCGGGCGGGATGTGCTGGATGTCATATCCGTAACACAGTTACTCCGCCCAACCGAATGAGTCGCGCCACCAACGTGCAGAAAGGGTCATTGCGGACACCTGCACCTGATTTGAAAACTGACCGTTTAAAGAAATCTTACGCATCTCATTCACCTTAATTTTCTGTCGATACTAAAAAAGTGTGGGTTAGTACCGAACCTGCGTACTAGTAAACTAGTTTCATGGTTATGTGTCAACACCTTTTAAATGAATAAATTTCAATCCAGGAGAAATAAGAAAAGGAGTACAGCGTAAGAGAATGATTTAGGAATTAGGTGAATAGGTTAGCGCTCGGCTAGGCATCCTAGGTATGATAGGGCCAGATACCGCAATAGGATGGCTATTTTGCAAGATACACTGCTTGAATCAGAAGAAGTGACGCTGTCACCTCAACCCCTGTTTGACCTGCACAGCCACACCACGGCATCTGATGGTTTACTTTCTAGCGCAGAGTTGGTGTCTCGCGCTGCAGAAATGGGCGTGACCACGTTGGCAATCACCGATCACGACACTACGGCAGGCATTCCCGCCGCACGCCAAGCTATTGTTGAGCAAGAGCTTGAACTTGAGCTGATTGCGGGTGTGGAAATTTCAACGCTGTGGGAGAATCATGAAATCCACATTGTTGGGCTTAACGTCGATATTGACAGCGCTGAGTTACAAACGTTGCTGAGTGAACAGGTGACTCGGCGTCAGGCGCGTGCGAAAGAGATCGCGCTGCGGCTTGAGAAAGCGCGTATTCCCGGAGCGCTTGAGGGAGCGACGCGTATCGCCGATGGTGCTGAGATCACACGTGGTCACTTTGCCCGCTATCTTGTTGAGCAAGGCTATGCAACCAACGTTGGGGGTGTTTTCAAACATTATCTTGCGCGTGGTAAAACCGGTTACGCTCCGCCTCAGTGGTGTACAATTGAAGAGGCCATCGTTGCGATTCACCATGCGGGTGGACAGGCCGTGGTGGCCCATCCGGGCCGCTATCAGCTAAGCAACAAGTGGTTGAAACGTCTGCTTGCCGATTTTAAAAGCTGGGGTGGCGATGCGATGGAAGTCGCACAGTGCCAACAAGCCCCTAATGAACGTTCGCAGCTGGCCGCGTATGCGTTGCAGTTCGGGCTATTAGCTTCGCAGGGCTCTGATTTTCACCAGCCCTGCGCATGGATTGAGTTGGGCCGCAAATTGTGGCTCCCGACGGGCGTTGAGCCTGTATGGCGAGATTGGTAACTTAGGCTATTGATCTTTCTGAGCTATCGACAGCGTCCTGAATAATGAGGAATTACAATGAGTCAGCTTTTTTATATTCACCCGGATAACCCTCAGCCGCGCCTGATTAGTCAGTGTGTGGAAGTTCTGCGTAAGGGCGGCGTTATCGTCTATCCAACGGACTCCGGCTATGCGCTGGGTTGCATGCTGGGTGAGAAAAACGCGATGGAACGTATTTGCCGTATCCGTCAGTTAGACAGCAATCATAACTTCACCTTGGTGTGTCGCGATCTGTCTGAAATCTCGACCTATGCGTTTGTTGATAACACCGCATTTCGTCTTATCAAGAATAATACGCCGGGCAACTACACGTTTATTCTGAAAGCCACGAAAGAAGTGCCGCGTCGCCTAATGAGCGAAAAGCGTAAGACGATTGGTTTGCGCGTGCCGTCAAACCCAATTGCGCTGGATCTGTTGGCTGCACTCGGTGAGCCGTTAATGTCGACCACGCTGATGCTGCCGGGCAATGACTTTGCAGAATCCGATCCAGAAGAGATCCAAGATTCACTGGGTAAAGTGGTGGACTTGGTGATCCACGGTGGTTTCTTAGGCCAGCAGCCAACCACGGTGATTGATCTGACCGAAGATTCACCGGAAGTGGTGCGCGTTGGCGCGGGCGATCCGAAGCCATTTATGTAAAAACCCGCAGGGAAAAATACTCTGTTGATTTCACACGTGTAAATTTGAATTCAAAAAGGAAAAAGTATGTCTCAGATGCTGACTGAGAGTGAAGAACTGGCGTCCGATCTGGTTGCCTGCCAGCTGGTGATTAAGCAGATTTTAGACGTCATTGACGTGATTGCGCCTACCGAAGTGCGCGAAAAAATGGCCAGCCAGCTGAAGAGTATCAATTTTGACAAGGCCAGCATCGACCCTGTCACCAAGCGCGGCGTGCAAAAGGCAATAGCGCTGATTGAGTTGAAGTTTGCTCAGCAGGAGCAGGCACACTAGTTTTGACGGAAGACCGAGTATATAGCTCTCTACGTTCTTTTATGTTAGAGCAGTGAAAGGTTTCGAACGCCTATGAGCACATGTGTTTCCATGAAAACGCTGGCGTGGGTGTCCGAGTGAGGCGGCTCAAGCAACGCCGCCTTGTATATAGAATCTTTTATGTGAGGGCGGTGAAAGATTTCGTCCGCTCGTGTGCATTTGCGTTTCTATGAGACGGCTGACGTAGGCGTTCGACGAAAGGTTGCCAGCGCGCAACCTCTCGACTCTCGCGCTTTTTACCGAGTCGTTTGTCCGACCGGTCTCGGAGCGTACGTCCTGTGCGCCCTCAACCTGCCACCAGCATCCCTGCTGGTGGTTCTAAAACGCACCCTTTAAACATAAAAAAGACAAAAGATATTTTTGTCTTCTTATCTTTTTATTTTATTTCTCTCTTTTCTTTTAATTGTTTAAGTTTTGGCTGGGAGAGTCACCGGTACAGGGATGTACCGGTGGAGTTTGGGGCGCGTGGGATGGGCGATACCAAACCGGAAAACAGGGTAATTTAATGATCCTGCTCACAAAACAAGGAAAACAAATTGTTAATTAAATGTGTGATGCTATTATCAAGTTGTTGAATAACTTCGACATAGAGTTTCTCATGCATTTGCACCCGCTCGATTCGTTTGCTGATTTTCAGTAAATGACGGCGGGTTTTCTTTTTTGCGGGCGTATCTTGTCGGGAAGATTTCTGTTTCAGTTACTTTGTGGAAGGTGATTTTATTGCTGCTGTTCCATACTGATTTAAGGTGTTTTTACAAGAGGTAAAAGATAAACGGCTGAGCTTGGGAGCTGCGAAGATCAACAGAAATCTTGATAGTCTTTGTAAACCTAGCGTACTTTTTTGAAAATAAGCAGAATTAAAGCGATGGAGATAAAATACCCAAAAAATGCAGCGTTCGTAATTGCATCAAAACTTATAGTTAAATCATTAATTACGGCATTACATCGAACAGCTGTAACTTGTTCACTTCAGTTGTACTAAAGATATTATTTACCATAAGTTTCATATACCTTATCACCCAACAATTCACCACTGGAACTACCAAGTTAATGGCCTATATGCTTAACAACTCCTACGCCAACAATCTCACTTCATGAATATTTTTATTTTATGAAGATAGTAAAAGCGATATAGTTAGCAATAAGCGATATAAATCCAAATATCAAAATTAAAAACTTAGCTTTAATCCAAAATATTTTTTTGGATGGTTGTTTTTTTATAAAAGAATATATGTTTTTATCTAAATTTCTAACAAAAAAGCTATCATCATTGAATATTGCCGCCATAAGGAAAAAAATATCCTTTTGGAATGTGAATAGGATACCAGAACTTTGATAGGCCAAGACATCTGCGGGTATGTAGTGATACTGTTCAAGGAACTCATTACATAGTTCCTTGTGTTTATTATTTTTTAATTCTGAATAAATGAAGGCTATCACTATGACAGTAAAACTGAAAAGTGATGAAAACATAATTAATGATTTCAATTACTCACCTCTCGATTCATATATATATTCTCCAAAACCTTCTCCTAGATTAGAGCCTGCTTCTCCACCAACATGCCTGCACTCTAGTATAACTCTCTAAGTTAGGTCTCTGACGCTACTCAGCTTATTGTTAATAAGCTGTAGGAAATATATGAAATTAGCATTAATATTATGCTAACAGAGAATAATATATATTTTATTTTTATCCATAGAGTTATTTCACTAGGTAGCGTTCTAACGAAGTTGTAGTGTTCAGACTTCATGTCTCTAACTATAAAATTATCTTCAGAAACTATTAATGGGAATAAAAAGAAAAGATCTTTTTGAAAGGTTAGGAAAATACCACCCGCTTGAGCGAGTATAATCCCCCCAGGCAAAAAACCAAATTCTTTAATAAATAAGGAACATAAGGTTTTATGATTTTTGTTATTGATGACTGAATAAATAATAGCAGCAAAAAAACCAAGAAGGATGTAACTCCTAATGCCATAGTAATTAAATCCATTTTACTCACCAATCGCCTCATGTGTTTTTTTGAATCATTCGTCAAATTAACCACTTTCATTTTATATCAAAATCTGTTGTGTTACCACTTAAACAGCATCCTCTTACAGAGTGATTTTTATTCATTAACCTTCCCTGACTTGACATAAATTATATATTATCACCCTAGTTGAAAACTATATCTCTGCTTTATATTTAAATACCAAATAAGCCTAATGATTTCAAAATAATAACATTTAGAGTTATAGAAGTAAAAGCCACCAGTAACTCTAGTGGCTTTTTTCTATCTCACTTTTTTAAAAATAAGAAGAATTAAAGCGATGGAGATAAAATACCCAAAAAATGCAGCGTTCGTAAGTGCATCAAAACTTATAGTTAAATCATCAATTACGGCATTACATCGAACAGCTGTAACTTGTTCATGAGGTTCTATACCTACATATTTCAGGGTAGTGTAATACCCCAAAACAAGTCCAAATAAAAAAACGCTATAAATTACCGTAATGAGAGAAATACTCCCCCATCTCAACAAACCTTTAATCGACATCATATAATCCTTTTAGCAAACTACCGATAACTCTAGTGGCTTCTTTCTATCTCACCTTTTTAAAAACAAGAAGGATTAAAACTATGGAGATTAAGTATCCAAAGAATGCAATATATGTAAGCTCAACAAAACTTATTGATATTTGATCAATGATAGAGTTGCATCTGACTGCGGTAACTTGTTCATGCGGATCTATGCCTCCGTATTTTAAAGTGACACCGTAGTCCATAATTATTAGTGCTAAAGCGCATATGTATGTAATCATGATGAGGAATATACTTCCCCATCGTAGCAAACCTTTAATCGACATCATATGACCCTTTTAGAATTCCACCTATTGTGCCGCCAGAGTAGCCGCTTGAGGAGCCAGCCCCAGATATTGCCCCTGCGGTTTCGTGAACAACCTTTCCTTGTACAGTTTCTTCAATTTCAACCAAGCCAGCGTTTTGATATTTATTTTTAAATTTATTGGTAACTTCAATCACATCCATAAATTTCAGACTTTGACTTCTCTTTACAAGATAATTCTGTAAAGACACTGGGATAGCGAAATCCTCTTCACCTTCAATTGGGAATTGAGTTGTCATAGGTGTGTAACTAGTCCCAAATATTTTGCTGCCAGCCTGACGAAGAACTGTAACCGAGTGAGTCGCACAATTGCTTCCCGTCAAATCGTAAGTATCAATAAGCCTTCCTCTACGCTTGGTTATTTCTTTTGCATCATCTAAATCCGCTACTGATTTACCTGTATTCCAGCGTGCCTCAAATAACTGTTTAGTTAATTGTATGCCGGCATCATCAATCCTAAATACACGTGCAGACATTTTATAAAGTTCAGTTGTATAGTAATCAATCGCATCATCATCGACTAAATAATTTAATATGCCGTCTCCAATAAAACCAATCATGCTTCTTCTAGCAAAACGCCCGTAAGTAAATACAAATACTTCACTATTAATGTGAACAGAAATAAAAGCATGGCCGGCTTCATGTGTTTCAGTCCACACAAATACACCATTAGCTAATGGATCATCTTCTTTTTCACACGTCCCGCCGATTGTGCCAACTAAATTATTAAGAGGGTGCGGGTTGGCTTTCGCCGCTTGGGCGTATTGTGTTGGCGCCTCCGATTGTGGCGCAGCCGCCATTCTTACTTCTGCACGGCTAGTTTTCTCATATGTCGCGCTCGAGAGTGATGAAAGAAGTTTAGCCCTACATGGACAACTGCTAATGCTATCGAGCGTACCAGCTAGTTGCACATTATTATCCAGCATACCAGGGATGCCACCGATGATTCGGTATGTCTTGCCATCCTTTCCGCATGTGACGAGATCGCCATGCCTCGAAGCAGCTCGGCCGTGCATATTGTAATTAGGATTACCACCTCTAACCGTACCGCCGCAGCTTGTCTTATCACCTACGCGGATAAAATATCCTTTCTGACTCATGTGAAGCCTTCTCCCTAGAACTGAAAATTAGATTTTCCCAGCAGCTTTTAGTAATTCAATCTCTTCCGGATCGAAATAACCACATGTGATCTCCCCATTGGCTAGCCTTATCATTGCTGACATTTGTTGACCAGCATCAATGATTTCATCCCCGTTGCTTACGCGAGTCCCACTAGCCGCCACAGTGTATTTAACCCCCTCAACAATACTTTCCATCATGGTGCTTTCATCACGCTCCAAATAAGCTGTATGCGCATCAGGATAAACCACCTCATCGCCTTCGATTGCCATGCTGCGTTCGTGATATTTCATTGCACATCTGTTAGCAACAACTCGACCACCATTCTTAGTTTTTGCTCCGTCGATAGCAAAGAATCGAATTACGTCATATTGAGTCACTGAACCACTGAACCACCATTCCTAATTGATTAACAATTGAATAATGTACCAGTTAAACCATAGGGTTTGTGTGTGAATGTTCAGATTTTCTAATAATTCAGAGTTTACTAATGGCGAAGACCAAAGACAGTGATTTATTCGAAAAATAATTGAGCTTTAAGCAAAGATAAAAGGAATACCCCAAAGATAAAGCGCCATTTCTTTGGGGGAGATGATGCGGAATGAACGTAATCAGAAAACGATGTGCGCAGGGCAGATAACAAAAACTTACTCGTAGCGGCGGTAGTACACTTCCAGCTTGTTTTGCAATTTACCTAGCACCGTGCTGAACGCCAGATAAATCAGCGCTGCTTCTACATATAAAATCAACGGCTCGTAAGTGACAGATACAATGCGCTGTGCTGCCAAGAACATCTCAGGAACGGTGATCACCGCAGCCAATGACGTATCTTTGATAAGCGAGATAAATGAGTTAGACAGCGGTGGCAGTGATACGAATACCGACTGTGGCAGGATCACGCGGCGCATGGCCTGTGAACTGCTCATACCGATAGAATAAGAGGCTTCCCACTGGCCTTTAGGTACCGAGATAATCGCCCCACGGATGATTTCAGAGGTATAGGCACCCACGCTGAGCGTGAAACCAATGAGCGCCGCCGGAAATGCATCTAGGGTGATCCCCGCACTCGGTAAACCATAAAAGATTAAGAACAACTGCACTAACAGCGGCGTGCCACGAATAACCCATACGTAGAAATCAAAAATCCACTTGACTGGTTTTGGCGCATAGAGGCGCACCAATGCGGTGATAAAGCCAAGGATAATCCCGCCAATAAAAGAGAGGATCGCTAAAGGCAGCGTGAATTGCAGTCCCGCAGATAGCAGACTCCAAAACGAATCAATCATCAGCTGTAGCCAGGCAAGGCCGTGAATATAGTCAGTCAGGCTGTGTAGCCATGCCATATGCCGTACTCCTAATACAGTAAGTCTAAAAAATAGGTCTTGAAACGATATGTCTAAAAACAGTATGCCTAAACGCGATCGTCCTAAATACGATCCTCTTAAATACAACAGCCCGCCTCATGAAGTGATACCCAGTTAAGGATTCACAGAGGCAGGCTTGTCACTATTTTGGCGATAGTGTTAAAGACGATTATTGAGAAACGTCCTGACCGAAGTAGCGTACAGAAATCGTTTTATAAGTGCCATCAGCTTTCATTTCATCCAGCGCTTTATTGACCGCTTTCACTAATTCTGGCTGATCTTTACGCAGCAGGATCGCTGAGTTCTCGGTATTTTCATCGGTAGCGACGATTTTAACTTTCGCATCTGGCTTATGTTTTTTGAAATCCAAGAATGACAGGTTATCGTTTAACGTTGCCGCTGCACGACCGCTTAACACGAGATCCAATGATTGGTTGAAACCGTCGGTAGGCACTAAATCCGCGCCGTTTTTAGTCGCCAGTTTTGAATAGTTACTGGTCAGGCTTTGAGCCGCTTTCTGGCCTTTTAAATCAGCAAAGCTTTTGATGGTGGTGTTGTCATCACGGACAACCAGCACCGCTTTAGAACCGATATAAGGCTGAGAGAAATCAAACTTGGCTTTACGCTCGTCGGTAACGCCGACTTGGTTAATGACCGCGTCGTAGCGTTTGGCGCTCAAACCGGCAATCAAACCATCCCAACGACCTTCAACAAACTCTGGTTTAACGCCCATTTTCTCTGCTACGGCACGTGCGACATCCACGTCAAAACCAACCAGCTTGCCGCTTTTGTCATGGTAGGTGTAAGGCGCGTAGGTACCTTCTGTTCCGAATTTCATCACGCCGGCAGACTTAATTGCCGCCAGATCATCGGCCGCTTGAGCCAGTGCAGAGGTAGCAAATAATGAGGTTGCAAGCAGAGCCAAGGTCATTTTTTTCATAGGTATCCCAATGTCTTACTTAAATTATTTGTTTAAAAAAAACGCAGGTAATTGCGTTCCGTTATTGATGATGAAGCTAAACCATTGTTTGCGGTTTGCTAAATCACATTCTGCGATTATCAATAACCAAATGGAATAAAGCCTAAAAATCACGCAGTGCTTATCAGTTTAGATTAACCACCAGCCAAGCGCCGCAGAGATAACGAGAGCGGGGATAGAAAAAAGATGAAACGTCAGCCAGATGCGTTTTTCATTTGCCATGCGTAAGGCAATCAGATTGGCCATGGATCCCAGCGCAAACCCAAATCCGCCAATATTTACGGCGTAGGCCAGCGTAGTGGTGGCAGGAATAAAACCCAGCAGCAAAATGGTAGCCGGTACGTTGCTGATCACCTGAGAGAGCAGAATGCCGATCGTGTATGTACCGAGCGTTGAAAGATGCTGCATGTTTTCCGTGACTGGTAATAACACTGGTAGCTGAGTCAGTAATTTCACATCGATAAACATCGCCATGAAAATGAAAATAAGCGCCCAATCGACCAGCAAAATGACTTTAGGGGACAAACATAATAAAGCGACCAGCACGATTAACAGTCCGAGGTAGGGCATGCCTAAATCGACGCTAACGAGAAACACGCCATAGAGCACAGCACAGGCCAGCAATAGTCCGCGCTTACGGGGGCTGTCTTGGCGAACGGCCGGAGGACGAATAGTTTTGTTTGGGAAAAACATCAGCGTGAACAGCAATAGCAGAAACAGCAGCACGCCAGACAAAGGCAACATTTGCCCAATAAAGGCGCTGAACGACAGGCCGCTATGATTCCACAGCAATATATTTTGTGGATTGCCAATTGGCGTCAGCAAAGAACCCACGTTAACCGCTAATGCTTCAAAGATGATTAAACGGGTAACAGGTAAGGCGCTGAGTTTTTTTAAGGTGATGGTGAGCGGAACCACGATAAAAAGAGCGACATCATTAGTAAGAAACGTGGAAAGTAGCGCAGAAGCCACAACCATAAACAGCGCTAACGTTCGCTCATTGCTAAGGCGAGCCATCATTTTTCGGCCCAGCCAATCGAAATAGCCGCTCATCTCAACGCTTTTCGTCAGTAGCAGCAGTCCGAGTAAGGTGGTAATCGTGGGCCAATCAATCCAGCGAGGATAATCACGCAGCGGGGAAGACGTAAAACAGGCCAAAATGACGCCAGCAAGCAAAAGAAATTGCAGTAAACGATCGCGCAGAACAGCGCCGAGAACGTGACGTAACGAGGTTGGCATAGTGCTGTTTCTCAGTGAATTCAGGCGCTTTGTTTATACATCACGTGCAGGGGCTGAATAGTAGACAGCTGAATGTCGGTCTGGAGCCGGTAGTTGGTTGGCGTGATATCGAAATGCTTGCGGAACATGTAGGTGAAATGCGACTGCGAGGCAAAGCCGTAGTAGACCGCGATATCGATAATCGACTCTTCGGTGTGGCGTAACCGTTTTGCTGCGCCAGACAGTTTACGTTCGCGAATATAGCGGCCTAAGGACATGCCGGTGGTTTCACGAAAAATTTTCTGCATATGCCACAGTGAATACCCAGAGTAGCGAGCCAGCTCATCCAGATAAATATCGCGGCCTAGATGTTGCTCTATCCACTCGCTTAGCGCACATACTAGGGCAATATTGCGTTCGTTCTGCGTCATTCGTTCTCCGGTAATCGTTCTCATTAGCAACATGCCGTCTACTACATATTACGACATCATGGCGTTTACCACTATACCCATCATACTTGAAGGCGTTTCAACCTCAGCTACACTGGCTTACAAACATTAATTTAACAAGGAATGGCCGTGAATTCATCTCCCGTTGCTCTCGTGACCGGTGCCAGCCGCGGCATAGGGCGGACAACAGCATTATTGCTCGCCAAACGTGGGTATCGCGTGTGTATCAATTACTCTCAAAACCATGTGGCAGCACAGGCGCTGGCGCTGGAAATAGAGGCTTTAGGGCAGGAAAGTTTGCTGGTCTGCGCCAACATTGCGGATGAGATAGCCGTCTGCAATATGTTTAACCAAATTGAACACCATTGGGGGCGGCTGGATGCACTGGTGAATAACGCTGGAATTTTGCAAACTCAGTCCACAATAGAAGGCTTAACGGCAGAGAGAATTAACCAGATTCTGCATATTAACGTGACCGGAACGTTTTTGTGTTGCCGAGAAGCGGTTAAGCGCATGGCGAAACGCCACGGAGGGCGCGGTGGGGCGATTGTTAACGTTTCATCTGCGGCAGCCAAAAGTGGTTCTCCCTTCGAATATCTAGACTATGCGGCCAGCAAAGGTGCGATGGATACGCTGACGAAAGGATTATCAATAGAGGTGGCAGGGGAAGGGATCCGCGTTAACGGTGTACGGCCGGGGTTTATTTATACGGAAATGCATGCAGATGGTGGAGAGGCCAATCGTGTTGATCGAATAAAAGCCTCATTACCGATGCAGCGTGGTGGTGAACCTGAAGAAGTTGCCGCAGCCATCGTTTGGTTGTTGTCGGATGAGGCGTCTTATTCCACCGGCAGTTTTCTTGATTTAGCCGGTGGAAAGTAGCTTACGCAGGCATTATTTCATTGGCGGTTCGTATGGCAGGGTATCAATACGTAGGGTGCGATAATAAGCCAGTCGTTCACGAAAATAGGTGCGCAGATGTTCAGGCTGCTCACGCTCAACCAGTTCCGCGATAACCGGCATGTGATAGCGTTCTTTATACGATACGCCAGCTGCGGCTAAGTCGACATTAACTTTGTCCATCTCTTCCTGAGGAAGATCGGCTAGATTGAAACTCATATGACCTCCTGTTGCGTCGGCCTCATTATTCCAGAATGTTTCGTTTGACTCTATGGCTTATTGAAATTGAGATTATCAGCAGAATAAAAAGCAAACGGGCCGCTGGAGAGGCGGCCCGGTTTGTTTACCACTTTTTTGTTATAACTTCACGCTACATGAAGTGAATTCAATTCAATCTAGATCACTCTCGGACCCTGCGTGGTGAAGGGACGCTGGCGTGGGCGGAAGAGTGAAACTAGTGCGCCAATTAAGGCAACGCTCAGAACCACAAGGTTAAAGAGCACGAAGCCTGCCATCAGCATGGCGACCATCATTACCGCCGATACGATAAGCGTCATCTGGCGCATTTTACCGCTGAGCCCCATCTGGCGAGACTTCAGCGATAGGTACATTTTCCAATATTGCATCTGGCCCTGTAGAGCGCTGCGCAGACGTTGAGTGCGAGTGTGTGACTTATTATTTTTCATATTTAATTAACTCCTGATGACTCGCTAACGGGCCAATTTGTGATCCACCCGTCGTTTGTTTCTTGAAAATGAGACTAAAGAGAATTCTTTCAAAACCCCAGCACCTTTAGCCTACTTTACGTGGCTGACAAAAGCTGACATCGAGAATAGTCTGTAGTTATTAAGTTATTCTTAACGCGGCACCCATGTGGTTATTTTGTTTTGGTCGCTATCAGGAAATATGGCGCTATTTTGACTATATTCAAGTGACGTTGTCACCTAAGAGGGCGTCGAGTGAAGAAAAATCCTTATTATGATCCTAATAAAACACACCACACGCCAGAGGGTTTTACCAATCCTGAGCCCAATGAGCATCGTTCTGGTGATTTAAAACGTTGGCAAAACGAACGCAAAAAGAATCGACTGCCGCTAAAGCCTGAGCAGGGATATCGCGGGCTCGTTGAGCGCTGGTGGCAGCAGGTTGATCTGGAACAGTCACAGGATGGCGTGTGGTGGCTGGGTCACGCAGCGATGCTGGTGAAAATGGGGAGCAAAAAGGTCCTGATTGATCCCGTGCTTTCCCAGCGAGCTTCACCGCTGAACTTCTACGGGCCAGAGCGAAAAACGCCGCCGCCTATCAATGTTGAACAACTGCCAGATATTGATGCGGTTTTGATCTCACATAATCATTACGACCATCTTGATAAACAGACTATCGATGCGCTGTTGAAGCGTTTTCCCTCGTTGATTTTCATGGTGCCGCTTGGGCTGAAACGGTGGTTTATCCGTTGTGGTGCGATACACGTTCACGAACTGGATTGGTGGGATCAGCGTGCGGTAGGCGATGTGCAGGTCCATTATGTGCCCGCACGACACTGGAGTATGAGAACGCCTTGGGATCGCAATCGTAGCCTGTGGGGCGGGTGGGTGCTATCGCATTTAACCGATAGCTTCTATTTCGCTGGCGACAGTGGTTATACGCCACGGCTCAAAGAGATTGGCGAACGATTAGGGCCCTTTTCGTTGGCAGCGCTGCCGTTGGGCGCCTATGAACCGCGCTGGTTTATGCATTCTCAGCATATGGATCCCGCGGATTCGGTTCGATTATTTCAGGAACTAGGTTGTCAGCGAGCTTTTGGCATGCATTGGGGCGTATTTGAGTTAGCCGACGAAGCTTTGGATGCTCCTCCTCGTGGTTTACGCGAAGAAATTCAGCGGCAAGGCGTTGATGTGAATCGCTATACCGCCGAGAAAATTGGCGCTTTTATACCTTTTCCTCGCGGATAAAAAAGCATAGCGTTCGGACATTTTCACGTTTTCGTGTATAATGCCGCGTTAAAATTCAATTAATTGTTTGAATTTCAGAGACATCCACAATACCCCACGACGCCTGTGAAGGCGACATTAGAGGTTGCTCAATGAGCGAAAAGTTACAGAAAGTTCTTGCCAATGCTGGTCATGGTTCACGCCGTGAAATTGAAGCCATGATTAAAGAAGGCCGTGTCAGCGTTGATGGTAAATTAGCAACGCTTGGTGACCGTGTTGAGGTTACTCCGGCTATGAAAATTCGTGTTGATGGACGCGTTGTGTCAATCCGCGAATCAACCGAATCTGTTTGTCGCGTTTTGGCATATTACAAGCCAGAAGGCGAACTATGTACCCGTCGCGACCCTGAAGGTCGCCCAACGGTATTTGATCGTTTGCCAAAACTGCGCGGTTCTCGTTGGATCGCCGTAGGCCGTCTGGATATCAATACGTCTGGTTTACTGTTGTTCACCACCGATGGCGAACTGGCAAACCGTTTGATGCATCCAAGCCGTGAAGTTGAGCGTGAATATGCGGTACGTGTGTTCGGTCAGGTTGATGATGAAAAAATTCGTCAATTAAGCCGTGGCGTACAGTTAGAAGATGGTCCTGCATCATTTAAAACCATCAGTTTCCAAGGCGGTGAAGGAATTAACCAGTGGTACAACGTGACCTTAACCGAAGGGCGTAACCGTGAGGTTCGTCGTTTGTGGGAAGCCGTTGGTGTGCAGGTGAGTCGTTTGATCCGTGTTCGTTATGGCGATTTGCCTTTGCCAAAAGGCCTGCCACGCGGCGGCTGGGCAGAGCTTCCACTTAACGACATCAACTATCTGCGCGAATTGGTTGAGCTGAACGCGGAAACCGTGAGCAAGCTGCCGGTTGAGCGTGAACGTCGTCGTATGAAAGCGAATCAGATCCGCCGTGCGGTTAAACGTCATGGTCAGGGTGGCAGTGCTGCAGCTGCAGCGCCAAACCGTCGTTCTGGTTCAGCGAATAAAGGCACGTCTTCTACGCGTAGCGCAGCGGGTAATAAAGCGGCTACCAGCAAAGGAAACAAACGCGGCTAATCACAGCGCGTTGCTGCAACGTAGAATTGCCAAGCAAATATCAAACCGTAGCGTTAATCCGCCGCGGTTTTTTTATATCTGCGATCTGGCGCTAGCGCCAGATAAGCGTCTGGTATTAATATAGAAGGCAATCAGAGAGTTAATTCTCTTGCTCTTGCTTACCGACGACATGGACTGACCCGTAATAATGAAACTATTCCTCGCCACACTGCAGTTTATGACCCGCATTCCCGTGCCTGCCCGCTGGACAGATAATCTCGATATGAATGATTACGCCAAAGGCGTGGTCTATTTTCCGTTTGTTGGCCTGATCGTTGGGTTACTGAGCGCGCTGGCGTTTGCCGTGGTATTGCCGGTTTATGGCCCTTTGTTGGCAGCGGTTGCCGCGGTGCTGGCGACCACATTGGTCACGGGCGCGTTTCATTTAGACGGTTTGGCCGACACCTGCGATGGGATTTTCTCGGCGCGTCCACGTGAGCGTATTCTCGAGATCATGCGCGATAGCCGTATTGGCTCGAACGGTGCTCTGGCGCTGATTTTTGTGATTTTGGCTCGGGTGGCGATTATCTATCAGCTAACGCAGACCGGACATAACGTTTACACCTTGCTAGTCGCGGCTCCGGCGCTGAGCCGCGCATTGCTGCCTGTTCTGATGTATCAGCAAAAATATGCGCGTGAAAATGGCATGGGAAACCTGTATATCGGGAAAATCGGCGGCCAGCATTACGCGATTGCGCTGATTATTGGTCTATTAATGACGCTGGGCTTTGCCAGCTGGCACGGTGGATTGGCAGCGATCATTACTTATCTGTTTGCGCTGCTATACCGTAGCTTCATCAATAAACGTATTGGTGGGCAAACCGGTGATACCATCGGTGCGGGCAACGAACTATTCGGCCTTATCTTCCTGTTTGCGGTTATTTAAATCCAAAATTTAGAGCACCGCGAATCTGAATCCAAGGAGCACTGATGGAGTTATATCTAGTACGCCACGGTCAGACTCAGGCCAATCTAGACGGTGTGTATTGCGGCAGCAGCGATTTGGCCCTCACGGCGCTGGGCGAGCAGCAGGCTGATGCGGTTGCGGCGCAGTTGGCGGGAGTTTCGTTCGACGTGGTGTATACCAGCGGCTTGCAACGCACTCATCAAACTGCGCAGAGAATACTCGGTGCCGATGCTGAATTTGTCCAACTTATCGGATTGGACGAAATGGCATTTGGCGAGTGGGAACTTCGTCACCACAAAGAATTACAGCAACAGGATGCTGAGCACTACGCTGCTTGGTGTGCCGATTGGCAGCGAACCGTTCCGCCGGGCGGGGAGGGATTTCGTGATTTCTCTGCAAGGGTACGATTGGCTTTGGCCGATATTCAGCAAAATCATGCGGGGCAGCGCGTGTTGATCGTTGCACATCAAGGCGTTATCTCGATCATCTGCACGCAGCTTCTCAAACTAGAAGACCGTGCTATGTGGCATTTCCGCATCGAGCAGGGAGCGCATAGCAGAATCGATTACCGCGAAGGATTCAGCGTTATTCATTGTTTAAACAATAGTGGTAAAGCGATTGTCTGATTAATATGCCGAAGCCTGCAAGGGCAGCTTCGGCATTTGGTCATTACCAGTCGATACCTTTCTGGGCTTTGATACCGGCTTCAAATGCGTGTTTCACCGGACGAACTTCGCTCACAGTATCCGCCAGTTCTTCCAGCTCGCGATGACAGCCTCGTCCGGTAATAATCACGGATTGATGCGCTGGACGCTGTTTCAACGCTGTCAGCACCTCTTCAAGCTCGATGTAGCCGTAACTCACCATGTAGGTCAGCTCATCCATGACCACGAGATCTAAACTTTCATCTTTCAGCATGCGTTTGCCGTGTTCCCAAACCGCAAGTGCGGCGGCGGTGTCCGTCTCTTTATTCTGTGTTTCCCACGTAAAACCGGTCGCCATTACCTGAAACTCAACGCCGTGTGGCTCAAGCAGATTTCGTTCACCGTTTTCCCATGAACCTTTGATGAATTGAATCACGCCCGCGCGATGCCCATGGCCTACAGCGCGCGCTACGGTGCCAAAGGCCGCCGTACTTTTACCTTTACCATTGCCGGTGAAAATCATCACGATGCCGCGAGTTTCCTGTGCGGCGGCAATACGGGCATCCACTTTTTCTTTAATACGTTGTTGGCGCTGCTGGTGGCGTTCTTCAGACATGCTTTCTCCTAACCTATTAATTTATTGTTGTACGTCGGTATAAATAGCAACGCTAACATGATGTGTGGTTATTCTGCAGGGCCTGCTTTTCGCCCTGGCTGAGCATCAAAACTCATTCCCGTTTTCCGGCGACTGTCGTCACCCATCAAATAGAGATAGAGCGGCATGATATCGGCAGGCGTTTTGAGCTTTTGTGGATCTTCGTCTGGGAACGCTGACGCGCGCATTCCGGTGCGTGTTCCGCCTGGATTAATGCAGTTTACCCGCAAATTGGTGTTCTTATATTCGTCAGCCAATACCTGCATCATGCCTTCGGTGGCAAATTTGGAAATGGCGTAAGAGCCCCATCCCGCACGGCCGATTTTGCCCACGCTTGAACTGGTGAAAATCAGTGAAGCCGAGGGGGCTTTTAGCAGCAACGGCAGCAGTGCCTGCGACAGCAGCAGCGAGGCGTTAACGTTAACCTGCATGACATCACAAAACTCTTGATAGTCTTGTTCCGCTAAAGGATTGATAGTGCCGAGCAAACCGGCGTTGTTTAATACGCCATCGAGATAGGGATAGGCAGAGGCTAATTCTGCGCCGAGTTTCTGATAGTCGGCGGGCTTCGCCGTTAACAGATCGAATTGAACGATGGCCGCAGGCGACAAACCAAGCTGGCGTATTTGTTCCTGCACGGCCTGAAGTTTACTCAGCGTTCTACCAAGTAGAATCAGCTGTGCGCCGTGGCGAGCGTAGGTCAGTGCCGCTTCGCGGCCAATTCCGTCTCCCGCGCCGGTTACAAGAATAATGCGGTTTTGCAAAAGCTCAGGCTGTGGTTGATAGTGCATGTTGTATTTCCTCACGCCGCTTTAGCATCAAGGCTTTTCGGCTGGGTCGGCAAGTTATGACTAAATTGTTTATTTGCTGTAACCAATAGTCGCCGATCTTGACCTATTGCACGGTTGCTGGTCAATGGTATTGTTCCTAGAGCGGACATTATGTGCTGAATTTACAGGGACTTTACGTATAAGCCCCTTGAAAATGACGCGTCCGCCAGTATGTTACATACTGGCGGACGCGTTACAGTGGAATAACGCTAATATAAGTTGTATCAGAAAATCTTAAACAAGGCGGTGAATGTGGAGTGGTTATCCTTGTATGGCCTATTTTTGGCGAAGGTGATGACCTTTGTGATCGCAATAGGGGCATTGATTGTGTTGTTTGTCAGCCTGCGACATAAAAAGGGAGCGAGCCGCGGAGAATTACTGCTAACGGATTTAGGCGAGCAGTATCGTGATATGCAGCGCAGTATGCAGGAAGCACGCATGGACGATAGCGCCTTAAAAGCGTGGTATAAGCAGCAGAAAAAGCAGGATAAAGAGAAAGCAAAACAGCGTAAAGCTGAGGTCAAACAGGGCATTGCGGCGAAAGAAAAACCGTGCCTGTATGTGCTCGATTTCAAAGGAAGTATGGACGCCCATGAGGTGAGTTCGTTACGCGAAGAAATCAGCGCTGTACTGGCTGCCGCTAAGCAGGGTGATGAAGTTCTCTTGCGCTTGGAAAGCCCCGGTGGCGTAGTGCATGGCTACGGCTTAGCCGCTTCCCAACTACAACGTTTACGTCAGGCGGGCGTGCGATTAACCGTTGCGGTGGATAAAGTCGCCGCGAGCGGTGGCTATATGATGGCTTGTGTCGCTGACCGCATTGTCGCCGCACCTTTTGCTATTATTGGCTCAATCGGCGTTGTGGCTCAAATCCCTAACTTCAACCGTTGGCTGAAGAAGAATGATATCGACGTGGAGCTGCATACGGCCGGAGAGTTCAAACGCACACTGACGCTGTTGGGCGAGAATACCGAGCAGGGGCGTGAAAAATTCCGCGAAGAGCTGAATGAAACCCATGAGCTGTTCAAAGAGTTTGTCAGCCAGCAGCGACCTTCACTGGATATTAATTCCGTCGCAACCGGCGAACACTGGTATGGGATCCAAGCGAAAGAGAAAGGTTTGGTCGACTCCGTTGGTACCAGCGACGATCTGTTGATTGCTGAAATGGAAAATCATGACGTGATCGGTGTGCGTTATACCCGTCGTAAACGCATGATGGATCGCTTCACCAATAGCGCCGCGAACAGTGCCGATCGTCTGATGTTACGTTGGTGGCAACGTAGCCAGCGTTACGATATATAAGAGAATATTGTTAACATTGAGTAACGTTAATGAAATTAAAATGCCCCTTTAAAGGGGCATTTTTTTAACTATTTAATTCAGAATGATGAATTAATCTTCTAAATGATATTTTTCAGATAATACATGAGCGAGATGTTTGAACATATTAAACACGGCGGTCGTTTTACGGGTTGGAATTCCGTCTTCGTCGAGGAAAAACTCGCCACGGAATACTAATACGTCGCCTTTTTGCTCGACTTCGGTCGCTTCCATACCCTGCATATAATCTTCGTGCTCTTTAATGATTTGGTTTGCTTCTGCCAGTAGAGCTTCACGTTTGATTGGGGTTGTTTCACCGAACATTTTTCGTTCTCCAACAAATGACGTCGTCTATTAATAACACTGCCTAATATAGTACTGCGTACGCTAGGGGTATCGCAAATTATCGCGTTATTTTGATCTAAGTTTTGGCCGATAATTGGTAAAAATCTCCATTCCGTGCTAATTAAGTTGCGTGATGTTCTCAATCCGGTAGAGTGATGGGTTTTCTGACCTTTGGCGGAACGAAAGATTGGCGTTTTGAATAAAAGTTCCGCATGTCATAAGGTTGCGAGTGCGTCGCTTATGTTTTTGGTGCCGCAAATTGCAGTCGTGTTGAGCAGTTAGAAGCGATTTATCAAAAAATGGCTTGATCTCAGCGCGGTCTGCCGCAATATAAAAAAGAATTTTTCAATCGCTATGATAATGGCGAACAAAGGCTTCTGGAGACAGAAGGATTCATTCAGGTAAAGGTAATTATGGGTAAAGCTCTCGTAATAGTTGAGTCCCCGGCAAAAGCTAAAACGATAAATAAGTATCTGGGTAATGACTACGTGGTTAAGTCCAGCGTCGGTCATATCCGCGATTTGCCGACCAGTGGTTCAGCCAGTAAAAAGGGCGCAGCCTCCGCTGAAGATAAAGCGAAGCCTAAAGTCAAAAAGAATGAGCGTGAAGCGCTGGTTAATCGTATGGGCGTTGATCCTTATCACGGCTGGAAAGCGCAATACGAAATACTCCCCGGTAAAGAAAAAGTTGTTGCTGAGTTAAAAACATTAGCTGAAAAAGCTGACCACATTTATCTCGCAACCGACCTTGACCGCGAAGGGGAAGCCATCGCGTGGCATTTACGTGAGGTGATTGGCGGCGACGAAAGTCGTTATAGCCGCGTGGTGTTTAACGAAATCACTAAGAACGCGATTCAGCAGGCATTTAATAAACCCGGCGAATTAAATATCGACCGTGTTAACGCACAGCAGGCGCGCCGTTTTATGGACCGCGTTGTGGGCTACATGGTTTCTCCGCTGCTGTGGAAAAAAATTGCCCGTGGGCTATCTGCCGGTCGTGTTCAGTCGGTTGCTGTACGTTTGGTTGTCGATCGTGAACGTGAGATCAAAGCGTTTGTTCCTGAAGAATATTGGGAACTGCGTGCCGATCTGAACGACAAGAATGCCGTTGCTCTGCAAATGCAGGTTACGCATCACAAAGACAAACCGTTCAAACCGGTTAATGGCGATCAAACTCAGACCGCCGTGAAGGCGCTTGAGAATGCGCATTACACGGTTTTAGATCGTGAAGATAAGCCAACCAGTAGCAAGCCTTCTGCGCCGTTTATTACTTCCACGTTGCAGCAGGCCGCAAGCACGCGTCTTGGCTTTGGCGTGAAGAAAACCATGATGATGGCCCAGCGTCTGTATGAAGCCGGTCATATCACCTATATGCGTACTGACTCCACTAACCTGAGTCAGGATGCGGTAAGCATGGTGCGTGAGTATATCGGTGAAAACTTCGGCGAGCAGTATATGCCGAAAGAGCCAAATACCTACGCGAGCAAAGACAACTCGCAGGAAGCACATGAAGCGATTCGTCCTTCTGATGTGAACGTGCTGTCTGAACAGTTAAAAGACATGGAAGCAGATGCTCAGAAGCTTTATCAGCTGATCTGGCGCCAGTTTGTTTCTTGTCAGATGACACCGGCAAAATACGATTCAACCACGATTTCCGTGAAAGCGGGTGATTATACGTTGAAAGCGAAAGGCCGTACTTTACGCTTTGATGGTTGGACTAAAGTTCTGCCTCAGCTGCGTAAAGGTGACGAAGATCGTACATTGCCATTTGTCGAAATTGGTAGTGAATTGACGTTGCAGCAGCTCTTACCTAGCCAACATTTCACCAAACCACCGGCTCGCTTTAGCGAGGCATCGTTGGTTAAAGAGTTGGAGAAACGGGGCATCGGTCGTCCTTCTACCTATGCGGCAATCATTTCAACCATTCAGGATCGTGGCTATGTGCGTGTGGACAACCGCCGTTTCTACGCTGAAAAAATGGGTGAGATTGTCACTGATCGCTTGGAAGAAAATTTCCGTGAGCTGATGAATTATGACTTCACCGCGCACATGGAAAATGGGCTCGATCAGGTTGCGAACGCCAAAGAAGACTGGAAAAACGTGCTTGATGGTTTCTTCCAAGACTTCAGCAAACAGCTTTCAGTCGCTGAAAAAGATCCAGAAGAAGGCGGTATGCGTCCGAACCAAATGGTTCTGACCAGCATTGCTTGCCCAACCTGTGAACGTCAGATGGGAATTCGTACCGCAAGCACCGGCGTTTTCTTGGGTTGTTCTGGCTATGCGCTACCGCCGAAAGAGCGTTGCAAAACCACGATCAATCTGGTGCCAGAAGCCGAAGTGCTGAACGTGCTGGAAGGCGATGATGCTGAAACCAACGCATTGCGCGCTAAGCGCCGTTGTGCCAAGTGCGGCACGGCGATGGACAGTTACCTGATCGACAATCAGCGCAAGCTGCACGTGTGTGGTAACAACCCAGCGTGTGACGGCTACGAGATCGAAGAGGGTGAGTTCCGCATCAAGGGCTACGATGGCCCGATCGTTGAGTGCGAAAAATGTGGTTCTGAAATGCACTTGAAAATGGGGCGTTTCGGTAAGTACATGGCATGTACCAACGAAGAGTGCAAGAACACCCGTAAGATCCTGCGTAACGGCGACGTAGCACCACCGAAAGAAGATCCGGTGCCGCTGCCTGAATTGCCGTGTGAAAAGTCAGACGCTTACTTCGTGCTGCGTGATGGCGCTGCGGGTGTGTTCTTGGCGGCGAATACCTTCCCTAAATCGCGTGAGACGCGTGCACCTCTGGTGGAAGAGTTAGCTCGTTTCAAAGATCGCTTACCTGAAAAGTTGAGCTATCTGGCCGATGCACCGCAGAAAGACCCTGAAGGTAACAAGACGATGGTGCGTTTCAGTCGTAAGACTAAACAGCAATATGTCTCTTCAGAAAAAGACGGCAAAGCGACAGGTTGGACCGCATTTTTCGTTGACGGAAAATGGGTTGAAACTAAGAAATAATCTAACGTTTTTTCGCTAAAAAGTGGTTAAAACCGGTCAGGATTACTGACCGGTTTTTTTATGCAAAAACCAAAATCTGTGATGCCAAATATTGCGCGTTAATTTGCATAACTATTCATCTTTGTATCAAGACAAGCGACCTAGTTTTTTAGCTTAAAGCCTAAATGCGAATGCTATCGAGACTTTAATTAATTCCATAAATAATTCGTTATGATCTTGTTACCAGACCTATACAGATCGGCTCAAAATGATATAGTGGTTATATAAAAGCAATTTAAATGATTGTTGAGTTATTAACATTGCGGTCAATGTAGGGCAAAACGGGTTTAAATCGGCACAGAAAGCCCAAGGCTTGAGTGTAAGCCTATTGCCAAGGGGTGCTCCTATCCAGACTGCCATCGCGTTAAGTTTCAACCTAGGATGGTATTAGCTATGAAATTGCAGCAGCTTCGTTACATTGTGGAAGTAGTGAACCACAATTTAAATGTGTCATCGACCGCAGAAGGCCTGTATACCTCTCAGCCGGGTATTAGTAAGCAAGTACGAATGCTCGAGGATGAATTAGGTATCCAGATCTTTTCCCGCAGTGGAAAACATCTGACGCAGGTCACGCCAGCAGGACAAGAAATTATCCGCATTGCGCGTGAAGTTTTATCCAAAGTTGATGCCATCAAAGCTGTTGCAGGGGAACATACCTATCCAGATAAAGGATCGCTGTATGTGGCTACGACGCATACGCAAGCGCGTTATGCTTTGCCTCCGGTAATTAAAGGTTTTATCGAGCGTTATCCACGCGTGTCTCTGCATATGCATCAAGGCTCCCCGACGCAGATTGCGGAAGCAGTTTCTAAAGGGAACGCCGATTTTGCTATCGCGACCGAGGCCCTGCATCTTTATGATGATTTGATCATGTTGCCTTGTTACCACTGGAATCGCGCCGTGGTGGTCAAGCCCGATCACCCATTGGCTGGGAAAACCTCAATCACCATTGAAGAGCTGGCTGAATATCCTATTGTTACCTATACCTTTGGTTTTACGGGGCGTTCAGAGTTGGATACGGCCTTTAATCGTGCAGGTCTGACACCTAAGATCGTGTTTACTGCAACCGACGCTGATGTGATTAAAACCTACGTGCGTTTGGGGTTAGGCGTTGGGGTTATTGCGAATATGGCGGTCGATCCTGTTCAGGATCCCGATTTGGTCACGGTGGATACCAGCGATATCTTTACCTTTAGCACAACAAAAATCGGTTTCCGCCGCAGTACGTTCCTGCGTAGCTACATGTATGATTTCATCCAACGTTTTGCACCACATTTGACACGAGACGTTGTTGATACCGCGGTTGCATTGCGTTCTAATGAAGAAATTGAGGCAATGTTTAAAGATATAAAGCTGCCGATTAAATAAAAATATTCTCTAACGAAAAAGGAGCCGCATGGCTCCTTTTTTTATAAGCTTAATCTATCTAAGGTTATTAATTAAAATTTCCAACGCATCCATGTAAATAAGACATTTCCGTTATTGTAAGTTCCTGGAATATACGTTGTTTGAATAGATAAACGATTGTATTCAATCGAAACTAAAGGCAATACAAGTGGGATAGGGATGTAAGAATAATCATCACGAGCCGTGATGCTGGCCGTATATCCTGCGCCAAAGCGCCAGCCGTCGCGGTCCCCGGGGATCCACATCCACTCAAAACCATAGCCGATAATAGGCTCAATTTTATTGTGAGAGTCTTTAAACACCATGGCATACAATGAGTGCCAGTTGTCGTTTTCATCGTAACGATAGACGCCAAAACCCGCGCCCCAAGGGCGTTCGTTGTATCTATCGGTTTTTTCTTTGTCATACATGGCGCGGTTGTGCCAAGTGTTTAGTGGTACATATAATTCGTAATTATCGGCATCCCAAGTTTGCTTGACTTGATCGGTAAACGAGCCCCAAAAACTGCTGTCTTGCTGCGTTTTTGCGTGTGACTCAGGTGATTCGTTGGTTGTTATTGGTGTTTGCGCAAAAACAAAGGCAGGCGCCAATAGCGATAGACAACCAATATACAGGCGACCTGTTTTCACTAGTTTCATTATTATTCTCGGTAATATCTTGTTATTAATTTGGGAAGTCTTTTAGCAGAGAGGCGCGATCGAAGAATTATATCGAAGCAAGTCTTTTATAGTTAGAAATAAATTATATCATAGGATTGTGGGCAAAGTTGAATGAAGTATAAACAACAGGAAAAATACAGATTTTCCTGAATCGAAAATGGGCCAATAATGGACACAAAAAACTTATCAAATTCGCATTGGTAAGCTAATGGTATTATGATCTTTCTGCTATAGAAAGCAGTGGTACTACATGATCTTAGCCTGAGAGTTTGTTCTTTTTGTGGATTAGAGAAGGGAGGGATGCGGCGCGTCTCTGGTTTCAAGCTATACCAAGACACCATCGCGTTATAAAATGCGATAGAAATGTAACAATTTTTTAGCAAACTCCCTGCTGTTACTGCAATAAATCCCCGTAGAATCGTATTATGCATCACACATTCAATTTTCGTACTCATTATTAGTTAATTTCATCGTCGGAATAGGTGACTCTCCGTTCAGAATAGCGTAAAAAGGTAGCGACGGAGGAGATGGAGAACGGCATAAATCGGTGCTTAAATAAGCAGTTTCATGCAGCAGATAATTCTGCGAGTGGCAACAGTTTTTGGCACAAATTAGCTTAGTTTTCCGCCGACCGTTTTATTTCTGTGCGACGTGTCGTTCACTGGATAAAAATGGCTTGCCATTGAATACGTAGTGTGTGATAACGCATCTGGGTAAAACGAGGTACAGTTCTGTATATGTGTGGCATTTTCAGTAAAGAAGTTCTGAGTAAAAACCATAGCGTTGACTACCACTTCTCTGCCGATTCTTATCTTAGTGCCTCAAGCAGTAACGACTCTAGTTTGTCTATCTAACGCCCTAGGGCGGTTTAAACAATCCAAAGGAAATACTCAAGATGGCTAAGATCAAAGGTCAAGTAAAGTGGTTCAACGAAGCTAAAGGTTTCGGTTTCATCACCCCGGCTGACGGCAGCAAAGACGTGTTCGTACACTTCTCTGCAATCCAGGGTAACGGTTTCAAAACTCTGGCTGAAGGTCAGCACGTTGAGTTTGAAATCCAAGATGGCCAGAAAGGCCCATCTGCAGTTAACGTAACTGCAATCTAAGACAGCGTCAGCTGTTAAAAACCCGCTTTATGCGGGTTTTTTTATGCCTGAAATTTGAGGTGGGGGCGTTAGGGTAGGATGATTAAGCCGGAATACTGATTACGGCCTTTGATTCCAGGATGCTCAGGCTCTCGTTCGCGCCGATGAGCATTGCGCCGAAAACTGGTATAGCGGAAATAGTTAATTGCTTCAGGCTGACGTTCTTGGGTGCAAATTGTGCATTCGGATAGGTTTTCGACATGAGCGAATCCAAGACCACGAAGTTTGGCCTGTGCAATAGCCACGAGATCCAAATGCCGGAAGCGGGGTGAAATCAATGCTGACTCATAAGGCAGCGCTTGATGAAACCGCTCGACCAACGGTTCATCCACTTCATAGCAGCATGCCCCTGCGCTAGGGCCAATAGCGGCCATCCACTGTGATATATCATCATCTTGTGAAATACGCTTCGCAACTTGCTCTAAAACGCCGTCTATGAGTCCACGCCAGCCAGCATGTGCCACCGCAATAGCTTTGCCGTCTTGGCGACTGAAAATCACAGGCAGACAGTCAGCGGTAAGAATGGTCAGCAGGATGTTTGGCTGGCTCGTATAAAGCGCATCACATTCTCCGCACTCCTGATTAGGTATAGTCACATCCACCACGCGGATACCATGCACCTGCTTTTTCTCAGGCATAGTTGCCCGATGAGGAATTAAAGCTGTTGGCATTAATGCGGTCTTGTGACCAAATCCATAACGAATAATAGGGATGCTGTGCCAACCTAAGATTGTCATACGCTGTCCTATTAAACATTTATCAAACTTGAGGACTTCAGCTTAGGGATTATTGGTGTGATAGAAAAGGGGATAACGCGTTTTGCTGTGACTTGGACATGCTTAGCCGGTTGCATCGCTGACTGGCGTTATTTAGACTGTTGCGCTTTAACGTCTGTATGCGGAAAATCCAATGCCTTATCAGTGTCCTCTTTGCCAGCAACCGCTGGAAAAAAACGATCATCAGTGGCGTTGCGCCAATAATCATCAGTTTGATTGTGCAAAAGAGGGATACGTAAATCTGATGCCTGTTCAGCACAAACACTCCAAGCAGCCGGGAGACAGTACTGAAATGATGCAGGCACGGCGTGCATTTTTGGATCAAAACTACTATCAGCCACTGCGTGACGCCGTTTGTCACGCGATTAAGGCGCATATGGCGCCTCAAACCCGCCGTATTCTCGATATTGGCTGCGGAGAGGGATATTACACCTCTGAACTGGCAAAACAGTTTAGTGAGCGGGATATTGCGGTTTTTGGACTGGATATTGCCAAGGTTGCTATTCGGTATGCGGCTAAACGCTACCCGACGGTGTCATTCTGTGTTGCTTCAAGCCATCGCTTGCCATACGCCGATGCTTCGATGGATGCCGTGGTTCGAATCTATGCGCCATGTAAGGCGGAAGAACTAGCTCGCGTTGTTGCTCCTGAAGGCATTCTTGTGACAGTGTCACCGGCTCCGCGCCATCTCTATCAGCTTAAAGCACAAGTTTATGACACGGTGCAGTTGCACGCAGAAAACACAGAGTCGTTTGAAGGGTTTACTCTCATCGATGATCAACAACTGACGTATACCATGATGTTGCCGGGTGAGCAGGCCGCCAATTTGCTGCAAATGACACCGTTTGCTTGGCGAGCAACGCCTGATGTGGCTGAGGCATTGAGAAGCAGCATAGAATTTGAGTGTGAAACCGATTTTGCTATTCGTGTATATCGCCGTGATTAAGCGTCTGATTGAAATAAAAAAGCCCGCTTCATGCGGGCTTTTTTATTTGGTTGATTCTTAGAAGAAGGGGCCGATATGCTCATGTAAAATTGAGAAACCTATACCGATTAGTACCACGCCGCCTAAAATCTCCGCGCGCTTGCCCAACAGCGGGCCAATAAAGCGGCCAATCATCATGCCCAAGGTCGCCATAATCATCGTGGCTAAACCAATCGCCATCGCGGTGTGGAGAATATTGACCTGCAGGAAGGCTAATCCAACGCCGATAGCCATCGCATCTAAGCTGGTTGCAATCGCCGTGGTGACGAGTAGCCAGAATCCGTGACGGCGCACCGGCTCAGCATTTTCATCATGATTGCCTTTCCAGCCTTCATAAACCATACGGCTGCCTAGCACGAAGAGCAGGGCAAAGGCGACCCAATGATCCCATTCCATAATGAACTTGCTGGCCAGTAGACCAATTCCCCAACCAATGAGTGGGGTAATCGCTTCTACGGCACCAAAAATAAGACCAGTACGGAATGCTTCACGGAAACGAGGCTTGTGCAGAGCGGCACCTTTGCCAATTGACGCAGCGAAAGCGTCCATGGACATGCCGAAAGCGAGGATAACTGTTGCGGATAAATTCATGAAAAATACTCGGCCGGGTGTTCCATATACACGCAGCCCACCCCCAACCATACGACGGAGCTACGTGTCTATGGTCTCGCCTGTCCGCGCTTATAATGCTGATAATCAGCAAGCGGGCTGCTCGCACCACGTTCCATGCTAGGAACGAGTATGTTGACACGAGCGCGCTCAAAAACTGAATATTAATCAGCAAGAACGCCGGCTACTCCCCAAATTGACGGAAACGATCATACTCTATTTCTTTAAAGAATAACAACGGCATATTTTGCAGGGGAAATCAATGCTAATGATAATTATTATTAAGTGGGTTGCAGTAGAGAAATAATAATGTTTAAGTCGTTGTGAGATTCAGTACAAATAGCAGTATTAATATACTGAATCTCATTAATGGCGGGATTTATTCGTTATTTCTGCTCAACGAAAAACTTCAATATTAAGTCCAGATCGTCCATTTTAGCGACTTGAATCAGTAGCCTACGCTTCTCTAAATCAATCACCAGATAACCGTCTTCGGACATGTTCATATTTTTTATGCGGCTGTATAAAATAAAAACATTACCGTAATAAAAACCGGTTTCTTTAAATAAGATTTTTGGCCAGCGAATATAAAAAACATAGATAGCGATAATGGCGAGAGTAAAGAGTAACCACGTCGTGAAGTGAGAACCATTATTATTTATATTTTGATAAGCGAGAATGGCTAACAATCCAACAAATATTCCACTATCGGCTTTATTACGACGTTTTAAATTAACCTGCAATCGTGTCTTTCCGTTGCGCCTTGGCATGATGATTTCATCATAGACGGCGTAAAGAATGAACAACAGGATAAAAGCCAACAGTGCGATATCAGTTAAAGACATGAATACTCCAAACACAAAATAAAAAAGCCGGATAGGGCGAACCCTATCCGGCTATTCATACGATTACAGACCGAGCAGACCGATCCAGTAGCCGAAGATACCGATGAAGAAGAAGCCAATAATGATCCACAGTGCGTTGACTTTCTTACGCAGCAGCCACATACAGCCGAAGGTTAGCAGCAGTGGGATCAGGCCAGGCATCAACTGGTCCAGAATGGTCTGAACCGTGGTTACCGTGGTGTGACCGGTTTGGTCAGTGATGCGGGATACCACAAGTGGAATGTTGACATGCGTCCACTTGTTAACCAAGGCCCCCATAACAAACAGACCTAGGATCGATGCCCCCTCCGTCAGTTTCTGTAGGAAGCCACCGCCCATATCGCTAACGATATCAACACCTTTCTTATAACCGTAAGCTACACCGTAGTAACGAACCAGTAGGCGAACTAGGTTAAAAAGAACGAAGAACAGGATAGGGCCCAACAGGCTACCTGTCATCGCAATACCTGCACCTAACGCTGCAAATACAGGACGTACAGTACCCCAGAAAATTGGGTCACCCACACCGGCTAATGGCCCCATCAGACCTACTTTGATACCGTTAATGGCACCATCGTCGATCGGAGCGCCGTTTGCACGCTGTTCTTCCATTGCCGCTGTAACACCCAAGATAGGGGCCGCAACGTATGGATGTGTGTTGAAGAATTCTAAATGACGCTTGATTGCTTGCTTGCGTTCATCTGTATTCTCTGGGTACAGGCGACGGATAACCGGCACCATGGAGAAACAGAAACCCAATGCTTGCATACGTTCAAAGTTCCAAGAACCTTGAAACAGGTTAGAGCGCAGGAATACGCCGCGCAGATCGCCTGCGGTGAGTTTCGTTTCAGTTTTTGGAGTTGCAACTGATGATGTTGTATCAACCATTTCTCTCACCCTTTCCTAGTCTAATTCGTTATCAAGGTCGTTATTGCCGGCAGCAACTTGTACAACCTGAGATTTGTTGTATTTAGGGCTGAGTTGGATATACAGAATAGCCATCATCAGACCTAGAACACCCAACGCAACCAGGTTGAAGTTAGTGAACGCAGCGGTAACGAAACCTAAATAGAAGAAAGGCATCAGGTAGCCAGCACGCATCATGTTGATAACCATCGCATAACCAACAACGACGATCATGCCACCCGCGATAGCCAGACCAGAGGTCACGACTTCAGGGATTGCATTCAGCATGGTGTGAACAGCATCAGTACCTACAGAGATTGCAACAACAACCGCAGGGATCGCGATACGCATTGCCTGCAGAATTAACGCAGAGCAGTGCAGAACGCTAATCGCACGCAGGTCGCCACGCTCGGCCGCGCCGTCAGCCGCGTGCTGGAAGCCCACGGTGATAGTACGAACGATGATGGTCAGAACCTGACCTGCTGCTGCCAATGGAATGGCCAGTGCGATACCTGCACCAACGCTTTGCCCACCGGCGATAACCAGAATGGTAGAGATGATGGAGGCCAGTGCCGCATCGGGTGCAACAGCTGCACCGATGTTCATCCAACCCAAAGCGATCATTTCCAGAGTACCACCGATAATAATACCGGTTTTCATGTCACCCAGAACGATACCGATCAGGGTACAAGCTACCAGTGGACGGTGAAACTGGAATTCATCAAGGATGGAACCCATCCCTGCAATACACGCAACAATAAATATCAGTACAATCTGAAGAGTTGTAATCTCCATTGCACTTCTCCTCTAACCAAAGAGCTGAGTTTAAAAACACGAATCGGCAAGTGCGCGATTCAGCGTTAGTTCATTTTATTGATTAATTCCATCATCTTCAGACGACTATCGCTGGAGACCTTACGGACTTCCAATTCAATGCCGCGTGCATCCAGTTTTTTGAATGCTTCGATGTCTTTCTCGTCTACGGATACTGCGTTGGTGATCTGGGTTTTGCCCTGACGGAACGCCATACCACCAATGTTTACGGTAGTGATGTTCACACCATTTTCGACTAAACGAACCACGTCGGTTGGGTTAGTGAAAAGCAGCATGACACGGTCGCGACCATAAGCGGGGTTGTTATAAACACGGATCATTTTTTCGACGTCAACCACGTGAGCGGTAACGCCTGGAGGAGCAACCTGTTTTAGCAGGGTGGAACGAACGTGGTCAGCTGCAACTTCATCACTGACAACGATGATGCGGCTCACGTTAGTTTCTTTTGTCCAGCGAGTAGCAACCTGACCATGAATCAAACGGTCATCGATACGTGCTAAACCGATCTTCATGTGGTCTTCTGGGCTCATCGGAGCCTGAGGTGCTTTTGGCGCAGCCGGCTTTGGCTGTGGTTTGGCAGCTTCAGGTTCTTTTGCGCGCAGAGCTCGGACGCCTTCACGGCCTGTTTCCAGCGCTAATGCAACCAACTCGTCAAAGCTAGGGTCATCGTCGCGAGCCATGAATGTTTCTACCAGCATCGGAACGTTGACGCCGGTAATGACTTCATAGTGCTCTTTGTCCGTGACAATACGGCTTGCCGCATTGAAAGGACTTCCGCCCCAAGTATCAACCAAGAAGATCACGCCCTTGCTGGTATCCAGATGGGTCAATCTCTCGTTGTACTTTTCAATTAACGTTTCAGCATTTTCACCGGGAACGAAATCGATGTAGGCGACGTTGCTTTGTTCGCCTAGCAGCATTTCTGCGGTTTTGAGCAATTGCTCAGCCGCTGCCCCGTGAGTGCCGATGATAATAGCAATACTCACTCGCTACCTCCTCTCTACTTGCTAGCATGCTTTTACGGTGTGAAATAACTCACTTTCTCAGCATGGAATTAAGTCAAAAAACCGTTTGTAGATACGTCCTTGTGGAGTAACTGCTCGCCAAATAATTCTTGGATCTCACTGATGAATGCTAAGTGTCTTAAGTATCAATCAGTTAGCTTCATGAATCGATTCAGGCGAAAAATCCCAAATCTTCTTTAGCGAGATTTATTTTAGTCAGTAAAAAAATAATTTATGTGACGACCATCTGCTATTAGCACATGTAAATTATAAGAAATATTTAGATGCTGGATTTGTGCGCAATATGAGTAACAGAGTATTGACAAAAAATGACAAAATGTGTGCGCTGATGCTCTTTTGGATAGCTTTATTTCTTGTTAGCATAAAGTTTCTTATCACTGTCAGGAGTATTGGGTTAAACCCACCGTATGGACCGTCCCCGACGCCCTTTAATTTCTTCGCTATTCTCTACACTATTCTTTATGCCCGGTGATGTTTTGTTCCGTGGCTTGTCTTTGCTGAATGCATGCTTTCCTCATGTTTTGCGTTTTATTGCAGGTCTTTGGGAATCACATCTTGGTTTTAGCCAGTTTGCAAACGGGCTGAAACGTCGTGCACAGCAAGATCCTGTTGCCGTTCAACAATTCTCTTTTCACATTAACGCGGAATAAAACATGGAATTTTTACTCGATCCGTCAATTTGGGTGGGGTTACTCACGCTGGTGGTTCTCGAAATTGTTCTGGGCATAGACAATCTGGTATTTATTGCGATTTTGGCAGACAAGCTACCGCCGAAACAGCGTGATAAGGCGCGTATCATTGGCCTTTCTTTAGCGCTGCTGATGCGATTGGGGCTATTGTCCGTCATCTCTTGGATGGTAACGCTAACCCGTCCGTTATTTAGCGTAGGTGATTTTAGCTTTTCAGGGCGAGATTTAATCTTGCTAGTCGGAGGGCTGTTCCTCCTGTTTAAAGCCACCATGGAGTTACATGAACGGCTGGAAGGGCAGACCCATGAGGTGAACAACCGTGGATATGCCAGTTTCTGGTCGGTGGTGGTGCAGATCGTCATTCTTGACGCGGTGTTCTCGCTTGATGCGGTGATTACGGCCGTGGGCATGGTCGATAGCTTGCCGGTAATGATGTGTGCGGTTGTGATTGCGATGGCGATTATGCTGCTGGCGTCTAAGCCGCTGACCAATTTTGTGAACGAACATCCTACCGTCGTGGTGCTATGTTTAAGCTTCCTGCTGATGATTGGTTTGAGTTTGTTGGCAGAAGGTTTCGGCCTGCATATTCCGAAAGGTTATCTGTATGCGGCAATTGGTTTCTCAATTCTTATCGAAATGTTTAACCAAATTGCGCGTCGTAACCACATCAAACACGAGCGTCGTCTCCCAATGCGCCAGCGTACTGCCGAGGCCATCATCAGCATGATGGGCGGTAAGAAAGATAAGCAAAATGGGCACCGTAGCGAAGACGTGGTCGCTACCAAAGAAGAAGAGACTTTTGCCGCCGAAGAGCGCTACATGATTAGCGGCGTGCTGACGCTGGCTTCACGATCTTTGCGTACCATCATGACGCCGCGTAATGAAATTACTTGGATAGATTGCCAGCGCACGCCGCAGGAAATTCGCAGCCAGCTCCTGGAAACGCCTCATAGCCTGTTCCCTGTTTGTGATGGTGAGTTAGACCAGTTGATTGGCATTGTCCGCGCCAAAGATCTGCTGGTGGCGTTGGACGAAGGGATCTCCGTGGCTGAATATGCCGCGAAAAGCGCGCCGATTGTGGTGCTGGAAAGTTTGGACGTAATTAACGTGCTAGATGTATTGCGTCAGGCAAAAGGGCGGTTAGTCATCGTGAGCGACGAATTCGGTATGGTTCAAGGCTTGGTGACGCCGCTGGACGTATTAGAAGCGATTGCGGGTGAATTCCCAGATGAAGATGAAACGCTAGATGTCATCAAACAGGAAAATGGCTGGTTAGTAAAAGGCGGTACCGACCTGCATACCTTGGAGCAAATGCTGGGCTGGGATGGCTTAGTCAGCGAATCTTCATCAGATTGCGCTTCGGTGGCCGGTTTGCTGTTGGCTCATTTCGATCAGATGCCGCAGGCCGGCGAGAAATTAGATCTGCACGGTCTTCGCTTCCAAGTTATGGAAGTTAAAGACTACCGCATTGAGCTGATTCACATTGAGCGTATTAAAATGCCTGATGAGTACGAAGAGGAATAACAGCCGTTAATAACAGTCGTTCCTAATTACAGTTAATACTTCCCTCCCAAACGGGAGGGAAGTTTAATGACTTAATCAATCATCCTGCTTCGGTTTGGCATATTGCTGAGCCAACCACTGCGGAAACTCTGCAATCGGCATCGGACGTGCAAAGTAAAATCCCTGCATCGCACAAACGCCTAATTGGCGCAGATAATCAGCCTGCTGGCGAGTCTCAACCCCTTCAACGATGAGCTTCAGTTTGAGCTCTTTGCCCAATGCAACAATGCTGCCGAGCACTTTGGCATTGATGGCATCTGTACCAATGGTTGCGCAGAATGTCTTATCAATTTTCAGTACGTCGGGATGCAGGTTTTGCAGGTAACTCAATGAACTGTGCCCCGTGCCAAAATCATCCAGCGCGAGAGATGCCCCCATCGCGCGCAGTTGGGCTAGCTGAGTATAATCCGCTGGCTGCAATTCCGAGCGTTCTGTGAGTTCTAGCATAAGCTTTGTTGCGGGATTAAATTGATACCACAGTTTATGCAGATCGCGCGCAAGCTGGCCTTGAGCAAAATGTTCGGCAGCAATATTAATACTGATATAAAAATCAGGCGTTTGTGGAAACAGGTGCTTGTTTTGTTCTAGCGAGTACAGAAGGTGGCGTGTGAGCGACTGAACTAAGCCATGCTGTTCGGCTAGAGGAATAAAGATATCCGGTGAGATCCATCCTTGGCGCTCATCGTACCAACGCAGCAGGATTTCCACTCCATCACATTCGCCACTCTGGCTTTGAATAATCGGCTGGCAATAGAGCTGGAATTGCTTGCGCTGGATCGCCGAAGAAATGTGATAGGCCAAATTCATCCGATTAGCCGAAACCATAAAGACAATAATCCCTGCGAGTAAAAAGACCAGCAGAGAAAGCGGAATGTGCTGAGGAAGTGAGCGCAGCGCGAGCTGCCAATCAGGATCGGAGAAAACCCCCACGGAATAAGCATATTGGTCAGAATTCAGCGCGACGTTGGGTTTATCCGTGATATCTCGCGTTTGACGGATCATCTCTTGGCCATAAATCAACGTCTGTCCTTCAACGTTGAGAGCCATGTAATTCACATAGGGCTTTTGCGGCTCAAGAATGAAGCTCGACAACATGGCGATATGAAATACGTGAATCATGCCGCTGTGAGGATCTGAGCGAGTCGGCACCCAAAAAAGCAGCGTAGGGCTTCCACGCTTAACCAATAATGCGGCTTTAAGCATCAGGTTATGACCGGGCTTAGCAAAGGTGGGAAAAATCACATCGAGCTGATAGTCGCGGTGGCCGAACAGGCTAGAGCAAAAAATAACGTCATTTTTAACCAACAAAATAGCCCGTACGGTCTGTAACTGCACTGACATGTTTAGCAAGCGTGGCTGAGCCTGAGGGCAACTGCTGTTGACCAGCTCGTTGTGGGTAGTTGAAATTTCATTGGCTGAGTTAAGCAGGCGGTCGATTTGTTGTACGGCAGAGAGGGCGGCTTTGTGCTGCGCGGTGCGCACGGTATCTAGCTCTTGGCTGTAGCGTCCACCCATGGAAATAGCAAAAGCAAACAATCCTGCTCCAGCGGCGAGCAGTAAACGGTACAAGCGATACTTTTTAACTGCCACCTTTGAGAAGCGCATCAAGCATCCTTTGACAGGAAAATCCTAGCCAACATACAGTCAATGAATTGTTCACTCTTTGCGTAAGTGTAGCTATTGAAAAGAAAATGTGGACGGATAGTAGCGTAAATATCAATGGCAGGTCGATATTGTAAAGATAATAAAACCGGTAGGTGATTAAAAAACAGCTAAATTAGGATTTATCTACGCAGATCTTACTGTTTTCTGTACAGACTTAGAGAAAATTCTGATGTATAGGCAGAGGGCTTTCTAAAAAAATACCTTAGCGTTTTTAATATAATTTACTGATCTTGGCTAAAACCCCCTTACTTTTGGTAAGGGGGGAACTCATTAGTGAGCGAATTGTTGATGCAGGGCGATAATTTCACGGCCTAATTCCATCAACATAATGGCATTCATTAGATGATCTTGCGCGTGAACCATCACCAAATGCACAGGGATCTTTCCTGTTCCTTCATCCATTTC
The DNA here is from genome assembly GCF_034424155.1 of Hafnia alvei. NCBI lineage: Bacteria > Pseudomonadati > Pseudomonadota > Gammaproteobacteria > Enterobacterales > Hafniaceae > Hafnia > Hafnia alvei. The sequence goes on along the minus strand of NZ_CP139992.1, from coordinate 2,462,787 downwards.
GATCAGTTTGGTTTGCACGTGATGGGCTGAAGATAATGCCTCTTGTGCCTGCTGCATGTAGATTTCGGCCTGAGCAAAATCTTTTTCTTCACGAGCGCAGCGAATGGCCTGAAAAACTAAGCTACGTGCATAACCAGAGTTTGCAATGAGCTCCATCACTTCATTTTCAAGATCCATGCTTAAGCCTCTTCAATCAACGCTAATGCTTGGTCAAGAACCTTATCGCCTTTCATGGTGCCGTAGGCCATCATATCGATACAGGCGATTTTCTTGCCGTGTTCCTGAGCGATTTTTTCGCATTCAGGCAGCTTATAGCGGATCTGCGGGCCTAATAAGGCGACGTCAAAATCAGCAGCACAGGTCTTGTAATCACGGACTGATTTTGCACAAATTTCAGCGTCGATACCGCGTGCTTTAGCTGACTCCAGCATTTTCTTAACCATCAAACTGGTCGACATACCAAGATCACAAACCAACAGAATTTTTTTCATGTTATTTCTCCAAATCTTCTATCAAATGCTGCATTAAAAGAGGGATCGGGCGTCCAGAGGCGACGCTTCGGCCACCTTCGCGCCACAGCGCGGTTCCACTAATATCGAGGTGCGCCCAAGGGATATCTGCTGGGCAGAAACGGCTCAGGAAATAAGCCGCCGACGTGCTGATGGCGGCGTTGTTAGTCGGGGTATTGCAAACATCGGCAATAGCGCTTTCAACCTGTGGCGCAAAGCGCGGGTCGAGCGGTAGTGGCCACACCTCATCGTGTGCGTGCAGCCCGGCTTGAATGAGCTTGCGGCTGAGTTCAGCATTTTGGCTCCATAACCCGCTGAGGTCGTAGCCTAAGGCTTTGACGACAGCACCGGTGAGCGTTGCCATATCGATGATGTACTGAGGATGCTGATCGTCTAAGGTAAGCTGGCCGGCATAGGCAATGGCATCGGCTAAAACAAGGCGTCCTTCTGCGTCGGTGTTGTTAATTTCAACCTTAAGGCCGGCATAGCTTGTGACAACGTCACCTGGGCGCATGGCTTCTGGGCCTATCATATTTTCAGCGAGTGCCAAGACGCCAATTAAGCGTACTGGTAGCTTCATTTCAGCGGCGGCGAGTAGTAATCCAAAGACGTTGGCGGCACCGCACATGTCGTATTTCATGGTGTACATGCCTTCGCCGCCTTTGAGCCACAGCCCGCCGGTATCGAAGGTAATTCCCTTGCCTACATAGGCGCTGAATGGCCCGTCGGCGCGGCCTTCATAGCGTAGAACCATCAATCGAGGAGGGTTGGCTGCACCTTTACCCACCGCATGTAACAGACCTAAGCCTTGGCGCTCAATCTGTGTTTCTTCCAAAATCTCACAGCGCAGTGTTCGATGCGGCGCGATGATTTTCTCGATTTCGGTTACGACAAATTCAGGTGTGCATGTATCGCTGGGAATGTCTGCGATACGTCGAGCGGCGATCATGCCAATAGCCGAGGCTTCAGCCTGGCAACGTATTTTCTCCACCGCGGCTTGATCCTGTGGCGGACAGCAAAGGGAGATATGTTTAATCCGAATCGCAGGCTCAGTGCGTGTTTTGAGCCCTAAATCGCTCAGTTGATAATCCAGATTAAACAAGAAGATCAGCAATGAAGAGAGCATGGCGCGGTCTGCGCTTTTTTTGGTGTCCCACAGGCTGCAATCAACAATAAGTTCGCTACATGCCGTTTTACGTAACAGAGGGCGTAGTGCGGCATGGAGCTTAGTGGTTATCGAATCTAGCCAATGATCCTTGGGCAATAAGGTCACTCGACCAAAGGGGGCGCAGCCGTAGGCACAATCGGCGACGGAGTGTACCGCGTCTTTTTGCAGAGCCGATAATAGCGAGGTATCGATTTCGGTCTGCGTTAACAGCGCACTGCCAGCAAAGGAAATCAGGTGGCTATCTTTACTTGATAAGACGGCATGTGATGCAGCGTTTATGACCTGAGATTTAATCATATTGAGGTTCTCCGATAGGTGCGCGGATCCGCGCCGCATAGTCATTCATCCATGCTTCATCGGCAGGGACGTAGTGAGTGCGGTCGGATTGACGCTCGGCGAGGTAAACGGTAGGAGGAAGATCGCGCGTGGCGACAACAAATGAAAATGTTTTGATATTGGTGGAGACACCAAATTCGCCCAGTTTATTCATGCAAACGACTGACAAATCACCCACGCGACCAAAACGCGCCATGAGTTTGTCTTCGAGCTCAAATATCACCGAGTCAGCGGCGTCCTGCGGTGTCATTCCGCCTTCCATGCGTCGTACAATCTCGTAGCTAGTGCAGCCTTTCATCAAATCTTCGCCAACGCCGGTGGCGGTTGCCGCACCGATTTGGCTATCACAGTAGAATCCGGAACCAATGATAGGGGAATCGCCCAGTCGGCCACGACGTTTCATGAATAAACCGCTGGTGGACGTTGCTACACTCATCGAACCATGGGTATCCAGCCCAATCATGCCGACGGTGTCATGGCCATCGTAGGGGCTAAGCCCCTGATCGATAGTTTCTCGACAGCGCTTGCGATAGTGTTGCATGGCGCGCTCGGTGAGCATGGTTTTTTCGGCAAATCCCTGACTCAGCGCCCATTCACGGGCACCAACGCCAACCAGCAAACTGTTGAACCGTTCTCTACTCAGCGCATGCGCCACGCGAATGGGGTTGGCGATATCAACCAAATTACCGACGGCGCCAAACGCTAAGGTATCGCCATCCATAAACGCGGCGTCTAATTCAACTTCACCGTTTTCGCTGGGCAAACCACCGTAGCCCACGGATTTATAAAATGGAAAATCCTCAACGTCGGCAACGGCATTGACCACGGCTTTGGCTGACTTTTCCCCCTTCGCCAGCAGGGTGCTGGCGTGTGTGATGCCTTCTAGCGCCATGCGCCATGTCGCGATCATTCCCCACATGTAAAGCTCCTAATTCTTTGTATAACAGACATAATCTATTGTTTTTCTGCAACGCAATATTGTTTATCCAGAATGCGTAGGAAGGGCAGATACAGCATGGCCCCAATCAGCAGGTTGACGATTTGCATCAAGCTGCCGCTGATATGACCGGTGACGATAAACCCGCTGATGACCGGCGGTAGAGTCCAAGGAATAAACACGCCGGTGGTAACGGCAACCATGCCGATTTTCATGGCGATGTATTGAACGGTCACCAGAACCAAGGGAACCAAGTTAAACGGGATCAGCATGATCGGGTTCATGATGATAGGCAGGCCAAACAAGATCGGTTCATTGATGTTAAATACCGAGGCACCAGCGCCTAATCGAGCAACCTCACGCATACTTTTGCTGCGGGCAAAGAAGAGCATGGCAATCACGAGCGAGAGCGTAGCCCCTGCGCCGCCCATCCAGACCATATCGAAAAATTGCTCGGTGATAATGTGCGGTGGTGTGACACCTGCCTGAATGGCTGCGATGTTGTCGGTTTGGTTTTCCATCCATAGTGGACGAATAATGCCGTTCACCATTGAACCGGAGTTAATCCCCACCGACCATAGAATGGTGATCGATAACACCGTCAGCAGCGCACCAATATAAGAGGTACCAAAATGACGTACCGGTGTGGCAACCACTTGATAGATGAACTGATGAATGGTTTCGTAATGGGTATGTTCGAAAACGATGCGAATGGCTAATACCAGAACGATCACGACCAGCGCCGGTATCAACGCCGCAAAAGATTCTTGTACCGCCGGTGGTACGCCTTCCGGCATTTTGATAACCAGTTTTTTGCGCTTTAAGAAGCAAAATAGCTCGGTCCATAGCAGTGAACCGATCATGGCGACAAACAGCCCTTTACTGCCGATCCATTCAGTGGGAACCACAGTAATATTGCCGAGCGCCTCTACCTTAATGAATGGCGTCAGGATGAGGAAAGATACCAGAGCTAAAATGCCGCAGGATACGCGATCTTCTTCATAGTGCTCCGCGAGCCGATAAGCGACCAGAAAACTGATGAACAGCGACATGGTCGAGAAGACGGCGTTAAACGGGATTTCAACGATGTTGCTCCACGTTGCGCCAAACATGCCGGCCATAAACTGTTGATAGCTTTGGCTTGGAAATGACGAAATGATCAGTAAAACGGAGCCGACAATGATGAATGGCATAAATGAAACGTAAGCGCCACGTATTGCACACAGATGCCGCTGCTGTGCAGCTTTAGCCGCCAGCGGCATCAGTTTCGCCTCAAGAAATCCTAAAACGTTGCTCATAGAGAACTCCGTAAATTGCTTTTTAATGATGAAGTAACGGGATCTTAATGCGGCGATTATGTGTGAATGAGGTGATGATAAAGTTGCGTTAGTTCACAATGTGACGGTTACAACAAACAAGTCTCACATGATTGGATATCATTAATTCGATCATTCAAGGAGATCTGAAATGGAAATTAAGCTACACGCTAACGCGACAACCACGCCCAGAGTTCGGCGGTATATCCAACAGTCTGATAAGAGCGATAGGGTGCTAGCACAGGAGCTTGGTATTTCGGTGGCGACGGTACGTCGCTGGCGGCAGCGACAAAGCGTTGCCGATCAACATACGGCACCGAAGAATGTGCACAAGGTATTGAGACCAGAGCAAAGCATGCTGATCAACTGGCTGAGACAAAAGCTGATGATCCCTCTCGACGAGCTGTTTACGTTGGTTAATTCAGGGATGCAGCAAAGTGTTTCACGTGCGGGTTTAGACCGCTATATGCGGCGTGCAGAATTAGCACATATGAACGTATTAGAGGCGCGCGAGCTGCGCGGCAAGAAAGCCGTTAAGGCCGGTATGAACCTGGGGAAACTACGTTTATTTTATCAGCGCGTGAGTTTGCTGCCTGAAGACGGCGGCGAACATCATATTCTGTGGGCGCAAGAAGAGGTGAGCGGCTGGATTGCAGCACGTGCTTACGCAGGGGCATCTCCAACGTTGGTGGTGCATTGGCTGGAGGCGATGATGAAAATCACACCGGCTGCTATACAATCTGTTGAGACTGAAAATAAGAAGCTATTTGGTAATGAATTGTCACCCGATCATCCATTACAGCAATGGAGCGCTGAACATGGGTTACCATTGACGCTAAGAGCAAGCGACACCGCTGATATTACGCTACGACTAGAGTGTTTCTTAAGTGAGCTCATTCCTGCTGTCGGGGATATTGGCCTTGATGATTATCTACAGCAGATATGCGAACAGTATAATCAACGCTGGTCACAGAAAAAACTGGGTGGTTTGACGCCGGAGGCATTTTGGCGAGAGTTTGCGCAGTAATTGTTTGTAGGGAATGAAAAAGCCCCAAGCCGTTATCAGTTTGACTGATAGCACGCTTAGGGCTTTAGGCTTATCAACGCAATCTAAAATGACTTTAGCTATTGCGCGAATTTAGCTACGGCTTAATCACACTGAACTTTAATCGCCAAGCCGCCACGCGAAGTTTCACGATATTTCGCGTTCATATCTTTACCAGTTTCGTACATGGTTTCGATGACTTTATCCAACGAAACACGCGGTTCTGAGGTACGTTGCAGCGCCATACGTGAAGAGTTGATGGCTTTCACCGACGCAATGGCATTACGTTCAATGCAAGGCACTTGTACCTGACCCGCAACCGGATCACAGGTTAGGCCCAGATTATGCTCCATGCCAATTTCTGCCGCGATACACACTTGCTCAGGGCTACCGCCCATCAATTCTGTCAGACCCGCTGCGGCCATCGAACAGGCTACACCGACTTCACCCTGACAACCGACTTCAGCACCGGAGATGGAGGCATTCATTTTGTACAGAGCACCTACAGCGCCGGACGCCAAGAAGTAGCGCACGAAAACGTCTGGTGTGACGGGCTCTATGAAGTGGTCATAGTAGGCCAGTACGGCAGGAACAATGCCACAGGCGCCATTGGTAGGCGCAGTTACGACACGGCCACCGGCGGCGTTTTCTTCGTTAACCGCTAAGGCAAACATGTTCACCCAGTCGATCACCGTCATCGGATCTTTGTCGTATTTGTCGGTGGTGACGAGCATACGGCGTAACGCCGATGCACGACGCGGTACACGCAGTGGGCCAGGTAGAAGACCTTCAGTATTTAGACCACGGTCGATACAGGCCTGCATGGTTGCCCAAACGTCGCCAAAATAGGCATAAACTTCATCTTTGGTATGCAGCGCGAGTTCGTTTTGCATAACGAGACCGCTGATAGACAGCCCTGTCTCTTTGCAATGATCCAGCAGCTCTTGCGCGGAGTGGAACGGGTAAGGCACAGTCACGCCGCCCGCGCTATCTTTACCAAAGTGCTCTTCGTCAACGATGAAGCCGCCGCCGATAGAATAATAAGTTTTGCTATACAGCAATTTTTCGCCCGCAAATGCATGGATTTGCATGCCGTTTTCATGCAGCGATAGGTTATCGCTACGGAAGTTCATCCCGCCTTCGCGAGGAAAATCAACCTCATGCTGGCCATGAGCCAACAGCAGGCGCTGACGTTGCTCTACGTCGCGAATAAAACCCGGAATTGCATCGATATCCACGGTATCAGGCATGTTGCCTGCGAGTCCCATGATGATAGCAATATCAGTGTGATGGCCTTTACCAGTGAGGGAGAGAGAACCATAAACATCGACGGAAATGCGCGTGACAGAAGGTAGCAACCCTTTATCAATCAGATCGTCGACAAACTGTTTGCCGGCTTTCATCGGGCCCACGGTATGTGAACTGGAAGGGCCGATACCGATCTTAAACATGTCGAAAACGCTAATCACGTTGGGACTCCTTAGTAGACATTGCTTTCAGAAACATATAATCGTGCTTCGTGAAATACTGTCTTTATATAAAAGTTATTAGACTGCGGAAAACGGATTCGCCACCGTTAGTCCGTGGTGTTTTTTCTGGTGCTGTTTGCTTTAACGTTCAATGAGTTTGCTGCCGTGGAAGCAGTTTCACATTATAAAATTTAATGTAAGAATTCGCATATTGCTCACGCCATGACTAAAGCGCGCCAACAATAGCCGAACTTAACGGGTGACGCACGTGCAATCCTTCAATTTATCTACAATAAACGCAAAAAAATCGATTAACCCTACATCAGGTGAGGTCTGTACGCCGATTTATGCGACAAATAACCGGCGCTTGATCGGCATTTCCCTACCTGTGAAAAGATAATCTGACGGAAATATCTGTCACTACAAACAGGCTAATTCATAGTGGCTTATCTATGATATTGCGACATATGCCAGATAAATCAAGTAATGAGCTACGAATTTACCCGTATTTACCAAGGTTTGTAGGGTTTACTTTAGCGGATAACAGAAAAAAGAGAGTGATAGGGATCGAGGAATCTCTAATCCATCTCGATGAGGGAATAAACTAACCCTATTGTTGAGATATCGGATTAGTTTGTTTGATGATTAGTAGGGCTGGCTAAACGTGGATTTGCTGAGCCAGTCGGCGAATAATGGCGGCCGTCATACCCCAAACAAAGAAATGCTCATACCAAGACAGATAGACTCGATGGCGATGTTCGCCGCGGTGGATATCTAGCGGGTGATAGCGGGAAAGGGCGAGCGCTTCCCGCAGCGGCATTTCGAAAACGGCAGCAACTTCGTCTTCACTGGCGATAGGGGTGATACTGGGAGGCAAAAGTCCAACCACGGGAGTCACCCGAAAGCCAGTGATGCTGTCTACCGCCGGTAGCTGTCCGATAATGTGAACGCTCTCGGCAGGGAGTGCGATCTCTTCCTGAGCCTCGCGTAACGCCGTCGCAATCAAAGAACCGTCGGTTACATCAGCGGCACCTCCCGGAAAAGCAACCTGCCCGGCATGTTTACGTAGATGGCTTGAACGCTGAGTTAACAACAGCGTCGGCTGTGGGCGATTAACGATGGGGATCAGAACCGCGGCTTGGCGCAGATTATGGCCTTCGTTCGTTTGGATAGGGGCCTGCAGCTGAAAGCGCGCCACAAATTCGCTGAGTTCAGGAGAAAGCCGCATCATGCTGACACCTCGACGTCGCCAAGGATCGGCAATATTTTCCCAACTTTGTCGAAAGTTTCTTGGTATTCCGCATCGACCTGACTGTCAGCGACAATGCCACCGCCGGCCCAGCAATATATCTTGCCATTCTCGGCCAATAGCGTGCGTATGGTAATGCTGGTATCCATATTCCCGCAGCAGCTCATGTAGCCAATACTGCCGCAGTAGACATTACGTCGCTGAGGCTCTAATTCTTCAATTATCTGCATGGCGCGAATTTTAGGTGCTCCGGTGATTGATCCTCCGGGGAAACACGCGCGCAGCAGATCGGTTGCATCAAGGTTATTCGGCAGCGTTGCGGTGATCGTGCTCACCAGATGATGTACCGCAGGGAAGGGTTCCACAACAAACAGCTCGGGAACGCGCACGCTGCCTGCCTGAGCGACGCGTCCTACATCATTGCGCATGAGATCGACAATCATCAGGTTTTCAGCCTGATCCTTACGAGAGCTCGCCAGCTTTTTAGCCTGTAATTTATCGGCAATAGGGTCGGCTAAGCGCGGCAGCGTACCTTTAATGGGGCGCGTTGAGATATTTTTCTGCTCAAGCTGCAAAAAACGCTCAGGTGACACGCTCAAAATGGCGCTTTCAGGTAAGCGCACAAACGCCGAAAACGGTGCTTTGTTGTGCTCATTCAAACGTAAAAAGGCCTGCCACTCATCACCTTGGTAGCTCGCGCTGAAGCGTTGGGTCAAATTAATCTGATAGCAGTCACCCGCATATAGATAATCATGAATGCGGGCAAATCGCTGGCTATATTCTTCCTGGGTTAAATTGGCTTGCCAAGATGACGTTAACCGGAAATGAGAAGGCTGCGGCGTTTTGACCTGAGAGCTCAACCACGCAAGGCGTGCTTGAGCGTCGCCATGAACGATTAAAGTTAAGCGTTTTAATCTGTGGTCCGCAATCAGTGCCCAATCATAAATTCCCACCGCCATATCAGGTGTTGATAAATCAGCATCGGCCTGTTCAGGCAGGGTTTCAAAGCGTCGCCCAAGATCGTAGCCCCATAGACCGACGGCACCGCCGCAAAACGGGGTGTCGGCTTGTTCTGACATCGTTGGAAGCAGACGCGATAATTCTGCTTGAACCAAGCGCAGCGGATCTTGCTCGCTATAACGAACATGGCCGTTTTCTGCGATGGCGGTTTGTTGCCCTCGGGTGGTTAGGGTGAGCAAAGGCTGGGCGACTAAAATATCAAACCGATTATGGTGATGATTAGCGCCGCCGGAATACAGCAGCATTGCCCAAGGTTGTTGCACGAGCGGAGCAAAATAATGCAGCAGGGCATCCGGTGTATAGTCTAAATCAATACGCGACAGTGCAGCAGGTGAAGAGGTTATGGCAGTCATGGACGAGAGATCACTTTTATAGGTATGCAGATATTTTGGTTCAACGTCGATGTTGATATGACAAAGATAAGACTACCATAAATTGCAGGCAAGATTAGCGGATAAATGCCCTTGCATTATCTAGGCTTGTGCGTGGTTTGCGGCTATACTCTTGCCCCCGTATTACCATTCAGCAGCAGGAGTTATTGATGAACAGCGGAATGCCAGCGTTATCACATACAGAACAGCAAGAGGCTGCCGATCGCATTCACAAACTGATGGAACAGGGCATGAGCAGCGGCGAAGCTATTGCTCTGGTCGCGGCGGAAATTCGTGCTAACCACACCGGCGGACACATCCAAGTCTTATTTGATGATGAAGATGAAAACGAAAACGAAAAACAAATCGACAAACAAAATGAAGAATAATCTGTAATGAAGCGGCGCGGAGACGTTTCCGCGCCCGATGTTTTATCCTTTCACTACCACACAACAGCTGACTTGCTTGGCAAGCGCAATCGCTTTATCAATCGTCTCTTCATACGCTAACGCAACGCCTAAACGGCGGGTGCCATCGATTTCTGGTTTGCCAAACAATCTTAACTGCGTTTGTGGCTTCAGTGCCTGTTTCACATTTTCGAAGACGACATCGTTGCTGTGCAAACGTGGCAGGATCACCGCAGAGGCGCTGGGACCAAATTGGCGAATATGACCGATAGGTAAACCAAGAAACGCACGAACGTGCAGTGCAAACTCTGACAGATCCTGAGAAATCAGCGTCACCATGCCAGTATCGTGTGGGCGTGGAGATACTTCGCTGAAAATGACATCGTCGCCACAAACAAATAGCTCAACGCCAAATAGTCCATAGCCCCCCAGAGCCGTGACGACTTTACCCGCGATCTCCTGAGCCTTCGCGAGTGCGTTGTCGCTCATCGCCTGAGGCTGCCATGATTCGCGGTAGTCGCCGTCTTGTTGTCGATGACCAATTGGCGCACAGAAATGTAATCCATCACAGGCATTAATGGTGAGTAAGGTGATCTCAAAATCAAATTTCACCAGACCTTCAACAATCACTTTCCCTTGACCCGAACGGCCACCAGACTGGGCATATTGCCACGCGCTAGTCATTTCATCGGCATGGCGAATCAAGCTTTGGCCTTTGCCGGATGAGCTCATCACAGGTTTGATAATGCACGGCAGACCAATTTCTTGCGTAGCTGCGTTGAATTCTTCCTCTGTTTCGGCAAAACGGTAAGGAGAGGTGGGCAACTCTAGTGTTTCAGCGGCCAGACGACGGATGCCTTCGCGGTTCATGGTGAGCTGGGTCGCCCGTGCACATGGGACGACCTTTTGTCCGTCGTTTTCCAACGCAACCAGCATCGATGTGGCGATAGCTTCAATTTCTGGCACGATAAAATCTGGGCGTTCACGCTCGACCAGCTCTTTAAGGGCCTCAGCGTCTAGCATGTTTATCACATAGCTACGGTGGGCAACCTGCATGGCGGGCGCATCGGCATAGCGGTCGACGGCGATAACTTCAATGCCTAAACGTTGGCATTCGATAGCCACTTCTTTACCTAATTCACCGGACCCTAAAAGCATGACGCGAGTGGCGTGTGGGCGGAGCGCAGTTCCAATCGACAACATAATCATCATCCTATGAGCTTGCAAAAAATCGGTTGCAGTATATACGAAAACGTTTGCGTGTCAGTAATTCGATTTAATTTGCACCATGAAAATAAGGTTGAGCTGCCAATTTTACTCAGGACTGAAGAATACGATAGGTCAGTCAAACAGGGGTGAAATAACATGTGTTGCTAATTATTTATTTAGGATATTAATTATATTTATATATGAGTTTCGGTTGGATGCAGACAACAGACAAAAAAATACGTTGCTCAGTTCAATCGGCTTATCACAGGTTGATTAAGTTAAATTTCATTTGTATGATAAATCTATTGTATGATAAATACAGCTATCGGCGAGGGTGAATCCCTGTTGGGTACTGAATTTTGAATAATTAAAACAGCAATAGCCGTGCAGCTGGAGGGTTAGCGCGGTATAGGGGAGAAAGTGAACCATGAGTTCGACGTGTGTTGTTGAGACAGAATTAAAAGAAGACAATTGGTACAGAATTGCAGAGGAAATGCTAAGCCAGGCCGGAATTACTATCAATGGGACTCGACCGCAGGATATTCGCGTCAAAAACCCCGAGTTCTTTCATCGCGTGTTGCAAGAGGGATCGTTGGGGCTTGGCGAGAGCTATATGGACGGTTGGTGGGAGTGTGATCGTTTAGATATCTTTTTCCAACACATTTTAGCCGCTGAACTTGATGAGCATTTGCCGAAACATTTCAGTGATATTGTACGAATTGCTTCAGCTCGCATTTTTAATTATCAGACTCGGAAACGTGCATGGATAGTGGGGAAAGAGCACTACGATCTGGGTAACGACCTATTTAGCAGAATGCTCGATCCGTATATGCAATATTCTTGTGCTTACTGGAAAGATGCAGAAACGCTGGAGCAGGCTCAGCAGGCAAAATTGCGGATGATCTGTGAAAAACTGCAACTGAAGCCGGGAATGACCTTACTGGACATTGGCTGTGGCTGGGGAGGATTGTCACAGTTCGCGGCGAAAGAGTACGGTGTGTCGGTGAAAGGAGTGACGATTTCTGCTGAGCAGCAAAAAATGGCGCAAGAACGTTGTGCAGGCTTAGATGTCGAGATTTTGCTACAAGACTACCGAGACTTAAACGAAAAATTTGACCGTATTGCTTCTGTTGGAATGTTTGAGCACGTGGGACCAAAAAATTACCGTACCTATTTCGAAGTGGCTGCGCGCAATCTAAAACCAGATGGGCTTTTCTTGCTCCACACCATCGGTTCTAATCAGACTGACCTGAACGTCGACCCATGGATCAATAAGTACATCTTCCCGAATGGCTGTTTACCGTCGGTGGCACATATTGCTTCGAACAGTGAGGATTTGTTCGTGCTGGAGGATTGGCATAATTTTGGCGTCGATTATGACCGTACATTGATGGCTTGGTTTGAGGCATTCCAGAAAAGCTGGCCGGAAATTAAAGACAACTATAGCGATCGTTTCTATCGGATGTTCACTTATTATCTTAATGCGTGTGCAGGAGCATTTAGAGCAAGAAACATCCAACTCTGGCAAGTCCTTCTAAGCCCTAAAGGTGTGGAAGGTGGAATTCGTGTTCCTCGCTGATAATGAAGGGGTCCGCAGTGTCGATTGCGGATCCTGTGTTCATTATATATTCGTGTAATAAAAAGATGACAGCGACGCGCTGTTTATTTCAGTCTGTTATTCAAAGCCTTGTTCGTTTGTTTTATCGACATCATAGTTATATTTGTGATGTACGTCGCTATTTTATTTATGAATGTTTTTGCGTATTAATAAAAAATAATGTAAGCACGGTGTGTTTTTTTACTCTGTTGATTATTAACAATTTATTTTTTAGTTGCTGATTATTGTATAGGCGAATATTTGTCAATATATAGAATTAGAACAGACTGTACGTACAGTATTTATAAACAAGGCTATCACCCACGAAATATTTGCGCTGAGCATGAAACTATGCGTTAATACTGACGCCTGAAATGCTGATGTAATCATATCGTTTTTGTTTGCTTAATGATTCGGCTTATATTTCTGCCTATTCTTAAATGGGCGTTTAATTAACCGAGCGTTAGGATACGATTTGTCTAGGTTATGTTAGTAAACGGGTCTACCATGCCTAACGGCAAGTAATTTTAAGTAAAGGAAAGTTAAATGAGCAAGAAAACTGGTCACGTTAAATGGTTCAACGAAAGCAAAGGATTTGGCTTCATCACTCCAGCTGATGGTTCCAAAGATGTATTCGTCCATTTCTCTGCCATCAAGAGTGACGGCTTCAAAACTCTGGCTGAAGGCCAGCAGGTAGAATTCGCCATTCAGGACAGCCCACGTGGCCCGTCTGCGGCTGATGTTATTGCGCTGTAATTAAGCTGATACTATCATGCTGACAAAACCCGCCGAGTGCGGGTTTTTTGCATTTTAGCCTCAGAATGGATAGAACCAAGCAATGACTAATGAAAACATAACGTTCCAGTACGCAGAACTGCAGCATCTCACGATGTTAGCCGAAGTGGAACGCCTCGCCGCCGCACAGTTTCCCGCAGACAGACTCCCAGAATCTTTACGCAATGCTACGCTATCTGCTGAGCGCTTATTGCAGGCACACCAGGCGCAAAACCTATGGGTAGCCATCCGCAATGAGAAACCTATTGGTTTTGCCATGCTCGAGGTTATCGGTGAATTTGCTCATTTAGCTGAGGTGAATGTGCTACCCGCATTCAGCCAGCGCGGAATAGGGCACTATCTGGTTGATCACGCTTTAGTTGCAGCCCGCCAGCGTGGTTTTAGCGGGGTAGGACTGACTACGTTTCTCGATTTACCTTGGAATGCGCCTTTCTATCAGAAAGTCGGCTTTACGCTGGTGGGGGATGAGCAATTTCCTTTCTTAGAACGCGCGTTGCTGGAAGAACGCAATGCAGGGCTTATTCAGCGAGTGGCGATGTTCTACTATTTCTAAACATTTTATGTCTAAACGTCACTTTTACTCGTTGTCAATTTTGCAGAAAGAGATAAAAATAAATATACTGATATTATATACAGTATTTCGGAGTGGTTTATGAGCGTTGAAATTCAGTACGTGGTAGTTCGTGATGGAGTAGAAAAAATGACCTTTGCCAGTAAAAAAGAAGCCGATGCTTACGATAAGATGCTGGATCTGGCAGACAATTTGAGTGAGTGGCTGGCGGATTCATCTGTTGATTTAGAAGACGGCGTTTTGGAATCGCTCAGTTTTTACCTTGCAGAGCATAAAGATCAGCTTTCGTTGCTGCTGCGTGGTAACTCTCTTGAATCGCTAAAGGCAGGCGACGAAGAAAAAAATACGCCTAAAAAGGTAAAAGTTGCGATTGATAACGCCGCCTAGTGTTTTAGTTCACATATTATTTACTTTTCTGGATCTAGAATGAAACGTGAGATAACATTTTACCGTCGTTTTGAAGCTGATATTTTGTCAGGTAAGAAAACCATCACGATCCGTGATAGCAGCGAATCTCACTTCGAGAAAGGAGAGTTGCTCAGCGTGAGTCGCTATGAAGACGGGTTCTATTTTTGCACGATCGAAGTTGAGAGTGTCACCCCTGTGTTGATGAGTGAACTGACAGAGCTTCATGCGGCGCAAGAGAATATGACACTGGACGAGCTGAAGCAGGTTATCAGCGAGATTTATCCAGGGCTTAATGAACTGTATGTGATTAGTTTCCACATACGTTAGCGCGCTTTGCCGTGTTCAGGCACACAGAGCGTGCGTTCATATCATGGAATAGCCATCGGCTGCAGGGAAGATCTCTGCGCCAAAGCTAAATGAGGATTGAAAATGAACAAAATTACGTTAGGTGTGGCTGGATTAGCGTTGGCGCTTTCAGCGGGTGTTGCTCAAGCTCAGCAAAGTGAGCAGCGGGTGGTTACCATTGCGAACTGTGAGCAAACTACAGCAACTCAGCTTTCTACGATGGTGAAGAACGACTTCTTACAAAATAGAATTCCGCGCTGGGCTGATGATAAAGCACTGTTGGGCACGAGTACGCCAGTGGTGTGGGTGAATCAGGATCAGGTTACCCAAAAGGGGAGTGACTGGGTGCTTAAGCTCACCGTACGCGGTACAAAAGTTGACAAAAACTATACCGTTAACGTTGATTGCAAAGCTGGAAAACTCGAATATTCCCACCCAGAATAAAACTTATTTTTGTATCATCTAAAACCTCTTTATTAAAGTTAAAGAGGTTTTAAAATTTCTTTTTAGGAAAAACCACAAAGTCCATATGTATTAATCTCAGTTATAAATCTTATTCCTATTAAATTTTTCCCGTTATTGTCCTGATGAACATGGATTTAAAATCTGAGGCGCAAAGAAACATTTTTGACTATAAATATTAAGCTAATAAATATCTTGAGCTGAGAATTTGACTTAGTTCGATATCATGGTCTAAAAATTTTGCTTATTAGGGCAAAAGTGCTAAATTGTATGTTTCTCACTTCAGAGAATATAATGTAAAATAGTTTTACGATAAAGCTTATCTTTTTGAAATTTAAGACTTATTGAGATATCTTCTCGTTTTGCTTGGTGTAATTTATCTCTTGATGTCGTGGCCGAGTGTGCCATCGAGTATACACACATGTGTTATTTTACGATGGATGTGATGTTTGGTAGCTATAGGCCGCCATTTTAATGTGCGAACTCGCTGGTAGGCTGTAAGAATATTCACTATTTCTTTAGGATTGTAATTTAAGTGTTTTGAGATTAGCGAATTCTAATCTGAATGCAGTTAAATCAAGCATCATTTTATTAATAATTAGATAACAAAATGAATAATAAGCACTATAATATTTTGGGTGTTTTAGACCAGAGTGTTTCTCCTTTGGAATTAGAGATGGCATTGCAAACAGCGTTGCAATCGGCCTTCACTGAGCATGAATTTTATTTAGACTACCAAGCACAATGCAATATTAATGGCACTTTATTAGGTGCTGAGGCCTTAGTGCGTTGGCGCCATCCTCAGCAGGGGACACTTTTGCCCTATGATTTTTTGGACTCCTTAGAACGTTTTGGTTTGATGCATGCATTGAATCTTTGGATTGCTGATAATGTCTGCCAACTGTTGCAGCGTGTTCATCGTGAAATATCCCCTGATTTAATATTGTCATTCAATTTGCCATTAGCTCAACTTTACACGACGGAATTCAGTGAACAGATTGGTAATGTTTTACAGCGCTATGATATTCCAGCAAATAGGTTAGTCATTGAGTTGCTCGGGGATAATGATTTGTTTAGCGATCCGTTAATCATTACGGAATTACATAAGCTTCGTGCATTAGGTTGTGGGTTGTCGGTTGACCATTTTGGAGATAACTATCAATTACTTTCTTTGATCGCTGATTTGCCGTTAACGCAGATAAAAATTCCCGGCGAGCTGATCCATGCCATGCAAAACCCCGATGCCTGTATGTTGGTAGAGCACCTTATTTTGATCGCCAATGCGTTGAATATGAACGTGATAGCAGAGCATGTTGAAACCGAAGAGCAGTTTAAGGCGTTAGAGGCGCTAGGTTGCCCAGCGCTGCAAGGCTACTACCTTTTTAGCCCGATGAATGAAAAAAACTTTTTTATTGTATGTAAACAGCTTACCGAGATCCGCAGGTCGTATAATAATGTAGAGAGAGGGGAGTTATCTCCTGTCGACTACAAGCGTTAATTTTTGCCCTTTCGTGAGTTATCTCTGGGCGAGCGCTTCTAAGTTACATGCATCAGATTACAGGCGGTAAGCGTAGATAATGAAGAAAGCACCGATTGCAGCAAAACACCCGCACGTCATGGAAATGCATGGCGATACACGAATCGATAATTACTATTGGCTGCGTGACGATGAACGCAGCAACGAAGCGGTTCTGAGTTATCTTGAAGCTGAGAATGCCTATACTCAGGCGTGCATGCGCGGTGAAGAAGAACTTCGAGAGCAACTGTTTAATGAAATGGTTGAGCGTATTCCTCAAGAAGACGAATCTGTGCCTTATCAACGTAACGGCTATCGATATCAGTCGCGATATAAACCTGAACAGGAATATGCGCTGTATGTTAGACAAAAAGCTGATGCGACAGATAATAGCGCCTGGGAATTGCTCGTCGACAGCAATGAGCGCGCTGAGGGACATGATTTCTACGCTTTAGGTGGCATTGAAGTTAGCCCTGATAATCAACTGATGGCTATCGCTGAGGACTTTCTCTCTCGGCGTCAGTATGACATTCGCATTAAACGTCTGAGCGACAACAGCTGGTACGACGAAGTTCTGGACAATACGGCGGGGCACTTTGAGTGGACTAACGACTCCACCACAATCTATTACGTACGTAAACATCCTCAAACGCTGCTGCCTTACCAGGTCTATCGCCATCGTTTAGGAACACCGGTTGCTGAAGACCAACTGATCTATGAAGAGTCTGACGATACTTTCTACGTTGGCTTAGAGAAGACCATCTCTAACAAATATATTCTGATTCATATTTCGAGCACCACAACCTCTGAAATCTTGCTGTTGGATGCTGACGATACTAATGCTAATCCAGAGATATTTTCAGCGCGTCGCCGCGACCATGAATATAGTTTGGATCACTACCGCGATACCTTTTATATCCGGTCTAATAAAGATGGGAAAAATTTCGGTCTTTATCAATCTACCTCAAGTCAGGAACAGACCTGGCAGGCTATTATTGCCGCGCGCGACGATGTGATGCTTGAAGGCTTTAGCCTGTTTAAAGATTGGCTGGTGGTTGAGGAGCGGGAGCAGGGATTAACTAATCTGCGTCAGATAAATTGGCAAACCGGTGAAGAGAAACATATTCGTTTCGATGATCCAACCTATATGACGTGGCTGTCGTTTAACCCAGAACCAGATACCGAGCTGCTACGCTACGGCTATTCTTCAATGACTACGCCCAGCTCCGTATTCCAAATCAATATGGACACGGGTGAGCGTACGTTGCTTAAGCAGCAAGAAGTAAAAAACTTTGATGCTGGTGCTTATCGCAGCGAGCGGTTATGGGTGGCGGCTCACGACGGCGTGAAGGTGCCGGTTTCCATCGTCTATCGACAGGATCTCTTCCGTGCTGGGCACAACCCTGTATTGGTCTATGGTTATGGTTCCTACGGAAGCAGCATGGATCCTGCTTTCAGTGTTAGCCGCTTAAGCTTGCTTGACCGCGGGTTTGTATTTGCTCTTGCCCATATTCGCGGCGGCGCGGATCTTGGGCAACAGTGGTATGACGATGGCAAATTGCTTCATAAGCAAAACACCTTTAGCGATTTTATTAGCGTGACTCAATACCTCGTTGATGAGAAATATGCCGATGCCAAACAGGTTTACGCCATGGGTGGCAGTGCTGGGGGATTGCTGATGGGAGCGATTGTGAATCAGGCTCCTCAGTTGTATCACGGTATCGTGGCTCAGGTGCCATTTGTCGATGTCGTGACCACGATGCTTGATGAATCTATTCCGCTGACAACGGGCGAATATGACGAATGGGGCAATCCGAATGATGCTGAGTACTACCACTATATCAAGCAGTACAGCCCTTATGACCAGGTGAAAGCGCAGGATTACCCACATATGTTGGTGACCACTGGGCTACATGATTCTCAGGTGCAATACTGGGAACCTGCGAAATGGGTGGCGAAACTGCGTGAGATGAAAACGGATGACAACCAGCTTCTACTCTACACGGATATGGATGCTGGGCATGGTGGCAAATCAGGGCGCTTCAAAGCCTATGAAGATATTGCATTAGAATATGCCTTTATTCTGGCATTAGCCGGTATTCATCAGTAGATTTTAAGACCTATGCTTGTGAGCGTGATATCGCTTACGGCATAGGTTTTTTTGTATTTTTCTTCTATTCGCAAGGATCCCCAATGCCTTTTATCCAAGTAAACGACCGTCAAATGCACTATATCGATCGCGGTGAAGGTTTTGCTCTGCTTCTTGGTCATAGTTATATGTTTGACTCCAACATGTGGGCGCCACAAATAGAGGCGCTGAGCCAGCATTTTCGCGTCATAGCGCCAGATTTATGGGGGCATGGAAAGTCCGATCCACTGCCGGAGTCACGACGTTCTCTGAAAGATTTAGCCAGCGATCACTTGGCTCTGATGGATGCACTGGATATCAATGAATTTGCCGTCGTTGGGCTGTCGGTTGGCGGAATGTGGGGCGTAGAGTTAGCCGCGATGGTTCCCGACCGCGTGCGCGCGCTGGTATTGATGGATACCTTTGTTGGATTGGAGCCTGAAGTCACATTCAAGAAATATGACGCCATGCTAAATGCGATTGATGCAGCGGGAAAAGTACCTGCAGTGTTAGTTGAACAAATCGCACCCATGTTTTTCCGCCGCGAACCCGAGCCCCATCTGCTGGAGGCATTAGCTGAGCATCTAAGCAATCTATCCGAATCCGTTTTACGCCAAAGTATTGTGCCGCTTGGCCGCATGATCTTTGGTCGCGGTGATAGCTGCCCGCTGCTGGAAGAGCTCAAGATGCCTGCGCTGGTAATCACCGGTGAGCAAGACGCACCAAGACCACCGTTAGAAGGCTATCTGATGGCTGAAATGTTGAATTGTAAGCAGCTTGTTGTCCCTCAGGCAGGACATATTTGCACGCTTGAACAGCCCGAGTGGGTCAACGAGGCCTTGCTGAATTTCCTCATGTCGATTGTTAGACGATAGGGGCGCTGTAATAGGCCAGTCAACGCGGGTGATTTGATACCGCTTGGTATCGTTCTATGCAGTTTACGTAGCGCAGTACAAAATAAACGATAACGCGCCAGCTTAGTCTGGCGCGTTATCGTTTAAGCAAAACCAATAAAGAAACCTGCAATGGTGGCACTCATTAAGTTCGAAAGGGTGGCTGCAGCCAGCGCACGAAGTCCCAACTGAGCAATTTCAGATGCACGCTGTGGTGCAATTGCTGAAAATGCGCCTACAACTACGCCAATGGAACCAAAGTTTGCAAAACCACACAGTGCAAACGAGACGATGGCAATAGTCTTAGTATCCAACATGCTACCGGCTTGCAGGTAAGGGGAGAAACTGAGATAGGCAACAAACTCGTTGATTGCCAATTTCTGTCCGATCAGACTTCCTGCAAGCGATGCATCTCCCCAATCGACACCCATCAGCCATGCAAGCGGCGCTAATATATAACCAAAGATACCTTCGAGCGTGACATGGTCAAAGCCAAACCAGCTACCAACTCCGCCAATAATGCCGTTGATGAGTGCAATAATAGCCACAAACGCCATGACGACCGTTGCTACTCCGGCGGCAATTTTCATCCCAGCAATGGCGCCTGCTGCGATAGCTTCAATAAAGCTTTTGGGCGGTGTTTCAGTAAATGAAAGATTATCAAAGTCGATCTGAGAGGCTTCTGTTGCGGGGCTTAGAATACGAGCAAACAAAATACCTCCGGGGATCGCCATCAAAGATGCCGCCAGAAGGTAATCAATTGGTACGCCTAATCCGGCATAGCCAATCATCGTCGAGCCGGCGATGGAGGCCATACCGCTACAAATGACGGTAAACAGTTCATTGCGATTTAGGCGGTCAATAAACGGTTTTACAATCGCAGGTGTTTCATTTTGTCCAAGAAAAATAGTTGTTACGGCGACGAATGACTCGATTTTACTAATGTTAAGTGCTTTCTGGAAAATTCCGCCTAAGATGCGAATTAATATTCCCATTACGCCAATATAATAAAGCAGACTGACTAACGCAGTGATAAAAATAATCGCTGGCAAGACACGAAAGGCAAAAATAAAACCAGAGCCGTCAAACAGTTTATCCATTTTTGGCCCAACTAATGAGCCGAAAATAAATGCACTACCCGCATCGCTATAAAGCATGACTTTATGTATGCCGAATGCAGCCTGCTCTGCTAACCATTTTCCAGGTGGGAAATAGAGCATTGCACCGCCGATCAATATTTGTAATATTAGCGCCGCGCCAACGGTGCGAATACTAATATTCTTTTTATTTACTGATAGCAAAAAAGCAATGACTAACAGTACCACCATACCTAGAATGCTTCTCATCGTATCCATTATGAATACCTTTTATAAACGTCTTATGGTATGACTGATGTTAATAGGCAACAATATGTTGCCTATTAAGATTAGATGGACAACGTATTTATATGCCGTATGCCAAAAGCAACTTAAGTTATATTGAGAAAAACAAATTCATCTCGACAAACTTACGTAAGCCAGACGTGCTGGTGTGCGAATATGGCTTAATAAAAATATTGCTTTGAGTATTGCCGGTATAATACATGCCTCAAAAATGACTCATCAGCATGGGTTAAATATACATCCGAACGCACTCTTCTACTAAGTCCCAGAACCATTTGGTATCAATGGTCATGCCAACCTTGGTATTAGGCTGTTTTCCGGTTACGCCAAGTTCATCACACACGGTACGTCCGTAGCATGGGCCGTTGTTCACATCGATTTCAACATACATATCCTGCATTTTGAAGGCGTCAGGATTGATGAGATAGCCTATGCAGGTTGCATCGTGCACGGGGCCGCCAGCCAAACCATAATTCTCATATTGTGTTGTAAGCGTAAAGCTCATGATGTCGCTGAATAACTCACCTGCCGGGCCACCCACTTTTTTCATTCTGGAAATGACGTCTGCAGTACAGGTCGTCTGGTTGGTTAAATCTAATCCCATCATGACCAGCGGAACTCCGGAGGTAAATACTACGCGTGCGGCCTCTGGGTCGGCATAAATATTAAACTCGGCTGAAGGAGTAAAATTCCCTGTGCCATAGGCACCACCCATTAATACAATTTCACGAATTTTTGGCAAAATAGCCGGTTGCATACGCATGGCAACGGCAATATTGGTTAATGGGCCAACGGGAACTAATGTTATGTCACCATCGCTGTTCATTAGCGTGTCAATAATATATTGAATAGCATGCTTGCTTTCGGCTTTACGAACTAATGGTGCAAATTTTGGCCCGTCCAATCCGCTCTCACCATGGATATTGTCAGCTACAATTTGCTCACGCATAATGGGCTTTGGCATACCGGCATGAATAGGTACGTTAATATCTAGTTTCTGACACACGTTTAATCCATTGACGAGCGTTTTATTTAGCGTTTGGTTTCCGGCAACAATGGTTATTCCAAGCAAATCAATGGCTGGATGTCTTGCGGCTAGCATAATAGCAATAGCATCATCATGGCCTGGATCGCAATCGAGTATGATTTTTCTTTTTTTCATTGTTATATCCTCTTTTGTATTAAAAATAATTTATTATCAATTTAATAAGTTCAGGTATGTTTATTCGCAGCGTTTGAAGCATAACAATGGAAAACGTATATTAAATATGAGAAATCTCATATCGGGGGATAGCGATGAAGGAAGTCTTGGACACGAGTCTGAAACAGCAACTGCTGGAGGCTACGGGCTATAGCCAAAATTTTTCTATTGATGTTGTGGGTAATACAAAGCTGTTCCATGTGCTGGCAGGTGATTTTATTGTCAAAGAAGGTCATCCTCCGAGCTATCTGTTCTACCTTGCACAGGGGAGGGCTAAGCTGTATTCAACGCTGGCGAATGGTCGCGTGTCGTTGATCGATTTCTTTGCAGCGCCTTGTTTTATTGGAGAAATTGAGCTGGTCGATATGGATCACGAGCCACGCGCCGTTCAGGCTATCGAGGCGTGTTGGTGCCTCGCGTTACCAATAAAACAGTTTCGTGCTCCGCTTTTAAACGACGCTACTTTTTTACGTAATCTTTGCGTTGCGCTCAGTAAAAAAAATTATCGCAATATTATTTCGCTGACGCAAAACCAATCATTCCCACTGATTAATCGCTTGGCCGCATTTATTTTATTAACTCAGCATTGTGATGTGTATCGCGAAAAGCATACTTCTGTGGCGGAGTATATGGGCGTTTCATATCGTCACCTGCTGTATGTGATCGCTCAATTCACGCAGGATGGGGTGCTGATTAAGCAGAAATCAGGATACATTATTACGAACAAAAGCGCGTTGACCGCACTAGCGCTTGAGATGGCACCAGACAGCGAATTTGATAAATTGTAATGTGTGTTGGCGAGAAACAAGAAAGGGGCCCTAAGGCCCCTTTATGCATTCACATATAGCTTGATTCGTTAATTAACGAATTAGAACTGGTAAACAACACCCAGCGCTACGATGTCATCAGTGTTGATGCCAGCGTTGTTAGTGAAGCGGTTGTCATCCAGCAGGTTGATTTTGTAATCAACGTAGGTAGACATGTTTTTGTTGAAGTAGTAAGTCGCGCCGACATCAACGTATTTAACCAGATCCTGGTCGCCGTAACCGTTGCCGATGTCTTTACCTTTTGATTGCAGGTAAGCAACGGATGGACGCAGACCGAAGTCGAACTGGTACTGTGCAACGATTTCAATGTTCTGGGATTTGTTAGCAAAGCCGTAAACTGCATCTGGGCCGCTTGCAGAGAAATCACCGAAACGGTTAGCGTTATAAGCCTGAGTATACATAGCGGCTAAATAAACGTTGTTAGCGTCATATTTCAGACCACCAGTGTAGATGTCTGCTTTATCGCCGTGACCATACTGCATACGGTTCTGTTCGTTGGTACGGTCAGATGAAGAGTATGCAGCTGCTGCGCTAACGCCCCAGCCCAGATCGTAGGACAGAGACATACCGTAGCCGTCACCGTTTTGGCCCTGAACTGAACGACCATTGTTGGATTCTTCTGGGCTATCGTTTTTGCCTTGATACTGCAGAGCAAAGTTCAGGCCGTCAACCAGACCGAAGAAGTCGGTGTTACGGTAGGTCAGCATGCCGTTACCACGTTGGAACAGGAAGTTGTCCGCACCGTAGGTATCGCCACCGAACTCTGGCAGCACGTCAGTCCAAGAACCAACATCATAGATCACACCGTAGTTACGGCCATAATCCAAAGAACCGAACTCAGCAAATTTCAAACCAGCGAAGCCAACACGGGTAAAGTTGTTGTTATCCTGGCTTTCTGCATGGTTCAGGTTTGCTTGATATTCCCACTGGCCATAGCCGGTCAGCTGGTCGTTAATCTGAGTTTCACCTTTGAAGCCGAAACGAACGTAAGACTGATCGCCGTCTGAACCGTTGTCGTCTGAGAAGTAGTGCAGGCCATCTAATTTACCGAACAGATCCAGCTTGTTGCCGTCTTTGTTGTAGATTTCTGCAGCGTTTGCTGCGCCTGCAACTAAAAGTGCAGGGATGATTACTGCCAGCAGATTACGTTTCACTATGATATTCCTTCTTAGTTTTTTGACCGGCCAAGGTCAGTTATATGTGCCACTGCTTATTTATGTTTTTTTACACTTGCTATGTGAACTTAAGTGCGTTCCATCAGTCAAAGTTCACGGTACAAGCATAGCTTAATAATATGTTTAATGCGCTATAAATAAAAAGTGCCTATGCGACGTTTATTTATTTTTTATGGTAATTAAATGTATTGAAATGTAAATGAAGCAAAGATAAATATACAAAACTCAGGTGTGGATCCTCATTTTCTCTCGAAAAAAGATACCCTTAAGTGATAATTCATCATTCGAATATTCTTGCCTGATTTATAAGAAATCGCTGACCACACAAATTGCAAATTACAATGAAGAATATGATGTATAATTAAATCTCATCATTGTTACTGCATTTTTTTACTGTGTCTTAAGATTCTTTTTACACCGAACCTTTATTTAAGGTTCGGTTTTTTTTAGCTGTGCGTTTAATAAATTCCTTACTTATCAATATGTTGAGTTGGTTTGTTGTAAGTGTGACGTCCACTTACTCTATTATGGAAAAAGTCTGAAGATAGGCTATAATAAGAAATTACTTGTCAAATAATGCCGTTCATAAATAAGTTTTTAGCTATTTGTGCCATTCCGCCATATATCCCTCGCCGTAATTCGACTATGTTCATTTCTTCTGCCGAACAAAATCTTTCTTTGACCATTCATGCTTAAAGAAATAAACAGCACATATAATCAAGAATTGATAAATTTTAAGCAGTGTGACATTTAAATATGACACGGCATGACGACCATCTTGGGTGAAAATAATCAAGAGGAAAAATATAGCTGATATGTCGATATCGAGAACGCTTATTGGTTGCTAAACGTTCTATTCGAGTATCCAAGACATAAATAACGAAGGGGATGAACATCGAAATACTGTAACGATATTGTTGTCGAACTGCGGATTTTCCCGATTCGTGTTTTCTGTGCTGATGGCATAATTTAGGCAATAAAAAACCCGCCGACGGCGGGTTTAAGATACGAAATACGTTTACTGATTAATCACCATCTGGATGTGCGCGTTTTGCTCTCTTTTCCGCGCGTTTCTCTGCAGGGCTCTTCAACGGTTTTTTCTTCGCATTCTTTTTGCTATCCATTCCCTTACTCATTTTGGCCTCTCTTAACCGTAGTTAGGTTGGTATGCCTGTTAACTAAAGCTCTCTACGCCCAAACTTGCAAGCGACATTTTGTATAGATAGTTCAACATAATGATTTATATGGTTTTATTAATCGATGGCGACGAATAGGAAAAGTATGTCAGTAAGTCGTTTATCGCATAGTAGAAAAACGTGAATATCCGGTTGTGATTTTGTTGCTGACTTCATGGCAATACGTGAGAGGAAAATGTAAGATAAAAATCAATATGCTAGCGTATTTGGTGACTTTGCCTGAAAGCCCAAATCTGATTGCGAACGTCACCAATGCGCTTACCTGCGACTTATAAAAGGAATGCGACTCTATGAAAATGCTTAAAACGGCTCAATTTCATCTATCTGGTATCGGTGCCGCGCTGCTGCTGGCCGTTTCGCCGCAGGTATTTGCTCATGCACATCTCACCGATCAAACTCCGGCGGCCAAAAGCCAAGTGAGTGCGCCTTCTGAGCTGACGTTCGTTTTTAGTGAAGGTATTGAAACGGGGTTTAGCAAAGTGAAGGTTGTAGGGCCTGAAAACCAACCCATTGCAACAGGCAAGTTATCCGTAGCGGGAAATGATAAAACCCATGTTTCCGTTCCTTTCACCCAGCCCTTAAACAAAGGCGAATACGCGGTGAGTTGGAACGTTGTTTCCGTCGATGGACATAAAACCAAGGGCCAGTATACCTTCTCTGTTAAATAAGGCTGATTATGAGTATCACGGCTCTCTATGTTTTGTGCCGTTGGGTTCATTTTGCCAGTGCGTTACAAATTTTTGGCTTGGCTCTTTTTGTTGGGTGGATCGCTCCACCCATGCTTCGGCGTAGCTTAGAAACACAAACCCGAATGTTATTAAGTGTAAGTTTAGCGCTTTGCGCTTTTAGCTCTTGGCTTATGGTGGCGTTACAAGCTGGCCTGATGGGCGATGGCTGGCAAGACTTTTTCAGCCCGGAAATTTGGCTTGCTGTAATGCAAACAACATTTGGCGAAGCGTGGCGGTTACAACTGATATTTTCCTCCTTGTTGCTGATAACGCCTTTATTCGAACTAAATATTCGCCGTTTTTCATTCATATTTATTTCTGCACTATTGCTGATAACCTTGGCTCACACAGGCCATGCATCGGCGGAGCAGGGTATCAGCGGTATCGCGCACCGGGCTAATAATGGTATTCACCTGCTGAGCGGTGGTTTTTGGTTTGGTGGTTTGTTGCCGTTCTGGCTTTGCGTACGACAACTCTCAAGCACCGACAAAGCCTTTGCGATGCAGGCGGTTATTCGTTATTCACGTTGGGGACATTTTGCGGTGGCTCTGGTAATAGTCACGGGAATAGGCAATGCGGCGTGGATTCTAGGTCGCTGGCCGCTGGCGTTCGACTCTATCTATCAGCGTGGGTTGTGGTTGAAGATCCTATTGGTGGCGACGATGATCGCGATTGCGCTTTATAACCGCTACTACGTGGTGCGGAGCATGGGGCAAAATCGGCAACGGGCATTAACGCAACTGGCGGGCAATGCCATGGTTGAATGGATATTGGCCCTATTGGTACTGTTTACGGTGAGTTTTTTCGCAACTCAGCCACCTATTTAGAATAAGATAACGACAGTTTATGATTGGACGATAGTGGAACTTCGTGATGAAAAAAAGTGTATTACTGACAGGATTATTGACGTTGGCTGGCGGTTTTTTATCTGCGGATGCATTAGCGGCACGTACCGTGGAGACGGTAAGTAAAGCGCAATTTGGTAGCCAGTGGGCCTTCGTAAAAGAAGAAGTGCAGCTACAGTGTACGAAAAATCAGGCATTGTTTGTCATCAATGCAAGCACGCTGGCGCAGTATCCTTTAGATGAGAAGGCAAATAACTTGGTGAAAGCCAAGAAGATGGCTGCATTACCGTTAGAGACGATTTTGCTGGACGATCCGAATCATCCGGGGCAAAAGATGAGCGTTGCGCCTTTTATTAAGCACGCGCGTCAGCTTTGTCAGTAGTCAGCACGGATATTGCTTGTATAGTTAACGATAAGAGGCGGCGTAAAGCCGCTTCTTTGTTTTATGGTCTGAGTAAGGTGGCACTTGCCAGAGTACCACCGGAAGTGATTTATGCAGCGGCTGGCATACCGCATAGTTTGGTTAAACTTCGAGCGCCAACCATAACGGTGGCAACGTAGGATTGACGGCGGGTCACAACTTCCACCGCGATGAGTTTATCTCGATATTTAATATGGTAAGTAGAAGGCCACCCTTGACGGGCAAGGCCATAGGCTTTGGCATGCTGATCGATCGCTGCATGCGCGACAACGAGGTGAGAGAAGTTTGTATCGCCTTTAATGATTCGCTTCATACAGGCTCCGTAATACATAAATCCGTCAAAATATGTGTCTGTCAGCACGGAGCTGACCTCTTTGTTATAGCACCAATATCAATAACATTGCAGTATGACTTTTTTGTGACACGATCAAGATCGGCTTATCTTGTATTAATCGCCTATAAAATAATCATATCGTTCAGGGCTGTCCGTGAGTAGCCGAAGAACAGTGTATCGAATGATCGTTTAGCTCGGCTGGAAAGATCCTTTAATGAACTAAAACAATGAATACATGGGGTGAAGTGGTAGGCTGAGAAAAGCATACATATAACGAGGAGATGTTATGACACCGATATTTACGCTGACGCTAGCTCCTTCGCTTGATAGCTCCACCACAACGGCCAAACTCTATCCTGATGGCAAATTACGTTGCTCAGAGCCGGTTTATGAACCCGGTGGTGGCGGAATCAATGTGGCTCGTGCGATAGCCCACCTTGGTGGAGAGGCAAATGCCATCTTTCCCGCCGGCGGTCCAACGGGGCAGCATTTAGCCGAATTGCTTGAGCAAGAACAAGTGGCTATTCAAACGGTGACAACACAGGCATGGACTCGACAAAACATGCATGTGCACACAGAGATAACCGGAGAGCAGTACCGCTTCGTTATGCCTGGTGCGAAATTGACGCCACAGGAATTTGACCGTTTACGCGAGTGCGTACTAGGTATTCCTGAGGGATCTATTCTGGTTATCAGCGGAAGTCTGCCTGAAGGCGTCACCACTGAAGAGCTTCAGATACTCTTGCGTCAGGCACAAAATAAACATATCCAATGCGTTCTTGATAGTTCTGGTCGTGCGTTGATGGCGGGTTTAGAAGTAGGCAATCTATTGCTGGTGAAACCGAATCAAAAAGAGCTGTCTGAGCTCAGTGGCAAAGATTTACTGGCAGAACCTAGCGCCGTGCTCGAAGCGGCACAGTCTATTGTCGCGGCTGGGAAATCAAAATACGTAGTGGTTTCGCTGGGTGCTCAGGGAGCGCTGGCGGTTGGGCAGCATCATTGGGTTCAGGTTGTTCCACCGCCGGTAAAAATGAAAAGCACTGTTGGCGCAGGTGACAGCATGGTAGGAGCGATGGTGCTTAAATTGTCACAGCAGGCTGATTTACTGGATATTGTTAGATATGGCGTTGCTGCGGGGAGTGCCGCAACCCTAAATAAAGGAACTCGCCTTTGCCAGCAGAATGACGTGAATGCGCTCTATAGCTATCTATGCCAGCAACAAACCCCGCTTAACGATATGTAAATTGCGCCCCGAATCACTACCCATCCAAATGATGGGTAGAACCGTTAGTCCATCACCGTTTTATACAAAATCAATAATGCACCCATTGCGCCTTCGAACGTTGATCTCATCACAAAGCCGGACATGAACAAGAACAACCCACAACCAACGACCATCCAAAAATAAAATTGCTTAATCATGACTTCTATTTCCTTACTTTCAGGCATGATCCTAACATATTCATATGATGAATGCTTAATGGGTTGGATATTGCTTTTCTAATTCGGATTTTTGGAGCGCCAATGACTAGGTTCTGAACTCAGTTCAGAGTTTCTGATGGATGCTGCGATTGATGAGTAAAATGCTGCTATTTGTTGGTTTTGTTAGATTAATTAAACAGTTGCATGTAATTTCTAAAAAATATTTTTATTTTATTGCAACTATTTTACGGTAATTGACATTTCAAACTATTAAAATAGCGCCATGCGGAATATTCAGCTGATGTAAATCAAGTTTATCTTTCTCTTTAATTTGTATTCTTAAGGTGAATAATAAATGGAGGTTACATATGCTTAGGAATAGAGCATGGGTAGGCGGGATAGCATTGTTGCTTGCCCTGCATGCGCCAGTATACGCCGCTAACAAGGGCACAATTCGTTTCGTAGGTTCGATCGTAGAGTCAACCTGTGACATTACACCCAACGGCAAAGGTTTCCATTCATCATGCTACAGAGATGGTGATTACCTAGAGCGTGCCCACAGAGTGTTAAAAAGCGGTGATAAAGTTAGTTTGCCCACTAATGTGGCTGATGTTCATTTGAAACCCATCGATGGTCACCCCAATCTGGGGCATTTAGTGATTAACTATCACTAAGAACTCCTGTGCTGAGTGTTTCCATGGTTTAGCTTTCGTATGGAAACACTCAAACTCTTCCTTTAAGACTTTTCTCCTTGAGGCTTTTTATCAAAGCCGGGATAGTGCGTGATATCGATCACACTAACGGCAACACGCGAGCTATTCACGCAGTGTATGATCTCAGCCAACAGAAGGGGAATTAACCAATGAGAACCATATTGACTGCCGCGATTTTATTCGCATTGGCTGGATGCAGTAGTCCTGAATCAATTACAGCGAATAAGCATCAGGTCATGGATTTAAAAATAAGCCGAGCTGCGGGTATCTATTCTCAGTGCCTAAATAAAAAATGGTCTGATATTAATCCGGCCACACGTTATTATAACAATAATAATACGCATACTATTGCTAGCTATTTAGATGGGCAAGGCGAAATGGCATCGGCAAAAATTCAAACAATAAGCGACAATCAGTCTGATGTGGAAATCTATCTAACATCGCGCGGCAACAGCCAGCAAGCCCTGTTGGAAGCGGCTAAAGCCTGCGTTTGACGCATTTTGATTACGCCGTGTTACCCTAGAACATGTCGTTCAATCGCGTTATAGGTAACCAAAAGAATAAAGATGGTGAGAGTTAATAGCAGTATTTTAATTATTACTTGCTTTCTCTTCGGCCATACTAAAAAAACGATAAGACCTGTAATGGCTAAAGTTACCGGGTAAAAGTAAAATAAGCTGAACCATATAATAACGATGTAATCGTGAAGCATTATTTTCTTCTCGATTACCTTGCCGTATAAGCGGCAAGGTAATGTTTTTCTTTAGCTAAAGAATTTACCTTTCAACACATCTAATCCTGCACTGACCAATGATCCTCCTTGTGGAATTTCACCGTTAGGTGAAAGGCCATCAACCAGTTTAGGTAAATAGGTTGCCAACAGTTGTGATGCACTGTCGGTGTTAATACCTAGAGAGCTTGCAAGCGAGGTGATGGATTCAATGCTAAACACATTCTCGACTTGTTGGCCGGAAATGGGTTGGTTGTTACCGCTGCTAATCCATGACTCAACGATACTGCCGAGCCCTTGGCTTTGAAATTTTTCAACTAACGCACTGATACCGCCTTGCTGTTCGACCCAAGCTAAGATGGCTTTAACGTGATCGGCGTTTCCACCTTGGCCACCTAAAATACCGCCTAGGTTATCTAATAATCCCATGATGTGACTCCAAATTCGGTAAATAGTAAGGAAACTTAATACTTCGTTGGGACAGTATACCGTGCATGGCTTTGAAGCCAATGGCTAAAGTATGGCTAGGAATCGCGGATTAGGACGATATTTAATCGATAAAATGACTTTCGGATCAATCTTAAAAAGCGGGCAAACTTAAGTAAAAAAAACGATGGGTTTGAATAATGCTCATTCTTCTCCTAGGCTTATAGAACACAATAGCTACAAGGAAAGAGAAAATGAAATATACAAAATCAGCTGTTATGGGGATCGCCGCACTGACGACGGCTTTGGCATTATCTGCCTGTAGTACCTACGACCGTGCGGCAAGTTATGTTACCGAACCTGTAGTTAAAGACGTTAAAGTTGGCATGACTAAGCAACAGGTTGTTGATATTGCCGGCCAGCCGGCAACCAGTATTACGATGGTTAATGCTCGCGGTACCTGTAGTACCTACCTGATTAGTGGAACAGATAAAAAACCACAAAACTATTTTGTTAGTTTTGATGATACCGGAAAGGTTCTCAATAAGGGCTATCAGTCTTGCTCTGAATATGACACCAATCCTCAAAAATAAATCTCGATGATGTTAATAAATTCGCGTTTGTCAGGCGGCCTTTTAGGGCCGCTTTATTTTGTATATTAGTTACTTGGTCGTTTTCTGTGCTCCAGGTCACGGTTTAATTGACATAAATTTCAAATCTCACTAAGCTCCACTTCAACACTGATAGGCAATATCTGTGCGTAAGCGTTCACGTCATCCAACGCATTTAATCCTGTTTGTTATTTATGCAGGGGAGAAGGCGTTTCTTTTTAGCTTCTCCTTGCTTTTGGAGTTAGCACTTGTATGTCTCAGTCTCATTTTATTAGTACCCCCAAAGCAAATCATGCGCTGTTTCCTTTGACGTCAGCCGTTTTTCTTACCTATCTCACGGTAGGATTACCTTTACCGGTTATTCCCTTATATGTGCATAACCAATTAGGCATGAGTAATACCATGGTGGGGATCGCTGTGGGAATGCAGTTTCTTGCAACCGTACTTACTCGCGGTTATGCGGGACGGCTAGCCGATCAGCAGGGCGCTAAGCGCTCCACGCTTCAAGGAATGCTGGCCTGCTCGTTGGCGGGCGTTGCTTATCTATTGGCTGCATTGTTGCCGGTTGATGCCATGACCAAATTTGTCATTCTTTTGGTTGGACGATTGGTATTAGGTTTTGGTGAAAGCCAGCTTTTAACAGGAAATTTGACCTGGGGTTTAGGTCTATTAGGACCATCCCGCTCAGGTAAAGTCATGTCATGGACGGGCATGGCCATTTACGGTGCTCTTGCGGCAGGTGCGCCGCTTGGCTTACTGCTAAATCAACATTGGGGATTTGCCGCATTAGGCATTTCTACGCTTATTTTACCGCTTGTTGCTATTTTGATTAATTTTAAAGTCAAGCCCGTTGCGCCTCATGCTGGGCAACGTATTCCTATGTGGCGGATGCTGGGTAAAATTTGGCAGCCGGGTGTGGCTCTGGCGCTGCAAGGCGTCGGTTTTGCCGTTATTGGCACGTTCATTTCGCTATTATTTAGCTCTCACGGTTGGGCACATGCGGGATTGGCGCTCACCAGCTTCGGGCTCTCTTTTGTATTAATGCGAGTATTGTTTGGCCAGTTGCCAGACCGAATGGGGGGAATGAAGGTCGCTATTGCCTCTCTAGTTGTTGAAACCATCGGGCTAGTTCTAATCTATTTAGCAAGCACCTCCATTTTAGCTCTTATCGGTGCTGCTTTAACGGGAGCCGGGTGCTCGTTAATGTTCCCCGCCTTGGGTGTTGAAGTCGTAAAAAGAGTACCGGTTCATGTACGAGGCACCGCGATGGGCGGGTATGCTGCTTTTCAGGATGTTTCCTACGCTATCGCTGGGCCATTAACAGGTATTTTGGCAACCACGCTGGGCTATTCATCGGTATTTGCCGTTGGCGCAGCATGCTCTGCACTGGGTATTATCGTCATTCTGCTTTTCTTGCGACCAGTGGCATCGCAGACCGTTGAGTCTTAGGTGAAAAAAATCAAGGCCTCGAATGAGGCCTTGATTCTAGAGATAAATTGAGTTTGGAATAGAGCCACCATTAGGTGTTATCCCGTCCCGCCATTTGGGTGGGTTTCCGCCGGGTAAGCCATCGCGGTGGCCGACATTGTGCTTGAAGCAACAACCAACACTAATGAAATCAACTTCTTCATTTGACTCCTTCATGACCTGCGGTTTAAGTACCATAACGCGATGCTTCAATGTGAAGCGTGATCGGGTTCACCCTCTGAGAAAATGGTTTGAATTCAGACTTTAATTTATTGTTATTAAAGCTAATTATTTGCTTTACAATTTTGGCACGTGAAAATGACAAATCGAATGGTGTCTGAAAACCGATTATCTTAGATATTCTGCTAAGCTTAATAGGATTAAATTTATCAACGATATCAATTGTGCTCGCCAATTTGGGTTGGGCATAGGTTATTGGAGGTCTAAATGGGTTTGCTAAGTTTCGTTAAAGATGCGGGAGAAAAGCTTTGGGACGCGGTTAGTGGGAATCGTGATGATAAACTCAAAGAGCATATCAATAAGCTTGGTTTACCAGGAGCAGATAAAGTCGACGTAAAAGTTGCTGATGATGGTACTGCCACGGTTTCAGGTGAAGGTGTAAGCCAGGAACTGAAAGAGAAGATCTTGGTTGCTATTGGTAATGTTGCAGGTATCAGCAAAGTAGACGATCAGCTCGCGGCTGCACAGTCTGGTGTGGAGAGCCATTTTTATACGGTTAAAGCAGGTGATACGCTGAGTGCGATTGCTAAAGCACAGTATGGCAACGCCAATGATTACATGCGCATTTTTGAAGCCAATAAACCGATGCTGTCGCATCCAGATAAAATCTACCCTGGGCAGATGCTCATTATTCCACAAAAATAATTGGGTCATCGGTTCGCGTTATGTTTAAAAGCCGCTGATGCGGCTTTTTTTACGCCACATGTTATCCATGAAATGCCATTTTATCTCTCGTCGATATGCGTTATCTCGTTGTCTTGCTATTATCGAACAACAAAAAAATAACGAGGTCTATCGGATGAAAAAGATTCTTACCCTATGTTTGAGTTCGCTATTATTGGCAGGGTGTGCAAGCAGCGAGGGTCAATCGCCATTTAAGAGCTATTTCTCCTGCGATATCCCTGCGGCAAGTCATTATCCTATAATCGAGTCTACGTCAGATCTGCTAGTGAACATGCGCAAGTTGGGTGTTGATGCGGAACGTAAAAACGTCGTGGCGGCACAATGGGCACAGCAAACTACAGATGCCAGTGAGAAAGCGAAAATTGAGTCCTGCAGCAGTGAAATACGCCAAGCATCCATAGATATCGTACAGCCTCAGGTTAGCCGAGTCCAAAGCGTAACGACAGGTTCTGCCCAGTTAGCTGCGCTTAATGATGTACATGTAAAATGGTTGGCTTATATGAATTCAATTACGTTGAAAGGGACCGATGCCTCTCTAGCAAAGGCGTTCAATAACGCGGCAAATAATCTTGATAAGATGTGAGATTAGATTAGGGTTTTGTTTAAAAAAGCACCTAAATAGGATTTAGGTGCTTGAGTAATTAAATTGATTTAACTTAGAAGTCGTAACGCAGACGAACTAGATTCAGATCACTTTTATTGTCTGTGGTATTTGTGAATACATGTTCGACGTCGATCTGGAAGCCATAATCAAACTTGGTGGAAATACCCAGCGTCTGATGGTTGCTCTGATAATCACGACCAGTGTTAAATTTCAGGCGGTCACCAGCATAATAAGGTGTAATATTTTTCACCAGATATTGGCTGATAGGGAAAGTATAACCCGCATAATATTCAACGCCGTAGCCATTTCCAGCAAAGTAATCATGACGGTTTTTAACACCGGTCATTAAGAAATTACGATACCAACCGGCAGATGCTGCCAGAGTCCAATTGTCAGGTTTCCAGCTTAAACCAGAACCCAGCAACTGTTGGCCATTATCGTTTTTGCCACTATCCGCACCGTTATTTTGCTTGATGCTTTGTTGGATATAGCTGTACGCGGTACCCCAAGTTAGCTCATCGGTGATGTGGTAATCCACACCCAATGCGCCGCCGCCTTTACGTTGATAACGCAGCGGGTTGCCGTTATTTACACCGGCAGGGTGGGAGTCATCGTGTAAAACACCGCCCACATACAGATCAACAGGCCCAAAAGTATTTTTATACTGGACCAGATTGTAGCTGCGGTATGAACCGTCGTAGTTACCGTTATACCCGTTACCTGGAGCCTGAGCCTGCATATCGAAGTCCCAGATATCCGTTTTAGCACCCACAACGGTGTAGTAAATACTGTTTTGTTTACCGTAGGTTAGAGTACCCCATGTTGCGCTTTTCAAACCTCCGAACAACATGCGGCGATCGGTATTTGCTGCGCCATCTGCATAGTGATTATCCCAGTTAAACAGCGCTGGAATATTCACACCCAGTTCGTAGTAACCAATCAGGCTAACATCGTCGAACAGGTAATAATCTGCGGAGAAACGGAAACGTGTCCCTCCGTCATAACCGTTGCGCTTATAAGACCCTTTATCGCTGTTGCCCATTTCATCAATAAACTGCGGACGAATACTACCGCCAACCTGAAACTTCAAGCGGCTAAGTGGATCGCCTGCCTGAGGATTTTGCTCTAACAGCGTGATTTCTGCGAGCGAGGAAAAAGAAGCACAACCCAATGCCACTGCTAATACAATTTTTTTCGCCACATGATGTTTAATCATTTTTTATCCCTGACGTATCAACGAATGTTTAATTTACATTCGCAATTGTTTTATAAGTAAAATAATAGAAATACATAAAGTCTGATATATTGCAGCCACTAAATGCGATATGCATTCAACTATATAGCGCAATAAATTGCAACAATAGTTACGTGTTTAAACTAAATAATTTGGGTTGAAATTTTATTTTGATTGAAATTTAACACAAGTCTTCAAACTCCCTATTTAATTCTGCTCAATCCTAATACAAAGTGAACCATAAGCCAATGAGATTAGTAAATATCAATAATCAAGATAAACCACAAAAAATGATAGCTTAGATGAATCAGCATGTGTCTACATTACTATGGGGTATAATCACGCAAGGTGATGACTGTTATAGCGATTATCCGTAGTGTGAGGGATATGTACCCAGCGCAGATTAAGCAACTTCTATCAAACTGATTAATAACAGCTGTAGCTTGTTCTCAATGACATAAGACAAAGAATTAAAACCTAGATATTTGAGATTTATTAGGGGTAATGACAAGTGAAAATTTGAATTTTTCAATCTCACATAAATCAATGTAATAATCATCCGTATCTTATATTTCAGAATTTAGCCTGGCGCTTATGATGAAAAAGCTCAAATAATTGTATCTCTGCGGATAAGGGTAACCGGTGCGAATATAAAAATGTTCACTATTGAATGGTGAATTCCGATATTGCGTTCTAACCTCAATACGGGAAAACTTACCCATAAGAGAGACTATAGAATGAAAATCGATGCGTTTGCTTTTGGTACCACCAACTGGAGTGAAATTGAGCTAACGGAGCATCCCGGAGAAATCGGCATGGCTTACTGGCGTACACAATATTTTGGCAAGAAACCTAATCAAATCCGTGTGCGAATGGTTGATTATTCCCCAGGCTATCTTGCCGACCACTGGTGCCAAAAGGGGCATATTCTTTTCTGTTTGGAAGGAGAACTAGAAACAACCCTGAATGATGGGCGAAAATTCGTTCTGAGCGCTGGAATGAGTTATCAGGTAGGGGATAATGCAGAGCCACATCAGTCCAGAACAACAATCGGTGCAAAGCTCTTTATTGTGGATTGATGAATATCTTAGGGCAACTGTTGATGAGTTGAATGGGTATAGCCACCGATTTTGATCTCAGGGGAGTTTTGTATATCAGTTTTTGTTTTAAAAGATATTTTCTTATTGATTAAAAAGAGACCTGATACGATTCCTGTATCAGGTCTAGGGTAATGGCTCTTGGGAGAGAGCCGTGCGCTAAAAGTTGGCATTAATGCAGGCTTGGATTGCCTTGCTATTTAAGAGTAGTCGACGGTATTTTTTTTGCCAGTTTTTAGCAAATCATGCTGTGGAAGAGAGTTGCGCCAAATGTTAAGTCTTTCTTTTGATGGAGGATGCATTTGTGCGAGAGATTATGCCATTACTCAAGCGATGTTCTATTTATCTCTAATACTTAATAAAAAACGTGGCGTTTGTTGTGTCGAAGAGTCGTGTTGAGAGCGTGCAAAACAGGACATATGACAATCGTGTCAATCAGATATAAAAAAAGCACCGCCAGTAGGCGGTGCTTTTTTGTCTGGAGTTAGCGAAGGGGGATTGCGGTACCCCAGCTTTGCCATTTATCCGGCGCATTATCATTCAGAAGATAGTGCGTATTCGGTTGAGCCTGTGGCGCGAGCGGCGTCGTTGGTGGTGTTGCAAAAGCGATGCCGCCGCGAATAAATTGCTGGAACGTGCCCGTTTTAACCATCCCACCGGTTAACCCAAACTCTACGTTATAGCCCGATGCGAGCCAGAATACGGAGTTTTCGCGTACCAGCTTTTGGTATTTCTTGCTGATGCGCAGCGCCACGTGCACGCGATCAGACATGGAACCCAAATATAGACCCGTCACGGTACCCACTTCGATGCCTCGGAAAAGAACCGGAGTACCAATTTGTAGCGATCCTGTTTCCGGTGCATCGACAATCACACTCAAACCATCGAGATAGCGCGAATCTGCGATCGAGGCCTGTTGCAGCTCGAAAGTACGCATGGTGCGACCGTGACCCGGTTCTAAGTTGATATAGGGCTGTAGCAATGTTTCTAAATTACTGACGCCGGTGGCAGAGATCTCAGGCGTTACGATGGAGAAGCGTGTTCCTTGGCGTGCAAAGGAATCTACGTATTCTGGATAAAGCACCGCTTTCGCTAACACTTCGTTGCGTTCGTTGGAGAGTTTTAGCGATTCAACCTGTCCAATATCGATACCGAGATAGCGAATGGGCATGCCAGCTGAGAGTTTTGACGCATCGTAAGTCCGTAAGGTGATCTGGCTACCAATGGCTCGGGCCGCCGTTTCTGAAGCATAGAGCTCAAGTTTCTGTCCCTTGGTAACGCTGACGCCTTCTATATTGTCAAAGCTCACTGCGCCTTTGATAGCGCGATCTAGCGGAGAAGCTTGAATCGTCAAACCGCTGCCGTTGAGCTGTACTTTAGCTCCGCCTTCTGCCCAGAAAATAGTTTGCGGCGTAAGCAGTTTTCGGTAGGCCGGTTGAATATAAACATCAACTTCAAATTCATTCGATTTCGGCCGAACATCAACAATTTCGCCGACTTGGAATTTGCGATACAACACCACGGAACCTGCTTGAATGTCAGGTAAGGTTTCGGCACGTAAGGTGAGTGTTGATGGCGGTAGGTTGCCAGTAATACCTTGTTCCGCATGTTCGCTGTTTTGGTAGAGTGGGTATTTGTCCTTGGGCTCACCTTTGCTGCCTGGGATAACGCGAATACCACCATCTAACCATTCTTGTGCGCTTGCACCGAGCACCTGAACACCGTCAACGCCAAACTTAACGTCAAGGCGACTGTTAACCACAAATTTGCTGTCGGCATGGATACGGCTGCGATACTGCGGCTCAATAGCGACGTCGAAAACAACCGAGTTATCTTTCAGAACCCGATTAAGGACTTGGCCAATTTTGATTCCGTTCATACTGATAGGTTGCCCAACGTCCACGCCATAGCTTTGTGATGCGCTGAGCGATAGCTTCAGGATATTAGGCTGCTGCAGCAATGACTCTGCGCTTGGCAGTACGGTGAAATGGTTTTGCGGTTCACCTTCGCCAGGCAGCAGTTCAAATACGTTACCCGTGAGGAGTTGGCTCAGTTTGGCATTGTCCAAGCTGAGTCGAGGGCTGGTCATTTTGATGCGGGTTCCACTGCGCATTAGATCGACGATGCTGGGGTCAATCGTTAATTCGCCGCTAACTTTGCTATCTTTCTCCAGCGTCATTTTGGTGAGCGTACCGACCTGTAACCCTTGATAGATAAGCGGCGTTCTGTCCGCAGTGAGGCCATCGCCATTTGGCAAATCCAAGCCGATGACAACACCGCGCTGGCTGTGGGCCAGATCGGGATAGAGCGTGTAGTTGTGGTTGGCAACAGCCTGTTTGCCACCCTGTGGTGAATCAAAAGCAATCGCGCCATTCACTAACGCAGCCATGCTTTCCATCTGAACTGAAATGCCATCTAAGGCAAAATCGCCTTTGAAACCAGAAACATTCCAGAAACGGCTGTTATCTTTCACCAAATTAGCAAAGCGCTTATCGATAAGCACATCGATGCTAACCCCTTGTTGGTTTTCAGCAATCGTAAAATCATAGACTTTGCCTACCGGGATTTTACGGTAATAAACCAGTGAACCGGTGCTTAAAGATCCCAGATCGGGTGCAAACAAGTGGATCAGCAATTCACCGGTATTAAGGCGGAACTTGGGCTGGGTATCCAGCGCGACGAAATGTTGACTAGGTTTTCCCGTACCCGGCATCATCCCAATATAGTTGCCGCCGACTAACGCATCTAATCCTGAGATCCCCGCCAGCGATGCTTTGGGCGTGACAAGCCAAAACTGGGTACCGTCACGCAGAGCGTCTTTCATATCGCTTTTAATGCTCACGCTGACTTCAATTTTATTGAGGTCATTGCTTAGCGCTATCTTTTGTACCGTTCCAACTTCAACGCCTTGATAGCGTACCGGCGTGCGGCCAGCCACCAAGCCTGCCGCCGATTGGAAATCGATAATGACGGTATCTCCGCGCTCTTGCATCGTGGAATAAATCAGCCAGCCTGCAATCAGAAGGGCGATAAAAGGTAATAACCAAAACGGTGATATACGACGTTTACGTCGTAGCGTCGCGTTAGTCGGTGTATTCGGCGTTTCCTGTTGCATGAGCATCCCAAATCAGTCGGCTGTCTAACCATTCTACGGCAAGGATGGTTAGGAATACGGCGGCGCCAAAATAGAAGGCCGCCGGTCCCATAGTAAAAGAAAGTAGCTGGTCACGATTAACCAACGACATCATTAACGCGATGACAAAAAGATCGAGCATCGACCAGCGGCCAATCCACGTCACTAAGCGTAGTAGACGCATGCGTGTTTTAAGGCTGTGCTGGGTTTTAAATTGGATGCTGATCAACAAGAACAGCATCACGATCACCTTAGTGAAAGGAACTAAAATACTGGCAATAAATACGATTGCCGCAATAGGAATATTGCCTGACGTTGCTAAAGAAACCACGCCAGAAAAAATAGTGTCTTCCATCCGCACGCCGTTCACATACAAAATTGAAATCGGCAGCATGTTGGCGGGGAAGAGCATCACGATTGCGGCAATGAGCGCGGCCCATGTTTTTTGTAGGCTGTATGGCTGACGAGCATGCAGCGTCGTATGGCAGCGCGGGCAGCGGCCTCGTGCATCAGGCAGCCCCGTATAATGACAGGCACAGCAGAGTTTCATATCATACGGTGACGTTTTGGGCTGGCTACGTGGATAGAAACGCTCCCACAGCTGATTCAAATTGAGATGAATCAACGTGACCAGAGTGAGCAACGTCATCATCACGTAGGCAAAGAAAGCGTTTCCCACGTTGATATCCGCGTATTCCTGAACCTTTATGCAGGCTACGCCCATGCCGATAAGATAGATATCGAGCATGATCCACTCTTTTAATCTGTCTAGCATCAATAATACCGGACGCAGATTCATCCCCAGCTTATGCCCGAACCGCAGATAGAGAATGGAGAGTGGAAGCGTCAGCGGGGCTCCGACGGTACAAAATGCCACCATGCTGGCCGTGACCGGATCGCCTTGGATCGCCATTTGCCAAATACCTTCAATCAGGCTGGCATAAATGGTGGTTCCCAGTAGGCGGATTTGAATCAGCGGCTCGTTTAAGGCAAACGGCATCAATAGCAAAATAGCGATAGACAGCGCGGTTAAGCGCGTCATGGACCAATCACGCCCAGAGCAGATTTTGGCACAGCAACGTGGGCAGTATGCGGTATGGTTTTTATCCAGCTCGGGGAGTTGGAAAACATAGTCGCATTCGTGGCAGCGTTTGATGTGCTGTTCGGGTAGCGCGGTTATTCGAGTGATATTCATTCAGAAACGCAAGATGGGTGGCGCAAGGGGGGAAAGTATCGCATTGATGGCCTTAAAACAGAATGGTTGTTATAAAAATGTAGGTCGAACTTGTGTAAAGATACAATGTGTAACGAGTTAATGTGTAGTGATGTTGGATAGGCCTTGTGTGATAACGCATTTAATGCTTATTTTATGTGACGTATTCGAGCCTTATGGCTACCGCCCAGTAACAAGATAACGAGATTTACATGAGTAAAAAAGAGTTTTATACCGATCTAGCGCGTGATTTGGCTGCCCTAAGCAGCGGCGAATATAACTTTATCGCAACATTATCCAACGCGAGTGCGCTAATTTATGAGCGATTAGAGGATGTTAACTGGGTCGGATTCTATTTGGTTGATGGAAATACGTTGGTACTTGCGCCTTTCCAAGGAAAATTAGCCTGCGTGCGAATTCCTGTTGGTAAAGGCGTATGTGGTACTGCGTTTGCAAAAAATGAGATCCAACGCGTTGCTGATGTGCACGCTTTTGCCGGTCATATTGCCTGTGATGCAGCCAGTAATGCTGAAATTGTGCTGCCTATTGAGGTGAATGGACAAGTTATTGGGGTTTTAGATATCGATAGCACAGTTTATGACCGATTCGATAAAGAAGATGAAAATGGTTTAAAATCAGTGGTTTCCGCTCTTTCTGAGCACTTAAAAGAGTGCGACAGCACAAAATTTGTGACATTTGCATAAGGTTGTCGTGCGTATGGCGTGGCTTTTGGCGGTAGCGCCATTATAATGTCGCCTGTTCATGCCATCGCTGGTTGGCAAACCCGTTGTAATCAGGAAATTTCATGGAAAATCAACCCAAGTTGAATAGTAGTAAAGAAGTCATTGCATTTTTAGCCCAGCGTTTCCCGCAGTGCTTTAGCGCAGAGGGCGAAGCACGTCCGTTGAAAATCGGTATCTTTCAGGATCTGGTTGAGCGGATGCAGGGAGATGAAAACGGACTGAGCAAGACTCAGCTACGTTCAGCGCTCCGTCTGTACACCTCAAGCTGGCGTTATCTGCACGGCGTGAAAGTGGGTGCAGAACGTGTCGATCTTGACGGTAATTCGTGTGGTGTGCTGGAAGAGCAGCATGTGGAACACGCTCGTCAACAGTTAGAAGAAGCCAAAGCGCGAGTTCAAGCACAACGTGCAGAACAGCAGGCGAAAAAACGTGAGGCCGGGGAAACGACTGAGAATCGTCGCCCACGTCCAGCGGGTAAAAAACCTGCTGCACGTCGTACCGATGCTGCTAACGGCGATAAAGAAGCGCGTAAACCACGCACTCCTCGTCCGCAACAGGATCGCACGCCTCGCGCGAACACAGAATCAGCTAAACCGCGTGCTGTACCGGTAACTGACATTACTAAACTGACCGTAGGTCAGGGCGTAAAAGTCAGCGCAGGTAAAAGTGCGATGGACGCTTCCGTATTGGAAATCACCAAAGATGGTGTACGCGTTCAGCTTTCTAACGGTCTGGCGATGATTGTGCGCGCAGAACACTTGCAGTTCTGATACGGAGGCCAGCCAAGGCATGAACAAATTTTTCAGGGTATCAGCGATAGCCCTGGCGTTATTCGCTGGTGCCAGCTTTGCGGCTGATAATGTTGCTTACAACATTAATCAGTTACCGCAGTTGCGCCAAGAGCCGCAGCACGCGACCGTCAGTGAACGGGTGACGTCACGTTTTACGCGCTCTCATTATCGTCAGTTCGATTTGAACGATGATTTTTCTAAAAAGATCTTTGCTCGCTACCTCAATATGTTGGACTACAACCATAACGTGTTGTTGGCCTCTGACGTAGCACAGTTCAAAGACCGTGAGACGACGCTGGATGATGAGTTAAAATCCGGTCAATTAGATACCGCTTATGCGCTGTTTAATTTGGCCCAAAAACGTCGCTTCGAACGCTACGAATATGCACTTTCTTTGCTGAAATCCCCGATGACCTTCGACGGTAACGACACCATTGATGTCGACCGTAGTAAATCACCGTGGCCAACCAGCACGGAAGAGTTGAACAAGCTTTGGGCCGCCAAAGTTAAATACGATGAATTGAACCTGAAGCTGGCCGGCAAAGATTGGCCAGAGATTCAAAAGATCCTGACCAAGCGCTACCAGTTTGCGATTAAACGCCTTACGCAAAGCAAAAGCGAAGACGTTTTCCAACTGTTCATGAATGCGTTTGCGCACGAGATTGATCCCCATACCAACTATCTGTCTCCGCGTAATACTGAGCAGTTTAATACCGAAATGAGTTTGTCTCTGGAAGGTATTGGCGCCGTGCTTCAGCAGACCGAAGACGACTACACTCAGATTAACTCAATGGTTGCCGGTGGACCTGCGGCGAAGAGTAAATCCCTCAAGGTCGGCGATCGCATCGTTGGCGTTGGGCAGCCGGGTAAGCCGATGGTGGACGTGATTGGCTGGCGTCTTGATGACGTGGTTGAGCTGATCAAAGGGCCAAAAGGCAGCAAAGTTCGGTTGGAAATTCTGCCAGCAGGTAAGGGCACCAAAACACGCACTATCACGTTAACGCGTGAACGCATCCGCTTGGAAGATCGCGCGGTGAAAATGAGCGTGAAAACCGTTGATGGCAAGAAAGTCGGGGTTCTGGATATTCCTGGCTTCTACGTTGGTCTGACCGACGATGTCAAAGTACAGTTGCAGAAGCTGGAAAAACAGAACGTAAGCAGCGTGATTATCGATCTGCGCAGCAACGGTGGCGGTGCGTTAACCGAAGCGGTATCACTTTCTGGCTTGTTTATTCCTAGTGGTCCGGTTGTTCAGGTACGTGATAATAACGGTAAAATTCGTGAAGATGCGGATACTGACGGCGTTGTTTATTACAAAGGCCCGCTGGTGGTTCTGGTTGATCGCTTCAGTGCGTCAGCGTCAGAAATCTTCGCAGCAGCTATGCAGGATTACGATCGTGCGCTGATTGTTGGCGAACCAACCTTTGGTAAAGGCACTGTACAGCAGTATCGTTCGGTAAACCGTATTTACGATCAGATGCTGCGTCCAGAGTGGCCGGAGCTGGGTTCGGTTCAATACACTATTCAGAAGTTCTACCGCATTAACGGTGGTAGC
Organism: Hafnia alvei; assembly: GCF_034424155.1. Lineage (NCBI taxonomy): Bacteria > Pseudomonadati > Pseudomonadota > Gammaproteobacteria > Enterobacterales > Hafniaceae > Hafnia > Hafnia alvei. The sequence continues at coordinate 2,418,264 of NZ_CP139992.1, read as the reverse complement.
ACGCAGCGCAAGGGCGTGACGCCGGATATTATTATGCCGACGGGGCTGGAATCGATTGATACCGGCGAAAGCTTTGAAGACAACGCCTTGCCTTGGGATAGCATTAAAGCCGCTACCTACGATAAAGCAGGTGATGTGCAGAAGTTTGATCCGGTGCTGTTAGCCGATCACAACCAGCGCATCGCGTCGAATCCTGAGTTCCAATACATTGAGCAAGACATCGCTCACTATAAGGCACTCAAAGATCGTAAAAATATCGTCTCTCTTAACTATGCACAGCGTGAGAAAGAGAATAAAGATGATGATGCAACGCGCCTGAAACGCATTAATGAACGCCTGAAAGTCGCGGGTAAAAAGCCAATTAAATCACTTGATGATGTGCCAAAAGATTATCAAGAACCCGATCCTTACTTGGATGAAACGGTGAAAATTGCGCTTGATCTTGCTCAGCAAATGCAGGGCAGCTCAAAATAGGTGAGTTGGGTTACAGTAAAAAGAGCGAGAAATCGCTCTTTTTTTATGCCTGCAGCGCTAACTGTATGGTGGGTAAATAGTCAATTGTGTGATTTTTTGTACGTCAAATTGTAAAGTTATGTTTCTTTAGTGTGTTATTGCTTAACACCACTTGAATACCGCGCAGATGGCCTTACGATCTATACACTAAATCATTCGAGTTGCATCAAAGCAGCAAACAGTTGTTATCAACAGACAATAACTGTTGTGCTTGTGCCACTTGAAGTAAAACGAGTATATGCATCGCATAATGCGTGCTCCATAAATGAGGATTAATAAATAACATGATGCGTATCGCTTTGTTCCTGCTAACCAACCTGGCTGTCATGCTGGTGTTTGGTGTGGTGTTAAGCCTGACAGGGATCCAGTCCAGCAGCGTGCAAGGGCTGATGGTGATGGCACTGCTGTTCGGCTTTGGTGGTTCTATTGTTTCGTTGTTGATGTCAAAGTGGATGGCCTTGCGTTCGGTTGGGGGAGAAGTTATCGAGCAACCGCGCAATGAAACTGAGCGTTGGTTGGTTGAAACCGTTCGCCGTCAGTCTCAGCAGGCAGGTATTGATATGCCGCAGGTGGCGATCTACCACGCACCGGATATGAACGCATTTGCAACGGGCGCGCGTCGTAATGCGTCACTGGTTGCGGTGAGCACCGGTTTGCTGCAAAACATGAGCCGTGATGAAGCTGAAGCCGTGCTTGCGCATGAAATCAGCCACGTGGCTAATGGCGACATGGTCACCATGACACTGGTTCAGGGTGTGGTGAACACCTTCGTTATCTTTATCTCGCGCCTGATCGCGCAGGTGGCGGCTGGATTCTTGTCGGGCAACCGTGATGAAGGTGAAAGCAGCAGCGGCAACCCAATGATTTATTTCGCGGTATCCATGGTATTGGAAATCGTGTTCGGTATTCTGGCGAGCATTATTACCATGTGGTTCTCACGTTATCGCGAGTTCCGCGCCGATGCTGGCTCAGCTAATTTAGTGGGGCGTGAGAAAATGATCGCCGCGCTACAGCGTTTGAAAACCAGCTATGAGCCGCAGGAAGAAGGGAGCATGATGGCATTTTGCATCAATGGTCGTAATAAATCATTTAGCGAACTGTTCCTGTCACATCCGCCGTTAGATAAGCGTATTGAAGCCTTACGTACCGGCCAATATCTGAAGTAATTTAGATTTGTCATCGATGGCAGAGATCGCACGTTACATATAAAAAGGAGCCGTATGGCTCCTTTTTACTATCCGATAAACCAGATATTACCGTGCAACGCGTAGGCCACCTTCGGCTCCGCGTGGAGAGAACACCACTTGCCAAAGCTGAATATCTCGAGCGCGGAATGCGCCCGCGCAGGCATTAAGATAATAGCTAAACATGCGGAAGAAGCGTTGAGAATAGTTATGCTCGATCTTCGGCCAATTCTGCACGAAGCGTTCATACCAAGCCATTAGCGTTCGGTCGTAATCAGCCCCAATATTGTGCCAGTCTTCCATCACGAATTTACCTTCACTGGTGGTTGCGATGTGCTTAACAGAGGGGAGGCAGCCATTAGGGAAGATATATTTATTGATCCAAGGATCTACATTCATATTGGTTTCGTTTGCACCAATGGTATGCAGCAAGAAAAGCCCATCAGGTTTTAAATTACGCGCCACCACGTTGAAGTAGGTTTGATAGTTTTTTGGCCCAACATGCTCGAACATACCCACTGACACAATGCGATCGTACTGTGAGTTAAGGTCACGATAGTCTTGTAGCAAAATTTGTACGTCTAAATCTTTACAACGTTCCTGCGCCATTTTCTGTTGTTCTGCTGAAATGGTGACGCCGTGAACGGATACGCCGTAGTTCTTCGCGGCATAAGCCGCCAAACCGCCCCAACCACAGCCGATATCTAGCAGGGTCATTCCAGGCCGTAATTGAAGCTTTTCGCAGATCAGTTTTAGCTTAGCTTCCTGAGCCTGTTTAAGCGTCGTTGCATCTTTCCAATAGGCGCAAGAATATTGCATGTAGGGATCGAGCATTAGGCTGAATAGGTCATTGCCTAAATCGTAGTGCTCTTTGCCGACGATCCACGCACGTTTTTTCGATTGAAGATTAGTAAGACGCGCCGCGGCGACACGCAAGGTATCTTTGATATGGTGTGGCAGCTGATTCTCAAGCCCAGCGCGAAGCACCTTCTGAAAGAAGATATCTAAACGGTCGCACTCCCACCAGCCGTCCATATAGCTCTCACCGAGACCGAGTGAGCCTTCTTGCAACACGCGCTTAAAAAAGTGCGGATTTTTAACGCGAATATCAAAAGGGCGCGAGCCATTAACCTCGATATCTGCCGACTGCAACATTTCACTGGCAATTCGATACCATTGACTGTTTTGCACGCTTAGATCTTCTATACACGATGAACTCATAGTTTCTCCATGACCCAAATTCTTCATAAAACTGACCTGCTAGAGAGCGTTGGCAATCTAAAGGCGCACGAGTACCAACGGATAATCCGCGGTGTTTAACCCGACTTAGAAAAATGGAAAACTGAGGAAACCCATGCGTTTAGCAGGGACTCATCCTTAAGTAAAAATGTGATGTGATCCGCACATCAAAAAGCAAAAAGTTACTTACTGACAAAATAATTGTAAAAGCAACCTTCGCAGTATAGGACGCAGCGGTGAGAGACTCAAGTAAGAATCTACACCGCTGCTCAATGGTTTAGGCTAAAGGAGACAAAAATAAATTAATGCTGTGACAGGTGTTTTTTGTCGGATTCATTTGCCGTTAGGGATTCATGAGTCAATCTTTTTGTGACGCTGTCACTTTTAAGCCAGTAACCCACAGCGACTAAGATTGCAGTACCAGCCATGATAGCTGTCGTGGCTAATAATGCGGATTCGACATAAACGGATACCAGTAAGCTAGCCAAGAAACAGACACCTAGCTGTAGCGTATTCTGCAATGCGGCCGCTTTGCCACTGCTTTCTGGGAATGGGGTCAGTGCATTCGCAACCACGATTGGGTAAATTGCTCCGTTGGCCATGGCCATAATGCAGAAAGGAACTAACAGCGCAAAGAGTCCCGGAGAGCTCAGCAGCGCCATCGCAAACATTCCAATCATACTCAGGCTATACACGACTAAAAGCCATGGCAGCATCAAGTTTCCGCCAATACGGCTCAGCAGCGCACGACAGCCATAGCCACCAATCAAGAATGCGATAGTCTGTGGCACATAGCTTAGCCCAATGTCATTCGGGCTATAGCCCATATCGCCTAAAATGAACGGAGAACCGGTGAGCCAGGCGAAGAAACCAGCGGAACACGCTGCGAAAATCATTACGTTGCCGGAGAATATATTGGAGCGCATCAGTTGGAAAAAGCTAATGTTCTCTTTTGGCTGATTTTCTGTGGGTTTCCGGCGCTCATCTTTGAGCATGAGGGTTGGGATCAGCAGCAGTAAAGAAATACCAAACAGCACGGCAAAGATAGCCTGCCATTCTAAATGGTTGAGTAACCACGCGCCTAATAGCGGAGCCAGGGCTGGGGACAATGCCACCAGCGGCATGATGGTGGCGAACACTCGATTGGCAACGCCTTTGCTGTAGCGATCGATAACCAGCGCCTGCCATGTCACGGCGGCAGAACACACCCCAATTGCCTGTACAAAGCGCAGCACGAGAAGTTCAGTAGTGGTATCCACCCACAGCATGCCTAAGCAGCCAAGGCTAAACAGGGTTAAGCCCATGGCTAAAACCGGCTTACGGCCAATACGATCGGACAGAGGCCCCCAAACCAGCTGCGCGAAGGCAAACCCGGCAAGGAAAATGCTGAGGCTTGCGCTGATGACACCCGCGGAAGCATTGAGATCCTGCTGCATCGCACCAAAAGCAGGAAGATACATATCAGTGGCCAGATATCCCAGCATGCTCAATCCGGCCAGATAGAACATGAAAAATGATGAAGTTCGCATTATTTTGACTCGTTATATATTTGTTGCAGAATGAATGTGTGACGCGTGGAGTGTAGCGATCTCTCTAATTACTTGTGAAACGCTAATATTTGCTATCATGGATGAAAATTTTTGAAAGCAAGAAAAGTGAGGTAGCGCACATGTGGTCGGAATACTCCTTAGAGGTTGTTGATGCGGTTGCAAGGACGGGAAGTTTTAGCGCCGCAGCACAAGAGCTGCACCGAGTGCCGTCTGCCGTGAGTTACACGGTACGCCAATTGGAAACTTGGCTGGCAGTGTCACTGTTTGAACGACGTCATCGAGATGTTGAACTCACCGAAGCTGGCGCATTTTTTGTTGATGAAGCGCGAACTATTATCAAAAAAATGAATTCCACCCGCCGTCAGTGCCAACAGGTGGCAAATGGCTGGCGTGGACAGCTAAATGTTGCCGTCGATCGTATCGTTAATCCCCGTCGAAGCCGCCAATTGGTGGTCGATTTTTATCGTCATTTCCCTGATATGGAATTAATGATCCACCCCGAAGTGTTTAATGGCGTATGGGATGCCTTAGTCGCCGGACGCGTAGAGGTGGCGATAGGGGCGACGCGTGCGGTTCCGGCCGGAGGGCGTTTTTCTTTTCGCGATATGGGATTTCTACGCTGGCATTGTCTGGTGAGCCCCGATCACCCGCTGGCAAAATTGGAAGGCGAGTTAAGTGATGACAAAATTCGCCCTTTTCCTGCCTTGTGTATTGAAGACACATCTCGAGATCTGCCTAAGCGCGATACATGGCTATTAGATAATCAGCGACGCCTAGTGGTGCCTGATTGGCAGTCAGCCTGCGATTGTTTAGAGAATGGGCTTTGCGTAGGCCTGATGCCCGCGCACATGGCGGAACCGCTGGTGCATTCGGGTAAGCTGAAGATCTTACAATTGGCTCAGCCGTTTCCAGATAGCGCCTGCTGTGTCACTTGGGAAGACCATACCCGCTCACCGGCCATTGATTGGTTACTGGATTACCTCGGTGATACTGAAACGATGAATCAAGAGTGGCTCAGCCCTGAATAGGGTTTTAGAGCATGATGATTTGGCCGTTTGGCGGAACGTCGTCTTCGTCGTGTGTCACTAGCAGGGTGGCAATATTCGTCTGTTGTAATTCGCCAAAAACCCATTGGCGAAACTGTTGCCGCAGCGATTTATCAAGCTTGGAAAAAGGTTCATCCAATGCCACCGCGCGAGGGCGAGAAAGCAGGGTGCGCAACAAACTGATTCTGGCGCGCTGGCCGCCAGATAGTTCATCGGGATAGCGAGATGAAAACGCACTCATGTCAATTTTATTCAATGCTTGAGCGACCTGCTGATGCTGTTTTTCTCTGCTGATATTTTCAGGTAAGGCGAAAAGCAGGTTTTGTGTAACGTTTAGGTGGGGAAACAATAAATCATCTTGGAATAGCAGCCCGATTTTTCGCTGATAGGCGGGGAGCGCCGTCACATCTTGACTATCAATCAGCACTTTTCCCTGCGTTGATAGCGGGGCGTGAGCATGCCCCGCCATAGCCAGCAATAAGCTCGATTTCCCGCAGCCGCTTGGCCCCATCAGCGTGAGTATTTGGCCGCCTTCGACGCGGGTATTCAACGCTGAAGTTAGCGGCGTGCCATGTAGCAAAACTTGAAATTGCTCAAACGCTAAAACCGTCACAGTTTTTTGTTCCTTGTCAGTATGAATGGCAAAAATAGCGCGATACCGTAAACCAAAAGTGGGATGAACGTTTGCCACAGAGCCGCAACGGCGGCCATGCGGCGATCGATACCGGATGCATAAGCGACGGTTTCCGTTGCCAACGTGGGGAAGCGCCCAGCGCCTAAACCCAGCGTGGGTAAATATAATCCCATGCTAACCGCGAAACCTAAAGCGACGGAAAGCGCCAATGGCTTACTCAATAATGGGATCTTGATGCGCCAGAAACAGGCCCAAGGCGACTTTCCAAGTGATTGTGCGGTATAGATCAGCCGCGGATCGAAAGTTTGCCACGTGCCGCTGAGGCTAAGAAAATAATACGGAACGATAAACACCATATGAGCAAAGATCACGCTGGGCAGCAGACCAATCACATCCAACCAAGCGGCCATGTGCTGCAAGCCGAAAATTAGGCTGATTTGTGGAGTCAACAGCGGGGCGAGCAGAAACCATAAGTTTGTATTTATACGCGTATAAAATTGCCATTCCAAAAAACCAACGCACAGAAGTAAACCTAACAGATTCGCCACACTCGCAATGAGCAGACTATTTATGATCGGAGTACTAAGCTGATGAACGCTGGTAAGCCAATAATCATAGCTCCACTGTAGTGGAAAAGAAGACGAGAAAGGCCAACGCCATGCAACCGACCACACGAAGAGTACCGCATAGGCGCCCAGCGTTAACACAATACCCATTGCCCAGAGTGGGGTAAGCGGCATGCGCCACGTGCTGCGCCTTTGTCCATAAGCGTTGCGGCAATATGTTAACCAGCTCTTTTCAGCATATCGCCACGCACCAAAGCTGGCTAATGTGATAACAATAAGTAGCAGCGTACCAGCAGCGGCTAAAGATTGATGCCCCATCGAGGGTTCGCTTATCCATTGCCAAACTAACAACGCCAAGGTTGTGGGCTGCTGTGGCCCCAATAGAATCGCAATATCTACGGTGGATAGGCCAAAGGCGAGCACACAAAACAACGGCAAACGCAGAGCCACAAGTATTTGCGGAACTAATAGCAACCACCAGGCTTTCTCACTGTGGTAACCCAATGCGTTAGCAGCCTGCATCTGGCGAGCGACATCAATTCGGCCCGCGATGTTAAACGCCATCAAAAATAAAAAAGGTGTCTCTTTGATCACCAATAAAAGAATTAAGGATAGGGCATAAGGGTCATTCACGATTGGCCAATCTGGCGGGCGCACAAAACCCGTAAATGTTGGGGATATAAGCCTGAGTAGCCAACCTGAGGGGGATAACAGCAGTATGAGACCGGTCGCCAGTGCAATATGCGGCATGGCTAAAATCGCACTCGAAATAGCGCGAGCGGTGCAGCTGGCGCGCTGTATAACCTGACTGCAAAGCGCTAATGCCAACCAAAGTGATATTAACGTCGCGGCGATTGCACTCCATAAGCTCAGGCCAACCGAGCGCATCAAACCTGGCCATTGGAGTAAAAGCGTCCACGGCTGGATGAAGGTGTTGAAAGAGGAAATGTCAGACAGCGGCTGAATCAGTGCCAAGAGCGCTGCCAATATTGGCAGCGCTCCTGCTATGAACAGCCCAACGGGGAACAGCGCTAACAGAAAAGGGCTGTTCTTCATCACTTAGCGGCGATAGTCCAGATATGGGCCATCGGCAACGGAGCGGCGTTCCACCAGTTTTGGATGCACCTCGATCGTTTGAGAATCTTCACGCTTGCTCACGATACGGTCGAGTAGCATGTCAAAGGCCATTGAGCCCAAACGCTCTTTCGGCTGGTGGATGGTGGTCAACGCTGGTGAGAAGTAGCGGGCGTTGCGCACGTTATCATAACCGATCACCGATATATCCTGCGGTACACGCAAGCCCATCTCATCGGCGGCACATATTGCGCCCATCGCCATGATGTCCCCACCCACAAAGACCGCCGTTGGGCGATTTTTTTGCGACAGAATTTGATGCATGGCTTTGTAACCGGATTCTGGCTCGAAATCGCCTTCTACCATCCACTCATCACGAGCGGGAATGTTGGCTTCTTGTAGGGCTTTCAGGAAGCCGCGTAGGCGACCTCCGCCGGTGTTACGAGAAAGCTGACCGGTAATCGCCCCAATATCACGATGACCACGTTCAATTAAATAGCGGCCGGCTAAATAGCCACCTTCGAACGCATTATCCTGAATGGCATCGGTAAAATCACTGCGTTGTGTCCCCCAGTCCATCACCACCATTGGAATATTGCGGTAGTCCTCAAGGGTTTGCAGCAGATTTTCTGGGTATTCAGAACACATCACTAATAATCCATCGACGCGTTTTTGCGCCAGCATCGCTAAATAAGCTTTTTGCTTTTCAGGGTTGTTGTGAGAGTTACATAAAATGAGCGTATAGCCTTGGCTGTAACAGGCGTTTTCAACGGCCTCAATGACCTCAGCAAAATAGGGCGCCTCGCTGGACGTCGCCAGCAAACCGATCGATTTGGTGTGGTTAACTTTCAGGCTACGGGCGACGGCGCTGGGGGAGTAGTGCAATTCTTTAATTGCTTCCCAAACCGCGGTCTTGGTCTCTTCTGCGACAAAACGCGTCTTATTAATAACGTGAGACACTGTCGTGGTTGAAACGCCCGCGCGTTTTGCCACATCTTTAATCGTTGCCATGAAACAGATGACTCCTAAGCTAATGTAACTATGACATAGCTATTGTGTTAATCGTTTGCTTACGTACATCAAAATACACTGATTACAATCGCATCAAAGAGAGGAATATGCGGATATATCAAGCGCCAGCCTATTCTTTTACGTTATGAAAGCTGATACGTAGCAGTAAACCGTAAATTTTGGCCTATAAAATGCAAAAGGGGAAGTCAAAATTGTGTGTTAACAGAAAGAATAATCGAAAGTTTTACTGCGTGCGATCCCATTTAAGGTATGTGAAAATGATTTCACACACTTTATGCAAGTGTTTATGTATAATCAAAATTGATCTGATAACGAAATGCGGGAGAAGAAGAAATGGAAACCGATCTGAAATATTCTCTAATGACAACGGTCGCAGCACTGGCTGTGATTGTTATCTTTAGTTTTGTTGCTGCGCTACATTGATTTATCGCTAAGTTTTTTATCGATAGCCATTAACATGGCTAAAACAAAAGGCGGTCAGTTGACCGCCTTTTTCATGTACGTCACTCAGCAAACTTATGCCAAGTTTTTCGCCACGAATTCCCAGTTTACCAGAGCCCAGAAGTTCTCCAGATATTTAGGACGCGCGTTGCGATAGTCGATGTAGTAGGCGTGTTCCCAAACGTCCACGGTCAGCAGTGGTTTGTCACCGTTGGTCAGTGGAGTTGCAGCGTTTGAGGTGTTTACAATCGCCAAAGAACCGTCTGCTTTTTTAACCAGCCAAGTCCAACCAGAACCGAAGTTGCCAATGGCAGATTTAGTCAGTTCTTCTTTGAATGCATCAAATGAACCAAACGCTTTGTTAATGGCTTCAGCCACGGCGCCAGTTGGTGCGTTGCCACCTTTTGGTGACAGGCAATGCCAGTAGAAGGTGTGGTTCCAAACCTGAGCGGCGTTGTTGAAGATACCGCCAGTAGAGGTCTTGATGATCTCTTCCAGTGATTTACCTTCGAACTCAGTGCCTTTGATCAGGTTGTTCAGGTTTACCACATAGGTATTGTGATGCTTACCGTAGTGGTATTCCAAGGTTTCTGCGGAGATGTGCGGTTCGAGTGCGTTTTTTTCGTATGGTAATGCAGGTAATTCAAAAGACATTGCTCTCTCCTATTATTGCTCTATTTTGCAATGAAACAGTTACACGTAAGTGTTTTATGTTTCATGCATCACACCAACGTTAATGTCAGTGAGCGGGTTTTTAAAATTGAAACGATCTTGTTGTGCTCTTGTTATGGGGATCGATTTTAGCAAGTTTTGAATCTAATAACAGGCAAAATTTTTGTTTTTGGTTATCAATTGGCGATTTGTGCACCATTCGTTCAAAACGGCCACAGAACATAAAATAAGGGGAGGGGATAATACAAAGACGGGGTAAATCTAAATGATAGGGATTATCATAAAATGCAATGAATCCCTACCATAAATCTGTTTAACAATGATCTTCTGCTATTAACGAATCGTTTTTGGCGTCATCACGCGGCGAGCGCCAACGTAGTGTCCTTGCCAATAATCGTTATCTAAATAGCTGATCCGAATTTGTTCGCCGGTGCGAGGTGACTGAATGAATTTGCCCTCACCCATATAAACACCCACATGGTCGGCGGCACCCCGATTATTAATACGGAAGAAGACCAAGTCGCCTTTTTGTAGCTCTGTTTTTTTCACCGGAGCCGCATCACGCAGATGATACATTTCATTGGCGGTACGAGGGATCTTGATGCTCAGTAAATCCTGATAGGCGTAATAAACCAATCCACTGCAATCGAAGCCTGTGCTTGGTGAAGCACCACCCCAACGATACGGTTTTCCTACCTGATTCATCAGCTTATTCATCGCCGTTTGCTTAGCATGCTGGTAACGCTTTTTATGCTGAGGACTCAGACGAATGGGTTTGCCATCAACGATTTCAATATTGTTTTGATTCAGCTTGAGCTTGGCTAATTCACCTTTGCTGCTTCTGCCATGGCTATTCAATTCACCGCGCTGGCGGCCATAGGTTTTTTTATTACTTACGCGAGCCAACGTAGCGGTGGAATGTGAGCCGCTTTTCTTGGCGCTGGATTTTGTCTTAGGGTTAGAAATAGATGCTAGTACCGCTTTATCTATTTTTTTGCTATTTGCTTTATTGCGCGCGACTTCTCTATTTTTGGCAAACTTAGTAGCGAGAGCGCTAGGCTGAGTTGTCGCTGATTTTTTAGTCGTTTTGCTCTTTTGTTCTAACGATTTTTTATTTTTGGCTGTCGTTGTAGGCGTCGCTGCTTTTTCTTTTTTGCTGGTGGCTGGTTTTCGTTTTTTACGATCGGCAGATTCGCTACTTGTCACATGCGACTTTCGCTGATCGGCAACGACTTTATGCCCCGGAGAGGCATTCGCTGCATTAGCAAATAGCTGTGTAAACAGCAGAACAAAGAGCGCGATATATAGACGCATCGATAGGTTCCAGGCTTTGTCCCAAGCAAAAAACATGGCAAACAGTATTAAATAAACAGCCGCAACAAAACAGCATTCATTTCTGCTATTTATATTCTCTTTGTGACTAAATGTTACGATGATTGAATCAGATGCTGTTTTATTCACAAAACGCTGCATATCTGATCATGTGCAAAACGGATATAGCATAGCACGTTTTTAGATTAAACTGAGCTTACGCTGTGACGGTGTGTTGAAAATCAGATAATAGCCACACAAAAGATGGCGTTTTTTTCTCAGAGCGACACTCGGTACAATCCAGTACAATAATTCGATATGCACTTGCATGCTGTAGGCATAACACTGGCTAGAGGAAGTAAACTAAAATGACAATGACCACCATTGAAAAAATTCAGCGCCAACTGGCTGAAAACCCGATTATTTTGTACATGAAAGGCTCACCTAAATTGCCAAGCTGTGGCTTCTCTGCGCAAGCAGTTCAGGCATTGTCAGCCTGTGGTGAGCGTTTTGCCTATGTAGATATTCTGCAAAATCCAGATATTCGTGCTGAACTGCCAAAATATGCGAACTGGCCAACCTTCCCACAGCTGTGGGTCGAGGGTGAACTGGTTGGCGGCTGTGACATCATCATTGAGATGTACCGCGCTGGCGAATTGCAGCAGCTGATTAAAGAGACTGCGGCGAAGCATCCTGCACAGGAAGAACAGTAATCGTTGATGATTATTGTGAGCAAAATAAAAGGCGCCTAAGGGCGCCTTTATTATTTATCGCGTTAACTTATAAACAAAAAATCTTACACCGACTCGATGTTCAGTAAGCAAGAGCGGTGGATTATTCGGTGGCTTCTTCTGGTGCAGGTGTTGGCAATGGCCATCCACCCATACGTTTCCAGCGGTTTACCAACTCACAAAACAGCGTTGCGGTTTGCTCTGTATCATACAGCGCAGAGTGAGCCTGAGTGCTATCAAAAGGAATATCGGCGGCAATACAGGCTTTTGCAAGCACGGTTTGTCCTAATACCAAACCGCTTAGCGCGGCAGTATCAAAGGTGGCAAACGGATGGAATGGGTTACGTTTTAAACCAGCACGTTCTGCTGCGGCCATCACAAATGAATGATCGAAGTGCGCGTTATGCGCAACGATTACCGCACGATTACAGTCCTGATCTTTAATGCCTTTGCGAACTGCTTTGAAAATAGCATGCAGGGCTTCGTATTCGCTCACCGCGCCACGCAATGGATTTTCAGGATCAATACCGTTGAATGCCAGAGCCTCTGGAACAAGAACGGAGCCAACAAAAGGCTCAACGTGGAAATGAAGTGTTTCATGTGGCTCTAACCATCCATCGTCAGTCATACGTAACGTGACTGCCGCAATTTCAAGTAGCGCGTTGGTGTTGGCATCAAAACCCGCAGTTTCGACATCAATGACAACAGGATAGAACCCGCGAAAGCGCGCGCTCAGCGTATTAAGATTGGTGGTTTCAGCCATGTTCAACTTCTGGTCTATGGAATGCAGCGCGCATTATGGCAAATTTTTTTGCAGTTTGCAGTCAGCAAACGTGGGGCGACTCTCATTCAGGCCAAACATAAAAAAGCGAACGGCTATGCGTTCGCTGGATTTTTAAGCAAAACGGTCGGGATTTATCCCGAAGGGAGGGAAATTAATTCCCTAAGCCCGCACCCGCCTGTTTGTTTTCGATCAGTTCGATTTTGTAGCCATCAGGATCTTCAACAAAAGCGATAATAGTATTACCACCTTTAACGGGGCCAGCTTCACGCGTGACTTTGCCACCCGCTTTGCGGATGTTTTCACAGGTTGCCGCAACATCATCAACGCCTAATGCCAAATGGCCAAATGCGGTGCCCATGTCGTAGCTGTCTACGCCCCAGTTATAGGTCAGTTCAATAACGGAACCTACGCTTTCATCGCTGTAACCGACGAACGCGAGAGAGTATTTATACTCTTCGTTTTCACTGGTACGTAGCAGACGCATGCCTAAAACGTTGGTATAGAAGTCGATTGAGCGTTGCAGGTGACCAACACGCAGCATGGTATGAAGTAAACGCATAATTTTCCTCTGAAATTAGAATGGCCTTGATGACAAGGCTTCGCTATTGGAATAGCGACAGGATGTAGACACATTGTAACAGCCTACTTTCAGCGATCAATAAAAGCCCCTGATTAATCGCCGCTGCGGTAAATAAAAAACCCTCTGGCCGAGTGGAGGCGGTCAGAGGGTTGGCAGCTATGCCAAGGTATGACTATTACAGCGTTGGATAATCGGTATAGCCTTTGGCGTCACCGCCGTAGAAGGTTTCTGGATGTGGCGTATTCAGTGGGGCTTTTTTCTCTAAGCGCTCGACCAAATCAGGGTTAGCGATAAAGTTACGGCCAAAAGCCACCGCGTCAATGAGACCTTGATTCAGCAACGTTTCGGCTTTTTCAGCGTTGTAACCGCCTGAACCGATAATGACACCGCTAAACTGTTTGCGAACCGCCTGACGGAATGCCTCAGAATAAGGTTTACCGCCCGCCCAATCTGGTTCAGAAATATGCAGGTATGCAATTTTACGTTGGTTAAGTTGGCCGATCAGGTAAAGCGCTGCTTCTTCTTGATCTTCACCATTGTCCAGACCATTGAACGGGCCCAATGGCGAAATACGGATCCCAACGCGACCTGCGCCAGATTCGGCAATTGCAGCATCAACCACTTCCAGCGTTAAACGTGCACGATTTTCAATATTGCCACCGTATTGATCGGTACGGTGGTTCGAAGCCGGTGACATGAATTGATGCAGCAAATAGCCATGTGCGGCGTGCAGTTCAACCAGATCAAAGCCGGCTTGGCTCGCAAGGCTTACCGCATGGCGGAAATCGTTAACGATGCCTGAAATTTCACTGGTTTCTAAGGCGCGTGGTTCTGAGCAAGGTACGCGTACCCAGTGACCATTTTCATCACGTACGGTGGTGCGGGTATCGGCGGCAATCGCAGAAGGCGCAACCGGAGCCTGTTGATTTGGCTGGAGGCTATTATGAGAAATGCGGCCCACGTGCCACAGCTGCACGGCAATATGCCCGCCGTGCTGATGGACGCCAGACACAATTTTTTTCCATGCGGCTAGCTGCTCTGGCGTATGTAATCCTGGAGCACCGGCGTAACCTTTGGCTTGGAATGAAACCTGTGTGGCCTCGGTAATGATCAAACCTGCGCCTGCGCGCTGGTTGTAATATTCGCCCATCAGCGGCGTTGGGATATCACCCGGTTCTGTGCTGCGCAAACGCGTCAGCGGAGCCATGAAAACGCGATTAGGTAGAGTAACGTCACCAACGGTGACTGGTGTGAATAACTTTTCGATTTTCATAGTCAATCCTGTTGCAGTTGTTGCGCATTATCTTGCGCGACGAAGTTTAGGTTTGCTCGTTAGTCGTGGGTAAAACGTGATAGCGAGGCTTGGGCAAAGACTAATAGACCAGTTGGTCTAAGTCAATGCAAGCGAAGATAGTTTGTGAAGAAATAATTTTAAATGCAGTAATTATAGGCGGTTATAGATAACAAAACGCTCACGGACAGCGTATTGCTGTCCGTGAGAAAGAGGAATTTGGAGGGAATTGTGGCTTAGTAAGCGGCTGTGAATTGCTGCTTAATAAATTGTGGTTGTTCAATTTCATTCAGAATGGCAACGGCAAGGTCTTCGACGGAAATATTGGCCGGCGCATCACCGTTCATCAGCAATGACGTTGTACCCAAACGGAAGTTGCCGGTACGTTGACCCGGTGCCAGCATGGCCGCAGGGGATAATACCGTCCAATCCAGTGAGCTACTTGCACGTAAAGCGTCGCGTAGCTCGCGAGCACCTTGCGCGCCAGGGCGGATCTCTGCGGGGAACTGTGGGGTATCGATCAGCTCAACGCCAGGCGCAACTTCAAGGCTCCCCGCGCCACCAACGACCAAGAAGCGTTTCACACCTGATTTTTCGACCGCTTTCAAAATAGCATTGCTGCCTTTGACAAAGTTGGCATACAAATCGGGATCGGTCCAACCAGGGTTAAAGGCGCTAATTACGGCATCTACGCCTTTCAACGTTTGTGCTAGCCAATCAATGTCGGTCACGTCGCCAAGTGCAATATGCAAATGGCTGTTAGTGGGTAAATCTTTGGTATGACGCGCGATGGCGGTCACTTCATGACCCCGAGCCAACGCTTCGTGAACAGCCACACGACCCACAAAACCTGTTGCACCGATAATAGCGAGTTTCATCATTCATTCCTTTTTCAACATTGGTTGCGATATTGGTTGCGATAGAGAAACTTTAAGCCTTAACAGCATGGCTGATAAGTGGCATATTGCCACTAACTTCTTTAAGTAAAACTTCAAGATGAAGGGCGTAATTCGATGGATAAACTTAATCGTATGGCGGTCTTTGCCGTTGTTGTCGCGGAAGGCTCATTGAGTGCGGCGGGGCGACGTTTAGGCATGAGCGCTTCCGCAGTGAGTCAACATATGCGAACGCTGGAGCAAGATCTCGGGGTAACGCTGCTGCATCGTTCGACGCGAAAACTCACGCTCACCGATGCAGGCGCGGCATTTTACCCTGGCTGCAAAGCTATGTTGAATGAGGCGAGTCAGGCAGAGCAACGATTGGCCGAAATGCGCGATACGTTGGTCGGTGAGTTGCGCATTGCCACAACGATAGGGCTTGGTGGAACGCCGCTTGCGCAGGCACTTGCTCCATTATTGCAGGCGCATCCTAAGCTGAGCCTGCGGATCTTAGCTAACGATGAAATTATCAATTTAATTGAGGTTCGCGCGGATATTGCTTTGCGGGTCAATCGACAACTGGATGACGCGTCTTATATTGCTCATCCGCTCGCAACGTGGCCGATGGTGTTATGTGCATCGCCGCGTTATTTAAATCGCAGCGGGATACCTGAGGCGCCGCATGAATTGACGCAGCATCAATGGCTGATCAATACCAACGATGCGATTCCGACGTCAATCACCTTACAAAAACGCAGCGGGGAGACGTGTAAAATTCGTTTACCCGATATCGCCACCGGCAGTAGTAGCATGAATGTGTTGCGCGCATTTACCTTGGAGGGATTAGGGATCTCAGTGCAGCCGCTGTATGAAATCAGCCATGAGCTGCAAAGAGGCGATCTGGTAGTGTTATTACCGGAATGGCGACCAACGCCGCTTAAGCTGCATGCGCTAACGCTTGAGAGAGTGCATACAGAAAAGAGCCGACAGGCCATGCTCTGCTTGCGGAATTACTTCCAGACATATAAAGATACAGAATATTAACTAGAAATTGATTTGCTCAGTTCCTTGTTTGCGTCTTCACTTAGGATGGTAAGCAGGAGGTATATTGTGGCCCAGCAGCTTGAGTTTTTTGAAATTCCCAGCCCGTGTCGAGGTATATGCCAGGCGGATGAGCGGGGTTATTGCCGCGGCTGTATGCGTAGCCGAGAAGAGCGGTTTGGCTGGATGAAACTGAGCGATCCACAAAAACGTGATGTACTGCGTTTGTGCCGCCAACGCTTTTTACGTCAGCGGCGCAACGATAATGCCGAACAAATTAACTCGCCGGAACAACCCTCGTTGTTCTGATATTTCAGGCCTTATTTGCCACCGTTGGTACCACACTCTGCTGCAACTGTGATAAAGAACAATATAAGCGCCACACCAGACCGGCTAAATCACGGCCGCTTTGGTCAGGATGACGAGACAGTACATCGCTAATCCTTAACAGTTCAGCTAAGGTTCCATCGAGCGACTCATGCTGAACGCCTTTCTCCGTCATGATCCCTTTCAAGCAGTGTATGCAAACGTCGCGAACCGCTGAAAGCGGATCGGAACGCGTCTGCCATTCACGGAGTTGCCAAACAATATGGCTACAATTGAGTAAGACCACGCCCCAACGCAGCACCCAAATACGCGACACTTCATCCTTGCTTTGGTTGAGCTGGCTGATTCGATGATAAATCCGTGACTCGAACTGGCTTTCATCTTGTTGAGGATGACGGCTTATCTGATCCATAAAATCTAGGCGCAGAGCTCGAATGATTCGGCGGCTTTTACGTTTATCAGAGCTTGGACGCAAAATCTGAAATGCTACGGCGGCCAGCAAAACACCACAAATCTTCGCGATGTTATCGTTTACGAAGCTGCTGTAATTATATTCTGGTGGGTTGGTTACTAACAAAAATGAGCCCATAAAGACAATCAGCTGTCCCCACAGCGCCGCTGTTTTGGGATTTTGTAGTTTGAGCAACTGCATGGTGAGCAGAACCGGCAGTAGGAATGCGCAAAATACCCAGAAATCGTCGATTTGAATCATCAACCCAAATTTTGCCAGATAGCAACCAATAGACAGCAGCACCATCGCTTTAAACAAGGTGGTTAGGCTCGTCATGGGGGATGCGGATGTGGAATAAAGCACACAGGTAATGGCTGTAATGGTTAATGCGCCAGCGCCCTCATCCCATTGAGTACTCATCCAGAACGCGCAGCCGATAATGATGACCACGAAAGTGCGCAGGGCATTATAGGCCGACTCCATACTGTCCGTGTGCCGTGCGATACTGTGAACCTTTGGCGGTGAAAAACTATCTTCTGGCGTTGAGTTTTCGACGTGGCGTATCCAGCGGCTACCTTGCAGATAAAGCCAGCAGAAATAACGTAGGCGTAGATAAAACGTGCGTAGCCGATAATCGCTTGGATCCTGCGGATAAATACGGCTGAGAATTTTGGCTAAACGATATTTGTTTGTCTCGGGATCCTGCAGTTCTTTTATGATGTCTCGTAATACGTCTTGCAAAACCTCCGGGCGATCGGGCCAATTCACCAGCATCCGACGAATGCTGGAAATCACGCTGGTTAAGCGTAGCTGTCGATGGAGCAGGAAGTTAAGTACATTGTTACGGCTACGCAGTCGATGGTTACTCCAGAAAGCCTGAATACGGAGAATATTCATGGTCAGGATTTGGCCAATTAAT